>CALKGK010000035.1 GCA_938085105.1 uncultured Flavobacteriales bacterium
GTCAATTCCGGAGCGCATCATGATGTTCATGAAAGACTTCGAAACGGAGTCGCACAAATTGGGGATACCGGTAACCACTCGTCACAATGAAGTAGCACCGAACCAGTTTGAAGTAGCACCTGTATTCGAGGAAGCCAACATTGCCAACGACCATAATCAATTGTTGATGGACTTGCTCGATAAAGTGGCTAAGAAGCACGATTTCCGTGTGCTCTTGCACGAGAAGCCCTTCGAAAGTTTGAATGGATCAGGGAAGCACAACAACTGGTCTTTGAGCACCAACACCGGTGTGAACCTTTTGAAGCCAGGAAAAAACCCGAAGAGCAACCTTCGCTTTTTGACCTTCTTCGTCAACACCATTGCAGCCATTCATAAGCATGCAGACATCCTTCGCGCTTGCATCGCAGGAGCAGGGAATGATCACCGTTTGGGTGGACACGAAGCGCCTCCAGCTATCATATCTGCCTTTATTGGCTCTCAGTTAACCTCTTTGTTGGACGCTTTGGAGAAAAGCACGAAAGCAGGAAAACTTACACCAGAAGATAAAACCCGTTTGAAGTTGGAAATTGGTCGGATTCCAGAAGTATTGCTTGACAATACCGATAGAAACAGAACCTCACCTTTTGCCTTCACCGGAAACAAATTCGAGTTCAGAGCAGTTGGATCTACTGCTAACTGTGCGCATGCGATGACCGTATTGAACACCATCGTAGCAGAACAGTTGGAAGTATTTAAAGTAAGTGTAGATAGCAGAATTGAGAAAGGCGATAAAAAAGATGAAGCAATCTTGAAGGAGCTTCAAGCCTTGATCAAGCAATCGAAATCCATCCGATTCGAGGGGAACGGTTACTCAGAAGAGTGGGTTGAAGATGCAAAGAAACGCGGCTTATCCAACCTTACCAACACACCTCAAGCTCTCGAAGTTTGGGAGCGTAAAGAAGTAGTAGCCCTCTTCGAAAAAATGAACGTTTTGCATCCATTGGAAGTAGAAGCGCGTGTTGAAGTTGATTACGAGAACTACATCATGAAGCGTCAGATTGAAGCGAGAATTGCTGCTGATATTGCGCAAAACCACATCATCCCGGCAGCCATCAACTATCAAAACCGATTGATTGAGAATGCAAGAGGTTTGGTTGAAGTATTGGGAGCTGCGAGCGGCAAGAAAGCGGGAGAAGTTCAAATAGGCTTGATCAAAAGCATCTCTGAGCACCTTGCAGTAGTGAAGCAAACAGCAGATGAGTTGCTTGCAGAGCGACGCAAAATTGACGCCATGGAAGGAAATAAAGAAAAGGCAACTGAATATGCTGAAGTTGTAATGCCTTTGATGGCTAAAATGAGGGTTCATGCAGATGAGCTTGAAATGCTTGTTGATGATGAAATCTGGCCATTGCCAAAATTGAGAGAAATCCTCTTTACACGATAGAAATA
This sequence comes from uncultured Flavobacteriales bacterium, assembly GCA_938085105.1. Classification (GTDB taxonomy): domain Bacteria; phylum Bacteroidota; class Bacteroidia; order Flavobacteriales_D; family Sanyastnellaceae; genus CALKGK01. Next base: position 1,429 of record CALKGK010000035.1, read on the forward strand.
CTTTTAAAACCCCGCCAAATTGAGTGGGGTTTTTCTTTGCCCTGTGTTGAAAGGTCGCCCGCTTTCTTCATTTCCCTTCAATGATTTACGAAGTACAAATGGAATCTTGGGAGGAATAAAGCACAAATTGAGAATTATAGGGCTTTTTTAGATTTGCTATTCTCTTAAATATTTACTTATTTTCGCTTCCTGAAACCGTATTTAAATGGAAAAAATGAGAACCACTCGCCCAGTTCAAGCAATGCTTGCCCTTGCCTTCGTGCTACTGGGTTCGTTCGCTGCTACTGCTCAAAACAAGTATGTAACTGAGGCTGACCAACAGTTTAATCGTGGAGGTTATCACGAAGCCTCCAAAGCCTATAAAGTAGCTTATGACCGTTCCGACGGTATTGATGTTAAAGGTTATATCACCTTCCAATTGGGAGAGTGTTACCGATTGATGACAGACAATGCCGGCGCTGAAGAGTGGTACGAAAAGTCCATCGATTTGCGCTACTACAAAGAAAATCCAGAAGTATATTACATGTACGGAGAGGTTTTGCTCGAGCAAGAGAAGTTCGACGAAGCAGTTGTGCAATACACGAAATACAAGGAAAGAGGCGGAGATGCAAGTAAAGGAGATGTTCGCATTGACGACTGTGAAAATGCTTCACTCGCCATTGAAATGCCTCCTTCAAGATATCTAGTAGAGCCGGTGGTTCTTTTGAATTCTCCTTTCTTCGACTTTGCTCCGGCTTGGTCAAGCAAGAAGAACGATGAGATCGTTTTCGGTTCTTCTCGTCAAAGCGCTGCTGGTGGTGGGGAAGACCCAATCACTGGAGAGAGCTTTATGGATTTGTTCACATCAGAACAAGACAAAAAAGGAAAATGGAGCACGCCTACACCTTTGAACATGACCATCAACACGGTTTCCAATGAAGGTGCTTCTTGCTTCGACAAGAAAAGACAAACGATGTATTTCACACGTTGTGTCTATGAAAAGAAGTCCAACTTCGCTTGTGATATCTACTTTGCAAAAAGAATGGGAACGAAATTCGGTCCTTCAGAACCCATGAACATCATCAACAGAGAGAACAACGATTCTTCTCAAGTAGGTCACCCAGCGCTTACTCCTGATGATATGTACCTTCTCTTCGCTTCAGATATGCCTGGTGGAAAAGGTGGAAAAGACATTTGGTACCTTTCTTACGATAAGAAAACCAAAGAATGGGGTTCAGCCAAAAACCTCGCAGCAGTGAATACGTCTGGCGACGAAATGTTCCCTTTTGTTGCTGAGAACGGTACTTTGTACTTCTCTTCGAACGGACACGGTGGTCTTGGTGGATTGGACATCTTCAAAGCTGAATCTACTGGAAATATGGAGTTTGGAGAGGTTCAAAACCTTCAATACCCATTGAACTCAAGCAGCGATGATTTCGGAATTATTGTAGATGGAGACAAAGATCAAGGATACTTCACCTCTAACCGTCCAGGCGGAAAAGGAAAAGATGATATCTACTCGTTCAAAATGCCTCCTTTGGAATTCTGCTACAAGGCAACAGTGTACGATTTCGATACAGCTATTCCTTTGGTAGATGCTAAAGTTACGATTCAAGGTACAGATGGAAACAGCTATGCTTTGACGACAGATGGTAATGGTGGAATATCTCTTTGTGAAGGAGAAGTTGTGGTAGAAACCAGCTATTCTGTTGATGTTTCTATGGACGGATACATTGGTACTGGTGACCAATTCTCAACTGTGGGTGTTGGCGAGTCAACCACCTTTGCTCGTGAGTACTTCTTGAAAGAGATCGTTACAGGAAAAGCATATGAGATGCCATTGGTACTCTATCCTTTTGATAGTGCTGAACTCCTCATTACAGAGGAAGTGAACTCTGCCGATTCTTTGAGCTTCTTGTTCGACATCATGACGCGTAACCCGAACTTCGTTGTACAACTTGAAGCGCATACGGATACCCGTGGTAAAGCAGGATACAACAAAGATCTTAGTCAGCGACGTGCGGAAACGTGTGTGAAGTACTTGATTGGTAGAGGTATTGCTACAGACCGTTTGGTACCTGTAGGAAAAGGAGAGGATGAGCCGATCATTACCGATAAGCAAATCAACGCAATGGCCACCGAAGAAGAGCAAGAGAAAGCTCACCAGGTGAACCGACGTACGATATTTAAGATTTTACGCTACGACTATGTCCCCGCCGAAGGTGAGGGCACTGGAAGTAATTAGCAGAAATAAATAAATTTTATTCGCGGGGTGGGTCTTTTGATCCTACCCCGCTTCTTTTTTTATGTCAGATTCAAGATACCAACAACGCGGCGTCTCCGCAGGTAAAGAAGACGTTCATGCGGCCATCAAAAATGTAGATAAAGGACTTTTCCCAAAGGCCTTTTGTAAGATCGTTCCCGACTACCTCACCGGTAGCGAGGAACATTGCATCGTGATGCACGCCGATGGTGCAGGAACCAAGTCGTCATTGGCCTACATGTACTGGAAGGAAACCGGAGATGTGTCGGTTTGGAAGGGCATTGCTCAAGATGCGCTCATCATGAATATTGACGACCTCCTTTGTGTTGGAGCGACGGGAGAAATCCTACTTTCATCAACCATCGGAAGAAACAAACACCTCATTCCAGGTGAAGTCATTTCAGCCATCATCAACGGTACAGAAGAACTGCTCGAAGAACTACAGAAGCACGGACTCAACATTCGTTCAACGGGGGGTGAAACGGCCGATGTAGGTGATCTCGTAAGAACGATTATCGTGGATTCAACGGTGGTGACTCGAATGAGAAGAGACGAAGTGATCGACAACGCCAACATAAAACCGGGCAATGTAATTGTTGGATTGGCTTCCTTCGGGAAGGCGAGTTATGAAAGCGAATACAATGGTGGAATGGGAAGTAATGGCTTGACCAGTGCTCGTCATGATGTTTTCGGAAAAACACTGGCAACAAAATACCCGGAGTCTTTCGATCCAAAAACCAACATGGATTTGGTGTACTCGGGAACAAAAGAACTGAACTCCGAAGTGGAGGGGAGTCCGATCGACGCCGGAAAATTGGTGCTTTCACCTACCCGCACCTACGCTCCTATTGTAAACAAAGTACTGGAGCAATTTCGCGACAAAATTGATGGCATGGTGCATTGCAGTGGCGGGGCACAAACCAAAGTACTTCACTTCGTTGGCGATGTGCGCGTGGTGAAGGATCAACTTTTTGAAACACCACCCCTCTTCAAATTGATTCAAGAGGAGTCGGGAACCACATGGGAAGAGATGTACAAAGTCTTCAACATGGGTCACCGCATGGAATTTTACACCGATGAGGCCACAGCAGCAGCCATCATTGAGATATCAAAGTCCTTTGATGTGGACGCCAAGATTGTGGGTAGAGTGGAAGCTTCAGCCCAAAAAGAATTGAGCATTACATCCGAACACGGAACGTTTAAATACAGCTAAGAAATGAGCGATTTATTGGGGAAACTGGCTTCGATCCACGATCGTTACCGGGAAGTGAGTTTGTTGATAGTTGATCCCGAAGTGATCAGCGATAACAAGCGTTACGCCGTATTGATGAAGGAGTACAAGGATTTAGGGAAACTCTCGGAAGTGTACCTCAAGTTCAAAAATGTGAACGATAATCTCCAATCCGCTCAAGAAATGCTGGAGGCCGAAAGCGATGCAGAAATGCGCGAAATGGCCAAAGAGGAGATCAACGAACTAAGCGACGAGAAGGCGAAGATGGAGGAGGAGATCAAGTGGATGCTCATTCCAAAAGATCCGGACGATCACAAAGATGTAATTGTAGAACTTCGTGCAGGTACGGGGGGAGATGAAGCGAGTATCTTTTGTGGTGATTTGTTCCGAATGTACTCCAAGTTTATTGAAGATAGCGGTTGGAAGATGGAGGTGGCCAACGTGAATGAAGGAACGAGTGGTGGATACAAAGAGGTGGTTTTCACCGTTTCTGGTGACGATGTTTATGCTACCCTAAAATACGAATCGGGGGTGCACCGTGTTCAACGTGTTCCTGCCACAGAGTCCCAAGGAAGGGTGCACACCTCAGCGGCAACAGTAGCGGTCTTGCCCGAAGCGGATGAAGTGGACGTGGAGTTGAACATGGCTGATGTGAAGAAAGACACCTACCGCGCAAGTGGAGCCGGTGGTCAGCACGTGAACAAAACGGAATCGGCGGTCCGACTCACTCACCTCCCGACTGGAATTGTAGTGGAATGCCAGGATGGTCGATCGCAGCATCAGAACTATGAAAAAGCCCTTACCGTGCTGCGGAGCCGAATGTATGAGCAAGAGCTCGAAAAGGCGCAACAAGAGCGAGCTGCTGAGCGAAAAACACTGGTGAGTACGGGAGATCGATCTGCGAAAATTCGTACCTACAACTATCCACAAGGAAGGGTAACCGATCACAGAATCAACCTCACTTTATACAATCTTCAGAACATCATTGATGGCGATTTGAAGGAAGTGATTGATGCCTTGAAAATGGCAGAGAACACCTCGAAATTAATGGAAGGACAAGGATGAACAGACGAGAATTAATTGAACAGATAAAAGCGAAGAAAAGCTTTTTGTGCATTGGTTTGGACAGTGATTTGGATAAGATTCCGAAGCATTTGAGCGATCATCCCGACGCTTTATTTGAATTCAACAAAGCCATCATTGAAGCCACAAGCGACCTCTGTGTGGCCTACAAACCCAACCTCGCTTTTTATGAGCGCTATGGAAGCAAAGGCTGGGACGCCCTGCAAAGAAGCATCGCCCTCATCCCCAAAGACTGTCTAGTGATTGCCGACGCTAAGCGTGGCGATATTGGGAACACTTCCAAGTACTACGCAGAAGCCATGTTCAATCAACTTGGTGCAGATGCGATTACAGTTGCTCCTTACATGGGGGAAGATAGTGTTACTCCATTCTTAGCTTTTGAAGATAAGTGGACCATCGTTCTTGCCATGACCTCCAACAAAGGGGCGGCAGATTTCCAGTGGCATGGCGAAACGGAGCTATTTAGGCAAGTCATTCGCAAATGCAACACCTGGGGGAAAGATGATCAGTTGATGTACGTCGTAGGCGCTACCCGACCAGAGGGCTTCAAGGCCATTCGTGAAGAAGCACCCACGCATTTCCTTTTGGTTCCCGGAGTAGGTGCGCAAGGAGGAACCGTGGAGGATGTGGTGAAGTATGGAATGACTGATGAAGTGGGCTTGTTGATCAACTCATCGCGCGGCATCATCTACGCCGACAGTTCTGAAGACTTCGCGATAGCAGCAAGAAAAAAAGCGCTTCAATTGCAAGAAACAATGGAAGCGCTTTTGAGTGATCGAGGCATCATTTAAATGCCTGCTAAATAAGTTATTCTTCGATTTCGGCAGTAGCAGTAATGTCTGCAACCACTTGCAGTACAAAGTTAGCAGGTTGTTCACTTACGTTACCGTTAGCTAAAATTTTGATGGCATTTCCATCGAGAAGATAACCGACAATCTTTTCGTTTTCTTCTGGAGTGAATTCAATGGTGTTTCTCGCATCGTCATTGCTGGTCGCTGAGAGAAGAAGTTCCGGGATTTCGTAAGAAACGAAGTCGTTTTCGTTGCTCACTTTTGAAAACTTCAACAATCCGTCCAAGGTAGCAGCTTCTGCCCCTCCATATTCCCAAACTTTATAGCTGATGGAATTTAAGCGATAATTGATGATACTTTCCTTCACTTGCTCCAATTCTTCGTTGCTCAAGCTCGAAAGAATTTCTTCGAAGGTAAAGGCCGTTTGTCCTTCTTCCATGTTCACATTGAAGTCTTTGGTCAACTGAAGATTGAAAGATTGCTCTGTAATTTTTTCACAACCCGTAAAGAGCATGAGGGCCACAGCTAGCCCAAGGAAAGAGAGTGTTTTTTTCATAGCGTTAATTTTTCATCCGCAAGATACTGAATATCATTGGCAAATTGGTTCTGTGTGGCTACGTTTCATGCCCCATTTTTGTTTCATGATCGAAGAATATCTACACTACATCTGGAAATTCCAACATTTTGCTCAAGGGGATTTACTGACTACAAAAGGACAAAAACTCGAAATTCTCTATCGTGGAGATTATAACCATCATGCCGGTCCTGATTTCCTCGAAGCCAAGATAAATCTGGATGGAGTGAATTGGTTTGGCCATGTTGAAATTCATCTCAAATCTTCCGATTGGTATGCCCATCGGCATGAGGTGGATGACAAGTACAGGAGTGTGGTGCTGCATGTTGTCTGGGAACACAACAAAGAAGTTGAGGTTGAAAAGGGAGTTTTTCTGCCCGTTTTGGAGCTGAAGTCGCGATGCGATGAGGCGCATTGGAAACAGTTCCAAGGTCAATTGCCCCACACTGAAATCATACCTTGTGCGAAACAGGTAGGAGCTTTGGATGCAATTGTCATTCACCAAACCGTTACCCGTCATTTTGTGCAGCGATTGGAGGATCGGGCAGCTTCCATTTTAAAATTATTGGAAGCATCTCAAGGCGATTGGAACCGTGTGGCTTGGATCACCCTCAGTGGAGCTTTTGGTTTTAAGCTGAACAAAGAAGCCTTCATCCACTTTGCAGAGCGGGTACCTTGGAAAATCATAGAGCGCTATCGGAACGACGAAATGAAATTGTTGGCCCTCTTCTTCGGTCAGGCCGGGTGGCTTGAAAAAAGAAAAGAGCACGACGCTTTGGAACGCATGTACACCATGTTGAAAAGCGCTTATGGACTTGTGCCCATGCAAAAGACACACTGGAATTTTGGACAAGTACACCCTGCAAATTTCCCCACGCAGCGACTTTACGAACTGGCCAAAGCAGTGCACGGCTCGGGATTCAAAATGGCTTCGCTCATCAATGATTTGGACATGGAAGCGGCTTTGGAGCAGTTGAGAGGGAGCAAGTCTTGGAACCTGGAAAAATCAGAAGTCTTGAAAAATATCAAAGGATTGAAACCAAAAACGGCGATGGGAGAAGGTAGTGCACAAGCCGTATTAATCAATGCTCATTTGCCGCTGCTTTTTGCCTACGGAGTTCACCATCAGATTGATGAGCTTAAAGCATTGGTAGTTGATCGATTTCAAAGTGTTCCTCCCGAACAGAACAAAACCATACGCATGTGGAAGGCTTGCGGACTGAAGGTGGGGAACATGTTGGAAAGTCAGGGTTTATTGGAACTCTTTAAAACCAAGTGTAATCATAAAAAATGTTTATCTTGCTCCATAGGAAACCAAATTCTAAAAACAGCTCACAATGATAAAAGCCACCATTGATTTTTTCGAAAAACAAGCATATGGTGTTTGTGCATGGTGGGGAGATAAATTTGGTATCGCAGCTCACAAAGTGCGCTTATCCTTCATTTATCTTAGCTTCATCGCACTTGGATCACCCATTATCATCTATCTCGTAATGGCCTTTATTCTAGAGAATAAGCATTATTTCAAACCCCGCTTCAGCAAGCGTAGTACCATCTGGGAACTCAAATAAGTGATTCACAACCTGAAAATATTTAGCCGGATATTCTATTCGCTGTTTACTGTATTTATAGTAATTGCGATAGGCAGCTTGGGCTACATGTTTATTGAGGGCTATTCCTTCATTGAGTCGCTTTACATGACCGTCATTACCGTTTCAACGGTTGGTTTTGGCGAAGTTCGACCCTTGAGTCCAACCGGAATGCTCTTCACCTCCTTCCTCATAGTGTCCAGCATCGGTACTTTTGCCTATACCATTTCAGCCATCACAACCTATTTTGTTGCCGGTGAATACAAAAACCTTTTTAAAACCAGAAAATTGGAAAAACGATTAGAGAAATTAAGCGGACACGTTATTGTTTGCGGATATGGTCGTGTAGGGGAAATGGCCTGTTCTGAGTTGGTAGATCACAATCAAGAGATCATCATTCTTGAAACGGCCTTGGACAAAGTGCACAGCTCACCAGAGGGCGATCGGATCACCGTTCTGGAAGGGAATGCCACCAAAGATGAAAACCTCATTCGCGCGGGGATTCATCGGGCAAAAGCCATCATTACTACCTTGCCGCACGATGCAGATAACCTGTATGTGGTGCTCACGGCCCGAGAGCTGAACAAGAACCTTGTCATCATCTCACGAGCTTCTCAAACGGAATCCTGCCATAAACTTCGAATTGCCGGGGCTACGAATGTCATCATGCCCGATAAAGTAGGAGGAGCACACATGGCTTCCCTTGTTGTGAACCCGGATGTGATTGAATTTCTAGACCACATTCGAATTCAAGGAGCAAGTGGAATCAACCTCGAAGAAGTGCAGTTTGAAGACCTTCCTGATAACTTCCGATATAAAACCTTGGGGGAACTCCAGCAGCACAACCGGTTTGGAATCAACATCATCGGCTACAAGGCGGATGGGGATTACGTCATTAACCCAGGTCCAGAAACTCAGATTCTGCCAAAAAGCAAATTGTTTGTCTTGGGGAATCCAGATCAAATACGTTTACTAAATAGAATACTCGGAATACAAACTACTGTCTAAACGGACTTTCCTTCCGTAAAAACTTGGTTATATTTGAGCCAAGCCAAAACCAATTTTATGTACAAGAACCTACTACGTTTTACTTTTTTCCTCCTTTTTACATCACTCTTGAGCACGGCTTTTGCCCAAGAAAATGCAGGAGATAAGCCGCCTACCATGGATGAACGCATCAATGGATTTATGGAGCCCATCACCACGGGAGTGTCAAAAGTGATTTTCTATTCCTTACCCATTGGTGAAGAGATTGTAGTAGAACGATACGATACAGCTACCACGCGGTATCGCATGGTTTTGGACGGAACCATCCCAACAGCAACAGTGGATTTAGAAGCTGATCCTTTAAAAGGAGTGCCGATGATTCTCGATGTTACTCAAGAAGGAATGGTACTGAATTATGAGCTGGGGAATGGCAAAAAAGCCCAATCATTTGAAATTAAGGATGTAAACATAGGGAGCCCGATGGAAGTGCAGTTGTTGGATGGTTCGACTACGAGCATTCAAGTGGACGGACTCACACAAAACCTCCCAGTAGGTAGCAAGTTCAGAATCCTTCACAAAAACATTGAAATTCCTTTTGTACTCATTTGGCTCGTAGTGGGAGCTTTATTCTTTACCTTCTTTTTCCGCTTTGTGAATATTCGTGGGTTTAAACATGCCTTGGATGTTGTTCGAGGGAAGTTTGATGACCCAGATGATTCGGGAGAGGTGTCTCACTTTCAGGCGCTTACAGCTGCTCTCTCAGGGACGGTGGGTATTGGTAACATCGCGGGTGTTGCAGTTGCGGTTTCTCTTGGTGGAGCAGGAGCTACTTTTTGGATGATCATAGCAGGTATTCTTGGTATGAGCACAAAATTCATCGAGTGTACGCTAGGTGTGAAATACAGAAAAGTGAATCCTGACGGATCCGTGTCTGGAGGTCCCATGTACTACTTATCAAAAGGACTCGAAAAACGAAACCTTGGAATGTTAGGTAAGATACTCGCTGTGCTTTTCGCTGTGGCGTGTATTGGAGGTTCTTTCGGTGGAGGGAACATGGTACAAATCAACCAGGCAACCGCATTGCTCACTGAAGCTACTGGCGGTGTAGAATCATTTCTTTACCAGCGCGGTTGGATTTTCGGGGTAACAATGGCAGTTATTGTTGGAATCATCATTATCGGAGGAATCAAGAGCATTGCTCGGGTAACCGATAAGATTGTTCCTTTTATGGTAGGGATCTACGTGGTTGCTGCACTCATCGTTCTTGCCATGAATTTCAGCGCTATTCCAGCAGCATTTGGTGAAATCTTCGGAGGAGCTTTCAATTCAGAGGCGATGTATGGCGGTGTGATTGGAGTCTTGATTCAAGGTTTCCGTAGAGCCGCATTCTCCAATGAAGCTGGTATTGGTTCGGCGTCCATTGCACACTCTGCAGCTAAAACCGATGAGCCTATTTCTGAAGGATTGGTTTCTCTATTGGAGCCATTTATCGACACCGTAGTGATCTGTACCATGACGGCCTTGGTAATTGTAATTTCCGATTATGGAAGCTTTACTGCCACAGAGGTGTTCATCAATGAGAAAGCTGGCGATCTCGATGCGATTGGATTGACAAGTAGCGCTTTTGCCCAAAGCATCTCTTGGTTCCCAATTGTTCTCACCGTTGCCGTGATTCTTTTTGCACTTTCCACCATGATCTCTTGGTCTTACTACGGATTGAAAGCATGGACCTATGTTTTCGGTGAAGGAAAAGCAGCGAACATCTCTTATAAGTTCATCTTCTGTCTCTTCGTCGTTGTTGGTTCTGCCATTAGTGCAAATCAAGTGTTCGATTTTGGTGATGCAATGATTTTTGCGATGTGTTTCCCCAACGTTCTTGGATTGTACTTCCTTGCACCAGAGATTTGGAAAGACCTTCAGAGCTATATGGCCCGAGTGAAATCTGGAGAAATTAAAAGATATAAGTAGAACTTCAACTGCGCTCTATGGATTCGTTTTTTTGGTTTAGGAAGGAGGAATTCAGAGGAGTGATGGTGATTGTGCTGCTCTCTAGCGGACTTGCTCTATTCAGTGTTTACGCGAAAAAAGCTGCCCAAATTCCACCCTTGGATGAACAGCAGCGGAAGCACTATGAACAACTTTGGCTGGCTGAGGACCAAAAAAAGTTAGAAGAGGAAAAGCAGGTAAAACAATTCGAACCGCAAGAGGATGCCTTTAAAAAGGAACCTGCTTGGGAGCTTCACGGGGAGTTCGACCCCAACACTGCCCAAGATCGTGAATGGTTAAAACGCGGAATTAGCGAAAAACAACTAAAGAGCATTCGAAAATATTGTTCCTACGGAGCTCATTTTGCCTCTATCGACGATTTGAAGAAGGTTTATGTGCTTTCAGACGAATGGGTTGATTTCTATGCATCCGATTTTCAATTCCCTTCCCAACAACTGAGAGAAAAGCCAAAAGAGAACAAGGAGATTGAAGAAGGTCTGGGAGAAGAAGGAACAACCTTGGCTTCCGCTACCGTCGAAAAGCAAGAACGGTTGAACATTAACCTGGCAGACACCACGGCCTTTAAATCGATTTACGGCATTGGTTCATACTATGCCAATAAAATTGTAAAGTACAGGGAATCACTCGGGGGCTATCACAGCATGAATCAGCTCAGTGAAATCTATAACATGAGGGAAGAGGTGTTGCTTGTTCTTAATGAAAGCTGTTTTCTGGAGGAAGGAGACCAACAGTGTTTGCGGATTAATGAAGCAAGCGAAGAAGAACTCGCTCAACATCCTTACCTTAGCAGAAACCAAAGCAAGGCATTGGTGGCATTCAGGAATGAACACGGCCCATTTCACTCAGAACAAGAGCTCTTGAAATGTGTTGCACTGAACAAAGCCACTGTTTTGAAGATCAGGCCCTATTTATGTCTACAGACCCCCTAATTCAAGAGATCAGAAATCACATCCGAGATGTAAACGATTTCCCAAAAGAAGGCATTGTTTTTAAAGACATTACGCCCATTTTTCAAAACCCGAAATTGTGCAAAGCCATCGTTCAACGCATGGCGGAAGAGTGCAGAAGTTTGAACATCGACGTGATCATGGGGGTGGAGTCAAGAGGCTTCTTTTTTGGTCTGCCACTCAGTTGGGAACTCGGTGTGCCTTTTGTGCCTGTGCGAAAAAAGGGTAAGCTACCCTACAAAACGGTGAATTACGATTATGATTTGGAATACGGCAGCGCGAGCATTGAAATTCACAATGACGCCATCGAAACAGGTCAGCGAGTGCTGATTCATGACGATCTCCTTGCAACAGGAGGAACAGCCGCCGCAGCCGCAGAGTTGGTGAAGATGTGCGGTGCACAAGCCGTGGGATTCTCCTTCCTTGTGGCTTTGGATTTTTTGAATGGAACAGAACGCCTAAAACCGTACAGTGAGAACTTTAGTATTTTAGCGCGCTATTAAGAGAAGATGCTTCTCAAAAATGAAAGATTTGATAACCCGATCTCTAGGATCTCAAAACGTTTAAAGAAATGAACTTTGAACAGAATGAAAACGAAAAGATGATTGCGCAGATGGTGCGCGATTTTGCAGAAAAGGAAATCCGACCCGCTTTTATGGAGTGGGACGAAAGCCAACACTTTCCCAAAGAACTCTTCCATCAAATGGGGGAATTGGGCTTGATGGGAGTTTTGGTTCCTGAAGAATATGGAGGTGCTGGATTGGGGTACAATGAATACATCACCGTGATCTCTGAAATTGCTCAAGTTTGCGGCTCCATTGGATTATCCGTAGCTGCACACAACAGTTTGTGTACCGGACATATCCTCTCTTTTGGAAACGAAGCCCAGAAAAAGAAGTATCTCCCGAGTCTTGCCAGCGGAAAATGGATTGGTGCTTGGGGGTTGACCGAGGCGAATACCGGCTCCGACGCTATGCGTATGAAGTGCGTTGCGAAAAAAGATGGAAACGAGTGGGTGATCAACGGAGCAAAGAACTGGATTACTCATGGGATTTCTGGAGATGTCGCCGTAGTGCTTGCTCGAACAGGTGAACTTTTAGATAGTCGAGGAATCACCGCCTTTATTGTAGAACGAGGTACTCCAGGATTTAGTGGAGGAAAGAAAGAGAACAAACTAGGAATGCGCGCTAGCGAAACCGCGGAAATGATTTTTGAGGACTGTAGAGTTCCCGAAGAGAATGTGCTCGGTGAGGTGGGTGACGGATTCATTCAGGCCATGAAAATTTTGGACGGAGGAAGAATCTCCATCGGAGCCCTTTCTTTGGGAATCGCTAAAGGAGCCCTTTCAGCCAGCATCAAATACAGTAAGGAAAGAGAGCAATTTGGACAGAGTATTTCGAACTTCCAAGCCATCGCATTCAAGTTGGCAGACATGGCTACAGAGATCGAAGCTGCTGAAATGTTGTTGTACCAATCGGCATATTTGAAGAATACGGGACAGAAGATGACCAAAGAGTCGGCAATGGCGAAGTACTATGCTAGCGAAGTTTGTGTTCGTGCAGCCACGGAATCCGTTCAGATTTTTGGAGGATATGGATACACGAAAGACTATCCGGCCGAGAAGTATTATCGCGACGCAAAGCTTTGTACCATCGGAGAAGGAACCTCTGAGATACAAAAGTTGGTAATTTCAAGAGAGATATTGAAGTAAGGTTTGGATAAAGCAAAAAAGTAATTATCTTTGCCCTCCAATTAAAAGAAAAGACAATGCTTATTATTCCTGTTAAAGAAGGCGAGAACATAGAGAGAGCTCTCAAGAAGTTCAAGAAAAAATTTGAGCGTACAGGTACAATGCGTGCCCTTAGAGCTCGTCAGCACTATGTTAAGCCATGTGTTGCTCGTAGAGAAGCAATGAAAAAAGCGATATACAAAAACGGTTTGAATCTCGAAGATTAAGCCATTTTTAGAACGATATTTTGAAGCGGAATTCCTTAGGGGTTCCGCTTTTTTTTTGTGCAATTTTCTTAGCTTGTCTGCAGAAGAATGGAATCCTTGGAAAATCACCTCAATCAGTTTTTAGATTATTTACAGGCTGAGAAGCGCTCGTCTTCGCACACCCTCACGGCCTATGAGAACGATCTCAGGCAGTTCTTTGAATATGCTTTAGAGGAGTTTGAAGTGAATAGCGTGGAGGAGATCACCAGTTCGGTGCTTCGTTCTTGGCTTATGCTCTTGAACGGACTCAATTACGAGGCGCGATCAGTTCATCGAAAAATCAGCTCTTTGCGCACTTTTTTTAAGTATCTGCGAAGGGAAGGAGTGTGCGATCATGACCCAATGATGAATGTGAAAGGACCTAAAATTCCGAAGCGACTCCCGAGCTACGTCGAAGCGGAAGCGATGGAGCGTTTGATCTTGTTTTTATCGGAAGATGAAGAGAATCAAGACTATAAAGCACTTCGAGATCGACTCATTGTAACCCTTTTTTACGAAACCGGTATACGACTTTCTGAGTTGATTGGATTGAAGGTGAGCGACCTTGATGATCGGCAGCAAATTAAAGTTCTTGGTAAGCGCAATAAAGAACGAATATTGCCCATTACCAAAGAGTGCGCTGCTCTCATCGAAAAGAGTTTTGAATTGAGGAAGATGGAAGGAAAAAGCCTTGCGGATCAAGATGCACTTCTGCTCAATAATCAGGGCAAAAGACTGACTCCAAAATTTGTTTATGGAAGAGTCAATCACTACCTTGGTAAGGTGAGTACAGTGCAAAAGAAAAGTCCGCATATTTTAAGGCATACCTTCGCCACACATTTGCTTAACAACGGTGCTCATTTGAACACCGTGAAGGAGTTGTTGGGGCATTCGAATCTCAGTGCAACACAAATTTACACTCATAATTCGATCGAACAGCTCAAGACCATTCATCAAAAAAATCATCCGCGAGGGTAGTGTGTTACCCAAGAGGATCTAAAACAGGATTAATATGCAATTACAAGTTCATTCCATCCATTTCGACGCTGATCAAAAGTTGATCGACTTCATTCAAGAGAAAATTGACAAGCTCAGTTTATTCCACGATCAAATCATCGGCGGCGAAGTATTCCTTCGTTTGGAGAATTCAGACACGAACGAAAACAAGGTTGCTGAAATTAAATTACTGGTGCCAGGCAAGGATTTATTTGCCCGCAGACAATGTAAATCATTCGAGGAAGCTACTGATGTTGCTGTGGAAGCACTCCGCAGACAAATCAAGAAGCACAAAGAGAAAATGAGGGCCTACTAAAAAAAAGTAAAAATTTTCGGACTTAATTTTTGCGCAGAGAAAAAGAGTTATTACATTTGCACTCCCTTAGAAAACGGGGAGTGCTTTTTTTTGAAAAGTATTCGCAGAGGAAAAGGGGAGATGCCGATGTAGCTCAGTTGGCCAGAGCAGCTGATTTGTAATCAGCGGGTCGGGGGTTCGAATCCCTCCATCGGCTCAGTTCTTTGAACTATTATTACCTGAGGGGAGATACTCAAGCGGTCAACGAGGACAGACTGTAAATCTGTTGGCTACGCCTTCGCAGGTTCGAATCCTGCTCTCCCCACACACATTGCATAAAAAAGAAATTAGCGGGAGTAGCTCAGTTGGTAGAGCGTCAGCCTTCCAAGCTGAATGTCGCGAGTTCGAATCTCGTCTCCCGCTCTATTTTTTTTTGCCGATGTAGCTCAGGGGTAGAGCGCATCCTTGGTAAGGATGAGGTCAGGGGTTCAATTCCCCTCATTGGCTCAATTAGGATTATAAGAGTATTAGAGTAAGAATTTATTAAACAAAGAGTAGTAATTTAAACAAATCAAGGCTATGGCTAAAGAAAATTTTGACCGTTCGAAGCCGCACCTCAACATTGGTACCATTGGTCACGTTGACCACGGTAAGACCACTTTGACTGCTGCGATCACAACTGTGCTTGCGACGGATGGGTTGGCCCAAACAAGAGATTTCTCTTCTATTGACAACGCTCCTGAAGAGAAAGAGCGCGGTATCACAATTAACACTTCACACGTAGAATATGAAACGGGTAACCGTCACTACGCACACGTTGACTGTCCAGGTCACGCCGATTATGTGAAGAACATGGTAACTGGTGCTGCTCAGATGGATGGTGCAATCTTGGTTGTAGCTTCTACTGACGGACCAATGCCACAAACACGTGAGCACATCCTTCTAGGACGTCAGGTAGGTATTCCACGTATCGTTGTATTCATGAACAAAGTGGATATGGTTGATGACGAAGAGCTACTTGAATTAGTAGAGATGGAAATCCGTGATCTTCTTTCTTTCTACGAGTATGATGGAGATAACTCTCCAGTAGTTAAAGGTTCTGCACTTGGTGCGTTGAACGGAGAAGCGAAGTGGGTTGACACTGTGAAAGAATTGATGGATGCAGTTGATAACTGGATCGAAATTCCACCACGTGATAATGAAAAGCCATTCTTGATGTCTGTTGAGGACGTATTCTCGATCACAGGTCGTGGAACTGTTGCAACAGGTCGTATCGAAACAGGTGTAATCAACACCGGTGACGAGGTTGACATCTTGGGGATGCAAGAAGATAAATTGAAATCAACCATCACAGGGGTAGAGATGTTCCGTAAGATCCTCGACCGTGGTGAAGCTGGTGACAACGTAGGTCTATTGCTTCGTGGTGTTGATAAGAAAGAGATTAAGCGTGGAATGGTAATCGCCGCTCCTAACTCAATCACTCCTCACACTGAGTTTAAAGCTGAGGTGTATATCTTGAAAAAAGAAGAAGGTGGACGTCACACTCCATTCCATAACAAATACCGTCCACAATTCTACTTCCGTACGACTGACGTAACTGGAGAGATTGAATTGGAAGCTGGTCGTGAAATGGTTATGCCTGGTGACAACGTTTCCATCAATGTAAAATTGATCGTTCCCGTAGCTATGGACAAAGGTCTTCGTTTCGCAATCCGTGAAGGTGGACGTACCGTAGGTGCAGGTCAGGTAACTGAAGTAGTTAAGTAATTAACGAACTCAGTCCTAAATAAATTGACGGGAAGAAGGTGCTTAGTTTTAAGTGACCTTCTTCCCATATTTACGGGTGTGGCTCAATTGGTAGAGTAGTGGTCTCCAAAACCATTGGTTGTAGGTTCGAGTCCTACCACCCGTGCTAAAGAAAAGATTATGGCAAGTATTGCTAAATATGTTGAAGAATCATACCAAGAGTTGGTGCACAAGGTGACTTGGCCAACTTGGGCAGAGATTCGTGAAAGTGCCATTTTAGTATTCATTGCGTCGCTCATTATCGCTGGTTTGGTTTGGCTCATGGACTATGTGTTCGGAGTTCAAAACGCAGATGCTGAAGGCGGATGGTGGAAGGGCGTAATCGGATTTATCTATCAAGCGCTAAACTAAAGACGAGTTTCTCCATGGCGGAATACGAAAAAAAATGGTACGTAGTGCGTGCCATCAGTGGTAAGGAAAAGAAAGTAAAGGAATACATTGAAAGTGAAATCTCGGCCCTTGGTTTGCAAGATTTTGTTGGACAAGTGTTGATTCCTATGGAGAAAGTTTACCAAATCCGTAACGGAAAAAAGGTAAGCAAGGAACGTAGCTTCTTCCCAGGATATGTCCTGATTGAATTGGCTATGATCGGGGAAGTGCCTCACGTTATCAAAGGAATCAACAATGTGATTGGATTCCTTGGTGCTGAAAAAGGTGGAGATCCCGTTCCGTTGAGAATGAGTGAAGTAAACAGAATCCTCGGGAAAGTGGATGAGTTGGCTGAAACTGATGAAGAATTGAACATACCGTTCATCGTAGGAGAAACCATCAAAGTAATCGATGGTCCTTTTAACGGATTCAACGGTACGATTGAGGAAATAAACGAAGAAAAACGCAAGCTCAAAGTAATGGTGAAAATCTTTGGAAGAAAGACACCAGTAGAGCTCGGATATCTTCAAGTAGAAAAAGAAAGTTAAATCACGGATTTACTAGATGCATACGTACTACGCCCGCAAGGGTTATAATAGCTTCCCCTGTACAAAACATCTAATTAATATAAATAGCCAATGGCAAAAGAAGTAGCTGGACTAATCAAACTGCAAGTACGCGGTGGTGCGGCCAATCCTTCACCTCCAGTCGGACCGGCACTCGGTGCGAAGGGAGTCAATATCATGGAGTTCTGTAAGCAGTTTAATGCTAGAACCCAAGATAGGGCAGGTAAAGTTCTCCCGGTTGTGATCACTGTTTTCAGTGATAAATCGTTTGACTTTGTCATCAAAACCCCACCTGCTGCAGTCCAGATTTTGGAAGCAGCAAAGTTGAAGAAGGGTTCGTCTGAATCGAACCGTACTAAAGTTGCTACAATCACTTGGGATCAAGTGAAAGCAATCGCAGAAGACAAGATGCCGGATTTGAATTGCTTCACCGTGGATTCAGCAATGAATATGATTGCAGGAACCGCACGAAGCATGGGTGTCTTAATCGAAGGTGACCGTTCTTAAGTCGGATAATTATTTAAACAATGGGAAGAATTACTAAAAAAAGAAAGACGGTGATGGAGAAGTATGACGAAACAAAGTCGTACGCTCTTACTGAAGCCGCTGAACTCGTTCGTGAATTAACGACGACCAAGTTCGATGCGTCTGTTGACATCGCAGTCCGCCTTGGAGTAGACCCCAGAAAATCTAACCAGATGGTTCGTGGCATCGTGTCACTTCCTCACGGAACAGGTAAAGACGTTCGCGTTTTGGTGCTTTGCACACCTGACAAAGAGGAAGAAGCGAAAGCTGCAGGAGCCGATCATGTTGGATTGGATGAGTATCTGACGAAAATCAAGGGCGGATGGACCGATATTGATGTAATTATTACCACACCCAATGTTATGGGGAAAGTTGGTGCACTAGGACGCGTTTTGGGTCCTCGTGGATTGATGCCCAACCCGAAATCGGGAACAGTGACTATGGATGTGGCGAAAGCGGTAAGCGATGTGAAAGCAGGTAAAATCGACTTCAAAGTAGATAAGTATGGAATTATTCACGCTTCAGTTGGAAAAGCATCTTTTGATGCAGTAAAATTGAAAGAGAATGCTTCAGAATTGATTTCTACCTTGATGAAATTGAAGCCTGCAGCTGCAAAAGGGACGTATATCAAAAGTATCTCTTTGAGTACTACGATGGGTCCTGGAGTTAGAGTTGAACCCAAATCAGTGACTGCGTAAGCGCTGTTTAAAACCTGAGAACGTATGACACGTGCAGAAAAAGAACAACAAATAGCGGAGATCTCTGAAGTACTTGCAAACCATGACGTAGTCTATCTTGCAGATACATCGGAACTCGACGCTGAAAAGACAAGCTTACTGAGACGGGAATGCTTTAAAAATGATATCTCTGTTAAAGTTGTGAAGAACACCTTGTTACGCATCGCCATCGAGCGAATGGAGGACAAGAATTTCGGACCGCTTACAGAAACTTTGTCTGGACAAACTTCAATGATGACTGCATCAACGGGGAATGTACCTGCAAAGCTTATCAAGGGCTTCAGAAAGAAGTTCAAAAGCGAAAGACCTATTCTCAAAGCGGCTTATGTCGAAGAAGCTTGCTTCATCGGAAACGACCAACTCGAGGCGTTAGCCAACATTAAGAGCAAAGAAGAAGTACTTGGCGAGGTTATTGGATTACTCCAATCTCCAGCGAAGAACGTTATCTCTGCGCTTAAGTCTGGAGGAAACACCATCGCAGGTTTGGTAAAAACGCTCCAAGAGCGTGAAGCATAATAAGTAAATTAATTTTTTAGAATCTAAATAAAACTTCATAAAATGGCGGATTTGAAAGCTATGGCTGAAGAGCTTGTAAACCTTACAGTAAAAGACGTAAACGAGCTCGCAGAGATCCTCAAAAACGATTACGGAATTGAACCAGCTGCTGCTGCAGCAGTGGTTGCGGCACCAGGTGCTGGAGGCGGTGACGCTGACGGTGGTGATGCTCAAACCGAGTTTGACGTAATCCTTAAAGCAGCTGGTGGTGCGAAACTAGCAGTTGTGAAATTGGTTAAAGAATTGACCGGTTTGGGACTCAAAGAAGCAAAAGAGATCGTAGATAGCGCTCCAGCGCCAATCAAGGAAGGTGTACCTAAAGATGAGGCTGACTCATTGAAAGCACAACTTGAAGAAGCAGGAGCAGAAGTTGAGGTTAAGTAATCCCTCACATATCTGACTTTCAAGGTTTAGGTCGGGCCGCAGGTCAAGACCTAAACCTTTTTGTATCTTTATTTACCTGCACACCTCTTAGTTTGTTGTACACTTGACCCGTGATTTTCCTATGGCTTCGGTAACAGATGTAAAAAAGGCAGAACGAATTAATTTCGCATCTACCAAAAATCAATACGACTACCCTGACTTCCTTGAAGTGCAGTTGAAGTCGTTTCAAGAGTTTTTTCAACTCGAGACAAATCCTGAAGACCGTCAAGATGAAGGTCTTTATAAAGTATTCAGCGAGAACTTTCCAATTACGGACACCCGTAATCAGTTCGTTCTCGAATTTCTGGACTACTTCATCGATCCACCTAGGTATTCGATTGAAGAGTGCTTGGAAAGAGGTCTGACATACAGCGTTCCGCTCAAGGCGAAACTGAAGCTGTACTGTACGGATCCTGAACACGAGGATTTTGAAACAATTGTACAAGATGTATACCTCGGTACCATCCCGTACATGACCCCACGCGGTTCTTTCGCCATCAATGGTGCGGAAAGAGTTATCGTTAACCAACTTCACAGAAGTCCTGGTGTGTTCTTCGGCCAAAGCCGTCACGCAAACGGTACAAAACTCTACTCAGCTAGAATCATTCCTTTTAAAGGATCTTGGATCGAATTTGCTACTGACATCAATAGTGTCATGTATGCTTATATCGACAGAAAAAAGAAATTGCCAGTAACCACGCTCCTTAGAGCGATCGGTTTCGAGAGCGATAAAGATATTCTCGGGATTTTTGACCTCGCTGATGAAGTGAAGGTCTCTAAAACCGGTTTGAAGAAAACCATCGGTCGCCGTCTTGCTGCCCGTGTTCTAAAAACATGGATTGAAGATTTCGTAGATGAAGATACCGGTGAGGTGGTTTCTATCGAACGAAATGAAGTGATGATCGATCGTGAGACCATCATCGAAAAAGAACACGTAGAACTCATCTTGGAGTCAGGTGCAAAAACGATTATCCTCCACAAAGAGGACATCAACGCGGCTGATTACACGATTATCTATAATACGCTTCAAAAAGATACTTCTAACTCCGAAAAAGAGGCAGTAGAGCACATCTATCGTCAATTGAGAAACGCCGAGCCGCCAGATATGGAGACCGCGCGTGGAGTGATTGATAAACTCTTCTTCTCTGAGCAACGTTATGACCTCGGTGAAGTAGGACGTTTCAGAATCAATAGAAAACTTGGTCACGATGTGGCCATGGATCAACGTACTTTGACACGTGAGGATATGATTCTCATCATCAAATACTTGATCGACTTGGTGAATTCAAACGCTGATGTGGATGATATTGACCACCTTTCAAATCGTCGTGTACGTACGGTAGGTGAGCAACTTCACAATCAATTCGGTGTTGGTCTTGCTCGTATGGCAAGAACCATCCGTGAGCGTATGAACGTTCGAGATAACGAGGTATTTACTCCAACGGATTTGATCAACGCGAAAACCCTTTCGTCAGTGATCAACTCCTTCTTTGGTACCAACCAACTATCTCAATTCATGGATCAAACCAACCCGCTTTCGGAGGTGACCCACAAACGACGTGTCTCGGCACTCGGACCCGGTGGTCTTTCTCGTGAGCGTGCAGGTTTTGAGGTACGTGATGTTCACTACACCCACTACGGTCGTTTGTGTACAATCGAAACTCCTGAAGGACCAAACATTGGTTTGATTTCATCACTCTGTGTATTTGCGAAGGTAAACCGCCTTGGATTCATTGAAACACCTTACCGTAAAGTAACGGATGGACAAGCTCAATTGGGTGAGGAGTCAGTGACCTTCATGAGTGCTGAAGAAGAAGATGCGAGCATGATCGCTCAGGCCAACGCTCAAATCGATGATAAAGGAAACTTCATTACAGAAACTGTGAAGGCCCGTTTGGAAGGTGACTTCCCAGTGGTTGCGCCAGGACAGGTTTCGTACATGGATGTTGCTCCTAACCAAATTGCCTCGATCGCTGCATCGTCCATTCCATTCTTGGAGCATGATGATGCGAACCGTGCATTGATGGGATCAAACATGATGCGTCAAGCTGTTCCTTTGATGGTGCCGAACTCACCAGTAGTGGGTACAGGATTGGAAGGCCGTATTGCTAAAGATTCTCGTGTTCTTTTGACAGCAGAAGGAGACGGTGTTATTGATTATGTAGACGCTCGTGAAATCCACATCAAGTACAATCGCGATGAGAACGATGAGTTGGTAAGCTTCAATAGCGGTATTAAAGTATACAACATCACTAAATTCGCTCGTACGAACCAAGGTACTTGCATCAACCTGAAGCCAATTGTGACGGCAGGTATGCGTGTAACTAAAGGAGATGTACTTGTAGAAGGATACGGAACACAAAAAGGAGAACTTGCTTTGGGTCAAAACCTTAAAGTGGCGTTCATGCCTTGGAAAGGATACAACTTTGAGGATGCGATCGTGATTTCTGAGCGTGTAGTGCGCGAAGACATCTTTACTTCGATCCACGTGAATGAATACGTACTTGAAGTAAGAGATACGAAACGTGGACAAGAAGAGTTGACCGCTGATATTCCTAACGTAAGTGAAGAAGCTACCAAAGACCTCGACGAAAACGGTTTGATCCGTGTTGGAGCTGAGGTAACTGAAGGTGATATCCTTATCGGTAAGATCACTCCGAAAGGGGAAACCGATCCAAGCCCGGAAGAAAAACTACTTCGTGCAATCTTTGGTGACAAAGCAGGCGATGTGAAAGATGCTTCTTTGAAAGTATCTCCTTCTTCTCGAGGAACAGTGATTGATAAGAAACTCTTCTCTCGTGCAATTAAAGACCGTAAGTCAAAAGCTTCAGACAAAGCCCTCATCGAAGCGATCGATAAGGAGTTTGACAAAGAAGCTGGAGATTTGAAGAAAATCTTGATCGAGAAATTGATGAAGCTTGTTGGTGGGAAAACTTCGCAAGGAGTATTCAACTACTACAAGGAGGTTCAAATCAAGAAAGGTGTGAAGTTTACCCAAAAGGCACTTCAATCACTTGATTTCAGCATCATCAACTCTGAAGGATGGACGAGAGACGAAGACCAAAATGCTTTGGTGAAACGTGTCGTTCATAACTACAACTTGAAGTACAACGATATCCTCGGGGTATACAAGCGTAAGAAATTCCAAATTACCGTTGGAGATGAACTTCCTGCAGGAATCATCAAATTGGCTAAAGTTTACATCGCTCAGAAACGTAAGTTGAAAGTGGGTGATAAGATGGCTGGTCGTCACGGAAACAAAGGTATCGTTGCGAAGATTGTTCGTGATGAAGACATGCCTTACTTGGAAGATGGAACTACTGTTGATATCGTGTTGAACCCACTTGGGGTACCATCACGGATGAACTTGGGTCAGATTTATGAAACGGTTCTTGGATGGGCCGGGGTGAATCTGGATAAGAAGTTTGCAACACCAATTTTTGATGGTGCGAGCATCGACCAAATCAACCAGTATACAACAGAAGCGAATGTTCCTGAATACGGAGTAACTTACTTGTATGATGGTGGCACAGGAGAGCGCTTCGATCAACCAGCAACTGTTGGTGTGATCTACATGCTCAAATTGAGTCACATGGTCGATGACAAGATGCACGCTCGTTCAATCGGACCATACTCACTCATTACGCAACAGCCGCTCGGTGGTAAAGCCCAGTTCGGTGGTCAGCGTTTTGGAGAGATGGAGGTTTGGGCACTCGAGGCATACGGTGCATCGAACATCCTTCAAGAAATTCTCACTGTTAAGTCGGATGACGTTATTGGTAGAGCGAAAGCTTATGAGGCCATCGTTAAAGGAGAAAATATGCCTACACCGGGTATTCCAGAATCCTTTAATGTATTGATGCACGAGTTGAAAGGACTCGGTTTGAGCATCTCCCTCGATTAAGTTATTCGATACCGTTAATTAAAAAAGAAATATTGCGCAATATGGCTCAGAAACGCAATCAGAAATACAGAAGTGATTTTAATAAAATCACCATCTCTTTGGCTTCTCCGGAATCAATTCTAGAGAGTTCACATGGAGAGGTCTTGAAACCAGAGACCATCAATTACAGAACGTACAAGCCCGAACGTGACGGTTTGTTCTGTGAGCGAATTTTCGGTCCTGTAAAAGACTACGAATGCCACTGTGGTAAATACAAAAGAATCCGTTACAAAGGGATTGTTTGTGACCGTTGTGGTGTTGAGGTAACAGAGAAAAAGGTACGTCGTGAGCGTATGGGACACATCCAGTTGGTTGTTCCCGTTGCACACATCTGGTACTTCAAATCCTTGCCAAATAAAATCGGTTACTTGCTAGGACTTCCTACCAAGAAACTGGATCAAATCATCTATTATGAGCGCTACGTGGTTATCAATCCGGGTGGAGCAGTAAACAAAGAAGGCGAGCCTTTGGAGGTAATGGATTATTTGACGGAAGAAGAGTACCTCGATATCTTGGATACCCTTCCGAAGGAAAACCAGTACTTGGACGATAAAGATCCAAATAAGTTCTCTGCGAAAATGGGAGCGGACGCTTTGCACGATTTGTTGCAAAACTTGGATTTGGCAGGTTTGTCATACAGCCTTCGTCATCAAGCCAACACCGAAACTTCTCAGCAACGTAAGAACGAGGCTTTGAAGCGTCTTCAAGTGGTGGAGGCTTTGCGTGATGCAAATGACCGTATCAACAACAACCCTGAATGGATGATCATTAAAGTGGTTCCAGTAATTCCACCAGAATTGCGTCCTTTGGTACCATTGGATGGTGGGCGTTTTGCCACTTCCGATTTGAACGACCTATATCGTCGTGTTATCATTCGTAACAACCGTTTGAAAAGATTGATCGAGATCAAGGCACCTGAGGTGATCTTGCGGAACGAGAAAAGAATGCTCCAAGAAGCAGTTGATTCTTTGTTCGATAACTCGAGAAAGTCAAGTGCTGTGAAGACAGAGTCGAACCGTCCGTTGAAGTCACTTTCTGACTCTTTGAAAGGTAAGCAAGGTCGTTTCCGTCAAAACCTTCTCGGTAAGCGTGTGGATTATTCAGCACGTTCGGTAATCGTTGTTGGTCCAGATTTGAAACTCCACGAATGTGGTTTGCCAAAGAACATGGCCGCAGAGCTTTACAAACCGTTCATCATTCGTAAGATGATTGAGCGTGGTATTGTAAAAACAGTGAAGTCAGCGAAGAAAATTGTAGACCGCAAAGAGCCTGTGGTTTGGGATATATTGGAAAACGTATTGAAGAGTCACCCAGTGCTCCTCAACCGTGCACCAACGCTTCACCGTCTTGGTATTCAAGCTTTCCAACCAAAGCTGATTGAAGGAAAAGCGATTCAGTTGCACCCACTCGCATGTACGGCATTCAACGCCGATTTCGATGGGGATCAAATGGCGGTTCACTTACCACTAGGTAGTGCCGCAATTTTGGAAGCACAATTGTTGATGCTTGCTTCACACAACATCCTTAACCCTGCAAATGGTGCCCCGATTACGGTACCATCTCAGGATATGGTACTCGGTCTTTACTACATTACAAAAGGTAAAGTAGGAACAAAGGAAGAGCCGGTTAAAGGAGAAGGAAAAACATACTATTCACCAGAAGAGGTGAAAATTGCATACAACGAAGGTCGCCTAGCACTTCACGCGCACATTAAAGTGAGATGGGAAGATGCAGCGGGCAACAGTTCAATGGTTGAAACCACTACAGGACGAGTACTCTTTAATGAGCTTGTTCCAAAAGAGGCAGGATATATTGATAAGTTGTTGACCAAGAAAGCACTTCGTGATATCATTGGTGAAATCTTGAAAGTAGTTGGTGTACCCAGAACAGTTCAGTTCTTGGATGACATCAAAACGCTTGGATATACCATGGCATTTAAAGGTGGTCTTTCATTCAACTTGAATGACGTTATCATCCCGCCAGAGAAAGAGAAGTTGGTTGGTGAAGCTGCTGGTAAAGTAGCTGAAGTAATGGGGAACTACAACATGGGGCTCATTACCAACAACGAGCGCTACAACCAGATCATTGATATTTGGACGCACACCAATTCTCGTTTGACGAACATCTTGATGGACCGTCTAGAAACAGATCGTCAAGGCTTCAACTCGATTTACATGATGTACCACTCAGGTGCACGTGGATCGAAAGAGCAGATTCGTCAGCTTTCAGGTATGCGTGGATTGATGGCCAAGCCTCAGAAATCTTCGGCTACTGGTGGACAAGACATTATCGAAAACCCAATTCTTTCGAACTTTAAAGAGGGGCTTTCGATTCTTGAGTACTTCATTTCAACCCACGGTGCCCGTAAAGGTCTTGCGGATACCGCCTTGAAAACGGCTGATGCGGGTTACTTGACCCGTCGTTTGGTAGATGTTGCACAAGATGTCATTATTCAAGAAGTGGATTGCGGTACCTTGAGAGGTATTGTGGCTTCTGCTTTGAAGAAGAGCGATGAAGTAGTAGAAAGCTTGTTCGATCGTATACTCGGTCGTGTAAGTGTTCACGATGTAGTGAATCCTGAAAATGGAGAAATGATCGTTGAAGCAGGTGAGGAGATCCGAGAAGATCAAGCGGCTGCAATCGAGGCACATAAGATTGAAGAAGTAGAAATTCGTTCGGTATTGACTTGCGAGTCGAAACGAGGAGTTTGTGCGAAATGCTATGGTCGTTCACTTCCAAGTGGAAGAATGGTTCAAGCCGGTGAGGCTGTAGGTGTAATTGCCGCACAATCCATTGGTGAGCCAGGAACACAGTTGACACTCCGGACCTTCCACGTTGGGGGTACTGCGGCAAACATCGCCGATGAGAACAACATGGTAGCAAAACAAGACGGTGTTCTTGAAATTGAAGACCTTCGTGTTGTAGATCGTGTGCTTGACGACGGTACTCTGCAAGCAATTGTTGTTTCGCGTTCAGCTGAAATGAAAGTTGTTGAGCCAGGTTCAGGAATCGTTTTGAACAGCAACATCTTGCCTTACGGTTCATTGTTGATGGCGAAAAACGGGAAGAAGATCAAGAAGGGCGATATTATCTGTACTTGGGATCCCTACAACTCGGTAATCATCAATGAGATTGAAGGTATTGTTAAATTTGAGCACGTTGAAGAAGGGGTAACCTTTAGAGAAGAGCTCGATGAACAAACTGGATTCCGTGAGATGGTGATCACTGAGACCAAAGACAAAAAGAAAAACCCAGCAATCAATATCGTTGATGGCAAAGGGGAATTGATCAGAACATATTCTGTACCTGTTGGATCTCACATTGCTGTGAAGGAAGGAGATACACTTGGTTCTGGTGCGATTATCGCTAAAATTCCACGTCTTGCTGGTAAGTCTGGTGATATTACCGGGGGTCTTCCTCGAGTTACTGAGCTTTTCGAAGCACGTAACCCGTCTAACCCAGCGGTAGTTTCTGAGATCGATGGTATCGTGAGCTACGGAAAAATTAAGCGTGGTAACCGTGAGATCATTGTTGAATCAAAAACCGGTGAGAAAAAGAAATACCTCATTCCATTGTCGAAACACATCCTTGTACAAGAGAATGACTTTGTGAAGGCCGGTATGTCGCTTTCTGATGGTGCTGTTACTCCAGCAGATATCCTCGCTATTGAAGGTCCAACCGCAGTACAAGAGTACTTGGTGAATGAAATTCAAGAGGTATACCGTTTGCAAGGGGTGAAGATCAACGATAAGCACTTCGAGGTTATCGTTCGTCAGATGATGAAGAAAGTAATCATCGAAGATCCAGGCGATACACGTTTCCTCGAGAAGCAAAGTGTTGAGAAGATCGACTTCATGGAAGAGAACGATGCCGTTTTCGGAACTGTTGTTGTAACCGCTCAAGGCGATTCTGAGAACCTCAAGGAGGGGATGATCATTTCAGCCCGTAAATTGAGAGATGAGAACTCCATGCTGCGTCGTAAAGACATGGCTTTGGTAGAAGCACGTGAAGCAATTCCTGCTACTTCTCGTCCATTGCTCCAAGGGATCACGAGAGCTTCTTTGCAGACCAAGTCATTCATCTCTGCGGCTTCCTTCCAGGAAACGACGAAGGTGTTGAACGAGGCGGCCGTAAGCGGTAAAGAAGATCACTTGCTCGGTTTGAAAGAAAACGTAATCGTTGGTCACCTTATCCCAGCCGGTTCAGGTATGAGAAGATTCCAAAATGTGGTTGTTGGTTCTCAAGCTGAGTACGACAAACTCACAGGTGGAAAAACTGAAAAAGAAGCAGCAGAAGAGGCGAATAGCTAAACTGCTAAATATATATTCAAAAGCCTCAAGCATCCCGCTTGGGGCTTTTTTGTGCCCGAAACTTTGATGATGCATGCCAGCGAGGTAGATTGAATTGTGGAAAGGGGAAAACTGTGCACAAAAAAAACGTCCAAGATCATCTTGAACGTTTTTTACATCGTCTTTGTTGTTTTATTTCGCAGACTCCTTGGCGTTTTCTTTATAGCCAAACAGTTGATTGTCCTTGATGATGGTATCCACATACGTAGGCACCATGTCTTCCCAACCTTCTTCGCCTTCTTTGATCATTCTCAAACACTCTCTTGAAAGGATGTTTAAGATCTCTTGGTTGCAATTTTCAATGTCTACAATCCGCTTATTGAAGGTGAGGTAGTTGAAGAGCGGTTTCAAACGGGGGTGAATTGGAGCATTTACGCTAGTAAGCATTTCTCCTTCTTCTTTCCAAGGATAGAGATAGATCTTCAAATCTCGTGAGAAGAGAATTCCAAAGGCTTCTAATATGCCTCCATTCAGTTCGCGGTAGTATTTCTCCTTAAAGACATCAAGCAGGTTGTTTACTCCCATAATGATGCCCATTCTGCGTTTCGTGTATCTAGAGAAATACTCAACGAGTTTATAGTATTTCTGGTAGTTGGAGATCAGTACGGTTTGTCCAAGTGAACACAGGATATCAGCCCTGTCCAAAAAGTCCTTCTCATCAATGTCTCCATCGGTTTTGAGGTTGTTCAGGGTGATTTCAAACAAGACTTGAATGTTTTCAGGATCCACTTTTCGCTCGGCTTCAAACATCTGAAAACCTTTCATGATCATGTCGATGTTCACCTTCGTAACGGGTCTGAAACTCCCGCGAATGGCCAAGATGTTCTTCTTATAAAGCACGTCAGCCGCTTGGAGGTTTCGTCCATCAGGTGAGAAGATCACGGCGTCGGTCATGCCGTTTTTCACGAGTTGGAGCGACATCAAACGGTTGTCCACTTCTTCGAAGTCCGGACCATTCATCTGAATCATGTCGATTTCCAACTGATCTCTCGTGAGGTTATCGTAAAGCGACAAAAGGAAGTCGCTTGGTGTTTTGTAGAAGAAGAAACAAGCGTAAATCAAGTTGACACCAAGCACCCCAACAGAAGCTTGTTGAAGGAGGGCATCATTTTCATGAAAACGCACGTGAATGATCACGGTGTTGGGTTCCTTTCCTGCTTCTGTTTGAAATTTCATCCCAAACCAACCATGACCTTGGATGGTTTTATGGAAGTTGATGGTGGCGATGGTATTGGCAAAGGCAAAGAACTTTTTGGTGGGGTGAACTTCCCGTTTCAAGCGTTCTTCGATCAATTGAAACTCATGGCGAAGCATATTGTCCAATCGGGATTTGCATACATATCGTCCTTTGGCTTCCTGACCATAAATGGCATCGGAAAAGTCTTTGTCGTAGGCCGAGAGCGACTTAGCGATGGTTCCACTAGCTCCTCCAGCACGAAAAAAGTGCCTCACAACTTCTTGTCCCGCACCAATCTCGGCAAAGGTCCCATAAAGGTCTTGATTCAGGTTCACCCGCAAAGCTTTTTGCGTGGCGCTCAGTACTACTCTGTTTAATTCCAATGTGCCGATTTTTCGGGGTACTATACAAAGTTAAACCCTATGTGGGAGTTCAACAACCTTTTTATGTTTGTTTCAGAAAGAATCCTATTCTTTTCGAGCATTTTGATCACAGATGGTGGTCTTCAATGATGGTTTTGTAACTTGCGCGCTATGATGAATGTTCGGTTTTTAGGCACGGGTACATCGCAGGGTGTGCCAGTAATTGCTTGTGAATGCGAGGTTTGCGCTTCTTCTGACCCCAGAGATTCTCGTTTGCGTTCTTCGGTTTTCATCAACAATGAAGACACGCATTTTGTGATTGACACCGGGCCCGATTTCAGAGCTCAAATGCTGAACAACAAAATCCAACAACTGGATGCCATCGTTTACACCCACGAGCACAAAGATCACATCGCTGGAATGGACGATATCCGTGCGTTCAATTACAAGCAGCGTAAGGATATGGAGGTGTTTGCCACTCCACAAGTACAAGAGGCTTTGCAGCGCGAATTTCATTACGTCTTTGCTGAATATAAATATCCCGGCATTCCTGAAGTCAATTTGAACACCATCACCAAAGACCCTTTTGCCGTTGGAAGTTTTGAAGTGACCCCCATTGAGGTTATGCATTACAAGATGCCGGTCAATGCCTATCGAGTGAAAGATTTCACCTACATCACCGACGCGAAAACCATTGCTCCAGAAGAGTTGGAGAAAATTAGAGGTTCCCAGACGATTGTGGTGAATGCCCTCAGAAAAGAGGAACACATTTCCCATTTTAACCTGCAACAAGCCATTGAATTCCTTCAAGCGATGAAGCCGGAGCAGGCTTATCTCACCCACATCAGTCACCTCATGGGAAAACACGAAATCGTAAGCAACGACTTGCCCGAAGGCATTCAAATCGCGCACGATGGACTCTCAATCGAAATTGACTAACTATGGGATCCAAACTCCTCTTCTCCTTGGTTTTATACCCCATCAGCTTGCTGCCTTATCCTTTGTTGTATGGCCTTTCAGGCTTTATTCGTTTTGTTCTTTTCGGGGTGATGGGATATCGGCTAAAGGTCATTAACGGAAACATAGCCCGTTCTTTTCCTGAGATGTCTTCAGCCCAACATCAAGAAATCTCCAAAAAGTTCCAAAAGCACTTCTGCGATATTATCGTGGAGAGCTTGAAGAATTTTAGCATTTCAGAAAAAGCTGCTGCACAGCGCATGAAGCCTGAAAATGAAGAACTTTTTGAGAAGTATAAAGACCGAAACATCGCCATTGTGGGCGGACACCATAACAATTGGGAACTATATGCAGTGGCGGCTGCACTTCACATCAACATGCCAATCATGGCCATCTATAAGCGCCTTAGCAATGCTTTTTTTGATGAGAAGATGAGATCCTCGAGAGGAAAGTATGGACTCACTTTAATTCCAACCAAGGAATCATCAGAATGGATGAGGGTGAATGCTAAAAATCCAAAAGCAGTTATTTACGGCATCGATCAGAGTCCGGCCAATCCCCAAAAATCCTACTGGATGAAGTGGCTCAATCAAGAAACAGCCATGTACTACGGCGCAGAGAAACATGCCAAGGATTTCGATATGGTGGTGATTTTTGGTTCCTGTAAAAAGATGAGACGCGGACACTATCAGATCTCCTATGAACTCATCACTGAGAACGCCAAGGAGTATAAATATGGTGAACTCATTCAGACCATCAACCGCAAATTGGAACAAGACATCTTAGAGCAACCGGAGAATTACTTGTGGACCCACAAACGATGGAAACACAAGCGCCCAGAAGGGGTAGCGTTACATTCGTGAGCTGAAATAGTCTTCGGCCAGCTCCACATCACTCAAGCTGCTTCCGCCTTTTACCGGATTGAGATCGGTGGTGATCATTCCCATATCGTGAATCGTGCTCACTTGCGCTCCCGATTTCAACGTTTTCCATCCGTCCCAAGTAGCTTCCAAACCGCCAATGGGTAGAATTTGAACCCACATTTTGTAGCTCACTGGTCTGTAATTGTCGTCCAATTTCCACAAATAGCTATCGCCAGGTGTTGTTCCTCCCGATTTGTAGGTCACCATCAAGCCCAAAGACCCGTCTTCATAGAGGTAAGCAGAACGGTCCGTCCCAGGATCCATTGCCTTGTAAGGCGCAACCAACCAAAAGCTATCGTTGCAGAAGAAGCTCCATGCACGTTCAAGAAGGGCTTTATCCGTGCTTAATTCCCCATCAACCCAAGCCTTGCCTTCCATGTGGTTTTCGGTTGGAATGATGACAATATTGTCACTCCACTTTACTTCCACTTGCTTGTTCTTCCGGTCCCAAACGTAATGGTGTCCGCCAGGAAAGCTCCATGTGAGGTAGTAGGTTTCTTGCCAAGCATCAATGTCCAGTGCCTGGAACATGTTTTCAGCGAGGAGTTCAGCTTCCTGACCTTCGAGTGTTTGGGGTTTATCTTCATTGATGGCTACTCCGAAAATGACCAAAGCAATGATGAGGAGAAGAAGAAGGAGTCCGGAAATTTTGAGGAATTTTTTCATGGCTGCGTTGAAATACTAGCTTATTTAACTCACGAAGGTAGGAGAATGTTTTCGTTTCTGAAGTCTTCAAAGTGTATCTTCGTGGTATGAACAGCAAACAACCTTTAGCCGAGCGAATGCGCCCCCAGAGCTTCGATGATTATGTGGGGCAAGAGCACCTCACGGGCAAGGATGCCGTTTTGCGAAAGGTGATTGAACGAGGCAACATTCCGTCGATGATCCTATGGGGTCCGCCTGGTGTTGGGAAAACCACCCTCGCCACCATCATTTCAAATACCTTAAACCGGCCCTTTCACACGCTCTCAGCCATTAACAGTGGAGTTAAGGATGTTCGTGAAGTGATTTCTCGGGTGGAAAAGGCAGGGATGTTTGGAGGTAACGCGGTTCTTTTCATCGACGAGATTCACCGATTTTCGAAGAGTCAGCAAGACAGTTTATTGGGAGCCGTGGAGAAAGGAACCATTACACTCATTGGAGCCACCACTGAAAACCCATCGTTCGAAGTAATTCCTGCCCTTTTATCGAGAAGTCAAGTTTACGTTTTGAACGCCTTCACGAAAGAACACATGCGAAAGCTCATCGCACAAGTGATGGAGCGCGACGAATTCTTTCGAGACAAAAAGATCGAAATTGAGGAAGAAGAAGCACTTTTTCGCTTGAGTGGTGGAGACGGACGCAAGTTGCTCAATGTGTTTGAGTTGGTTGTGGAAAGTTCCGGAAAGGAAGAGCTCATCATTACAAACGACCTTGTGAACGAGGCCGTGCAGTCCAATCTTACCGCTTACGACAAAGGAGGGGAGCTGCATTACGACATTATTTCGGCCTACATCAAGAGCATTCGTGGGAGTGACCCCAATGCTGCTTTGTATTATTTGGCGCGAATGATAGAAGGGGGAGAAGATCCAAAATTCATCGCGAGAAGGCTACTCATTAGCGCCAGTGAGGACATTGGAAATGCCAACCCTACTGCTTTAGTCATGGCCAACAATGCCTTTACAGCTGTGGAGAGAATTGGTTGGCCCGAGGGGAGAATCGTTTTGGCCCAAGCTACCGTTTACCTTGCCAGTTCGGCGAAATCCAACGCAAGTTATGCTGGTATTGGAATGGCACAATCCATCGTGAAGGAAACCGGAAACCTTTCCGTACCCCTTCATTTGAGAAATGCACCCACCAAGCTGATGAAAGATTTGGGCTATGGAAAGGAATACAATTACAGCCATGCCAATGCGGGCAATTTCGCCGCTCAAGAATACCTTCCAGATGAAATTAAAGGCAGCAAACTCTACGAACCCGGAGACAATCCGCGCGAGAACAGTTTACGCCAATTTTTGAAGGAGAAGTGGGGGAGAAAGTATGGGTATTGATGCACAAGAATGTGTGGAAATTGAATGATTCACGTCACTCTGCCCATCCGCTTCCAATGTACTTCCATTCCACATCATCTCCGGTGATCATTCCGTTTTGGAAATTGAGATCGGTGAAGACTTTGTGCACAAGACCAATGTTTCTAGCGTAAACTTCAAAAGCAAACTCTTGATCAACGAGGTTGGTATTGTTCCGTTGATTGACCGTGATGGTTTCTCCCCAGGTGAGGTCATCTAAAGTGTAAGGGAGATCTTTTCTCGAGTATCGATAATTCCAAGGATCAAGGGTGTTGTATGAATTTCCGTCCCACGTTTTTCCGTCCTCTGCAGGGAAAATCATTCGAACAAAACGTCGGTTTTCTTCGTCGCGTTCGGCTGCTGTAGTGGTTCTCCTTTGGCTCCAAACATCGGTAAGTTCCCAATCGTCGTCCAAGTTGAATTTTTTGTAGCGCTCAAGCCGCGTTGCTGGCTGGCCTTCTCCGTCCACAAAATCTTCGGCCACCAATTCTCTCAAATAAAAGTTAACGGTATCGATCGTAATTCCGTAGTGAACACTGTCCACCTCATAATCGATGTACTTCCCTGATTCGTTCGGGAAAAAGGCATAGCCCAAATCAATTTCTTCAAAGTCGGTTTCGCTGCTGCATGCGGAAAACAGCAGGGCCGTCAGTGTAAAGTAGAGTAGGTAGTGCTTTTTCATTTTTCTGTGCTTGATATCAATTCTCCCCCTTCATACACTTCAATGCGTATGATTCTTCCCTCTTCATTATAATACGTTATTTCTCCTTCAAGTTCACCGTCCATATAGTCTCCTTCGCGAGAGATTTGGGTTCCTTCCAGCTTCTGTTTGAATTGAATTCCTCCACCAGGTTGCGGTTTGTCGAGCGGAACTTTGGTCCACTCTCCTTGATCGTACCATTCGGTAAACGGACCGTCCTTTTTACCATCGCTGTAGTTGTGGTTGGCAGATGGGATACCGGAGTCATAATAATCCATGAATTCTCCGTTTTCTCTTCGTTCGGCTGTTTTTGTTCCCATTTTGTAGGCAGTCACGAGTTCAATGTCGCCTCCAGAGGTAAACTTGATCCAGGTGCCGTCCTTCATTCCACGAACATAGGTTCCTTGAATCAATTTCACTCCGTTGGGATGATAGTAAACAATGTCTCCATCAAAATCGCCTCGGGTGTAGGTTCCTTCTGCTTTGGGTTTTCCATTGTCGAAATACTGTTTCCACGGTCCATCCTTTAATCCATCGCTATAGCGAGCTGTTTCCGCCACTTTACCATCGGAGTAGTAGGAAATGGAAGTTCCGTGGGGGATACCCATTTTGAATTCTTCTTCGGACACGAGACGGCCATTGGCATAGAATTTCCAAGCACCATCCTTCAATCGTTCAAGTGTACCTTCAACCAATTCAGCGCGATAGTGTCCTTCACTCATCAGGGCCCCGTTCTTTTCATAGCTCTTAACGAAAGTGTAATCTGCTCCTTCAAGGTGTTTCACTTCCGACATTAATTCGGCACTATCGTAATAAAAGTTAAATGTTCCTGTAGGAGTTCCGTGCTCAAACTGGCCCGTGTAATAGATGATACCGTCCTCATAGGTACGCACCCAAGTGCCGTGTTTTTTACCTTGGAGATCAAGTAGATTGTAGTCTACGCCTGCCTTTCCTTCGGGCAAGCTAGGTGGCTGAGCAAAAAGAAAAATGCTCAGAAGAAACAATGATAGTGTAAGGGCTGTTTTGATGCTATTCATATGGCTTTAAAACTAAGCATTTTCAATTCAATGCTTTAGGGTGAAACGTTGAGTTCTAAACAAAAATTGTTTTGTAATTTTGGGCCGCGCCTGGGGATCGACCTCCGGTTTGTTTGAGTAAAATAGTATTCTATAAAATCCATATTCCATGAAAGTAACCGTCGTTGGAGCCGGTAATGTTGGAGCAACATGTGCTAATGTCTTAGCCACCCGCGAAGTAGTAAATGAAGTAGTTTTATTGGACATCAAAGAGGGCTATGCCGAAGGGAAAGCACTCGATATCTGGGAAACTTCACCAATCAACTTGTATGATACCCGAACAGTGGGTTCTACCAATGATTATTCCAAAACTGCAGACTCAGAAGTAGTAGTGATCACATCAGGTCTTCCTCGTAAGCCAGGAATGAGCCGTGATGACTTGATCGCAACCAATGCGAACATTGTGAAAAGCGTTACCGAGAATGTAGTAAAATACTCTCCAAACGCAAAAATCATTGTGGTTTCAAACCCATTGGATGTAATGACCTATTGCGCTTATTTGACTGCAAAGATGGATTCAAACAAGGTTTTCGGTATGGCTGGTGTTCTTGATACTGCTCGTTACCGTTCTTTCCTTGCTGAAGAATTGAATGTTTCACCAAAAGACATTCAAGCAGTGTTGATGGGTGGACACGGTGATACCATGGTTCCACTTCCACGTTACACTACCGTTGGAGGTATTCCTGTAACTGAAATGATTTCAGACGACAAATTGAACGCTATTGTTGAGCGTACCAAAAAGGGCGGCGGAGAAATCGTTAACCTCTTGGGTACTTCAGCTTGGTATGCGCCGGGTGCTGCAGCAGCTCAAATGGTTGAAGCCATCGTTAAAGATCAGAAACGCATCTTCCCAGTTTGTACTTGGTTGACTGGCGAATATGGTTTGAAAGACATCTACCTTGGTGTTCCTGTGAAGTTGGGTAAAAACGGAATCGAAGAGATCATCGAACTCCAGTTGAATGCCGACGAAAAAGCATTGTTGGACGAGTCTGCAAAAGCAGTTCGCGATGTGATGGACGTTTTGGACAACATGAACGTAATGGAGGCATAAGCCACCAAAGGACGATAAATATAAAAGCCCTGAACGCTGTGTTCAGGGCTTTTTTTATGTCATTTTTTGAAGGCGAAGGAGTGGATCGTTTAGGGGGCACGCCATTGAATACAATCGAAAATTTAGTGTTGAATCACAAGTCTTCCAAGGTGCTGTTGAATATGTCCAGATTGATAGATGATAAAATACATCCCTTCGCTCAGTTCCGTTTGAAGGTCGATTTGACGTTGAAAATGCAAGGGTGTTTCCATTACTTTTCTTCCCGAAGCATCCAATAAAGACAATTGTCCGTTCATCGGAACAGCAAACTCAATGCGCACATCTCCACTGCTCGGGTTGGGGTAAACGAGTACATCCTCCTTGGCGATCATTGTTTCTTCCACGGCATCGATAAAATCACCGAAGTAGAGATGGAGTCCGCCAGCATTGTTCCCTTGAATCAAATCACGGTAGCCGTCATTGTTGATGTCTTCAAACCATACCGCTGCTCTCTTATTGTGCTTGATGCCGAAGAAGACGTCTTCCAAGAGGGTGAATTCTCCCTCCAAGTTTCCGCTAATGTTGCCGTAGAGTTGACTTTCGCCCAGTTCATTGGCAAGCAAGAGTTGGAATCCATCTTCTTCTGTTTCGAAAAGATAAGGGATACTAAACCCATTGATTCCAAGAAGGTTATTGGCAAGGACGTTCCCCCACTTGTTGTCAAAGTCATTTTCGAAGAGGGTCCACTCAAATTCTGCGGCACTTCCCGTATTTAAGAAGAGGTTCAACACACCGTTTTTCTCTCCTACCAGCATGTCCAACAAGCCGTCTCCGTTTACGTCTATCAATTGTGGAGTGGCATACTGGCCAATATCTATGCTTTCACCGCTAACATCAGCCATGGCCGGTTGAGCGAGTTCGAGGTCCATAAAATTGCCTGCACCTGCCACATTTTCGAAAAAGTGAATGAATCCCTGCTCTTCACCAAGCATCATGTCCAGGTCTCCATCTCCATCCACATCTCCAAACGCGGGATGGATGTTTTCCAATTGATAGAGGTCGATGGTTTCGAAGTTGAGATCGATGAGTTCGAAGCTCGGATTCTCGGCATCACCCACGTTTTTATAGTAAGCCAACAAGGAAGGCTTCAATCCTAAACCTTGATAATACTCGTCATTACTCACGATCAAATCTTTGAGGCCGTCTCCATCAATATCCACAAGCACTGGGTGAGCGCCCCTTCCAAGATCAACCATTTGTTCTTGGAGCCATTTGGTTTGTTGGAAATTGAAAGAAGGAAGATCGTTTTCCCCCTCATTCAAATAGAGCCAAACCCCTTCATCATCATTGAGTTCGATGGTGGAGTTGGGCGCCACAATGAGGTCCTTAACGCCATCGTTGTTCACGTCTTCATAGTACCCCGCAGGAAATTTTTGGAGGTCGACGGGCACATCCGTTCCGAGATTTGTAGGGAAGTCCATGAGCACTGCAGTGGCACTATCTTGTTGGTCAAGCGCATCGAGCATGGGCAAGGCTACGAGTCCGTTAAAACTCACATCGCCCACCACAAGATCCATCAAACCGTCTTGATCAAAATCGATATTAAGCAAGGAACCGCCTACGTGCAATCCATCTCTTTCCATGCCTTCCAGGATTCTGGGGTTCTCCACGTTGAAGCCACATTTATCGGGGTTTCCGTCAAACGGACTGGTATCTTCCGCATATTCATCACCAATGAAGAGCGTATTGTCTTCACTTCCTTCTGCAACCATTCCATAGCAGCGGTTGGTCATTTCATAATCCAGCGAATTGCAATCTCCATTATCGACTCCAAGCCCTTCAAAGAAATAAATGGTGGAGGCGGTTTCTGTCCAAGTTATGATATCCATATCTCCATCATTATCGTAATCCATGATGGAGGGCATGTCGATGGATAAGCAAACTACAGGCAGGGTGGAGAAACCGTTTCCAAAATCTACCTGACATTGAAGCTGCTGAACAGCCAACTCGAAGGAAAGCTGATCTCCCACAGACGTATTGGTGTAAACGCTAATGCTGTTTTGAAAGTTGGTGAAGATGTCCTTTTTACCATCACAATTGTAATCTCGCAGGAGTACCCAGTTTTTTAAGGCAGGGAAGCTATCGCTGTATTCTTTGGAATAGAGGTAGCTACTTTCCCCAACCTCGCTGGCCGTGTTGAGAAAGACCATCAAGTTGTTTCCATCCCGGTCAAAAACCAAAAGATCGTCCCAACCGTCATCATTGGCGTTGAAAGTGGAGAATTGTGGAGAATTTAGGCCACCTACCCATGCGTTGTTAAGTTGCAAATCATTGTAGCTTACAGGCACATCGAAGCTAGGCACCAGCGTGTTTTGCGCTAGGGAGTCACTGAGCAAGAAGAGGAGAGCTGCCACGAGGGTGGCGGTATTTAAACAAATTTTAAGCATCGGCTTTTTAATCATCATGGGAATGAATGTATCTTCACCACAAATTACAACAAATGGAATTGATTCTTGACTTTTTGATGCCGGTGATTCCTGCATTTCTTGTTTTCGCAACGGCTTGGATTTTCTTTGACCGAATGCGAAAAGACCACAAACAGGAAATGCAGCATTTTCAAAGCATCATGATCAAAAAAGAGAGTTTACCGCTTCGTTTAAAGGCTTTGGAGCGACTCACCATCATGCTTGAACGCATTAAACCGGGTGCTTTGGTGCTAAGAGCGGGAACCGGAAACAAGGCGGCCAGTACCTTACAATTCGAACTCATTACGATGGCTCGGGAAGAATATGAGCACAATGTGAGTTTGCAACTCTATGTTAGTCAGCAAACCTGGAACAGAATTCAAATCGCCAAGAAGGAAACCGACGATCTCATTAAAGTAGCCGCCAGCAAAGCGGGTCCGGAAGCAGACGCTATGACCTTGTCCAAAATCATTTTTGATTTGGAAGAGCGCACTGCCAATACGCTCATCAAAGAGGCCTTAGCTGCGTTGAAATCGGAAGGTGATCGTTTGATGTGAGCGTAGGCTTAGTAGGTACCTGTGAGGTAGTACACGTATCCTTTATTTGTGCTTACCACTTCTCCATCCGTTTCAATACCGTTCACTGAGATGATCCCGCTGTTGTCGAATTTAAGCTTTGTTCCGTTGATGCTCTCAGCCGATTTTACCTCAACAAAGTCCTTAAAACTGTATGGTTCCAAAACAAGGTATTTACCAACGAATGCATCGATTTCTTTTTGCCCTTTATTCACCAAATTTAGCAGCTCAGGCTGCGATTTGAATACTTTGTCGCTAGGCACAAAAACGGTGCTCTTAGAATTGTGTAAGGTCTTAGAAAAACTTGAGGCTTGAAGCAATTGCGTGAAAGTGGAAAGTTCTTCTCGACTAATAATGTATCGGTAATTTGAAAGCTTGCTCCTTTGCTCATCGGAGAGTTGAGACTTAGGAATGTAGTTGTTCGGAGCCTTGTCCACCTTGCTGTTGGAATCCGGTGTTTTTGCTGGCTTATCAGGAGAGTTGCTTTGTTCTTGGGCTGGCTTGGTTTCTGGCTGAGGTGCAGACGCAGGTTCTTGACAAGCACTAAGTGAAAGAAGAAGAATTCCAAGAAGTAGGGAAGATGAAGAAGTAGAGCTCATGGTTTAAATGTAAATTTGCGCCAATATACTAAAGGAATTTGGATGAAAGGTAAAGAGAAGATGGTCTTGCTCTGGTTTGTTGGAGCCTTGGGAAGTGCTATTGTTCTTGGGGCGATGGGCGCACATGCACTCAAAAGTGTTCTGAGCGCTGGGGCACTTCAAAGTTTCAATACAGCAGTTCGATATCAATTCTTTTCGGCCATTGCTCTCGTGCTTTTCCTTTTGGTAGATCAACAGTTTTTGAAAAATGCCCTTTCCATTTGGGTTTACCGCTTGCAAATTTTAGGTATGCTTTTTTTTAGTGGAAGCATCTATCTCCTGGTTGCACTCGATAGCGGAACTTTAAAGTCCATTATAGGTCCGATCACTCCCATTGGTGGAGTACTCCTCATTATTGCCAGTTCATGGCTTTTTATCCACATCGCTCGAGAGAAAGTGTCCGAATAACACTTTTCTTGATTGGTTGGTGTCGTCAAACAGAAGAGCATAAAAATGGGCTTTGGCGCCAACAATTTTGAATGATTCTGAACGACTCTGAATGCGTTTAGTCCCTAGAAAGATTTAATTTTGCAGAGAATCATAGTTAAATGAAAACTATTCTCATGAATCAATACGGAAGGAGATCAGAAGCAGCTTCCTTAGACGCTATCGGCTTAGGTCATATTGGAAATGCATATTGGAACCTTACCCCTGCAGAGCTTGTGGAGGAAACCATTATCCAAGGACAAGGAATTTTATCGAATACGGGTGCACTTGCAGTGGATACCGGAAAATTTACAGGACGATCTCCAAAGGATCGTTTTGTTGTTTGCGATGAAAAAACAGAAAACACCGTATGGTGGGGCGATGTGAACATCAAATTCACTCCAGAGAAGTTTGAGGCTTTGTACCAAAGAATGCGTGCTTACTTGACCAATAAGGATTTGTATGTGCGCGATGCGAAGGCTTGCGCAGACCCTGAGTACAACATGAACATTCGTGTAGTAACTGAGTTCCCGTGGTCCAACATGTTCGCAAGCAACATGTTTTTGCGACCGACCGAAGAAGAAATTCAATCGTTTGAACCAGACTGGCACATTGTGTGTGCGCCAGAATTCATGGCAGATCCAGAGATTGATGGTACGCGTCAGTCCAACTTTGCCATCATCAACTTCACGAGAAAGATGATCATCATTGGTGGAACAGGATACACCGGTGAAATCAAAAAAGGAATTTTCTCTGTATTGAACTACGTACTTCCACACGAACGTGGAGTATTGTCCATGCACTGTTCAGCAAACGTTGGAAAGGATGGTGATACCGCCGTTTTCTTCGGACTTTCAGGAACGGGGAAAACCACCTTGTCTAGCGACCCTAATCGCCGTTTGATTGGAGATGATGAACACGGTTGGAGCGATTCAGCGGTATTCAACTTTGAAGGAGGCTGTTACGCGAAGTGCATCGATTTGAGCGCAGAAAAAGAGCCGCAAATCTGGAATGCCATCAAGTTTGGCGCAATTCTCGAAAATATTGGCTTCGAAGACGATGGATGCACACCGAATTTTGCAGACAGCAGTAAGACGGAGAACACCCGTGTGTCTTACCCCATTCACCACATTGACAACATCATGGAACCT
The DNA here is from genome assembly GCA_938085105.1 of uncultured Flavobacteriales bacterium. Lineage (GTDB taxonomy): Bacteria > Bacteroidota > Bacteroidia > Flavobacteriales_D > Sanyastnellaceae > CALKGK01. Next base: position 42,946 of record CALKGK010000035.1, read on the forward strand.
TCTAAAGGAGGAGTTCCGAAAAACATATTCTTCCTTACTTGTGATGCCTTTGGTGTATTGCCTCCAATCTCTAAATTGACGAGAGGACAAGCAATGTACCACTTCATCTCTGGCTATACTGCTAAAGTAGCGGGAACAGAAGCAGGAATTACTGAGCCGGTAACTGCATTCTCTGCATGCTTTGGTTCACCTTTCTTGCCTTTGCACCCTACGAAGTACGCTGAGATGCTCGGAGATAAGATGGATGCCAACGACGTGAATGTGTGGTTGATCAATACAGGTTGGAGCGGTGGCGCTTATGGTGAAGGAAAACGCATGAAGTTATCTTATACCAGAGCCATGATTACAGCAGCCTTGAACGGCGATTTGGACAACGTGGAATACACGCGTCATGAAGTCTTTGGTTTGTCCATGCCCAACGAATGTGAGAACGTTCCTGCAGAGCTTCTTCACCCAAGAAACACGTGGAAAGATACCGCAGCTTACGATACGAAAGCCAATGAGCTCGCTAAGAAATTCAACGCCAACTTCAAGAAATACGAAGAGTTTGCGAACGAAGAAATTTTGAGCGCAGCACCAAATGCATCGGTGAATGCATAATCGAGAGAAATACTAATTTTAAAGCCGGATCTAAACGTCCGGCTTTTTTTATGAATTTATTTTATCACCCCAACATACAGGAAGGCAGACATACCTTGTCTGAAGATGAATCGAAGCACGCTATCCGAGTTTTGCGGAAACGTGAAGGAGATGTGATTTTCACCACCAATGGAAAGGGAAGAGCTTTCCGAGGGGAAATTATTGATGCACACTCGAAAAAAACGGTTTTGGAGGTTCGCTTGCACGAAGAACAAGAGTCAATGAGTCCGGAATTGTGCATTGCCTTTGCTCCAACTAAAAATACAGAACGAGTAGAATGGTTTCTGGAAAAGGCAGTGGAACTTGGTGTGAGTAGAGTTGTTCCCATTGTTTGTGAGCACAGTGAGCGGAAACGAAGCCGAATTGACCGTTGGGAACGCATCATGGTTTCTGCCATGAAACAAAGTTTGAGGTACCACCTTCCCGTGCTCGAAGAAACATGCAGTTTCGAGGAGGCACTCGCTTTGAATTACCCCAAAAAACTGATTGCCCATTGTTATGACTCCCCTCGGGTGGATTTAAAAGAGGCGCTCAAAGTAGGACAGGATACATTGATTCTTATTGGCCCTGAAGGAGATTTCTCCCTTCAGGAAATCGAAGCAGCTCAAAAGAAAGACTTCATTCCAGTGAGTTTGGGAGACCGCCGTTTGAGAACGGAAACTGCTGCATTGAGTGTGGTGGATGCTTTTTACTGGTTCCAACAATGGTTGAAGTAAAGCCTTGAACTAGGAACAGATATTTCGGATCTGAGTCCTTCAAATTCAAAGCACGTCGCATTTACTCGCTTACCATCCAAAAGGAAAAATATTTTCCATATCTTTTCCATCATGAAAAAGTTATCGGCCCTAATGACTTTGATTATCATTGGTTTACTCTGGATCTTAAATCCAGATGAAAACGACTTCTCTGCTTATGTTGCTGTAAGAATGCAGGAAAAATTGAGTTTGTCCTCATCGCTTAACCCAAATCAAAATGAACTCTTACTTGAAGGGATTGAGAAATTCTCTAAAGGCTTGAATAACAGTATTTCCCACAAAGAAAATTATGTTTTGTGTTCCGTTCACGAACTCAGAATAGGAAATCAACGCTACCGATACTTCGGCATCGCAAAGACCTTCATACCTTTGGATGAGAAGAACTCCCAATGAGAAAAACACTTTACTTCCTCCTGTTTCTCGTCCCTTTTTTTGGATGTGAGTCCACCCCTCCAGTCGAACAACAGCCTGTTCTCGACCTCGTGCCACAGGTAAAATCGCTCCAAAAACAGAAGGGGAGTCTTGATTTTCGAAAAGTTATCTTGCTTGAGGGCGAAGTATTGGCATCCTTTGATGATTATCTCCGATCCAGTTTATCCACTCGGGGAGTTGATCTCCTTCAGCCCGAAAAAAACAGTGCGAACATTGAATTTCACCAAGTGGACTTTGGTGCCGAGAGCAGTTATGAGTTGAAAATAAACAAGGAAGGGGTGATCATCAATGCGGCCCACACTTCGGGTTTCTTCTACGGAATCCAAACCTTGCTTCAGATCATTGATGGAAATCGGGCGGACTTGCAATTGCCTTTGGTGGATATTGAAGATGAAGCTTTGTTCCAACATCGGGGTGTTTTGCTGGATTGCTGCAGACATTTCATGAGCGTGGAGAAAGTGAAGAAGGTGATCGATTTGATGGCCTATCACAAAATGAATGTACTGCATTGGCACCTCACTGAAGATCAAGGTTGGAGAATAGAGATTGATGCTTTTCCGAAGCTGACAGAAGTAGGTGCATGGCGAACCGAGCCTGATGGGAGCACGCACGGTGGGTTTTACACCAAGGAACAGATTCGTGAAATTGTGAGCTACGCTGCTGATCGACAAGTGGAGATTATTCCGGAGATTGAGATGCCTGGTCACTCCACAGCGGCCATAGCGGCTTATCCTTGGTTGAGCTGCTCTGGTGAAGCTACCGAGGTGGTGAATGAATGGGGGGTGTTTCAGAATATTTATTGCGCAGGGAACGACAGTACTTTTGCATTCTTAGAAACGGTGTTGGATGAGGTGTGTGAGCTTTTTCCATCGCCTTACATTCATATTGGTGGCGATGAAGCACCCAAAACCAATTGGGAGAGCTGTTCAAATTGTCAACAACGACTCAAATTGGAAGGTTTACACGATGAACACGAATTGCAGTCGTATTTCATTCAACGCATGGGACAATACTTGGCTGAAAAAGGCAAGCAGATTATCGGTTGGGATGAAATTCTGGAAGGCGGTTTGCCCGATGGAGCTATTGTGCAGTCTTGGCGGGGAATGGATGGTGGTATTCAGGCTTTGGAGCAGGGGGGGGCAACGATCATGTCGCCCACGAGCCATGCTTACTTCGATTATCCCATCACCACCACTAATTTGGAAAAAGTGTACGGCTTTGATCCCATGCCCGAAGGAATTTCAGAAGATCGACGCTCTTTTGTGCTGGGAGGAGAGTGCAACTTGTGGACGGAGCACATCCCAGAAGATCGTTTGGAAATTATGATGTTTCCTCGCGTTTGCGCCATGGCGGAAGTCTTGTGGACGAAACGCAGTGCGAAGGATTATTCAGATTTCAAACAGCGAATGAAGCAGCATTACCAGCGACTTGACTTGTTGGACGTGAACTACGGCTTTCCCGAGTGGCCCATTTCGATTGAAACCGAAATTGAAGATGAGCGGTTTTTCGCTGAAGTTGTGCCCAATTTGGAAGATGGAAGCTTGCAGGTATTTGCCGGAGAGGAGTTGATTGGTTCAGAAATTACGGACACTTTTCGCTTTGAGGTTCTGGGGGAGATGATGCTTGATTTTGTCCTGAAGCAAGGAGGTAGGGCTTTCGAAGATCGACTCAGCGACCACCTTTATAAGCATTTAGGCGTTCTGGGAGCACCTTTGCAAAGCAGCGAATACAGCCCATATTACACGGGCGGAGGAGATCGAGCTTTGGTGGACGGTTTGCTGGGGTCAAATGATTTCAGAGATGGTCGATGGCAAGCTGTGCAAGGAGATGATCTTTTTATTGTTCTGGATTTAAAGGAAGAACGTGAGGTGAAGTCGGTAGCCAGCAATTTTCTGTTTTACAACAACGCGTGGATCTTTCTTCCCGACAGTGTTGCTTTCGAAGTTTCAATGAACGGGGAGAACTGGGAATCGCTCGCTTCCCCCTTGGCGTTTGACTTCGATCAGCGAATCAAGAATGAAGTTGAGGTGTTACGAGTGAAATACGATTTTGAATCAAGAAAAGCGAGGTTTCTTCGAATGAGGGCCTACAACCGAGGAAAAACACCCGTTTGGCACGATGCACCAGGGGAACCGGCTTGGTTGTTCTGCGATGAATTTATTGTGGAGTAGGTCCGGAAGGAATTTTAGCCCAGTGTGTTACATCGTCAAAAAAGTGATTGCTGTTTCCTTCTCCCGACCAAAAATGGAGCCCGTGTTTGGCTTGTTTTTCGGGTTGATCTTGATAAAAATTGAGTTGGAAATGAAGCACGATGACTTCGCGAATCTCAAATTCATAGCTCTTCCCAGGTAGAAAGACTTTATTGTTTGGAATGAAAGCCAATACGCGTTCCTGATCTTCCGGAAGCTGATCTTTGATGTTAATCCAGTTCAATTTGAGTGAAGTTCTGGGATTTGATGAAATGGGAAATTTTGTCTTCGGTGAGGGGTTTCTCGATGTAACACTTCACTCGATCGTGTCCTTGAGCTCTTTCAATATCGTCCCAATGGATGCTGGAAGAGAGAATCATCACATCACAAGCGATTTGGTAGCGCTCCAAGTGGAAAAGGAATTCCCAGCCATCCATTTCAGGCATGTTGATGTCCAAAAGGATGAGGTCGGGCTGCGCAACTTTTTTGTGTCGGAGCATTTCAATCAAACCAGAGGTGTCTTGGTAGGCAGAAATGTTGGACTTTGGCATGCAAAAAGTGAGGAACTGACGATTCAGCATGTTGTTGAGATCGTCGTCATCCACAAGGAAGATGTTCTTGTATTCAGATACCATAAGATGTGATGCTTGTTCAGTACTAAAGTACTTGAAGCAAACACTCAGATCGTTCTAAGCCAAACTCCTTATTAAAGGCTGATTGTGAATAGCTCACAAAGGCTTACACTTCCCAATGTTCATGAAGACCCCATACTGGGTAATGCTCCAAATTTGACCTTTGAAATCGACGTGGAACCAATTATCGTCAAATTGAAAACGGTATTCGTAGGAAGGTTTTGGGTGAACTTCGACTGTTCCAAACTCCACCGCTTGGGCGTATTCATCCAACCAAACGATGCTCATGACTTTCGTAAAATAATAGGTGTTGGGGTCGCCTTCAAAATGGATGCTGTGGGTATATTCAAAGCGATCGTCTTGAATGTGAAGAGGAGGCGAATCGTCCAAAATAAGTGCACTGTTGTAGCCCAAAGTAATGGCTTGAATGCGCGCCATTTTTGCAGGATGGGTTTTGCTCGCTTCTTCGGATCCCGAAAGCGAAATGGCGGCCAGAGCGTCTTCTAAACTTGCGCCCATGTTGGCGAGAATAAAACCGCTGTATCGGTCGCATTCCAATTCATCTCCCGGACCATATTTCCTGGGGTTGAGGGTGTGGCCCATCAAATGGTGACCGATTTCATGCGCCAAAACGCTGATGGCCGACCAATCCGTATTGCTCGAATCATTCACCTGTGCTAGAAAGCTAGGGTTGTATTCAATCCACCGTTGATCTTTATGAATGAAGGCATGCGCTGTTTTGATGGAAGCATTCTCCCGAACGATAAAGTTGGGAGGAAGACCAGAGTAGCGCACGATATTGAACACAGCGCGCTTGGCACTTTCCTCAGAAAAAGAATGCCAAAGGGAATCCTGGGCATAGCTTTGAATAAATACAAATAAACAGGAAAGGATGAAGAGAAAGGTTTTCATCTTCCTTTAAAACTTGGTTTACGCTTTTCAAGAAAGGCGTTCACTCCTTCGGAATAATCTTCTGTTTGTCCTGCTTGCCATTGAAGCTCTTCTTCCAAGTCGAGCTGCTGATGGATTGTGGAATTCATGGACTGGTGGTAAGCGGCTTTGGTAAGTGCTAAACCTTTCGTTGGCATGCTCGCTAGTTTCTCGGCAAGAGCGGTGGACTCCTCCTCAAAACTTTCGTCTTCTAAAACACGGTAAATCATGCCCATTCTTTCAGCTTCTTCAGCTCCAATTTTATCTCCAAGCATGGTGATCGCTAAGGCTTTTTGGAATCCAATCAATCGCGGTAAAAAGAAGGTTCCTCCGCTATCGGGAATGAGTCCGATTTTAGAAAAGGCTTGAATGAAGGCAGCGCTCTTTTTTGCCACCACAACGTCGCAAGCCAAGGCAATGTTAGCTCCCGCTCCGGCAGCTACGCCATTCACTGCAGCTACAACCGGCTTTGGAAGCGCTGTGATTTGTCGGATGATGGGGTTGTAGTGGTCGCGAACGATGGACTTCAATTCAGGCCCATCGGGGTCCATGATTTCGGCCAAATCTTGTCCGGCACAAAAGGCTTTTCCTAGTCCCGTAATCAAAACACAACGCACCTCATCGTTACTTTCCGCTTCTTCCATTTCCGCCTGAAAAAGCAAAGCCATTTCCTTGTTGAAACTGTTAAAAACGGACGGACGATTGAGTTGAATGTGTTTTACTCCTTTGGATGTGTTTGTGATGATGGTCGACTCCATTATTTTTTGATCAAAATGCGTTGACTTCCTTTTCCTTCAATCACCAATACATACATTCCTTCATTGAGGAAAGAGAGGTTCAAGGTTCCAGAAGCGTTGAATGTGGATTGATGTACTCTTTGTCCCAATGTGTTGCTCACATGGAATGCAGTTCCCGTTGCTATTCCATCAATTCGGAAGTAGCCTTCGCTTGGATTTGGGTATGCATTAATGCCACTAAGTGCTTCCAATTCATTGGTGGAAAGTGAAGAACACCAAAGAATGTCTGAATTGCTTTCGATGGTTCCGAGGTTATCGAATTCATTTCCTTCGAATCCAGCAAAATCTGGCATGTAGCGGTTCATTCTGAAGGTAAGGTTGGCAGACAAAGGCAAAACAGTACCTTGTTCTACGGCCGCCCCCCCTTGCAGTGGTGTGATATACTCCCAAACGACTGTTCCGTCAGGCGCAACTTCAAACGAACGACCTTGTCTTCCAACACAAACCAAGAGGTTTCCGTTGGGAAGTTTTTGACTGCTTGAGAGGATGTTACTGAACATGTCAGTAGGCACATCACTCGAGTAGGTGAAACTGAAATCTTCAGGTCCGTAGGTATCTTCATTCAAAGGATAGTTCAACTCATATTCATCGTAAAGTGGTGCGATGTAGTTGACGGTTGAGATGTCTCCATCTTGACGATTGTTGAATACAGCAATCTTTCCAAAATCGGGGTCTCCCGCAGGTAGTCCAAAAGAAATCCAGTGTGCATCGTGCTGATAGAACAATTTTTGGTCTGCTTCGCTTCCTTGTTGATAAGCGGCCGGGTTACCCCAACGGTAGATCAATTGTCCGCCTTGTCCAGCGAAACCACCTGAATTTCCCGCTGCTTGCGCTGTTGTGGTAGAGTGGTCGATGATCCAAATTTCATTGAAGGTGGGAACACTCAAAAGAATTTGATCAAAGAAAGGGTTGTAATCAATAGCGTTCATGTGGCACCAATCAGCAGCTCCATCAGAGGTGTCAAAATTGAAGTCAACCTTTCCAGGCGTAGCCGCAACATCGCCAAAGTTCGCTTTTTCACTGTCAAAATCCTGAATCAAGTGGTTCTCCAAGTGCCATTCCCAAACCACGGTAGCTCCGCCATTTCCGTCGGGCTCCAATTCGAGAACTGATTCACTCCAAACTTCATTTTCAGTGAGTAGTTCGGGGTTTCTTCCTGCTGCCACACAAGCGCTTGAATCAATGAGGTCCCAGGCGATGGCGAGAACATTTCCATTGGGCATTACTGCAATGTCGTGGTGCAAACGCGCAACTTCATTGTTTAAAGTATAGCTCCAAATCAATTCGTTATCCCAAGTTCTTCTTTCAACAGTTGCACCGCCACCTCCGGCCCAAATAGCATCACCTGCAAAAGAGGCAGGTCGCAAAGCACGAATGATGTCGCCATTGTCTTGAATGTATGCAGAGTTCCCCGGACGAGTAGCTTCGTTAGGGTCTCCCCATTGCTTCACCACTTCACCACAATTGTTCAAAAGATAGGTGAGGGGTTGATTGTGGGGATAGATGAGGTTGTAACCGTCTTGCATTTGAACACTTGCTTGAGTTGTTCCAACGGTTTGAGCATTAGAGAAAAATGCTACTAAAGAGAATAGAGGGAGGAGGTATAGGTGCTTCATTTGATGATTAGTTTTGTGTTGTAATTTTCTTTTCCTTGGAAGTGAAGGTAATAAAGTCCGGATGCGTACATGCTCAAATCCTTTTGAATGGAATCGCTTTGGCGAACTTTAACTTGATCAATCAGCTTTCCAAAAGTGTTATAGATTTTAAGTTCTCCGTTTTCAGGAACTTCAATAGTACAATAGGTATTTGCTGGGTTTGGATAGATTTTAAGTTGCTTCGCGGATGCTTCTCCAATGAAATCAATCACGGTTTCGTGCACCACGCAGTCAGTACCCGGTGAGTTGAGCTCAATTACTCCCTGTGGTGTGAGGTCCCTTCCTTCGAAGCCTTCGTAATCGGGAGCATATCTTTTTGACTTGAAGTAATTGGAATTGAAGTCGGGGGTGTCAAATGCAACTGGACCTGCAATTCCGACGGGCAGGAGGTATTCAAATAGATAATCTTCCCACGCCGTGAATTCTGCTTCGGTGTCTACTTCCAACACAAAACCACCAGAGCCCACGCTGATTACCAAATTGTCGTTGGGCATGATTTGGGCACCGCAAACACGTGAAGCATAGAAATTGGTGTCGAGCACACTTGGAAATTGAAAGAACAATTCGTTCGGACCAAAAGGCATATTTGCTTCTCTGACAAATTCGTTTCCTACCAGTGGAAGATTAATGATATCCACAGACGACGCATTTCCACCAATGCGGTTGATGCCATTGTTGAACACCGAAATTTGCCATTGTTTTATCTCCTCATCGTAGTGCCATTGCGCATCGTGCTGACCGTAGAAGACTTGATCCAAGTCAGTTCCTAGATTATAATTCTGGGCATTTCCGTAGCGATATAGGATGTCACCCCCCATACCAAAGTTACCTCCTGTAGAACCAGCAGCTTCTTCGGTAGTGGTGGAGTGATCGATCACAAAGATTTCAGAGAAGTGTCTGCTGCTCAAAGCGATCAAATCGAGTTCTTCATTGTATGCAACACCATTGATATGCATCCAGTCGGAGAGGTCATTTCCTCCTTCGGTAGGGATGAGGTTGAGGTTGAATTTTTCAGGGTGCTCGCTAATGACTCCGTAATTATCGAGCGACGAATCGTAGTCTTGAACAATGTGGTCCCAAGCTCTCCATTCCCAAACAATTTCATATGTATCGTTTTCGAGCACTTCAATTTCGATGATGCGGTCTGGCCAAAGGGAGTCATCGCCAAAAGTTAGAGGATCTCGTCCGCTAGCGAAGACCTCATCGGCCAAAATTTTGTCCCACTGGATGAGCAAGATATTTCCGTTGGGCAAGATTTCGAGATCGTGGTGAGCGTGGTGATATTCATCGGCGAAGTTTCCCGTCCAAATCAAGTCTCCTTCCCAATTAAATTTCTCCATTTGTCCGCCAATACCTCCACCAACAAAACCACCAACATTTTCGCCTCGTGCGAGTCTGTAGAGGTTTCCTTCGGTATCAATTTCTGCCATAAGCGCAATGAAGTTATCGCTTTCCCAAGAATTGATTAGCTCACCACAATTGTTGATGAGGTAGCTGGTTTTGAAGCTAGAAGGGGAGATGATGGTATAGCCTTGGTAGCTATCTTCCGTATTGGCCAATGTACCTACCAATTGCTGGGAATGCACATTCAATAGAAGTAGTGAAAATGCAATAGTAAAGAATGGTTTCATACTTCAAAGTTAATAAAACCGATCACGCTGAATGGACAATCTTTACTGCTTTTACGGGAAGGCTAAATAGGAGCAGGTCAGCAAGGGCATAGAGGAGGTCAGCAAGAGCATAGAGCAAGAGTATTGATCGGGGAGAGTTTTTGTTGAGCAGCGAAATAACTTTTTCTGTCTACTCTTGCTCGAACTCTTGCTGTTGACCGAGAATCCTAAAACCTAAAAGAGGTATAATTAGGAACTCGGGTAAAATCCTCTTTCTTGAATTTCCATTTTCCAAGATGATGTCTGAAAATTTCTACGGTGTTGTGAGCATCGTCAATAGCTCGGTGGGTTTCTCCCTGAAAACTCAAACCATCTGCCTTCAGAGCATTGCTCACGCTCAAGGGCTGTCTCAGGTTGTGGAAGCGAGCGTGTTGGTCGTTTAAACAAATGTGTTGCTTGAGCCAATCGAAGGTGAGACCGTGGTAGTCTGCGTCTAGAGCAAACTGTTTCAAATCGTAATCTCCCCAGCTCGCCAGAATGAGGTTGGAGTTGTGCTCAAACAGCCAGTCTTCAAAATCGAGGATTACCTCATCGAAGGTGTTCGCGCGGTCTACTTCTTCTTGGCGAATACCCGTTAGCTTTTTGCAGAAGTTCGAAAGTTTTGGTGTGATGATGGGCTTCACGAATGCATTGAAAACACTCAATTCTCTTCCTAATTCATCTACCCGAACCGCTCCGATCTCGATGATCTCTTTTCTGGGCGGTTTTTTGAGCTTCCAACAGGTAGACTCCAAGTCGAAAACGATGAAATGTGTTTGCATGTAGCAAAGGTCGTACTTTATAATCGATTTCCTCTTCTGAAGTAACCTTCTTCCCAAAATGACGTAAGACGATTCATACACCCTAAAACCGCGTATGAAAACGACGCAAATATTGGCATTATTCACCATCCTCTTTTTGGAGAGCTTCACTGTGAGTTCTCAAGATCTTGACTGGCTTTTTAGCTCAGTTGATGGGAATTCCAAGTTCTTGGATACCAAAGTTGACAATGTGCAGCAGCGGGTATATGCTGTTGGAATGTTCGATTCTGAAAGTTTAGGAGATTATCAATTCATTTCTGATTTAGCACCCAATCTTCTATCAACCCCTGTTAATTCAGGTGGCAATCATGCGGCGGTGTTGTTTGCTTTTGATTTTAACGGCAACCTCATCTGGGAAGCAAACACCTTGGATAATAATGAGTGTGCTTTTACAAGCATCGATCTACTCCCTAACGGATCTATTGTAGTAGGTGGCTTCCACAAAACAGCCATTGCTGTGAGAGGTACCACAGGTGTTATTAATCTTCCAAACCTTGATGGTAATGGTAAGCTTGATGCGATGTATGCCGTCTTCGATCCAGATGGGGCATTGATTCATGCAAATAATATTGGAGGAGATGGAGACGACGCTATTTCGAGTATTGCTTCATGTTCGGACGGTTTTGTTCTGTTGACCATGAGTGATGGAGGTGCCGATGATTTCCCCGGATCTCAAATTGATGATGCCCACCTCTACCGTTTACAAAAGCTTGATCTTGATTTCAATCCAGTATGGGACTTCAGTTTAGCTGAACAAGATGCTCTGAATTTGAACGATTTGGTCGATAAAGCAGCTCAAATCACCTGTTCGGACGATACCTTCTTCATGGTAGCGATGAACCCTGAAGGAGCTCTAAACTTTGAAGATGCAGCGGGGGATTCGTTTAGCATCAACGATATTCCAGGTTTTGGAAGTCAGGATGTGTTCGTTTGTAGCTTCAATTTAGCAGGAGAAGTAAACTGGGGTCAGCTTATCGATCAAACAACGGGTAGCTTTTCTTATGGCTACGGTATTGCTGCAGATTGTAATCAGGTTTATCTTACGGGAGCGATGCATTACAACTCCTTTGCTCCAGTTGTTTTTCCGGGAGGGTTGACATTGAATTCGAGCGGACACGACAACATTTTCTTAGCAGCTCTGGATCGCGAAACTGGACTAAGTACTTGGGTGAAGGAGTTCACAACTGCGGGTGGAAACCATAGGGATTTTGGCTTGGGAGTGTGTGTTGACAATAGAGGAAGTGTCTATTTCGTGGGAACTTTTTCTGAAGACTTATATTTTGATGGTTACTTTTTGGAGCAAAACTTTGATCAAGAATTGTTTGTTCTTGTTTATTCCGATGCAGGAGATGTTTTGTGGGGCGGAAGTATAAATGGCGAAGGTGATGATCTGGCCTATGACGTTGATATTAGTGAAGACAACGAGTTGTTTGTTGTTGGAGCAGGGGGACAAGCAGGAAATATTTTCGGTACCCTTCTCTCCGGCGAATCTGATAATGCCCTATTACTGAACTATGATATTCCCGATTACGGAGGTAGTTCTTTTTGTTGTGTCACTACTGCATCTGCCAGCAATCTGCCAACAGATCAGTTTTTAGATTTGGACACGAATTGTCAAGCGCTTGTTCCTGATTTTTTGAGTGGAATTGTCGTTTCTTCGCCTTGTGCGGCTTATACTTTGAGTCAAAGTCCAGCAGCAGGCACCGTCATTGACGAAAACACTGAAATTACAATCACTCTTGAAGATGACCTTGGTGGAAATCAAAGCTGGAACTTTCAAGTCGCCCTTGTAGATAACACAGCGCCAAGTGCCACATTGACTTTACCGAGCTCTTTCAGCGTTGGAAATGCGGATTGTACTTACACTGTTCCCGATTTTAGCCCATACATTGAGTTGGCAGCCGACTGTAGCACACTGAGCAGTGATCAAAGTCCAGCAGTAGGAACAATTCTCGATATCGGTACTCATACCTTGGAGCTCGTTATTCATGATGACGCAGGAAATGAAACTACCCTAACTCAGAATTTTGAAGTGCTTGACCTTACCGCTCCTCTTATTCAAAGCTGTCCGGGAGACCAAACCTTAAGTGTTTCGGGCATGACGGGTACCTTACCAGATTTCACACTCAGTTCAGATCTTCTCATTCTTGAGAGCTGTTCTTATAACATTGGACAGTGGCCTGGCGCTGGCGCAGAAATCATTTCGGACGAAGTCATTACGCTCACCGTTGCGGATGCCTCTGGAAATTCGAGCACCTGTAGTTTTAATCTCGCTTTCGAATGTGTTCCTGAACTTACAGTCAACTGTTCTGATTTTGGAGCGAGTATTAATCTTGCGCCTGATTGTTCATTCACTTTCCCAGGCTTCACCTCATTGGTAGATGTAGAAACCACTTGCGGACAAGATTATACCATCACTCAAAATCCCGCACCGGGAGAAACCATCTTTGGGTCAGACGATTTTATGCTGGAGTTCACGGTGGAAGATGAGTTTGGTACGGTCGAGACTTGTTCTAGTTTAATTCAGTTCAATGACATCACACCGCCCACATACACTTGCCCAAGCAACTTGAATGTGTATATGCATAACGACTGTTCCTTCGATTATCCAGATTGGACAACAGCACTTAATGCAAACGATGCTTGTGGAGTGAACATTAGTCTGCTTCAAGATACTCCGGTGGGCGCAACACAACACGAAATTGAACTGCTGATCAGCGATGGAACTAACGAAAGTACATGTACTTTTAACCTCAACCTAATCGACACTATTGCGCCACACATCGATGATATCGACCCTCAAGTATTGGCAAGGGAAGTGGATTGTGCGGCACAGGTACCCGATTTGAGCAATTTGGTAGTAGCTTCAGACAATTGCAGCGCTGCCGATGAGCTAACCATCACGCAAACACCTGCCATTGGAACCGCCATTAATGTGTCGCAAACCGCCATTTTAAATGTTACGGATGCCGGTGGAAATACATCATTTGTTGAGATTGAACTTGAATTGGCGCCAAATGCAGCCCCTACAGTTATTTGTCCTGAAGACAAGCAGGAAGCATTGAGTTTTCCGAATTGCACTTTTGTGCTGCCGGATTATCGCGATGAATTAACGGTAACGGATGAGTGTGACTTCCTCGTATTCCAATCTCCTTCGCCAGGCAGTATCCTCTCTGTTGGCAATCATACCATTAATTTCACGGTTACTGACTTCGCAGGAGCAACCAATCAATGTTCATTGCAACTCTCTCTTGAAGACAATGAAGCTCCCATTGTTACTGTTCTTCCTGAAGCTTATGTGAGCATTGATGAGGATTGTAGTTACGTGTTTGACGACGCATCGATTCTTTTTGAGTGGCAAGATTGTGACATGAACCAAATCGTTCGGGATTTCTCGATTCCACTTGGAACAGAGCTTGACCTTGGAGTATATGAGATCGTACTACAAATTCAGGATGGAAATGGAAACGAGACGGAAGTAAGCAACGTTCTTCATGTGGAAGATCATGAAGCGCCGAGCGTAGATTGCCCTACTGAAACTCCCAATTTCATCCTTGATGAGAACTGCCAAGCCATTTTGCCCAATTGGATTACTTTTTTGAACGTTCAAGATAACTGCACGGTTTCCATGCTTGCTGAAAACATCACCCAAAACGGAGACGGAAGCTTGAATATATCCTTGGTTTTTACGGATGGCTCGAATGAAGTATCCTGCAATTTTGATGCAAACCTTTTGGATCAAACCGTCCCAGAAATCACCAGCTGTTTTGGTAATCAAATCCTATCAATTAGTGATGACTGTAGTGCCATTGTACCAGATTACGCAGCGGCTTTGAATGTAAGTGATGCTTGCACAGCCACTGAAGACTTGGTCATAGTTCAGAATCCTTCAGCAGGAAGTTTTATCAATGCAAATCAGGCACTTACCTTAACCGTTAGTGATGCAGCTGGAAACGAAGCTTTCTGCTCTTTTGACCTACTTATTGAGGATTCTACTGCGCCACTGATCGACTGTTCAAATTTGCCATTTTCAGTGAGCTCAGATGAAAACTGTGAATACATTGTGGAGGATTTTACTCCGTATTTGGACGTGGAAGACAATTGTGAGATTCAGAGCATAACACAAAGCCCTGTTGTTGGAAGTTCGGTGAATGCAGAAAACATCACCATTCAATTTACTGTGCTTGATGCCGCCGGAAACACCAGCACTTGTGACCATTTCTTGGAAATTGAAGATGAAACCGCACCCACAGTTTCTTGGATTGCAGGTCCAACTTTCGCAGCTGGTGAAGACTGCACTTATACCTTATTGGCGGCGAGTGATTATGTTACATGGATCGATTGTTCAATGAGTAATTTAAGCATTGAGCCGGAAGCCGGAACAATCTTGGAAATAGGAGAGCACGAAATAACCATCACCGCCTTGGATGATTTTGGCAATACCAATGAATTCAATTACACCATTGAAGTGACCTCGCTGAATACCCCAACAATTTTGAGTTGTGGAGAAGTAGAGGATCAATACCTCAACGAATCGTGTCTTTTTGAACTTCCCGACTTCACTGGAGGAGTGGAGTGGACCAATGCTTGTTTCAATGAACTGAGCATTGAGCAAAGCCCAATCCCAGGAACCGTCTATGATTCAGCACAAGAAATTCAACTCACATTTACCCTCAGTGGAGGAAGTGAAGATGCAGCGCCTTGTGTAACGAGTTTTGACTTGTTGAACACCAACCCCGTTAGTTTGAGTTGTGAAGATGTGACACTGCCCGCTGCTGACTGTGGCGTTTTGATGCCTGAATTGGACTTTTTCAACTTTGACATTTTCTCTTGCGACACCTATGATATTTCAATTTCTCCAAGCCCAGGAACTTATTTGGATCTTGGAAATCACACCATCAGCGTTGAACTCAATACCGAAGGTGGAGAAATTAGTACGTGTAGTTTTGTCTTGAGTGTTGAAGATCAAGATCCACCCACCTTGGATTGTGACGCCATTGACTTGCCCGTTATTCAGGGAGACTGCTCCTATGTGGTAGAAGACTTTAGCGCTTTGTTGGAGGTGACAGACAATTGTTCAGACAACATTACCATCACTCAAAACCCCGTTGGAACAATTCTCGGGGTTGGAGAACATCTTTTGGAATTCATCATTAGCGATGGAATTCACGACCTTGTTTGTGTGAAAACACTGAGCGTAGTAGACCTTGATGCACCTGTATTTGAGGTGTATGAAAACATCAATGTCCTCCAAAGTGAATTTGGAATTTGTGGTGCCGTGGTGAATTACCCTGAGCCAAGTCTATTGCCAAATTGCCCGGATGAAACCATCAACTTGGTTCAAGGACTACCTTCGGGTAGCTTGTTCCCTTTCGGTGAAAGCCTTCTCGTATTTGAAGCATCTGATGAATCTGGAAACACCAGTACCTTGGAATTCACCATTTATGTGGAAGATCAAGCAGCTCCAGAATTCTCGGATTCAATGGAAGCTGTGAGCATGTGTCAAGGTCCAATCAATTACAACATGCCTCAAGCTGCTGATTGTGGTGAAGTGAATGTGGTGCAAATCAGCGATCCAGCATTTGAATCCGGAGATGTCTTGCCCATCGGAGAGTATACAGTGGAGTTTCAGGCGATTGATGAAGCTGGAAATGTAAGCAGCATGTTCTGGGATGTGAGCATTTTGGAACAAGCCGATGCTTCGTGGGCAAGTTTGCCAAGTACCATCTGCTCAAGTGAAGGTAGTTTGAACTTTAATGATTACTACAACGGAGATGGCGATCCTTCTTGGAATTGGGGAAATGACGGGGTGTTGAACCTGGGCAACTACGTTGGTCAGATTCTCAATGTTACCCTAAGTTTGGATGAAGGGGCTTGTTCTGCAGATAGTACACAAAGCATCCATATTGTTGGTCCACCAGCCACAGATGCTGGAGATAACATGGATGTATGTGGTTTGGAAATCACTTTAAATGGAGAAACCAATGCAAATAACTTTTGGTGGGAAGGACCGATGGAACTTACCCTCGTTGAAGAAGGCTTGACTTGCGATATCACCTCGTCAACACTAGGAGTATACGAAGTGAGCTTTTATGCAAGCAATGGAACCTGTACTTCACGGGACGATATCGAACTGAATTTCGTAGAAAGTTTGGGAGAACTCAGTATTCCCGAATCTTTCAGCACTACTGATCTTAGCGTTGCTGTTGAAGCATCTTACGAGGGGCCTGGAACCGTGACTTGGAGCACCAACGGCAATTCAAGCATCTCCAATCCAAACAGTTTAGAAATGGTGGTGAGCAACATGGATGAAGGACTCAATTCCTTCTTCATTAAAATCGATAACGGTGTTTGTGATCCGCTTCAAGATACCTTGTGGATTGATAATATACTCTTCAGTATACCCACAGGCTTTTCTCCCAACGGAGATCTTGTGAATGATACCTTCGAAATCATTGCATTGGAAAAACACCAAACCAAAGATTTGCAGGTGTTCAATCGATGGGGACAACTTGTTTACCAAAATACCG
This sequence comes from uncultured Flavobacteriales bacterium, assembly GCA_938085105.1. Classification (GTDB taxonomy): domain Bacteria; phylum Bacteroidota; class Bacteroidia; order Flavobacteriales_D; family Sanyastnellaceae; genus CALKGK01. The sequence goes on from CALKGK010000035.1 coordinate 59,975, forward strand.
ATTACGACAACTCTTGGAATGGGGAGAGAGAAGGAACCCCACTTCCAGACGATACCTATTATTATGTCCTTTTATTGGACGAAAACGAATTCACAGGCTATGTTGTTATCCGCAGATAAGTGCGTTAAAGTTTTGGCCCTGCTCCTTGGGCTTAGTGCTTGTTTTGCTTTGAATGCTCAGCATGCGCCCGTTAATGCTCAGTATTTAACCAATGCACTCCCACTCAATCCCGCTTTTTCTGGATCGAGAGAAGCAATGAGTGTTGCGCTTACTTATCGAAACCAGTGGTCTGGAATCGAAGGGGCACCAGTAACTCAAACCTTGGCAGCACATACTCCGGGTAAGAACAGGAAGTTGGCTTACGGACTTTTGGTCTATCGCGACGCCATAGGAGTGTCGAAACGAAACGCCTTCATGTTGAACATGGCCTACCGTCTAAAGCTTGGTCAAGGAAAATTGTCCTTTGGATTATCTGGGGGAATGGTGATGCAGTCCAATGAGTGGAGCAAAATCACCACTACAGACGAGGTGGAAGATTTGGTTTTTAGTGGGGGAGATGATCGATTTAGTTTGCCAGATTTTGGCGCCGGACTCTATTACTCCGATAAAAAGTACTTTTTCAGCTTAAGTGTTCCAAGCATCATGCAGCATCAGTATGCAGGTGGACAGTCCTATACTTCCAGTTTTGTGATGGACCAAACCACTGTTTTTGCCAGTGCTGGGGCACGTTTTGCACTCAATACAAGTTTGAAAATTCAGCCATCTTTCTTGATGAGATCGATCATGGGGGATTTACAACAAGTGGATCTGAATCTATTATTGAATTATCAAGACTTCATTGAACTCGGTGTTTCTTATCGCAGTTCCAATGCCTTTTTAGCCATGTTGCGTTATCATTTTAACGGACAATTTGCCCTGGCCTATAGCAGTGAAATGGAATCGGGGAGCCATCATCGCTATTTGAGAATGTCCCATGAAATGACCCTCACCTACGACTTTGTGTTCAAGACCAATACCGTTTCACCCAAATTCTTCTAAGTGAAAACCACCCTCGCCTATATCGCTTTTTTCTTCTTTTATGGAGGAATGTTGGCACAGGACTTTACCTTGAAGCCTTGTGATTTCAACAGCTCTTTTGATGATTATGCCGCTGCTTGGCACGACACCAGCGTGATCTTTGTTTCGCACCGAAGCGAGAAAGTACTCAGTGCATTGGTAGACCAAGAAGGGAATCCAAGTGCATCGCTATTCCACAAAGTAGACGGCGAAGTAAAGAAGTTCAGCAAAGGAATCAACACCCAGTTCAACCAAGGGGCAGCAAGCTTCAGTGCAGATGGTAAGAGTGTTTACTACACCGCCAATATCAACCCAAAACTTAACGCTAGAAGTGGAGAGGAAGCTCAAAAATTAGGTGTTTTCTTCTCCATGTGGGACGGAAATGCTTGGAGCGCACCGATTGCCTTTAAGTGGAACGATCCCTCGTGGAATACCGCTCATCCTTGCCTCGATCCTAGCGGAAAACGGTTATACTTCTCGAGCGACCGTCCTGGTGGGAAAGGGAATAGCGACCTCTATTATTGCGACCTTGTGAACAACACTTGGTCTGAGCCCAAAAATATGGGAGCTCAAGTCAATACAGTAGGAGGAGAGTTTTATCCCTTCGTGAACAACAATGGCTATTTATGCTTCAGTTCTGATGGTCATACTGAAAACAAAGCTTTGGATGTGATGATGGTACCTTTTAAAAATGGGGAAATCCAAGGAAGTGCATTTTCTCCTGGAGGTATAAACAGCAGCGCCAATGATTTTGCAATGATCTTGAGTGCCGATGGAAAGAAAGGATACGTTTCTACCGATCGTATAAAAAATCAATGCGACATTTATGAAATTCACTTGGATACGCCGGAGTTTAATGGCTGTGATGAGGGAATCGAACCTGGATTTTGCTACCTCATTCAAGAAACGAAACTGCAAAAGAGCGATACCTTGCCTTTGTACTATGAATGGGATTTTGATGATGGTTCAAGCGCCCGAGGACTCTGTGTAGAGCATTGTTTTCCTGATTTTGGAAGATATGAAGTGAAGTTGAATGTTTTTGATAGTCTAACCGGACATCAGTTTGCCGCAGTATCAGAATTGCTGGTTCAAATTGATCGTCCAGATTATCCCGTATTCGAAGTTCCCGATAGTGTAACCTCTGGAGAAGCATTGACGCTTTCTTTGAACGCTGCTTATTTGGATGGAATGGAGGTGCAGAACGTCTATTGGTTTGATGACCGTGATCTTTTTGCGGAAGGGGAAAGTGCAACATGGTCGAGCAGCGTGCCGGGAGACCATTATTTGAAAATAGGCTTAAGTAGTCCGTCAGCAGGAGGAGGGTATGAAAAAACCTGTGCTTACCGTAAAGTTCATGTGATTGAAAATCAGGAAGTGGACGCAGGCTTTGTCGAACGTCGAGCTGAACCAGAACTCATTGCCATGGAAACCCGATCTGCTCCGCGGTTTTTTAACGATTTAGGACAAAGAAAGCCCATCATCTATTTTGTTGAGTTGACTTCCAGTTTGAAGCAAATTCCTTTGAGCGACCCTTACTTTGAGAACATTGTCTATCCCATTACAGAGAGATATGAGTTTGCCGATAGTAGTTTTCACTATTCCGTAGGGGAAGTAAGCGAGATTACCGAGTTGTATCGTATCTACAAACAGATGCTGAATGTAGGATATGATCAAGCACTGGTTATGGATCGCACCTCTGAAGAATTTGATCGCTCCTTTGTGAAACGAGGAATGTATTTCCCTGAGGAAGTGAAAGACGAGATGAATACCCAAATGAACAAGTTGAGTGATATTCAATTTGATACCGACAGTCATGTCATCACAAAAGCATCTTACGACAATTTGGAGAAAGTAGTAGAAGTAATGATGTTGGAGCCTGAAATTCAACTGATGGTGAAAGCCCATACTGATGACAGGGGAACCACCAAACACAATCAAGATTTGAGTGAGAAAAGGGCGAAATCGGTAAAAGACTATCTCATTTCCAACGGCATTTCGAAAAACCGTATTCAATGTTTGGGCTTCGGAAATACGCAACCCATTGAAGACAATAAAAGTGAAGAAGGAAGAGCCAGAAATCGTAGGGTAGAGTTCGAAATCTTGTTCGAAGTGATGGAAAAAGAGAAAAACACCATCAGTACTGGCAAGAAGAAAATGGGCTAGTCGCAACTTTTTGGAGCATTCAACGTACATGTGGGGACTCCGTGTAGGGTAAATCTTACGGAGGATTTAACCACTCTTCTCATGAACCCATACATTCTCGGCATTTGCTCTCTATTTCTTGTTGTGGCGAGTCATGCTCAACAAGTACCCGCTTTGGATGAAAATATTCCTTATCTGGTCACCTTTGGAAAAAGTGCAGACAGCGATTGGGGAGACGACGATCATTCTCAAGTGTTTTTCTTTTCTGTGCCACACGATTATCACGCTCCGGTTTATTTCCGGGTTTACGATCCCGATTGTGGAGGAGAAGTGGACGAGATGAATCAAGCGTTCAACTCAATTACTCGATTTACGGTGTACGGCGGGGCAGAGTGTTATTCGAATCCAGACGCACAACAAACCGATCCTATAGGGAATTTTGACAGTGGAAGCTTGCTCGCTACAAAAACATTTGGGGGGCAGGAAAAATACGATCAACAGTGGTACACCTTTGGTCCATTCAATCCTTCATCGGGAGAATACATCAAGAAATTTGATGCCTACGTGTTTAAAATCATCTGTGAAGGAGTGAAGGGAGACGATGGAAACCTCTATCGCTATTTCATGAGTACGCGGGCAGAAGAGAACGTGGAAGTGGAAGGAGGAAATGCCTTTACTTATGAGTACACCTTCCGACTGCATGCAGATCACCGCCAAATTTCTCACGTTTATCCTTTCATTGATGATGAGGTGATTTCCTTGGAGCAGTCCAACTTCGATTGGGACAATGACGGGTACATTCGAATCGTATCGGTAGTTTCTTGGAATGAAGACGTTAAGACCTCTAAGGATGACGAGTGGGCGCATTCCGCCTATAAAGTCAAAGATGAAGAACGAGGTAAAAGTGTGGATATCCAATTCGTTAAAACCTTTGATACCAATGTGAACAACAACAACGTGGTCTTTTCAGTTCGCAACCAATATGGAGAGTTGTTACCATTCTTCGTGGTTCCTATTGGAGGAATTCCTCAGTTTAAAGGAAAAGCAACATCAACTCCAATCAGGCGATGAAAGTAAGTATCACCCTTTTCTTGCTCACCTTTTGTGTTTCTTTGGGCTTCTCCCAAGCACATAAATTTGAAAGTTTTCTCGATAAGAATCGGCTAGACCAGCGCTTTGTATACACCCTAGAACAAAACGCACAAGGGTACTTGATTCTAGGAACTGGTGACGGCGCATTTCGATTTGATGGAAGAGAATTTGAGGCTATTCAGAGCAACAGTGGTGCATTAGGAAAATACATCACTTCGAGTGCAATTGCCAGTGATGGGAGTGCTTATTTCGGATATTTTGAAGGAGGCGTTTCTCGTTTGGGCAAGGAAGGCACTGAGGATTTCGATTTCCGTTCCATTGCTCCCTCTCGTGTTTTGGCCATGGAGTTCGATTCGCAAGAACGACTTTGGGCATTAACCCAAATGCACGGATTGATCTGCATTGCTAAAAATGGAACCTTCACTCAGTATACCAAGGAACTTGACTCCAGTGTGAATTACGCCTTGCACATCGGTGCGCAAGACCAAGTCCTTGTTGGTACTGATCTCGGCTTGTTGAGTTTTCAATTGGTCAATGGTGTCCCAGAAAAACATGAATGGATTTCAGGTCTGGATGGAATGAGTGTAACCGCAATTTGTTCCGTCCCACAAAGCCAAAAAGTACTTGTGGGAACAGATGATAGTGGGCTTTTCTTGATGAATGAATCGAATACCCAAGGATCATGGGAAATTGAAGAACAAGGAGAGGACTATGAAGACCAGTCCATCAAGCACATCATGCCTGGGGACAATAACGAATATTGGATATCAACCAACGCTGGAGGACTCCTGAAGTCTCGGATGGATCAGAATAAACAGCTCTACCTTTTATATAGCTTCCGCGGGGCTGATCTTCATGGGGCGAGCAGTGTTGAGATGACTTTTATTGATCGGGAGGGAAATTTGTGGGTGGCCACCAACGGAGAAGGTTTACAAAAAATGTCGGACGATTATTTTTCCTTTTACACCGTACAAACAGAAAAGGGAAAAGCAGATATCAATGACATCATTGCAGATGAAAACGGTTTGTGGTTAGCAACAAAGAGTGAAGTTTTGAGAACGGATTTCAGGCCCAATACCATTCTCGAGACGTATTCAGTTGAACGAGGACTACCTTTAGATGAGTACCGTTGTTTGATGAAAGATATGAGCGGAACGCTATGGGTAGGTTCGGCAAAAAGCGGCTTGTTCTACAAAAGAATTGAAGATGAACAATTTCAAGCGTTTGAATTGACATCAGATCAACTCAATCGGAGAATCAATGACATTTTGGAAGTAGGGACCTATCTCTACATCGCTACGGATTTTGGAATTTATCAGATACGACAGCGTCGGGTAGTAGCCCATTTGTCCATTCAATCCGGACTACCTCACAACGTCATTAATGCCCTTTATTTGGATAAAAAGGGACGAATATGGATTGGCGCAAATAAACAACGTATTACCTACATCGAAGATGGAATGATTAAGTCTGTTTTGTCCGATTCTGAAGGGCTATCAGGCATTGATCTTGTTGGTTTTGATGAAGGAAGAAATGGCGGTGTTTGGATTGCAAGTAATGGTTTTGGAGTCGTTTATGTATCGGGTCAAGACACCCTTAGTTTTAAGAAAGAAAATGGCTTGTTTTCCGACTATTGTTACAGCATTAAAGTGGATTTGAACGGGAACGCCTGGGTTGGTCACCGTGGAGGTTTGAGTAAAATTCATGGTGATTTGACTCGAATTGAACGTTTCGACCAGACCCAGCTTGGAGAACTCGACTTTTCCACCAATGCCGTTGCCAAAGACAAGCACAACATGCTTTGGTTTGCTGCGAATGGCGAGCTTCTTCGCTACAACCCCTTGAATGACGTCGAAAACATTCACGCACCTCAGCTCCTCATCACGGGTATGCTTGCGGGAGACAGCCTTTACGACATAAATGGAGAACTATCTCTTCCGTATGACGAATACAAGGTTGAATTTCAATTTCAAGCGTTAAGTTTAAAGAACCCGGAAGCTGTTACATATGCTTATATGTTGGAAGGACATGATTTGGATTGGTCGGAACCCGGAGGTTTGAATAAGGCCATTTATCCAAGACTCTACCCTGGTGAATACACGTTTAAGCTTAAAGCATACAACGAAGACGGTGTTGAAAGCGAGGAAATGAGAGAAGTACAATTAAGCATTGCTGGCCCTTTCTGGATGAAGTGGTGGTTTATCTTGAGCGTCTCGGTTGTGATCTTTATTGCGGTGCTATTTACCATCCGCAAAAGGGAAGAAATCATGGTTGAAAATCAGTTGAAGCTGGAAGAAGCTCTGGATCTTGCCACAAAGGAATTGATCGGCCAAAAAGAACTCGTCGAAATTAAGAACAAGGACATTACGGACAGTATCATATATGCGAAGAGCATTCAAAAGGCCATGCTTCCTCACCCCAATGAGTTGCAGCGCTTTTTTGATCAAGCCTTTGTTTTTTATAAGCCACGAGACATTGTGAGTGGTGATTTTTATTGGGTTGATCAGTTCAATGATCGTATTGTTGTTGCCTGCGCCGATTGCACTGGTCATGGAGTTCCTGGAGCATTTATGTCGCTCATCAGCTCTACACTTCTCGATGCACAAGCCAATCTTAAGGAAGTGGATTCACCCAAAGACCTCTTAGAAAGTGTTGATGAAAAACTGAGTTCACTCCTTTACCGTGGAGATTCGGATTTTGCCGTAAACGATGGAATGGACATCAGCGTAACAGAATACAATTTAAAAACTAGAGTACTTCGATTTAGTGGTGCCGGAAGACCTCTAGTATTGATGCGAGGAGGCGAAATGGAAGTCATTAGTGGCGACCGCTGTGCTTTGGGTGGAGAAAACAGAACCAAGGACTTCAACCTTCACACTTTTCAGTTGGAAAAAGGTGATTCATTTTATCAGTTTTCAGATGGTTTTCCCGATCAGTTTGGTGGAGTGAATGGCAAAAAGCTCAAGAAAAAAGGCATGCTTGAATTGATTCAGAACCTTCAAGGAAAAAGCATGAACGAGCAACTTCAAGAAACAAAAAGCTTCTTCGCCCATTGGAAAGGGAACTATGAGCAGGTGGACGATATTATTTTTGTAGGGATTAGTGTTTAAGGAGGGTAGTCCTCATTTGCTTTAACCAAAGCCTAACTCTCAGGAAATCATTTCTTTGTTTTTAATTAAGAAAATCGCTTTTGGATAAGTCGGCGCATTAACCGCATTGGTTGATCGTGCGATACCATCGAAAAGCATGAAAGAATTAGTTAGTAAGGAACAACTTGCTCGGGTTACGAAGTTGTCGCATTCCAGTCCTTTAATTGATCTATTGGTGAAATTTGCCGGAGTCAAAGATTTGAATTCGCTTTATGATCTCGCAAGTTCCGATGCGGCCCAGGATTTCATTCCATTTCTTTTGGAATGTCTTGATGTAAAAGTTGACTGTTTAGCCTCAGACATTGAGAAGATACCATCAGTAGGACCTTTTATTATTGTGTGCAACCATCCTTTTGGAGCATTGGATGGCTTGGCCCTAATCTTTGCGATTGGAAGGGTACGTCCTGATTTGAAAGTGATGGCTAATTTTCTTTTGGAGCAGATACCAGAACTTCGGCAACATTTTATTGGGGTGAATCCTTTTGATCGAGAAATTTCGGAGAAGTCAAGTTTTCAAGGAGTCAAAGCTGCACTCCATCATTTGGGAGCAGGTCATCCACTGGCCATATTTCCTTCAGGCGAGGTCAGTACCTTCCAATGGAATACTCGAACGATTTCTGATGCACCATGGTCCAAGCAAAGCATCAAGCTTATCCAAAAGAGCAGGGTGCCGGTAATCCCATTGTTTTTTGACGGAAGCAATAGTAAGAGCTTTCATCTAATGGGGATGATACATCCAAGTTTGAGAACGCTTCGTTTACCAAAAGAAATGTTGAAGAAACGGGGGCAAACGATCCGGCTTAGAATAGGACAGAGCTGAAGGCGAAGAGTATCGCAGAATTCGAATCGAACGAGGCATTGAGTAAATACCTCCGGGCGAGGGTGTATTCTTTAGGCAGTGGTTTGGCGGTGAAGAGGGAGCATTTCATGAGAGTATATCGAGTTCGAAAACCAGAAGAAATACAGAAGTCACCTTCAAAAGACTCACTAGTTATGGAGCTTAGTGGATCTGAAGATTTATTGCTTTTTCGAAGAGATTGCTTTGGGTGTTACTTAGCACCTGCGGAAAGAATTCCCGAGTTGTTAAAGGAAATTGGTATCCAGCGAGAACGCACTTTCAGAAAAGTGGGAGAAGGGAGCAACAAGAGCATAGATTTGGATGAGTATGATTATTTTTATCAGCATCTTTTTTTGTGGGATCACGAAAGAAATCAGCTAGTTGGTGCGTATCGGGTTGGCTTGGGCGCTGAAATTATGCCCCGCTTTGGAACAAAAGGGTTCTATACGGCTTCATTGTTTCGGTTCAAAAAGCCCTTTCGAGATTTACTTTTTTCGAGCATAGAACTGGGCAGGTCATTTATACAGGCGTCTTATCAAAAAAAACGACTCCCTTTGTTTTTGCTTTGGGAAGGGATTGTAATGGTGCTAATGAAGAATGACTTTACTTCTGGACTGATTGGTTGGATCCGTAATACACATCGGCACGTTAGTCCAAAGCACTTGTTTTACTATTGCTCGGAATATGCCTACCGATTTTTCAATATTCAGAAGAATTCAAGAGGTTTTCCGCGCTTGATTCAAGCCATCATTCTCCATCCCAAACTCGAGTATAAGCAGTTGGTGGAGACCTAAATGGATAAGAAGAGGAATAGGGTATAAACAAAAAATCGGCGAAGACCAAATGCCAACGCCGATTTCAAATATCATCCATTCAATTTCCCTCAAATTCGATAAGAGAATCCTACACTAAACGTACGTCCACGATTAAAGCTTTGGAAAGTGGATTCCTGCCCTTTGAAGGTATACGTCTGTCTGTACTCCGGATCCAAGAGGTTTCTTGCCTTAAATCGAATAGCGAAGTGTTCTCCCAAATCCTTGCTCACGGTCAAATCCAAGATTCCTCGTGGTTGATCGTAAACGTCTGGTGTTCCTCCAGGTGTGATCAAAATGAGTTGCGGACCAGAGATGTTAAAACTCGCTGTTACATTCAATCCAAGTGAATCGTTGTTGTAGCTCAAAAGCGAGTTTACGATGTAAGGGGACTGACCGAACATTGGTCGAGTATCTGCATGGTCTGGATCTGTTCCGCGGATTTCAGTCAACTCATCTTCTTGGATGTCTGTTGCCGAATGAACCAAAGTAACATTCAAAGCTGCACTCAAGTTGTTCAATTTAGGAGTAATGAATCCAAGGTTTTTACGAACCTCAAACTCTGCCCCAAGCACTTGTGCGCGCTCAACATTTACCCAAGTAATCTCTGTGTTAGCAGCGGTAGCAATGATCACTTGCTCGATAGGATCTCTAAAGTCTTTGTAGAAAAAGCTCACACTGTAGATCTCTCCAAGGTTTGGATAATGTTCCAAACGTAGATCAAGGTTGTTAATCAAAGTACGAGTCAAATCGGTGTTACCTGTCTGTTGTTCTTGAATCTCAAAATCAAAAACAGAATAAGGAGCCTTCTCACGGAACATTGGACGAGCAACGGACTGACTTGCAGAGAATCTCAAGTTGGTCGTTTGAAGGTCCATCTTACGAAGTTGGTACGTCAAGTTAACCGCTGGTAAAATGTCTACCAAGTCCAAAGAACCTCTGAAGTTATCTTCAAGAGAAGGGTCAACATCATCCACCAATAGTTTTGCGCTTTCCAATAACATATCGGTAGTCTCTAAACGAACACCACCATTCACACGCAACTTTTTGTTCGCGTTCCAATCCACCATTGCATAAGCACCAAGCACATCTTGACTAGCGGTGTAAGAATTCTGAATGTCCGTGTCGTCTCTCAAGTAAATGTACTCTGATGTACCAGGAATAATGTTCATGTTCGATTCGTCGAAATAAGCATTAGGATCTCCAGCGTAAGCCAACCCACTTGAGATGAAGCTGTATCTTGATTCAGCGTATTCTCTTGTTTTCCCAACATAAGAAGCTCCAAAAGAGAAATTATTTTTCAATCCCGTAGCGTTGTTGAAAGGAATCTCGAAATTCAATTTAAGATCCAAGGTGTTGTCGATCATTTCTCGATAGTAGCGAGTAGGAGAAGGGTAGAGGTTGTCCTCAATGCTGTATTGCAACTCTCCTGCTGGGCGCTCTTCTTGGGTGTATCCAGGAAATGCTTCTTCAACATTCTCTCCTTCGGAGATAAGAAACTCAACGTCATCCGTGATGTCGTTACCATTTGCATCAAAGTAGATTGTTTTAGCGGGCAATTCTTCATAACTGTTGGTGAATACTCTCAAATCTGGAGTGGTTTGCTTACCTCGGGTATATGAACCAATCCAGTCAATCTTCATTTTGTGGAAATCCTTCAAAAAGTGCTCCCCACGAAGTTGAAATACATTCATTGAACGCTCCAAATAACGTTGCTGACGTTGCTCCTGACCAAGTCCAACCGCATCACTTGGGTTGATTCCGTTTTGATAACGTGAGTCATTCACTCCCGAGATGTTTGGCATGTAGGTGAAACCAATTTTGTCATTGGAACTCAACTTATAGCTCAAGTTAAAAAGAGCTGAAGTGTATACCGACTGTGTCCCTCGAGCATCACTCAACAAACGCTGTACATCCAAATTATCTTTTTCATTCTCATTTCCAGTTAGGGTGAACCTTCCTGTCGTTCCATTATCGTAAAACTGATTGGATCTCTTGTACTGGAAACCGAAGTTATATCCAAGTGGCTTACCAAACAATTTGGTCTGGTTTCCAAAAGAAATCGCTTGTGAGATATCAAAGATTGGAGCAGAACGTACATTGTCCCAAGTATTCTCAAAGTCTTTCGTTTGAGCAGAAAGTCCTTGGTTTTGAACTTCTCTAATCGCTGGAAGGAATTCGTTGTTGACCTGGCTTACAGACTGAATTCCATCAATTTGATTCACGATTTGACCAATGCTTTGTTGACCAGAACCCGTTCCAATATCTGTAGGTCCGTTGATCCCCAATGCATCAAGATCCGCTTGGTATCCCGCCAAAACAAGAGCATCGTAGTAGTTGGAAAGGCTAGGCTGATTGATTTCAGTGTCTGAACTCACGCTTTCTGGAACATCTCTGAATCCATTGTCCCAACCCATCCAATCGCTTGAACTGCCTTGACTCGTCAAGAAGTTGTCGTTGAAAGTAGCGTTGGTGTTGTAGCCAATAGACCCACTGTAATTGAAGGTGAATTCATCCGGAAAATCTTTGGTGATGATGTTGATGAACGCCCCAGAATAGTCTGCTGGAAGATCCGAGTTCAAGGTTTTTACCACCACCAAGTTATCAATCAAAGCCGTGGGAAAAAGGTCCATTTGAACTGAATTTCTTTTTGGGTCCAAGGAAGGAATTTCAGCTCCGTTCAAGGTTGTCTTAATATAGCGATCGCTCAAACCACGAACGAAAACGTAGTTACCAACTGTCGAAACTCCTGTAACCCTTTTCAATGCTGAGCTTGCATCAGAATCACCGCTCTTTTTAATTTGCTGACTGGAGATGTAGTCAATCATTGCAGGATCTTTTTTCTTGGCATTCTCCATGAAAATGTCCTTACTGCGATCTTGCTTCACTTCAACAACTGCTTCTTGCTCAATAATGAAAGTAGCTGGCATGAGGTTGAAATTCACAATGCTCACTTCGCCATCTTTCACAACGATGTTTTCTTCGACAAGCTTGTTGTAAGAAATGAAACTTGCCACAACGGTGTAAGTACCAGGGGCGAGTCCTTCTAAGGAGTAATTTCCGTCCAAATCTGCCATGGCGCCTTTTGACGTACCCTGAATAAGGACGTTTGCACCAATGAGGAGGTCACCATTCACACCGTCAGCAACAGTTCCACGAATAGTTCCTTGTGCTAGTGCGCCAGTGGTTAGGAGAAGCGCAATAAAAATAGCGAGATGTTTTTTCATCTTATGTGTTTTTGTGTCGATGAGCATCATTTGTCTCTCAGCGACGCGGCGAAATTATCGGGATAATGTTAGGGAAAGGTTAAGTCAAGGTCAATAAAAAAGGAGGGCCGAATTCGACCCTCCTTTTTTCACAGTTGTTGATGTTCTATTACTTGATAATCAATCGTGATGTTCTCAAGTTAGATCCAGCTTGAATTTGAACCAAGTATACTCCTTCGCTCAAATCAGCAGCGTTCATTTCAAATGATTGTCCTTCGATGAGGTTGATGTTGTTTCTCTCGATGAGCAATGCGCCTGTAATGCTGTAAACACTGATAGTAGCGTTGTTCACTGTCTGATCTGCAGCAACAAAGAAACGATCGTTGGCTGGGTTAGGGTAGATGCTCAATGATGCGAAATCATTTTCTTCTTCAACAGAGGTGATGCATCCGATGAATCCTCTTTGGTCAACCAAAGTCCATCCTGCCATCCACGTGCAGTCTTCGCTTGGATCAAATGCTCCCTTGTAGGTAACATTGGTGAACCAGTCTTCTGTAGGTGCAGCACCTTCAGTGAGATTCTGAGTAGGAATAGGAATAACTCCTGCAGTTCCTTCTTCAAGTTGATACTGTAATCCGGTGCTTGCAACAGCATTGTTACCAGCAGCAAATGCAGCTTGGAAAGCAGTACTAGAAGCAGCAAGTGCATTGGTCGAGTCAGCATCAGAAGCCCATCCAGAACCCATTGAAATGGTGAAAAGGTCAGCAGCAGTAGCAGAGGTACCTGCAACTCTTACGTTATCAAAGCAGTTACCAGCAAAAGCCAATTCACCACTAACAAAACGGTTGTAAGTGTCTTCTCCTGATGCAAGGTTTTCGATGTCAATTCCTCTTCCCCAATTGTAGAAGATAGAGTTATGGTACTCACCTGCAGCGTTGTCTCTGAATGTCAAAGCACGTCTTCCAGCAGAAATTCCACGTCCCATTGAAGTTACGTTGAAGATTACCGGGTGCGCATATGGAAGACCATCCTCAGGATCAGTTCCACCATCGTGCTCACCACCGCGGTCACCTGAACCATCGCCTGCATCATCTTGCATTGTAAACCAGAACTGTCCGTAACCTCTCCAACCTTCGTCATAATCGTAAGAATCATCACCGCAGAAAGTTACCGCTGCGTGCTTTACAGAAGCAGTTCCACCAAAGAACTCAATTCCATCATCCGCGTTTGCAGTTACTTCAACGTAGTCGATTACTGTTCCTGCACCAACTCCACCAAGGGTCAAACCGTTGATTTCATTTCCAGCACCAATATCAGTACCTCCGTGACGGATAGAGATGTAAGTAATTACACCGGAATTGTCCATATCATCAGTTCCACCGTATAGACCACGTGGTTCTGTATCTGGAATACCTTCGATTTGTGTTTCACCAGGAGTTGAGTTCAATTGAGCATCTCCGAGGATGATCAAACCACCCCAACGACCTCGCTCGTTGTATGGAGTTGAACCGTCAAGAGCATCTTCCTCGAAGGTGAAGATAATTGGTGCATCTGCTGTACCGTTGGCAAAGATTTGACCACCACGAGCAACAATCAATGAAGAAGCATCAGCCCCTGTACCAGACATTCCTTTAACTACTGTTCCTGCTTCGATAGTAAGCGCTTGTCCAGAGTTAACGAAAACAAAGCCGTCGAGAATATAGGTGTTGTCGGCGGTCCAAGTGGTCGTTCCAGTTCCAGAACCGTCGTCACTAATAATAATGTCAGCAGCATTTGCTGTGAAAGATGTTGCAATGGCACCTGCAACAAAAAGAATTGAGCGTAGAGCTTTTTTCATGATTGGTTTTTTTGAAGATTGATTGATGCAAATCTCACTTACAAATGGTACCGATGAGTTATCGCAGAATTATGGAATGTTTATGTGGTGGTTACCTCAGTATTCCTTAAAAATTAAGCCATTGTTAAGAACGTTTGTAGGGCTTGATTCATAGGGTTTTGAGTATTTGAGGAGATCAGTTCGAAAGCTTGTGTCAAAAAGCCTCTTCTTTTTTTACTGAGTAATTGAATTTTATCAAATATCTGTCAGACCACTTTTTTTGAAATCACGGAATTCCATTGAGAAGCGTTTTTCCAACGATCAATCAATTCCTTTTCTTCAAACTCGGATGCGGAGTATTGATAAAGCTTCCATTGTCCGTGAGAATATTCGAGCGAACTTAAATTTTCAATCCAGTCGCCAGAGTTCATGTATCGAACTTCCCCTCGCTCCCGAGCAATGGTTTTAAGTTGGGCTTGATGGATGTGTCCGCAAACAACGTAATCAAAATTCTTCTCTATCGCTATGCTTGCCGCGGTTTCTTCAAAATCTGAAATGTATTTAACAGCTTTCTTGACACTGTTTTTAATCTTTTTTGAAAAAGACATTCTGCTTCGCCCAAACTTCACCAAAACCCAATTCACTAAATTGTTGGTTGCAATGAGCATGTCGTATCCTGCTCCACCCAATTTAGCGAGCCACTTGGCATATTGCATGGAAGTATCAAATATATCACCATGGAAAAACCAGTACCGTTCTTGATTAATTTCGAGTTCTAGGTTGTTGATTAAGTGGAGATTGCCAAGATTAAATTCTGCATATTTCCTCAGGGCTTCGTCGTGGTTCCCAGTAATATAATACACGGGTATGTTCGCCGACCATTTGATGATTTGTTTAACAATGTGCATGTGGTCTTCGGGGAAATACCTTTTCTTAAAACTCCAGATATCAATGATATCACCATTGAGAATGAGCATTTTTGGTTGAATGGAACTCAAATATTGTCTGAGTTCTTTCGCCTTGCATCCATAGGTTCCTAGATGAAGATCGGAGATAACCACGATATCCACGTCGCGTTTCATAATTCATAGGTTTCTGCAAAGTTGATTCACTCAAGTTGCTTGAAGTGCAGCTATCTGTTATCGTATATTGATTAGAATGTTACCTGATGTTAAGCACATAGCGGAATGAAGGAATGGTTTGGTCGTGGTTGAAGACCCGTCGATACTCTTCGATGGAATTGTGCGCTCTAAATGGATAAGAGGTGTTGACGGGCTGATGGGAGGAATATTGGGAGGAGAGTGAAATGTGTGTTTTGACGCTCTAACTGAATAGCAAAGAGGTTTTGCGCTCTAAATGGATAAGAGGTGTTTACGGGTTGATGGTAGGAATATTGGGAGGAGAGTGAAATATTGTGTGTTTTGACGCTCTACCTGAATGGTGCCAGGGTTTTGCGCTCTAAGTGGATAGATCAGAAATTCAACCTTTCAGTTAGAAGATTCTACCCCAAAACTCACCACCAAAATGGCATCAAAACTGCGATACAAATCCCCCCTGCCATGGTGATTTTCAAACCCCTTGAAGCTGCGGTATAATGGGCTTTGTGGACAGCAGACCCCATTTTGTACCAAGCGAAAACCGACGGGAAAAGGATTCCTAGCACCAACATTATCCAAAAGGCAAGAGAAAGCTCTGCTTCTTCCAAGAATGCCCTGTAATAGTATAACCCGAGACCCAATGCTGCATAGAAAACGAGGAACAGACCATGTAAATATCTCTTCACCCCCAAAATGCCCCAAACGATTGGGAGGGTTTTGAATCCAACTTTTTTATCTCCTTTTAGGTCTTCCAAATCCTTCAAGCTCTCGCGAATGAGTGTAAGCCAAAACGCAAAGATGGAATAGGCAAAGATCCAGGACCATGAGATGGATGAGAAAAGTTCGCCATTCTTTCCTTGAAGGTCAAATACAGCTTTTAATGACGCGATTTCAAATAAACCTGCCCATAAGGGTACTATGCCCACCATTAAAGCGACAATGAAGTTGCCAATCCAAGCTTGCTTCTTGAACTGAACGGAATAAAACCAAAGCATGGCTCCCATGAAAATAGGAAGTAAAGCCATTAACCAGCTTTTAAATGAATATGCTAAGAATATCCCCAAAACCGTTGCTAATGCATTACAAAAATGATGAGCGGCCATGGCTACTCGACGCTTAACCGTTTTGCCAACAACCACCCGTTCAGGTTTGTTGATTCGGTCTACTCTCAAATCAAAATAATCGTTGATGATATTACCAGCTGCAGCCAATAGAACCATCACTAAAGTGGCCAGCAAAAAGACCCATTCACAACAAACAAGTGATGCTGTCTCATCCAAAGAGTTGGCCATGGTATAGATGATCCCCCATCGCATCGCATACATCGTAAAAGCGATAATGAGCAAATTTAATGGGCGCAGAAGCCGAATAAAACCGAAGATTGTTTTCACACCTCAAACCTAATAAATAGGGGAATGTGAATAACAATTTAGATGGCTTTTAATCCTAGCTTAAAAAACAGACTAAATTTATCCTCGCCTAATTTGAAGGATATGGATACCGCAGAAGAAGTAAGAAGTGCACAAGTCTTAGTCGTTGGAAGAAGAGATTACATCATTGACAATGTCAAAAAGATTCTCCTCCCGAAAGGTTTTGATGTGCAAGGAGCGATGAGCGATGATGATGTTCTTGAAAGGCTAAAAACGAAAACGGTCGATGTTCTGTTCATCGTTGGTTCTGTAGAGCCAAATTCAAAAAGAGACTTTGCAGAGTGGATTCATAACTTCTGTCCGAACACGAAGATGATCGAACATTTTGGCGGACCAGCAACCATTTTGCTGGAAGTTCAGCAGGCCTTAACTCAAAAAGGAGGCTGAATCCACCATTTTATTGCTTCCAGGGCGTGCCTCAGCGTAATTGAAACCAGGACGCAAGGCATATGCACCAACTTCACCTTGTTTATTCATAGCGAGATAACCAATTTGGATGTCTGAATACTTTCCTTGAGCTACAATTCTTTTTACACCTTCTTCGCAGGCTTCTTGGGGAGATAAACCTTGGCGCATCAATTCAACAATCAGAAAAGACCCAAGGGTTTTCAACACGGCTTCTCCCATTCCTGTTGCAGTAGCACCACCTATTTCATTGTCCACAAACAACCCTGCGCCAATAACAGGACTATCGCCAACTCTTCCATGCATTTTGAAGGCGAGTCCGCTCGTGGTACAAGCACCTGCAATATTTCCTTTTTGATCCATGGTCAGCAAGCCAATCGTATCGTGATTCTCGATGTTGATGATGGGTTTGTACTCCGCTTCCTTTAGCCATTCCTCCCAAGCTTTTTTGCTTTTTTCAGTTAGCAGATTAGTGAGCTCAAAGCCGTTGTCTAAAGCAAACTTTTGTGCTCCTTCTCCAGCAAGCATAACATGGGGCGTTTGGTCCATTACTTTTCTTGCAACGGAAATCGGATGAAGAATACCTTCTAAAAAGCAAACACTACCTGCATTCCCTTCGCTGTCCATGATGCAAGCGTCCAAAGTCACTTTCCCGTCACGGTCGGGCAGCCCCCCAATTCCAACGCTTTGACCTTCCGGATCTGCTTCCACAACACGAACACCAAATTCCGCAGCATCAACAGCAGTACCGCCTTGTTCAATGATCTTCATGGCCTCTGCATTGGCCGGAATTCCGTGTATCCAAGTTGATAAGACTAAGCCTTTTGTATAGGGGGGGCGCTTGCGTAAGGGAACATTGATCTTCAAACTAGCAGCTGAAGCTATGCCTAAAATACTCCATCCAAATTGACTAAAAAATGATCTCCTTGTTCCCATATCTATTGATTATAAAACGGGGAATTTAGTGATTATCGATCACTCAAGAAAACCTCAAGCTTTAGCATGTATGGCTTCGGAATTTTTTGAAATGACGGTCTTTGGGTTTGATTGCAGCGTTTCTCCCTTGAAGAAAACAATCAGCAAGGCAGGCAGTAATAAAAGGTCTGCCAATACTGCAAAAAGAAGGGTAAGACTGATGAGAAGTCCAATGTAAAAAGTACCTAAAAAGTCGCTCAAGATGAGTGTGAGAAATCCACCACAAAGAATAATGGATGTGATAATGATGGCTTTTCCAGTAGAAATAAATGTTCGCTTTAAGGCATACAACATAGAATGTCCTTTGCTCAACTGCAACCTTAACTTGGTCATGAAATGAATGGTGTCATCCACGGCTATTCCAAAGGCAATGGTGAAAATGATGGAGGTGCTCACTTTTAGGTCGATACCGCTATAGCCCATAATTGCACCAATCAACAATAGTGGAAAGATGTTAGGGATGAGGCAAATGAGTACCATTTTTAGGTTTTTGAACATCAGTCCAACAATCAATGAAACAATGAAGAAGGCGATGAATAGGCCGAGTGTCATATCGGTCGCTAAGTAGCTGTTGTTATTGTCGATAAGTGTTGCTGTTCCTGTTATTCTATAGTCGAAGTACTTGGATGCGTTTGTTTCGCTTGTAAATTCTTGAAGATTTTGATTGAGTTGAGCGAATTTCTGGGCTCCCAAATCTCCAGTTTTTCCATTAATGCGGGCAATTCCCTTTTCTTGGTTTACAAAGAGCCCAAGGAGCTCCCCTTGGTTTTGACGCTCTATGATCTTTACCAAACGATCAATTTCTTTCTGAGTTTTAGGGATCTTAAAATAACGATCCTTCCCTTTGCTCGTTCGGTATGCAAGCTTGATGATTCTGGCAGGAGAGATGAGGGCACCAACTCCATAGTCGTCAATCAAATGCTGATCAATTGAGTCGATGGCCAAAAGCACTTCACGGTCAAAAATGTTGACGTCCTCTTTGAAAAGTAGGGCCATTTCAAACGGACGAGCTCCGGCAAATTCATTCTCAAAAAAGAGAAATTCTTGCTTTAACTCATCACTGTCCTTAAGATCTTCAAGGAGATAATTATTTACTTCAACCCGAGAAACGCCCAAAATGCTTAGCACAAGCACCACTGCGGAACCAATGAGAATTCCGGTTCTATTTTGTATCACCCAAAGAAAAAGGAAGCGTAACTTCTTGTTCCAAAAACTTTGAATGCTTGATTTGGCGTCAATCTTAGGCACTTTGCTTAAAATCAGAACGGCGGGCAAAAGGCTATAAGCTAAGGTGTAAGCCACAAATACGCCAATGGCGGTATATACTCCAAAATCAGAGATGGGTTGAATGGAAGAGGTGAGTAGGGTAAGGAAACCGATAGCCGTAGTGAGGCTGGTTAGAAAAGTGGCCAACCCAATTTCTTTAAAAGCAATTTTGATGGCGTCGAGTTTGTCTTTCCCTCCACGCAGTTCCTCGAAATACCTAGCAAGGACATGCACAACATCACTCATTCCAACGACAAATATGATGGTTGGAAGTACCATGAGCATCAAGTCAATTTCTTTTCCAAAAAGTTGCATGATTCCCAAAATCCAAACAACGGACAGAAGAATAACTGTGATAGGGACCCAGATTCCCCACCATGAACGGAAAGCGACAAAAAGAAACAAGACGATAAGCACGATAGAAAGGGAAACAAACACAATGAGCTCCCTTTGCATCATGGATACATAGTAGGTTTGACCGAGTGCTCTCCCGACAATGTGCGCATCATCAAAGCCGGCGGGGTAAACCATTTCTTGGATAGCAAAGCTCAAAGTATCACACGCTTGCTTTGATAGGTACTGCTTGTGATTCACCTGAATGGCGAGCGCTTTGCCGTCTTCAGAGAAAAAGGTTCCCACCATTTCACCTCTTCCAAATACTTTTGAAGAATCTCGTTGGAGTAGGTTTTCGTCTTCTATCCTCAGTAAAGGGATTTCAAAAGGTTGACCTGAAAATGGGTCGATCAAAACGTCCTTCAGTTGGGTTGGACTAACGACCTGATTTACGTTTCGGAGTTTGGCAATTTCATTAGCGAGTGAATCTGCGCGTTGAAGAAAATCGGGTTGAAAAACCCCTTCATCGTTCACTAACCCGACGATAATGAAATCATTGTCTGTCTCGAATTCATGACGAAAAGACTTGAAGAATTCGGTATCAGGGTCATTCTGAGGAAAAAAGTTCTCAAAGTTATAATCGAATCCTAAGTCGCTAATCAAGACAAAACAAAGCGAAGTAAACAGTGCAATGATCGAGAGTGTGATCTTTGCCCCTTTGTTGTATTTTTTTTCCTTCAATTCCACGGGCTATTAACAAGGAAGACAAAGGTAAGTTTAGGGAAGGATAAAATTATAACGAAGTTGACACGTAGCGTTGTTTTTTAAAAAAAATGGAATTGGGTTTGGTAGAGTGGTTTGATGGAATCCGAATGGGCGCTTGTTCTTGGCAGTTGCAGTCTTGGTTTGGCTTTGAGTTTAGCAGAATTGTAAGCTATCCATTTAGGTCGCAAAATGTTTCTATTACAGAGACTGGGACTCTTCAAGATGATTTCCCAAACCCAGATTGTTGGACCTATCCATTTAGGTCGCAAAACTTCTTGGTAGGTCAGTTCTGGGTTCTTTAGTTGATGGTTTTCCATACCCAAATCGTTGCGCCCATCCATATAGGTCGCACAATCAAGATTCCCAAAATCCGCCCTACAAAAAAGGGCGCCCTTTTGGACGCCCTCAATCAATTTATCGTATCGCGGTGCTTATTTCTTCAACAAGTCGCGAATCTCTCCCAATAATACTTCTTCCTTAGAAGGAGCTGGAGGAGCTGCTGGTGCCGCTTCCTCTTTCTTCTTCATGTTGTTATACCCCTTAACTACTAAGAAAATACAAAAGGCAACAATGATGAAAGTAATGATGGTGTTAATGAATACACCGTAGCCAATAACAACAGCTGCTTTTTCAACTTCTCCAGCGGCATTCAAAACTGCTGGCTGCAATTCCATTCCCAATTTTGAAAAATCTACTCCACCCAAAGCAACACCGATTGGTGGCATGAGGATGTTATCCACAAGTGATTTGATAATGGCTCCAAAATAGGTGGCAAGGATTACCCCAACGGCCAAGTCCAAGACGTTCCCCTTGGAGATAAATGATTTGAATTCTTTTAACATGGTTTGAGTTTTGGTTAAGAGGAAGTCAGCCTCTTCGGTTTAAGGACGCAAATTAATCAGAAACATGAAATAATTCGAATAATTCGAAAAATTGTTAATCGACACTTTGTCCAATTTACGCGGCGAACATCAAAAAAAAAGCCGCTCCCTGAATGGAAACGGCTTCTTATTATTTTACAAACGAAGCTTACTTTTCGTCTTTTACTTCTTCAAAGTCAACGTCAGTTACTTCTTCGTCACCGCTCTGACCAGCTTCTCCTTGTGCAGAAGCATCATCGCCACCGGCTGCTTGTTGAGCGTTGTACATGTCTTGACTCGCCGCTTGGAATGCAGTGTTGAGTTTTTCCATGTCCGCCTTAATCGCATCCAAATCTTTCGATTCATGAGATTTCTTCAAGGCCGCAAGCGCTTCTTCAATCGGCTGCTTTTTATCTTCAGGAAGCTTCTCTCCAAACTCTTTCAAGTTCTTCTCTGTTTGGAAAATTAAGCTGTCTGCCTGATTCACAACGTCCACCGCTTCTTTCGCAGCTTTGTCCTTCTCGGCATTGGCTTCCGCTTCTTTCTTCATTTTCTCGATTTCCTCATCGCTCAAACCAGAAGATGCCTCAATTCGAATGGATTGCTCCTTGTTCGTGGCTTTGTCTTTGGCAGTAACGTTGATGATTCCATTCGCATCAATGTCAAAGGTCACTTCAATTTGAGGAACTCCTCTAGGCGCTGGTGGAATTGAATCCAAGTGAAACTTACCAATCGAACGGTTGTCAGCTGCCATAGCACGCTCACCTTGAACAACATGGATTTCTACTGATGGCTGATTGTCTGCCGCAGTGGAGAATGTTTCCGATTTCTTGGTAGGGATGGTCGTGTTCGCGTCAATCAACTTCGTAAACACTCCACCCATGGTTTCAATACCCAATGAAAGTGGTGTCACATCCAAAAGAAGAACGTCTTTCACTTCTCCAGTGAGCACTCCTCCTTGAATGGCTGCTCCAATGGCAACAACTTCATCCGGATTCACTCCCTTGCTCGGCTCTTTTCCAAAGTAGGCTTTCACTGCGTCTTGTACTGCAGGAATTCGGGTAGATCCACCTACAAGGATAACTTCGTCGATGTCTGACTTCGATAAGCCTGCCGCTTTCATTGCTGTTTCACAAGGCTCAATCGAACGCTTGATCAAGTTGTCAGCCAATTGCTCAAACTTCGAGCGACTCAATGAACGTACCAAGTGCTTTGGAATTCCATCCACTGGCATGATGTAAGGTAGGTTGATTTCTGTTGAAGTGGTGCTCGATAGCTCAATTTTTGCTTTCTCAGCAGCTTCTTTCAAACGTTGCAGGGCCATTGGATCTTTTGAAAGGTCCAAACCTCCGTTTTCGTTTTTGAATTCTTCAACCAACCACTCAATGATAAGTTGGTCAAAATCATCACCACCCAAGTGAGTATCACCGTCAGTAGACAATACTTCAAATACGCCGTCACCCAATTCAAGAATCGATACATCATGTGTTCCACCTCCAAGGTCGAAAACAACGATTTTTTGATCGATTGATTTTTTATCCATTCCATAAGCCAAGGCCGCAGCGGTTGGCTCATTGATGATTCTTTTCACTTTCAATCCTGCAATTTCTCCTGCTTCTTTGGTCGCTTGACGCTGTGCATCATTGAAGTATGCAGGTACAGTAATTACCGCTTCAGAGACGTCCTGACCGAGGTAGTCCTCTGCAGTTTTCTTCATTTTCTGAAGAACCATGGCAGAGATTTCCTGCGGCGAATACATGCGATCGTCGATCTGAACACGCGGAGTGTCGTTATCGCCTTTCACTACTTTATAAGGTACTCTGTTCGCTTCTTTTTGAGTCTCACTAAATGTAGAGCCCATGAAACGTTTGATTGAGAAAATGGTTTTCTCTGGATTGGTGATGGCCTGACGCTTCGCCGGGTCACCTACTTTACGCTCGCCACCTTCAACAAATGCTACAATAGATGGTGTGGTGCGTCGTCCTTCACTGTTGGTGATTACAACGGGCTCATTCCCCTCCATTACAGATACACAAGAATTGGTAGTTCCGAGGTCGATTCCGATTATCTTACTCATTATAATTGCTTTTGTGAATTTCTAATTTCATTCCCCCTAACTCAATTCATGTGCCATGGACTTTTTGCCTTCTTTTTGCGAAATATTGACATTCATTTGCTGACAATCATGGCGATGGAGAGCATTTTTACTGACATTTTGACGATTTGTCAGAACCACAAAGCTTGTCGGCGGTTATCTTTTCATGTCATTGATCGAATTTAAAGAAGAAGGCCTCTTCTGCCCAAGAGCCAATGTGTATATCGACCCTTGGAAACCGGTAGCCAAGGCCATCATTACCCATGCCCATGCAGACCACTCCAGATATGGTATGAAAAACTACCTCGCCCACCCGTGGAGTATCCCAGTGATGAAGCATCGCTTGGGGCAGGACATCAATACACAGGCTTTGGATTTTCATCAGAGCATTTCAATGAATGGGGTGAAGATCATGCTCCATCCTGCCGGACACATTCCCGGTTCTGCTCAAGTAAGTTTGGAGTACAAGGGTGAAAAATGGGTCGTTAGTGGTGATTATAAATTGGAGAATGATGGAATTTCAACGCCTTTTGAACCAGTACCCTGCACCCATTTCGTAACGGAGTCTACTTTTGGTTTGCCCGTTTTTGATTGGCCCGAAGAAGAGGTGTTGGAAGAACAGATGCACCGCTGGCGAGCGTCTTTGGTAGAAAGTCAAAAAGTAGGGGTCGTCTATGCCTATGCCCTCGGAAAAGCTCAACGCGTGATGAAAACCATGGCAAATACAGGAGCCCGAATTTTCACCCATGCGGCTGTGGAGCGAACCAATGAATGCCTCGAACATAACATTGAACTTCCAGATCGAACAGAATTCAATTCAGACTTAAAAAAAGAAGAACTACAAGGAAACATTATCATCGCAACTCCAGGTTCAATGGGGGCGAGGTGGACCAAGAAAATCGGTCCGCACGAGACGGCTTCAGTGAGCGGTTGGATGAGAATGCGCGGTACGAGAAGAAGGTCCAATGTGGATATGGGATTCGTGATGTCCGACCATGCCGACTGGAAAGGATTGAATACTGCGGTTAAGATGACAGGGGCTGAAAAGGTGTTCGTTACCCACGGCTACACGGAGGTGTATTCAAAATGGATCAATAGCCAAGGGATCAATGCCGAGGTGGTGAAAACAGCTTTTGGCGACGAGAAGGAAGAACAGAACGAGGAGCAAAAGGAACTTAAATAACTCATCTAAACAAGGTGCATTGAAAAATTTTGTAACTCTTATTCAACAGATCGAGTCCCAAAGCTCAAGCAAAAAGAGAATCGATGCCTTGGTGGAATTCTTTGAAAAGAGTGAACCTGCTGACCGACTCTGGTGCATTGCCCTTTTTACGGGAAAACGTCCAAAAAGAGCGGTAAAGAATGCCTTGCTGAAATCTTGGTGTGCAGAGCTCGCTCAGTTGGATGACTGGCTTTTTGAAGAGAGCTATCATGTCGTGGGAGATCTGGCCGAAACCATGGCGCTGCTCGTTCCGTTCGATGGCGCTGGCGGACTAAAAAGCAAGCTCAATGAGCAAATAAAGGCCCTGCTTCCAATGAAGAACTTCAACGAAGAAGAACAAAAAGAACAGGTGCTCGCCGTATGGAAGAATTCCAATCATTTCGAACGTTTTGTTTTCAATAAACTGCTCACTGGTGGTTGGAGAATTGGTGTTGCAAAGAAGAACTTGATTAAAGCTTTGGCTATTTTTAGCGGGCAAGATGAGACTGCCGTGGCACACCGACTCATGGGCAATTGGGATCCGAGCACGACAACTTACCATGAGTTGATGGAAAGCGATATGGATGAAAATCTTGCCCGACCCTATCCTTTCTACCTTGCCTATTCCCTGGAAAATGACCTAAAGCCTGAAATGAACCTCAAGGATTGGCAGTTTGAATGGAAATGGGATGGCATTCGCGGACAAATCGTCAAAAGGGGAGGAGAGTGCTTTGTGTGGACGAGGGGAGAAGAACTGGTGAGTGAGAAATACCCAGAACTGATGGAATTGGGAGCTCATTTGGAAGATGGGACGGTGCTCGATGGTGAAATTGTGGTGCACGATGGTGCTTCCGTTCTGCCATTTCAATTGCTTCAAACCCGAATTTCAAGAAAAACATTGCCCAAAAAACTGCTTGCTCAAGCTCCGGTGAAATTCATTGCTTACGATCAGCTTGAGGCGAACGGAGAGGATATTCGAGCGCTGACTTTGGAAGAACGCCGACGTCAACTCATCAGAACAACAAAAAAATGTTCATCAAAAGAGCTTTTACTTTCGGAGTCGATTGAGCTCAAAACGTGGCAAGATTATGAAGATTTGAGGTTGAGGAGTAGGGCGTTTCGGGCGGAAGGCTTCATGCTGAAAAGAAAAACGAGTCCGTACGAAGATGGAAGGAAAAAGGGAAATTGGTGGAAATGGAAACTGGACCCTCTCAGCATTGATGCAGTTTTGATTTATGCAATGAGGGGGCACGGAAGAAGGGCAAACCTCTTTACCGATTATACCTTCGCCGTTTGGCAAGGGGAGGAGTTGGTCCCTTTCGCGAAGGCATATTCTGGCTTAACAGATGCTGAATTCAAGGAGGTGGACAGCTTCGTGAAAAAGAACACAGTAGATAAATTTGGTCCGGTTCGAAGCGTGAAACCCGAATTGGTTTTCGAACTGGCTTTTGAGGGCATTGCCCATTCGTCCCGACACAAAAGTGGAATTGCTCTTCGCTTTCCCCGGATGGCGAGATGGCGCAAAGACAAAACAGCTCAAGAAGCGAATTCTCTTGAAGATTTACGAACTTTGCTTCAACTATATGAACAACAACCATCCCGAACAATGAGCCCAAAATCACACCTGATTCAACTGGTCCAAGTAGTGAAGGCCGATGAGAATATCGATGCCGCAGAATTGAAAATCATCCAAGATTATGCGAAAAAGCACGACCTCTCGATTGAAGATGCCTTGAATGACGAGCTGCCTCAAATGGAAAAGGGCGACGGACTAAAATCGTGGTACCACCTCCTTTATACTTGCCTTGCTGACGGAGAAATTTGCCCCAGTGAGTCGGCCAGCCTTATGGAAATTGGTGTGAACATGGGACTGGATGTAAGCGCGCTTCGAAAGGTGATTGAACTCAGTCACCAAAACGGAACGGTGCCGTTGACAGATGAGGAACTGAATGCGGTTCTCGACTAAATGATAAAACGGAGGCGATATCGAGATCAAATGGGAAAAATATTGGAGTTGAAGCAAACTCCAAAAAGAGTGGTTTCCCTGGTTCCGAGCATCACGGAATTTCTTTTTGATCTGGATCTTGTGCCCCTTGGAGTGACGAAGTTCTGTGTTCACCCCGCTGATGCTCGCAAGCGCTCTAAAGTCATCGGTGGAACAAAAAATCCGAAGGTCGACCATATTCTTTCGCTTCAGCCAGATCTCATCATCGCCAACAAAGAAGAAAACCGCCAAGAAGATATTAATGCCTTAAATGAGCAGTGTCCGGTTTATGTAAGTGATGTGCCTACGGTGGAGAGCGCTTTGGAGATGATGCTGGCGTTGGGTGAAATCTTGGAAAGGTCGTCTAAAAGCCAAATGATCTGCGATGAGATCCGATCCAAATGGAGTCAAATTCCGCAGAACGAAGAGAAAACAGTGGTCTATTTGATTTGGAAAGATCCATACATGGCGGCCGGCAATGATACCTATATTCACGATGTGATCCATCGTTTGTCTTGGACGAATGCCATCAATTCCCCCCGCTACCCTCAAATATCCTTAGAAGAAGTGGAGTCCATCAGTCCAGATCTCGTTCTCCTTTCTTCCGAACCCTTTCCCTTCAAAGAGAAACACATTGCTGAACTCAGTACAAATCTTCCTCATTCCAAAGTGATTTTGGTGGATGGTGAGGCTTTCTCTTGGTACGGGTCAAGAATGCTGCCCGCACTTGAATACTTCTCGAAGTTACATGGTGAGGTATTTTGAAAAGTGTTTTTTAACAGAATGTAAACCATCATTTTCGAAAAGAACAAAATATAATTCGACATTTGCCTCAGTCCCAAGTTCCCCCCTTATGATTACCTTTAAGGTCGCCTTCGAGCACTTAAATATGAATGTACTCCCTGCTCTTCGTTCCATCTTTGTGGTTTTGGCCATTGGTATTGCGCCTGTTTTGCATGCCCAAAAGGTGGGAGTGGTGCTGTCTGGAGGCGGCGCAACGGCTGGCGCGCATATTGGTTTTTTGAGGGCTTTGGAAGAAGCAAACATGCCCATCGATTACATTTGTGGTACTTCAATGGGTGCTGTGATTGGAGGATTTTATGCTTCTGGTTATTCAGTTGACGAAATCGACTCCATCCTTTCTTCCAAGGCTTTTATCGATATGACGGAAGGGGAGATTGATGACAATTACACCTATTATTTCAAGAAAAATGATCCCGACGCGACGATGGGGACAATTAAGTTCGCGAAAGGGAAATTCATCACATCTAGCATTCCCACCAACCTCAATAATCCGGTTCAACTGGATTTTCAACTCATGGAGTACTTTGCAGAGGCTTCGGGTGCGGCCAATTATGACTTTGACCAACTCTACATCCCTTTCCGATGCAATGCTTCCGATATCGAAGCCAAAGAAGAGGTGATTTTTCGAGGAGGAAGTTTGGCAACCGCAGTGCGCGCTAGCATGACGTATCCTTTCTTCGTGGAACCCATTCGGGTGGATGGCAGACTGCTCTTCGATGGAGGTCTGTACAACAATTTTCCTTCAAACATTTGCTACAACGACTTCCTGCCTGATGTGATTTTAGGCTGTAACGTTTCGGAAAATGCTGATCCTCCTCAAGAAGATGATTTCCTTTCCCAACTCACCAACATGGTGACCTACAAAACGAACTTCGATCAACTCTGTGATGAAATGATCATTATTGAGCCAGAGGTTTCGGTGGGTACCTTTGATTTCGAAGACTTGAACTTGGCCATGAGCGCAGGCTATGCCGCAACAAAAGCGCGCATCGGTGAAATTGAGGCTTTGATGGGTCGACGGGTGAGTATGGAAGAACGTTCAGCCCAAAGAAAGGCGTTCAGACTTCAAAAGAAACCATTGATATTCAATGAGATTACCATTACTGGCTTAGATAAAACCCAAAAGAGTTATGTCAAAAGGATGATCTCCAAGAAGGAGGATGAGGTGAGTTTAAGTCGACTCAAAACGACCTATTTCAGGGCCTTTGCAGATGATAAGGTGAAAAGTATTTTCCCTACGGCTGTTTACAACGGGAAAACGCAGAAATACCTTTTGAACTTGGATGTGAAGAAGGAAAAAGACGTCTTTTTGAGCGTTGGTGGTTTGTTTTCTTCCCGACCAATTAACACGGGTTTCATCGGCTTGAAATACAATCTCTTTGGCCGAACCAGCTCTACACTGGAAGCAAAAAGCTACTTCGGTAAATTCTACGGTTCAGTTTCTTTGAGTGCGAGAATTGATTTTGCGGGGAGATTGCCCTTCTCCATTGAGCCGAACATGGTCTTCAATCGATGGGATTATTTCACAAGCTTTGCCACTTTCTTTGAAGACGTAAGGCCCTCATTTATTGTGATTGATGAGCGTTTCGGTGGTTTGAAATTTCGCTTTCCGGTGCGAAGTCAAGGAAAATTGGAGTTGAGTACTGATTTTGCGGTGATTAATGATGATTACTACCAAACCCCAGAGTTTTTGGCCAGTGACACCGCTGATAGAACACGCACTATTGCGGGTATCGCCGACCTCACATACGAACGCAATACCCTCAATCGAAAACAGTTTGCCAAAAAAGGAACCTTTTTGTCCATCCAAGGAAAGTACCTGAGAGGGGAAGAGCGCACCATTCCAGGTTCCACTTTTAGTTCTTCCGACACGCTCAGTGCTCAACGCGAGTGGTTTGTAGGAAAAATTAAGTATGTCAATTACTTCGAAAAAATTGGCCATTTAAGAATAGGAATGATGCTCGAAGGTGTGGCCTCAGTTCAACCTTTTATGAGAAATCATGTTTCCACATTGATTGCGGCACCAACTTTTCAGCCCATTCCAGAAAGTCAAACCTTCTTCATTAAGAATTACCGAGCGCACAACTATGCCGCGGGTGGTTTGATGTTGGTGGGTGATATTGGTAAAAACATTGATTTGCGTGCTGAAGGTTACGCTTTCAGACCCATTGGTATCCTTCAACAGCGAGATGATGGACTGACAAGCTACAATTGGGATCAAGCTTATTACTTCATTGCTTCAAGCTCTTTGATCTACCATTCGCCCATCGGTCCGCTCAGTTTTTCAGTAAATTACTACGATCAAAAAGAAAAACAATGGAGCCTAGTATTGAACTTTGGCTACCTGTTGTTTAATCGTTCGGTTAGAAATATCTAAGCATCTCTTAAATTCCTAACTTTGCAAACTTGAATTAGACTATTATTATGGGAAAAGTACGTTTTGCTGTTATTGGAAGTGGACACATTGGAAAGCGCCACGCAGAAATGATCACCAGGCATGAAGATGCAGAGTTAGTTGCAATGTGTGACCGTCGATCAAAAGAAGAATGTGACGCTAACTTCGATGTTCCGTTTTACACCGATCCCAACGAAATGCTCGAAAACCACCCCGATATCGAAGTGGTGAGTGTTTGTACCCCAAATGGTCTCCACGCTCAGCACGCCCTTGCTGCTTTAGATCACAAAAAACACATCGTGGTTGAAAAACCAATGGGACTCAACAAAGCCGATTGCGAAAAAGTGATCTATAGTGCTTTGAACGTTTCACGCCAGGTATTCTGTGTTATGCAAAACCGATACAGTCCACCATCTGTTTGGATTAAAGACATGGTGGAATCTGGTAAATTGGGCGAGATTTATATGGTTCAAATCAATTGTTACTGGAACAGAGACGACCGCTACTACAAGAAATTGCACTGGAAAGGATCCATGGAATTGGACGGAGGAACCCTCTTTACACAATTTTCTCACTTTTTGGACATCATGTATTGGCTGTTCGGGGATATCGACAACATTCAAGCGAAATTCAAAGATTTCAAACATCAGGACAACACTGAATTTGAAGATAGTGGCTTCGTGAACTTCGATTTTGTGAACGGAGGAATGGGTGCCATCAATTTTTCAACTGCTGTGAACCAGCAGAACTTTGAGTCGAGTATGACCATCGTTGCTGAAAAAGGGACAGTGAAAATTGGCGGACAATACATGAACGAAGTGGAATATTGCCACGTCGAAGACTATGAGATGCCAGAGCTTCCACCAAGTAACCCTGCGAATGACTACGGTGCTTACAAGGGCTCTGCGGCAAATCATGGCTACGTGATTGAAAATGTTATTGATACCCTCAGTGGTAAAAGTAACATCACAACCAACGCACTCGAAGGCTTGAAAGTGGTAGACATCATTGAACGTATCTATGAGGCAGCGCCGAGGATCGTTAAAAATAAACAGGAGTCATCCGAAAGTGAAGCCAAGGTTTTCCAAAAGTGAGACGACCCGATTCTAGTAAAGGGTTTCTGAATCAGCTTTTGACATTAATGTCAGGAGCAGTTATTGCCCAAGCCATTGGTTTGGCGCTTTCTTTTGTCTTAACCCGATACTACACTCCTGAGGATTTCGGAACACTGGAGCAATTTGCAATGGTGTTAGGGATTTTGGGAGTATTGGTAACGGGGAAGTACGAGTTTGCAATACTCCTCCCAAAGAAAAAACTTGAAGCCGATGCACTGGCAAGATTGGCTATTCGTATCGCACTCATCAGCTGCGGAGCGATAGGTATTCTCTTTATCATTTTTCGATCATCAATTGCCAGCTACTACAACAATGATGATTGGGAATACGTTTCTTGGTTCGTTGGAATCACACTGCTAGGTTTTGGTTTGACGAATGTTCTAAACTATCGCTTAAATAGGCTCGAGAATTATAAAACAATGAGCTTCGCCAAGGCACTTTTTAGTTTTGTCTCTGAGCCTTCAAAACTAATCTTTGCGTCATTTGGAGTGGGAAGCTTAGGCTTAGTAGCAAGTGTAGTTGCAGGACATGTGGTTACGACATTGTTTTTGCTGAAACGCAATTCGGGGATTCTTCAAATAAGAAAACAATTGGCCCTTCAAAATGAAATGGCCAAGGAGTTCCGAGCATATCCTACTTACAATCTTTCTGGCAGCCTATTGAATCGTTTGGCTCAATGGTCCCACATCGCCTTATTCAGCTATTTTTTTGGTCTTGCAGCAATTGGTTATTTGGGCTTATGTAGACGAGTGGCTATGCTACCTCTAACGCTTTTTAGCACGAGTTTTTCGCAAGTTTATTTTAAGAGGATTACCTCCATTGATGGAGCTCAAGAACTAAAAGAGAATTACTTGGCCAATTTGAAACGTTTGCTACTCATTAGTTCAGGGATGATCGTGGCGGTTTGGATCTTGCCCGATAATACGATGACCGTGCTCTTTGGTGAAGATTGGTCTGAGGTACTGAATTATTTGCGGGTGCTGATCTTTTGGTTCGTAGCGAATTTCTCTGTGAGCGCAGTTTCTTTTGTTAACCATCGCTTAAGGGCTCAAAAAATGATGTTCTTTCTGGACCTTTTGCATCTTGTTCTGGTCATTATTGCCATTTTCATTGCGTGGAAACTGGGGCTTCAAGAACTCGATTCCATCAAGGCGCTAGTAATTGCAAAAGTGATTTACTATTTGGTTCACATTCTTGCTACCTTGCGAGCTTTGAATAAAAATTTGAGGACAAATTCGGTATGAGAAAGAGACTGGTGAATATCGTACTAAATGATTTTACAAACGATAGCCGTGTGTTGAAACATGCGGTAGCACAAGGGAAAATGGGCTTTGAAACAACCGTAGCCGCCCTCAAGCTAGGAGATCTGCCAGCTACAGAAGAACGAGAGTATTTTAAGGTCGAAAGGCACGAGTTGGGCTTCAAAAAAATGCCAAAATCAAAACTCGTTAGTCTCTTCATCTATCTCAAACTTATTTACACCATCATCAAGAAATATCGTGCTTACGATGTGTGGCATTGCAACGATTTAGAACCGTTGTTAATGGCTTGGCTGGCTAAAAAAGTAAACCGCAAGCTCGTTGTGGTTTATGACGCTCATGAATATCAAAGAGAACGAAATGGACGGAAAGGACTCATTAAGTTTTTTACGAGAATGATCGAACCAGTGGTGATCAAAGCTGCTGATGAAGTGATTACAGTGAGTGAAGGAATCGTGAATGAATATAAACGCTTGTACAAGCTTCCAGAAGTTCATCTCATTTTCAACGCCCCCAACCAAAAGGAAATGGTGGGTAGACAGAACCTTTTCAGGGAAAAATTCGCGATTCCCGAGGACCATACCATATTTCTTTATCAAGGAGCTTTCACTATCGGTAGAGGAGTTGATATTCTTATTGATTGTTTCGCTCAAATGGAAACTGAAAAAGTAAGTTTGGTTTTCCTTGGTAGCGGAATGTTTCAAGAGAAAGTAGACAAGGCAGCAAAGAAATACGGCAACATTTATAGCCACCCTAGCGTTCCGTATAACGAAATAATCAACTACTCTTCTTCGGCGGATTATGGCTTGAATTCAGTTGAAAATGTATGCTTGAGTTACTATTACTGTATGCCAAATAAATTGTTCGAATACGTACAAGCTAGAATCCCGATCATCACAACACCACTCAAAGATTGTACTGATTTTGTCCGAGATCATCAACTAGGATTGGTTATACCCAGTTTTGAAGTTGATGATTTCAAAGCTACTTTTATCAAAGCGAGTAAAACAGACCCTCTTACTTTTAGAGACGCCCTCAATACGACCGCTGATCAATTCAATTGGGAAAATGAAGAGAAAAAACTTCAACGAATCTATCAGAAATACCTCTCTTGAGTAAAGCGCTGAAATACGTGTGGAGCCGAATAAGTGCTCAAGACTTTAGCCACTGGAAAAAGGAAAATGAGCTTCAGGTCGAACTGAATGCCTTTTTGCAGGAAAGTTGGACTGCAGTTTATGGAGATCAAGCCTTGTTTTATCATGCAAAGGCTGATCAAGAGACCATTGCTTTTGCTTGCCTTTACGATGGCAAACTCAAATGGGCCTCCGCACTCATAACTCCTCCTTTTGCCCCAAATAATGGATTTCAAGTGCTTCCATTGAGTAATCCCAATGCCCAAGTTGATCGTAAAAAATTGATGGAGTCTTTTGTGGCATTGATTGATGAAGAAAAGATGATGATCAAACACTTCGCTTTCCCCGTGGATTGTGTTGATCTGCAAGCGTTCTATTGGAAGAAATACAAACTCACAACGCGTTATACCTATCAAATCGATTTGAGCGCTTCAGAAGATGACTTGTTTCAGAAGATGGATTCGAAATTGCGTAACGTGATCCGAAAGGCGGAAAAGGATGAACTGGTGTTTTCAAAGGACACAAGCCTTGGAGAAGAAGGCATGGCTCTGATTCTGGAGGCCAATCACGAGCTTGCACCAAATCAGCGGAAAGACCTAATTTCTCGGTTGGAGTCCATCGATGCGAATGAGCACTTGTTCGTTTATAAAGCCCATCAAAATGGAGCATTAAAGGCAGTGAATGTTGTATGTCAAAGTCTGGACACCCATTATTACTTGTTCAGTGGTTTTGAGCGAGTTCAGTCGCACAATGGTGCAGGGCCTGCATTGATTTGGTTTGCTATCAAATCAGCAAAGACCGAGGGCATGCGTTTATTCGATTTCGAAGGTTCTATGCTTCCCGATGTGGAGCGTTATTTCAGGAAGTTTGGAGGAGAATTGATTCCGTACTATTCCGTCAGTAAGGCTCCGTTGCTTATTGAAAGCATTCTAAAGTTGAAAAAAAGGAATGATTTTTAGTCATTCCACGTTAGAAGTTTCCTAGAAACGCATTCCCATCACTAAGATATCATCTACCTGTTCATTGGTGCTTTTCCAGTCCTGAAGGGCACTCTTCAATTTCATTTCTTGTTCGTACATATTCAAGCCTTGAACTGCTTCCAACTCTTGAATCCATCGTTTTCGTGTAAACTTTTTGTTCATCGGACCTCCAAACTGATCGGCAAAACCATCTGAGAGTAGATAAAAAGTGTCTCCTTCGCTTAATTCAAGAGTATGGGCGGAGTAGGATTTGTTTTCGATTTTAAAAGTGCCACCAATCGAATAGCGATCGCCTCTGAGCATTTGAAGATTACCATTCTGGAAGCAGAAGAGATTCTGAAATGCACCGGAAAATTGCAATGTGTTCTTCTCAAAGTCAACACAACACAAGGAGATGTCCATGCCCGTGCTTACGAGCGTATCCGTATCGTGTTGCTTCAATTCCTTGACGATGTAATTATCCATTTCATTTAATATTTCTCCAGTGTGTTCCGTGCAATCCTCGATGATGATTCGATTCAGGATTTTAGAACCAATCATGGACATAAAGGCACCTGGCACACCGTGTCCCGTGCAATCCACACAGGCAATCCAAGCTTTGGTATCGGTTTTATGGAACCAGTAGAAATCCCCGCTCACGATGTCTTTCGGACGCAGATAAACAAAAGCGTCGTCGAAGGTGTCTGCAATTTCTTGAATTTTAGGAAGCATCAATTGTTGGATTCGCTTTGCAGCGATGATGCTTTCAGTCATTTGAATGTAGTTATCCCTCAACACCCCGTTGATTCTTTCGCGGTCTTTGGCTTGGTTTTGCAGTTTAATGTTGAGTGAGGTCAATGCCTTTGTGCGATGCTCTACGGTTGTTTCCAAACGCTGCATAACTTTAGTAAGACGTTGCTCTGATTCCCTGATTTTCGTCAAGTCCACCATGCTCACGTTGAAACGTTCGTTATCCGTAGGGTCGAAAGACATGGTCATCCTCAAATATAGATGGCCACCTTCTAGGTTTTTTGCTTTGAGGGTTCCTTCTACTTCTTTGTTTTCACCCAAACCTGCAAGACATTGTCCAATCCATTGAAACGCATCTTTTCCAAAGAGAGAAAAGAACTTTTCTTTGAGCTCATCAATGTTTTCTGCTTTGAACAGTTTTACTGCTTGCTTATTGGCATCGTTCATTCGGAGGTTTTTCAGAATACCTCTGAAGTCTTCAATTTTGAACTGGTCTAGTGGCTTGTGTTTGATGGCCTTCTTGAAAAGCTGCACCATATTGGGAGAATGAAATGCCCCAAGGGCTACCCCTGCATTCTGAAAAATTTGGTGATAACGATGAATGCTTTGTTCGAGGTTGTTCGAAATGCTTCTTTTTTCAATCGCTTTCTGAATTGCAACATTGAGGCGGAGGAGCGAGTTTTTGATGATGTAATCGTCTACTCCTTCTTTGATGCATTCAATGGCAACCTCTTCAGGTAGTTCGCCAGTAACGATGATGAAAGGAATTTCCAAGTTTAATCCTTTAACGGTTAAAAATGCTTCCATTCCATTAAAACTAGGCAAATTGTAATCACTCAAAATAAGGTCGGGCTGCGACTTTAACAGGAAAGATTCAAATTCTTGCTTCGTGCTTGCGTGATGAATTTCCCAATCGGGGTGAACTCGTTGGAGCTGGTTTTTCACCAAGGCTGCATCAAGATCGTAGTCTTCTAAAAGAAGCACTTTGAAGGGTGTTTTATTTTTCATTATAGGGTAAAGTTAGGTGGGGTACCAAACAAGACGAAATTACCGCTGTTTGATGAGCAAAATGTCAAACAAACACCCCAATCATTTGTAGGAAAAATAACCGGGGTGTTGAAGGG
Organism: uncultured Flavobacteriales bacterium; assembly: GCA_938085105.1. Taxonomy (GTDB): domain Bacteria; phylum Bacteroidota; class Bacteroidia; order Flavobacteriales_D; family Sanyastnellaceae; genus CALKGK01. The sequence goes on from CALKGK010000035.1 coordinate 96,036, forward strand.
ATGATTTACAATGTGGCTATTTAAGCTGTTGGAAGTAGGTTATGCAATAGAATGTATTTGATGATTTCAGAATTATTATCCATGGTCATCTTCGTTAAAATTCGAGAGCGATAGGTAGAGATGGTTTTAGCACTCAAAGAAAGTTGGTTGGCGATATGATTATTGGCTTTTCCTTCACCAATGGCTAAAAATACCTCAAACTCGCGATCAGAAAGTTGTTTGTGTGGCAACTCTTGGTTCTTGTTGTTCATTTCACGATACAAAAGCTTCGTAATCTGAGGAGACAAATATTCACCACCATCTTGAATTGTGCGAATGGCTTCAATTAATACTTCAGGGGCAGAGTCTTTGTGAAGGTAACCCGAGGCGCCTGCTTTGAGCATACGAATAGCGAATTGATCTTCAGGGTACATGCTTAATACCAATACTTTGATGTCTGGATAGAATATTTTGATTTGCTTCAAAACTTCCAAGCCACTTCTTCCTGGGAGTGACACATCCAAAACAATGACGTCAGGTTGTGTTTTTCTTAGTCTTTGTAAAAGCTCTTCACCACTTGCAATGTCATCTGCAATGACTTCAATGTCGTTAAAGCTTCCAATTATTTTACTGAGTCCGTCGCGAACGATTTTGTGATCATCACAGAGTACAACTTGTATCATGGTATAGCGTTTTAATTGTTTTCGTTATCCAAATGTAAGTGAGGCTCTCTGACGGATATATAGGATCGATGCTGAGGAGATCGTAGGACTTTTCCCACAATTGAATTGTTTCGGCGCAATTAGATGCTTGGGGCAAGATCGTGGATGAGGATGTACTTCACTAAGTCAGAGTTGTTATCCATATTCATCTTGTCAAGGATCCGACTGCGGTACGTACTGATCGTTTTCACGCTCAAAGAAAGTTGGTTGGCAATTTCGGAGATGCTTTTTCCTTCACCGATGTAAAGCAACACCTCATACTCTCTGTCAGATAACATTTTGTGGGGTAAGCCACCACCGTCGGAATTCACTTCCTTAAATAGGAGGGAAGTGATTGCAGGGCTCAGGTATTCTCCACCTTTTGCGATTGTACGCAGGGCCTCAACCAGAATATTTGGTGGGGAATCTTTGTGAAGATAGCCAGAAGCTCCTGCTTTCAGTGCACGAATGGCGAATTGATCTTCGGGATACATGCTTAACATGAGTACCTTCAAATGCTCATACATGGATTTGATTTGCTTCAATACCTCAAGGCCATTTCTGCCGGGGAGAGAAACGTCTAAGACCACGATGTCCGCATCAGAATTTCGGAGTTCTTTTATAAGCGATTCTCCGCTTTCCACGTCCATCACTACTTCAAAATCATCGAACACACCAATGATTTGTTTCAAGCCTTCTCGTACAATTTTGTGGTCGTCACATATAGCTACTTTAATCATTGTTGTATGTTTTTTAATGCAATACGAATGTTAATTTTAGTGCCTTTCCCCGGTTCACCGTTGAGGTCAATTTCACCCTTCCACGCTTTGAGGCGCTCATGGATGCCGAAAATGCCAAGACTTTTAGATTTTAGCGCCGCTTCCCTATCAATTCCTACACCGTTATCTTCGATGTCTAAATGGAGATAATCTTCTTTCAGGTAGAGGGCTACTTTGGATTTACTTGCTTTCGCGTGTCGGTTGATGTTGGTCAGCGCCTCTTGCGTGATGCGGTAAATTGCCGTTGAAAGATCTTTATCAAAGATACAATTTCCAGTGTCGATAATCAAATCACAAGAGCAATTGTGATTCTTATTGAAGTTTTCAACGTGCCACTCAATAGCTGGAATCAAACCAATATCGTCGAGTACTACGGGTCTTAATTCATGGGCAATTCTTCTAACCGTTTGTATTGTTTGGGTGGTCAGATCAACGAGGTAATTGATTTTCTCAAGAACTTCTTCCTCGTTTGCTTGAGCTAAACCATGTTGTTTAATGTGTTGTTGAATCCAGAATAATCCAAGCTTATTTCCTGTGAGCTCTTGTCCTAATTGGTCGTGAATCTCCATCGCAATTTTCTTCTTCTCTTCATCGCGAACATTTTCCAAGTGTTGGGTGAGCTTAGACAGCTTTTTATTCATTGATCGCAACTCGAGTTCAGCCTTTTTTCGTGTAGTGATGTTGCTAGGTATGAATATTAGGCTTTCTACCTTTTCGTCTTTAAGCACAGGCCCTATTCGGCAAAGGTACCATTGGGCATTGTCTTGGGCATCACCCTCAATTTCGAAGGTAGATTGGCGAGCTTCGTCAAATGAGACTTGAAATTCTTGGAGCAGCTTTTCTCTGTTGTTTCCTTCAACCAGGTCGATGATGTTTCGGCCGATGAGGGTTTCTCTGGATAGTCCTTGAATATCACGATTGACGTAGAGAATAACTCCCTCTTTCGTGATTTTGTAGATGTTATCAGGCGCATTCTCTGCAATTGCTCTGAAGTTCTCCTCACTCTCTACGAGATTTTGCTCTGCTTTTTTCTTCTCCTGAAGTATTTGTTTTGCTTCGATGGCAGCTTCGATGGCAGAAGTAAGTCTTCCGAGGCTTTCCTTCAATACGTAATCATCCGCACCAGCTTTTAGACAAGCAACAGCGGTTTCTTCATTGACCGAACCCGTGCAAATGATGAAAGGCAAGTATTCGTGATGTTCCCTAACGTGTTTAACGGCCTCCATCCCCGTGTACTGGGGCAAGGAATAATCGGAAATGACAACGTCGAATGTGTCTTCGTCTAGCGCCTTTAAAAAATCGGCCTTGCCTAAAACATGACGCGTCTTGATCTTTTTTTCATACTTCCTCAGTTGAAGTTGAATGATATCTGCGTCACTTTGAAGATCTTCTAGGAGGAGAAGTTTAATGTTTTCCGATGTGAGTGGTTCAGGCATTCTGAGAGATGAGTTTTGTTTTTGTTTTTGGGCTTGGAGTTAATCTGCCTAGATTTTTTCAGCGAGGTGATAATCGGCATACCAGAACCAGAAATCCACTGCTTTATTCACTGAATTGATATGTTCCTTAAAATCAATTGGCTTCACAATGTAACTGTTAGCGCCAAGAGCGTATGCTTTTTCAATATCACTTTCAACGTTGCTTGAAGTAAGCACACAAATGGGAGGGGAAGGAGGCTCCATATGAGTTAACATCTGAAGTACCTCAAAGCCGTTTTGTTTGGGAAGTTTGAGATCTAGAAAAACGATGGTTAGGTTTTTTCTCCAGTGGTCTTCAGTATAATTATTTCGCCCAAGGAGCAAGTCCAATGCCTCTGCGCCATCCTTTACCCAATGCATTAGTTCTTTCCTCCCTGCTTTGGCCAAAGCGATGGAGGTGAGCTCTGCATCGTCCTCGTTATCTTCAATGAGGAGAATTTTCGGTGATGTATTCATGATCGTGATGTTCTTTCCAATTTCGGAAGATGACAAAAAAAAAGGAAGCCAATAGCCTCCCTTTTTCTCTTATCGTTGTAGGATTTATCTTACAATCTCATTGTATGTAACGCTGAACGAGTTGTCATCAGAAAAATACTTTTGTCCGATTTTCATCCATTCCACAGCCATTCCATGCTCACCATTCGCTTCTAGGTATTCTGCTAACATGATAATGCCCACTCTCAATCGTGTGACTTGATCATCTTCCAGGTGGTCGATTCCCTTTTCATCAAGTATCTTTTTTGCTGCATCAAACGACTCTTGAGCTTCTCTTTTTGAGCGCAGAGCCCATTCAGTGTAACCGCGGTAAATAGAAGCGGCAGGATCGTTGCCGTCAATCACAGTAAGGTATTTGTACAGTCCTTTTGATTTGGTGTATTTTTCCTCAGCGTCATAGTTCTCAGCTTCTTCGTAAGTCGCGGCTCGCAGCTCAATAAAGTAATCAGTAAATTCAGCATAGAACTCGCTTTCCTTGTCCTTCTTCGCATACTTCGAAGCAAATTTCAGTGCTTCTTTAGCTGCTTTAGGATATTTCTCTTTTACTTTTTCGTCACTCGACTCATTGATTCGGAACATAGCAATCGAAGAGTACAAGTAGGGTAGCGGATCTTTTTTGGTGTCATCGCTGTAGATGTATTTGTCTGCCTTAATCAAGCAACGCTCATACTTTTCATCCACAATCAACTCTAACAAATCGTCGTAGTCTCTTTGGGCAAATGTGAGGTTCATACTGATGAGGGCAATTACAAGAAGTAGTACTTTCTTCATAAATTTCATTTTGATACTTGGTTTGTCAAATATGGCTCTAAGATAATTTAGTTTAGTGCGTTCGCAAAATAATGTGAACGCTTCGTGCTTTCAATTGTTCAAGAGTTGTGCCAAAGAAGGAGATAACATACGAAAAAGGATTGAAATGGTTTGAAAACAAGTCATGGAAGGCCTTTCCCTTTCAGCAAAATGCGTGGCAAGCTTTTGCTCAAGGTCGCAGCGGAATTGTAAATGCTCCTACGGGAAGTGGGAAGACCTATTCCATGATGGTTCCGATTGTTGAAGGGATGATCGCTAGTGATCATAAACTAGGGCTGTATGCGATTTGGATCACTCCCATTCGGGCCTTGGCAAAGGAGATTGAGTTGTCTGCAAAAGCAGCAATCACAGGTCTTGGCTTAGAAGCGGAGGTGGGAATTCGCACGGGAGATACCAGTTCCAAAGACCGTCAAGCACAAAAAAAGCGAATGCCCCAAATCCTAATAACTACTCCAGAAAGCCTGCATATCCTCTTCGCCCAAAAGAAAAACGCTGCATTGTTTTCCAAGTTGTCGGTAATTGTTGTTGATGAATGGCATGAACTGATAGGAAGTAAACGCGGTGTTCAAATGGAATTGGCTTTGAGCCGACTAAGAGGTCTGCGTCCAGCACTTCAGGTGTGGGGAATTTCTGCTACAATTGGAAACCTCGATGAGGCGATGAAGGTACTCCTTGGTCCGGATACCCATGAAAAAGGAGTGATGGTCCGCTCAAAAATTAAAAAGAAACTTACGATTGAGACTTTGTTGCCAGACGAAGTGGAGCATTTACCGTGGGCCGGACACCTCGGTATTAAGTTGATTGAGAAAGTAATTCAGATCGTCAACCAGAACTCATCAAGCCTCATTTTTACGAATACACGTGCACAAGCAGAGATCTGGTACCATCAAATTTTGGATGAGTACCCTGAATTTGCGGGGCAACTTGCGATGCACCACAGCAGTATTTCTCGCGAACTTCGAAACTGGGTAGAGGAAGAACTATACCACGGTAGGCTCAAAGCTGCAGTGTGCACCTCGAGTTTGGATTTGGGGGTGGACTTTAGGCCAGTGGACGCCATTGTTCAGGTGGGGGGACCTAAAGGAGTTGCCCGTTTCGTGCAGCGCGCCGGGAGAAGTGGTCATCAACCCGGAGCCGAAAGCAAGATTTACTTTCTGCCCACCAATGTGTTGGAGTTGATCGAAGCAGCAGCTTTGCGAGAAGCCATTCACCTGGATTACCTCGAGAACAAAGATCCACATATTCGTTCTTTCGATGTGCTTATACAGTACCTCACCACTTTGGCTGTTGGTGAAGGGTTCTTTTCAAAAAGCCTGTTCGAAGAAGTTAAAAACACTTTCTGTTTTGAGAGCGTTTCCCAAGACGAGTGGGAGTGGTGTTTGCGATTCATTACTACGGGAGGGGCTTCCTTGAGTGCCTATGATGAGTACAAAAAAGTAGAGCGGGATGGAGATTTTTTCCAAGTGAAAAAGCGTTCAGTGGCGATGCGACATCGGATGTCGATTGGAACCATCGTTTCGGATAAGATGCTTCAGGTGAAGTACAAACGAGGAGGATTTATCGGTCATGTAGAAGAATATTTCGTTTCCTCACTCAATGAAGGAGATGTGTTTTGGTTTGCCGGACGGTGTTTAGAGTTCATTCAGTTAAAGGACCTCATTGTTCAGGTCAAAAACTCCAAGGAGAACAAAGGAAAGATTCCTTCGTGGCAAGGAGGAAGGCTGAACTTTTCTTCGAAGATGTCGGACATGCTCCGTTTGAAGTTGGAGGAGTTCAGTAAAGGCTCTTTCACCGATCCAGAGCTCAAGAAAATAGAACCCATCCTTGAACTTCAGAAAAGGAAGTCGCGATTGCCCGAGCGGGATGAGTTTCTGATCGAGCAAGTGAAAACGAAGGAAGGTTATCATTTATTCATGTTCCCTTTTGAAGGAAGGCTCGTGCACGAAGGGATTGCTAGCTTGTTGGCTTACCGGATCTCTTTGCTGCAGCCCATTAGTTTCAGTTTGGCATACAATGATTATGGATTTGAATTGCTTTCAGATCAAGAAATACCCATTCAAGCAGCCTTGGATAATGATTTCTTTACAACGGAACATCTCATGTCCGACCTGGAGGCTAGCATCAATAGTGCAGAGATGGCCCGAAGAAAGTTCCGAGACATTGCTGTGATTTCTGGGATGATCTTCTCAGGTTTTCCAGGGAAATATGTGAAAGACCGTCATCTTCAAAGTTCCAGTTCGCTCATTTTTGATGTTTTTCAGGATTATGATCCGGAGAATTTGCTTTTGCGGCAGGCATTCGATGAAGTGATTTATCATCAATTGGAGATTACTCGATTTCGAAGTGTTTTGGAGCGCATTCAGGGTCAGAAAAAAGTGCTCGTAGAATTGAGCAAACCCACCCCCTTATCTTTTCCGATCATGGTAGATCGATTGAGGGAGAAGATCAGTTCGGAGAGTTTGGCAGACCGGATTTCGAAGATGACCTTAGCGAATGAAGATGATTGATTCAGGGGGGATGGGGCTTATCCATTTAGAGCGCAATCCTTGTTTGTAGGTGTTTCCGTAAGTTTTTCTTTCTACCTAAATTCCTATCGACCCGAAAAATAAGCCTATCCATTTAGAGCGCAAAGCCCATCAACGCAGGAATCTAGTCTCATCATTATTCGCTTTCCGTTCTCACGCTGTCACTGCTATCGGCTTAAGTAGCCCGGATATTTTGGTTGAAACGCGGCTTATCCATTTAGAGCGCAATCCTTGTTTGTAGGTGCTTCTGTAAGTTTTTCTCTCTACCTGAATTCCCATCCACCCGAAAAATAAGCCTATCCATTTAGAGCGCAATCCTTGTTTGTAGGTGCTTCCGTAAGTTTTTCTCTCTACCTGAATTCCCATCAACCCGAAAAATAAGCCTATCCATTTAGAGCGCAAAAGTGGTGTTTCCAAAAAAACACTCCATCCCAAAAACCCGTAGAGCAGTGATTTATACTCCATTCTCGGTGACTATTCAGCTATGGGAATCAAAGACTCTGCTACATTTGCGAGCGATGCTCAAAATAATCCTCGTCTCGGTCAAGTGAAATTGGTACTTTTGGGCTCCCTTTGGGCTCCCTTTGGGCTCCCTTTGGGCTCCCTTTGGACTCCCTTTGGGCTAACAGTATTAATGAAGTGTACATGACAAAACATGTTTTAAGTGCGTTCTTGTTCCTGTTGTTTTCCGTTGCTGCTATCGGACAAGGAACAATAAAAGGATTTGTAAAAGATAAAAATACAGGTGAACCGGTGATGTTTGCCTCAGTAACACTCAAAGGAACGAGCTTCGGTGTCTCTACCGATCTCAATGGATACTACTCCCTAACTAAAATTCCAGAAGGGACTTACACCATGAATATTGGTAACCTCGAGTACCAAGACAAAACGGTGGAGGTCACGATCGAAGGTACTCGAATCATCACCAAAAATGTGCTCCTCGCTCCAAGAGTGGTCGAACTTGGCGGTGCTGAAATTACAACCGATCGCACTGAACAAGAGTCGGAAGTCAATACTTCAGTTGAAACCATTCGTCCGGCAGATATCAAGAAAATTCCTTCGATTGGTGGACAAGCAGACATCGTTCAGGCACTTCAAGTGTTGCCTGGTTTTGTGAGTACAGGAGATCAAGGTGGACAGTTGTACATCCGTGGTGGATCCCCAGTTCAAAACAAAGTGCTCTTGGATGGAATGATCATCTACAACCCTTTCCACAGTATCGGACTCTTTTCTGTTTTTGATTCGGACATCATTTCCAACGCTGATGTTTACACCGGTGGATTTAATGCCCAGTTCGGTGGAAGAGTTTCTTCTGTGATGGATATCAAAACGCGCGATGGAAACAAGGCTCGTTTATCAGGAAAAGTTAGTGCAAGTCCTTTTGGATCAAAAGTGATGGTGGAAGGACCATTGAAAAAATTGAGTGAAAAAGGAGGAGGTATATCTTACATCCTCTCCGCAAAAAGGTCATACCTCGAACAATCTTCCAAAGTGCTCTACGATTACATCGACGAAGACGGATTGCCTTTCAACTTTACAGATCTTTACGGTAAAGTGAGTTTTAGTGGGGCAAGCGGATCGAAATTGAACGTTTTTGGTTTTAGTTTCAACGATGATGTGCGATACTTGGCTTTGTCTAACTTGAACTGGCAAAATTACGGTGGTGGTGCGAATTTCGTAGTGGTTCCTTCAGGATCTTCCATGCTTATTCAAGGTAACTTCTCTACTTCGAACTATAGAATCACCCTTGAGGAAGAAGGTCTTGCCGATCGTTTCTCAGAGGTAGGAGGATTTAATTTCGGACTCGATTTCAAACGGATTGAGGGAGACAATGAAATGAACTACGGAATCAACGTGGTGGGAGTTAATACCAACTTTGAGACCTTCAACGCGCTTCAAGTAAAAGTATCTCAAGCTGAAAACACAACCGAACTTGGTGCATACTACTCGTATAAGATTTCTGCGGGTGATTTGATCATCGAACCGAGCATGCGATTGCAATACTACAGTTCAATTGGACGCTTTTCACCAGAACCAAGAATTGGGATGAAGTGGAAGGTTTCAGAACGCTTGAGATTGAAAGGTGCAGCCGGACTCTATTCACAAAACCTCATTGCCGCGAATTCTGACCGAGATGTTGTGAACCTCTTTTACGGTTTCTTGAACGGACCACAAAACCTTCCGAACGAGTTTATCTTACCGGATGGAGACACCAAGGAGATTCAACACAGCCTTCAAACCGCAAATCACTTGATCTTTGGTGTTGAGTTTGATCTCACTGAAAAGATCAATGTGAACGTAGAAGGGTACAGAAAGAACTTCACACAGCTCACAAACATCAATAGAAACAAGCTCTTTTCGGATGATCCAGACATCGACGTTCCGGACATCTTTAAAAAGGATTTCATCATCGAAACAGGGTTTGCCCAGGGGGTTGACGTTGTTTTGAAATATGAGGAGAAATACACCTATTTGTGGTTTGTTTACTCCTTGGGTAATGTAGATCGTTGGGATGGATTCAAGTATTATGATCCCGTTTTTGACCGTCGACACAACATCAATTTCGTTGCAAGTCAAGCCTTTGGAAAGGACCATAGTTGGGAAGCGAGTGTGAGATGGAACCTCGGTTCGGGTCTCCCATTCACACAAACCCAAGGTTTCTACCAACCGGTGAATGTGGGTGATGGTATTGGTTCAGATTACATCAATTCCAACGCCAACGAATTGGGCATCGATTATGCCGGCTTGAACGAGGGAAGACTTCCTTGGTACCACCGTTTGGATGTTTCAGTTCGAAAAACCATTGAGTTTACCGATACCCGAAAATTGGAAATCAACTTTGGTGTGACCAACCTCTATTCAAGAAAAAATGTATTCTACATCAACCGTGTAACCAACGACCGTGTAGACCAACTTCCTTTCCTTCCTTCAATTGGATTGGATTACTCTTTCTAAGGAAGTTCTGAATTCAGATTGGAGTGCGTTTTTCGAAGAGAAGAATGGCACGTTTGAATGATTTTTCTCGGTAAATAAGCCGTGTTTAGCTTTTGGTAAGGAGTGCTTTTGCGTTGGCGAGAGCTTCCTTGCCAAAGTCTTTTCCACTCAACATTTCCGCCAGCTCTGTGATTCTTTCAGCCTCGCCTAATTTTTCGATGTGAGTGAAGGTGGCGTTCTTGTCGCTCGTTTTATAGACCTTAAATTGTTGGTCCGCCTGGGCCGCAACTTGGGGGAGGTGAGTAATGTTGATGAGCTGAAGTTTTGTGCTCATTTGTTTCATGATTTCCGCCATTCGAAGGGCCATTTCTCCGCTCACACCGGTATCAATTTCATCAAAAATGATGGTGCGGATCAACTGCTGTTCGGCGAGCGCGGCTTTAAGGGCGAGCGTAACTCTTGAGGTTTCTCCTCCAGAGGCTACCTTGTCCAAAGGCTTGAAATCACCTCCTTTATTGGCCATGAGCATGAGTTGAACTTCGCTGTTTCCATGACGATTGAATCCTTCGATGGCATTGAATTCAAATCGAAGTACCGCATTCGGCATTCCAAGGTGAGCGAGGTGCTCCTGTATTTTCTTTTCAAGTCCTTTCGCTGCTTTGCTTCTTTTCGTGTGCAGATCAGCAGCCATTTTGCTCAAACGTGTTTGCTGCTCGAGGATGACTTTCTCCTGCTCGGCAATATTGTCCGCTAAAGAGGATACATCATTGATCTTTTCACTGAGTTGATCACGAAGCTCAATCAAATCAGATAAATCGTTGCAGCGGTGTTTGTTCTGTAAACGGTAGAATGCATCAAGTCTCTCCTGTGTTTGTTGAAGGAGCTCAGGATCCATTTGGGTTTTGTCGGATTCCAATCCAGCTTCCGAAGAGATGTCGTCCAACTCAATCATGGCGCTTTGCAATCGCTCATACAAAGTTGCAATTCCGTGATGTTTGTCCTTCAGTCCGCTCAAGAATTGTAAGCCATGTTTCAGTTGAGCAACAATGGGCTCGTCTTGCTCGGTGAGCAGGTTTTGGACTTGTTGAAGACCGTGTTGAATGCTCTCTGCATTTTCGAGAATGCTCAATTGATCTTCGAGTTCTTCCACGGGTAAATCGTCCAATTGAGCGTCGTCCAGTTCTTGAAATTGAAACTGGAAATAATCGAGGTCAGCTTTGGATTGAGCTTCTCTTTCGGTAAGAAGGTCAAGTGTTTTCTGGGCTTCCTTTAAGCTTTGGAATGCTGCATAAAAAGCAAGCGCTGCCTCTTCTTGCTGAGCAAAGCGGTCGAGAATGGAGAAGCGAAAAGACATCTCCCTGAAGCGACTTTGTTCCTGCTGCGAATGAATGTCCACCAAGATGCTCCCCAGGCTTCGCATTTGAGCAAGCGTAACCGGAGTGTCGTTGATGAATGCTCTCGATTTGCCTTTCGGTGTGATTTCTCTCCGTAACACGGTTTGTTCATCAAAATCCAGGTCATGCTCCTCAAAGAAAGCAGCCATTGAAAGGTCTGCCTTAAAAATAGCTTCAATGATGCACTTTTCTTCTTGATTGCGAAGCACTCCAGTATCTGCACGTTCACCCAAAATGAGTCCGAGTGCACCAAGAATAATGGATTTACCCGATCCCGTTTCTCCAGTGAGTGCCGTTAAACCCGGGGTGAAGTCGGTTTCGATGTGCGCAATGAGCGCATAGTTGCGAATGGAAAGATGCCTTAGCACGGTGTGTACAGGTTAGTGATGCTGCCGAAATTAGCTCATCATGTTGTCATACTTCTGAATGTTCCCCGGGTCGAGAAGACGAAGTAAGGAAATGATGCGTTCCTTTTCTTCCGCAGGAGCCGGAGTGAAAAGGTTGATGATTTCGTCGGATTTTGCAACAAAAAAGAGCTGAATATTGTAACTGCTAGGCCTTACTTTGTGAACTTCCTTCAAAGTGAGCAACCCTTCGATGATTTCGTTACGAGCAGAACCTGGGTCGGAATAAAGTTTGTCCATTCCATGACGGTGATAACGGTACAGGCAGTTGCGCAATGGAGCAAAGGTTTGCGAGAGAATGTTCTCTACCAACCAAAAACGATTTCGCTGACCTTCACTTGCCCTCCAGCCACTTTCACCTGCATTTTGGGCGTTGGCAACAATGGTTTGCGCCATCAGGTAATGATCGGTTCCTCCTTGGGCTGAAAAGGTGTCATAGTCCATCCCAATGATGATGTAGGCGTAATAGGCCAAAACACTGGAGAGATTGTCTCGGTGCTGATCATTCGACCATTGCACGATTTGATTATCTGCAAAGGTGAAGGTAAAGTCGTTATCGTTAACGGTGAAAATCGGAGTGTTGTAATCAGAATTGTAAACGGGTCGGCTGCTCTGAATCTGGATCGAGCCTCGGAAGGTTGTTTGGCTGGGCGCTTCGTTGATGGTGATCTGCATGCTGCACTCAATGCGCTCATCCAAATCGTAGAAGTCCTCCGTCCATCGGCGTCCGTTCATGAATTCTTGAATGGAACTTTCAATGTTCTCAATCCTCGATGCTTCTACGTTCGCAATTTGAGGTGCAATAATGGTGACATTGCAATTCAGTTCCTGTGAAAAGACAGAAAGCGAAAGGAAGAGGGCTATTGCGAGGAACGCTTTTTTCAAGAGCATAATTCGAGGATCTTTTTGGATAGGTCTAAGGCAACGTCGCGCTTAGATTTCAACTCAAAATTAACGATTTTATTGTGCTTATCGATGAAGCTGACCTTATTTGTGGCATGTCCGAAGCCAGCGCCTTTATCTTGAAGTGAATTGAGGACGATGAGATCGAGGTTTTTTCGTTGAATTTTCCCTTGGGCATTGGCTACTTCATCGTTGGTTTCCAAGGCAAAACCAATGGTGATTTGCCGCTCCTTTTTCATTTTACCAAGGGTAGCGAGAATGTCAGTGGTAGGTTCCAATTCGATGTTGAGTGCTGCCTCTTGCTTCTTCATTTTGATGGCTGAACGCTCTTTGGGACGATAATCGGCAACGGCGGCCGATTTCACCAGAATGTCGCAAGCGGGGAAGTGTTCCAAACAGGCATTGAGCATTTCTTCGGCTGAGGTAATGTTGATTCGGGTGATGCTGTCGTGCGTGCATTTCTCGTTGCTCGGACCGGAGATTAAAATCACTTCGGCACCCATGCTCGCAAGTTGATCTGCAATGGCAAAGCCCATTTTCCCCGAACTGAAATTACCGATGAAGCGAACAGCATCAATGTGCTCATAAGTGGGACCAGCTGTCACCAAGCACTTTTTCCCGACTAGCGGCGCTTTATTGCGGAAAAATTGTTCGACGGAGGCAAAGATGTTGGCAGGTTCAGCCATTCTTCCTTTTCCTTCCAAGCCGCTGGCTAAAAAACCACTCTCACTGTCGATGAGAAGGTGTCCGCGTTCCACCAAGGCTTTCAAATTTTCCTGGGTGCTTGCGTGGGCATACATGTCCAAGTCCATAGCAGGTGCAAAGGCTACAGGGCACTTTGCTGAGAGGTAAACGGCAAGGAGAAAACTGTCGCAAATGCCTTGGTTCATCTTCGCTAAAGTATTCGCGCTGGCTGGAGCAATGAGCATAAGGTCGGCCCACAAACCGAGGTCGACATGGTTGCTCCAAGTTCCTTGATCGTCATCTTCGGTGAAGTCGGAATAAACGCGTTCCTGACTCAAGGTGGCCAAGGTGAGTGGCGTTACGAAATCCAAAGCACTTTTGCTCAAAACGACTTTCACTTGAGCACCAGCTTTTTTGAATTCGCGCACGAGTTCTGCCGATTTATATGCGGCGATGCTCCCTGTGATGGCGAGAATGATTTTTTTTCCTTTCAGCATATTAGCGAAGTTCAGAAACAAAAAAAGATGGCGCAAACCATCTTTTTAATTTTTTATTGGGAGTCAAAGGCTTAAGCCTCGGCTTCCGGTCTTCTTACGTATACTTCGCCTTCAAGCAACTCATGCATTGCAATGCTATGTGGCTTTGGCAAACGCTCGTAAAATTTAGAAATTTCAATTTGCTCACGGTTCTCGAATACTTCTTCGAGGTTGTCTTGATGCGTAGCGAACTCGTCCAACTTGGCGTTGAGCTCTTCTTTCATCTCTTTAGCGATTTGGTTGGATCTTTTTGACAAAACAACAAGTGTTTCGAAAAGATTTCCTTCTACCTGCGAGTCCAATGCGTGGGTGTCACGTGTAATGGTCGTACGCTCGGCTTTTGAATTTTTATAACTCATATCCTGCTTTCTTCAATCGTTCGATTTCCTTTTCCGCTGCTATAAAATAAGTTTCAGCTTTCTTCAACTGCTTACTTCCAGGGAAATTGGCTACAAATTTATAATAACTATCGATAGTATCCATGTATCTGCCAATTTTCTTCTCATCAATACTGCCTTCTGCGAACAAATAATTTGCTTCAACCATCAAAAAGAGGATTTCTTCGCGGTATGGAGTATCGGGAAATTCTTTTAATGCGTTCTCCAAAGCCACGCTGGCAGAGCGATAGCGCTCGGTGGTGACGTAAAGTTTAGAGATTTCAAAAGATTTCTTCTCGAGTTTCTGACGCAATTGATCCACCATCACATTACAGCTGTCTCGCAACTGTGAATTGGGGTAGCGGTCGATAAACAACTGAAATTCGTCAATGGCAATGCGTGTATCGGTTTGATCCAAACTGTAAACGGGCGACAATTTGTAGCTACACATGGCAGATTCGAACAAACACTCCTCGGCGTACTGACTTGTTGGGAAGGTCTTCACAAAACTTTTCAAGTAGTAATTGGCCAAGTAATAATCTTGAACGCAATAATGGGTTTTGGCAAAGTAGTAATACGCTTGCTCTGCACGCTGAGTACCGCGCACACTGGCAATGAGTTCTTCAAAAAGGGGCAGGGCTTGGTAGCACCGACCATCTTCGTAGTATTCTACAGCTTTGGTGAACTTGTACTCCGGGTCAGAGCTCTTCAATACTTTGTTGTATTCACTACATGAAGAGATTCCCGATATGCTTAAAACGACCAAAAAGAGGTACGCAATTTTTTTCATAGGATGCAAAGATACATTCTTGAGACGGAATAGGGTAGTGTGTGGTTACATTGCTGCTTCATCTTAAAAACAAAAGTAGACTCAAAACAAGATGTTTGAAGCCTGAAGAAGCTAAATTGAACGAAATGCTCACTGTGTTTTATCTTTCAAAAGATCTTTGAGTACACGAAGGATTTCGACCATAGCAAGGGTATCTTGCTCACAATAACGATGAAGTTGCTCTCTTATTTCGTCATGGTTTTCTACATTGGGGTACTGCATGAGTTGGGCAAATTCAAAGCTGGCTGCGGCTCCATTGGCGATGTCCAAATGCTCGTAGCTCATGCTCGGAACCAAAGCGGGTAGTACATTTTTTATGCTGGTTTTTCCTTTCATTTTGGGGTGATAAACCATGCGCTCCGAAAAGGGATCAATCAGGTCTTTCATGCGGTGAATGAGTCGGTTGAGCGGCACTGCAAATTCTTCGAGGTGATGTGCCAATTCTTGGATGATGCGCCTTTCAAAGCTGATGTTGTAAACGAGGATGTCTCCTTCGGGTTCGATGGCAGACAAGAGTGCTTCGCAAAAGGCTCTTCTTGGGTCTTCCCCCGCGCTTGCATCAGCCAAAAAAGATCGATGAAGCAATTGACCGTCTCGCAACAAGTGCATGGAGAATTGAAAGGGAATTTGATCGTACGGTCCGCTTCCATCGTACATGGGCAAGGCACTGGCGAAGGTTTCAAAATCCAGGAAATGAATCGGGCCGTTTAAATCGCTTAAAAACGAATCCAAGGCAATTTCATCCACATAGGTCATACCATCTTTTTGGGCCTGAACGTGCAGCCGCTGCATGGGGGTGAGTTCCAAAAGTTGATTTGCCGAGATGTTTTCCATCCTCGTAATTCCCTCTTCCCAAAATGCCCAAGCCAAGGTCTTGTTTCCGGAGAGTGAAAGGATGGAGTCTCGAGGGATTCCAGACCAGCAATGTGCACGAAACTCGCATTCGTAGGGAGAAGTGCAGTGCGGACCAATCGGAACTTCAGGCTCCACTTCCCGATCGACCACTTCTTGATAATGTTTCAAATCCCAGGCAATTGATTCCCGTTGCATCAAGGATTTCTTCGTAAAATCTTTGAACTTGAATAGCTCCATTAGATTCAGTTCACCCTGCTTCACGTAGCGTTTGTTCATCAGCAAAACACCCGCTCTTTTGATGTGCACGCCGAGTCCTTTCAGCACATAAACTTGAAGCGCAAGATCGTCCAAATGCTTCTTTTTTGGATTGGTGCTCGCTTTCACTTCGTACACCGACCAGCCTTTTGGTGTGCGCTGCATGATGTCAACCCGAACAAAAAGTCCTTGATATTCAAAGCTCGCCTCGAAAATGGCAGGAACATCGCTTTCCATTAATTTTTTGGTGCTTTCGATGAGTGCGGCTTTGTAGTCGTCTTTGGAATTTTGAAATTCAGCAGAAACCAAGACTCCTCCAGGATATCGTTTTCGCGCCAATTCCCCAACAGCGGTGCCCATATTCATGATGCTCAAATGCTTTTCTTCTGGAGGAGAAGCGAGGTGTTTTTTGTGCTTGTGCAGATAGAGTCGCTTTTCACATTGACTTGCGCGGAGGAAGTCGGACTTGCTGATGCTTGTTGACATGAATAAATTTTACGGCCATTAAAGTACAACCATTGATTGGCTTTTTATCTTCGTATCATGTCAGAATCTCCAAAAGCGCTTCGATTATCAGAGCTCACCACGGCTCTGGAGGCTTTTTTTCAGAAGAAATTTAGTCAGCGACCGGTTTGGGTCATTGCCGAAATCAGCTCGCATAAATACTACGCCAAGTCGAACAGGCATTATTTCGACCTGATCGAAAAGCAAAAGGGTGGTGATCATATTGCAGCTAAAATGCAGGCCATTTCTTGGGGGAACGTTGGTCAGCGAATCAAAGAGTTCGAGCAAAGCACGGGGCAGCCATTCACCAACGGCTTAGAAGTGATGCTCCAAGTGGAGGTGAGTTTTCATGCACAATATGGTCTGAAGCTGACGGTGATGGATATCAACGAGCATTTTACGCTTGGTCAGATGGAAAAACACCGAAGAGAAACCTTGGAGAAGCTCCGTACGCTACATCCTCAAGTGGTAAGGAAGATTGGAGATACTTACCGCACCTTCAATCAAGATCGTCCTGTTCCTACGGTGATTCAACGGATTGCTCTAGTTACGAGCAGTCAGGCAGCGGGCAGTGATGATTTTCTCCACTCGCTGAAGGACAACCGTTTTGGCTACACTTTTCAAATCGATTTTTATCACAGTCCGGTACAAGGCATTCAAAGTTGGCCCAAAATTACTTCTCGAATTGCGGAGATCAACGAACGTTTTGACGACTACGATTTGCTCGTGATTGTTCGTGGTGGGGGAGCGCAAACCGATTTGATGCTCTTCGATCAATACGAGTTGAACTTGGAAATTGCGCGTTGTGCGGTACCAGTATTCACAGGAATTGGTCACCACAAGGATCAAAGCATCGCTGATTTATTTTGCCACACCAGATTGAAAACCCCCACAGCCGTTGCGGCGGCCATTGTTGAACATAATATGCAGTTTGAGCAAGAAGTTTTATCGCATTGGGAGGAGGTTGAACAAGGGGCGAAGGCGGTCATCGATCGAAATCAACGCGGCTTGGAGCGGGCTTCACGAATGATCACTGGAAAAGTACCTCAAAAGATTGCTGCTCAACAACACCTACAAGTAAAATTACATCGAGCACTCACCCGAGCAATGAGTGGGAAATTTGAGCATTTGAAAGAGGAACTGCGTGATGCGAAAACAGGTTTGAGTCATAAAACAGAACTCAAAACCAAAGCAGCAAGGAACCTTCTCGACCTTCAAAAAGACCAGCTCCCGAGGTTTGTGCAGAGCTTGGTGAAGAATCAAGAAACGGAACTAAAGCATCTTCAAAAGATTGTAGACCTCCTTCATCCAAAACGCACTTTGGACAGGGGCTATGCTTTGCTTCGAAATGAATCAGGGATTGTGACGTCGGTGAATCAGCTGAAAAAGGGAGAGGAAGTGGAGATGGAGTTGAAGGATGGGAAAAAGATTGGAGTTGTGAAGGAGTAGGTGGGAGGCAGCTTCGCTGGTGGACGGGTGTGGCGGACGGGTGCGGCGGACGGGTGCGACACGTCCTTTTCGGACGGGCGCAGCACGTCCTTTTCGGGGGTGGGGTGCTTCCCGACGGGCTCAGGTCTTGCTTTTCCGGTAGACGGTTCCTTGGAAGGTGGCGGCGAGTTCTTGGTGCTGGTTGAAGATCAGGATGCGGTAGAGGGCGATGCGGTGCTGGAGGGAGATTTCTTCGACTTTCGTTTGCAGTTGGTCACCTTCTTTGAGGGGGAGGAGGTGAGAGATGGAGGTTTCGATGCTGAGGGCTTGTCGGCCGTGAGCGTTGGATGCGAATGCAAGAGCACTGTCGGCCAAAGCATAGGTGATGGCACCGTGTGCGATTCCGAAGCCGTTGAGCATTTCAGAGCGGACGGTCATTTTTAGAGTGGCGAAACCAGGACCATCTTCAATGCGCTCAATTCCGAGCCATTGACTGAAGGCGTCCTTTTCAAACATTTGATCGACGATGGGAGATTTCTTCATGATCAGAAGGGCAAATCGCCGTCTTTACTTTCGGGTTTTGGGCTTTCGTCGTCCATATCTCGAATGATCCGATCTACAGCACTTTCCGTATCGCGCAGCTTCTTAGAGCAGAATTTGATCAGTTCAGATGCTCGTTCTACTTTGGTGGCGAGTTCATCCACCGAGACACTCTCATTGTCAATCGCATTCACAATGGATTGCAGTTCTTCAAATGCACTTTCGTAACTTAATTTCTCTTTGGCCATAGGTTTTGATCGAGCAACGAAAGTACAAAAAAATGCAAGCTCAAAGGGTTCAAGAGCCCTTCGGACTTGCATGGTTTTATTTCAGCGCCCGAGGTGAGTTCAGCCCGAAAAAGAAAGGAACTTCACCGGCGAATGGTGGTCTTAAGCCAAGGCTTGAGTGAGATCAGCGATGAGGTCTTCGTAATGTTCTACCCCAACTGAGAGGCGCACCAAATTGGGCGAAATGTTGAATTTCTTTTTGGTCTCTGGATCCACATCGGCATGGGTCATGGTGGCTGGATGTTGTGCCAAGGATTCTGTTGATCCCAAGCTCACAGCCAGTTTCACCAACTTCATTTTGTTGAGCATGGCAAAGGCTTCTTTTTCTCCACCTTTCACGTAGATCGAAATCATGGCACCAGCACTATCGCATTGCGAGTTGAAAATTTCGAACTGCTTTCCATCGGCTTCGGTCAAAAAGCCCAAATACCCCACGCGCTCAATGGCAGGGTGAGCGGCGAGTGCTTCGGCGACGTGCTTGGCGTTCTTTGCCTGACGCTCCATGCGCACTTGAAGGGTTTCGAGTGAGCGCATCAACAACCAACCTGTCCATGGTCCGGCCATATTTCCCAAGAAGGTTCTCATTGTTTTTACCTCCATCATCAAGTCTGCCTTCCCCATGCAAGCCCCCGCGATAACGTCGGAGTGTCCGCCGATATATTTCGTTGCAGAGTAGAGCACAAGGTCTGCACCGTGCTTCAGTGGGTGTTGATAAACGGGACCCAAATAGGTGTTATCTACGGACAACACAACATCGCGTTCTTCCTGCTTGAAATGATCGGCCAAAGCGCGCATGTCTTTGATGCAGATAAGTTTGTTGGTAGGGTTTGCGGGAGTCTCGATGTGAATCATGGAGAGTTTGTTTGCTGCGGGGTGAGCTCCGATTTCAGCCTTGAGTTCTTCCAAAGAATCTGTAGGGTCGATG
>CALKGK010000036.1 GCA_938085105.1 uncultured Flavobacteriales bacterium
GTGGAGCCGGCGGGAGTCGAACCCGCGTCCAAATGAGGAACTTTCAAGCTTTCTACATGTTTAGACAATGCCTAATTTTCGACCGGTAGCCGACCATTGTCCTACTACTACCGGCTTAGCTTGTGTTGATTTCGATCAGGCGTGCAAGCTCGGCCTTTTCTAGCTCCAATTTTACGATACCTCAGTGCTAATAGGAAAAGAGCGATACCTATTGGCGAGGTAGCTCGTTCCGCCTCCTAGAGGCTGGAATTAGGTTAACAGACTTGGTCTGATTAAGCCGCGAGCGCGTAAGAAGTGTTGTCATTTCTGACTTGTGCATTAAGATTAACGAGTCACCACACAAAAAACTCGACATGCTTACAGGATCATTCATCTCACTGTCAAATCCAGATCGGCCCCAGAATAAAAGAACTTTCCTTATTTAAAAAGGGGTACAAAGATACGACCATTTAAAGAACTAGCGACGAACTGGTCGATTTTCTATCCGTTCCACTTCTACACCAAGTACTTTGATGCGTACTTTTGTGGGAACCCCGTCTTTACTACTATCTCCACCCAGATTCAATCTGCGCTGAAGTTCTCCGCCCAGTTTAGAACCAAAATAGCCCACCACTTCCCAAATACCGCTTACCTTTTCGGTTTGCTCAACTTGAGGCGACGTTTTCACCACGGTAGTATCGGATTGCGCAAGGGTGCAAATCGAAATACCGAATAGCAGTAAGGTGAACAACATTTTTCTCATGGTCGTTATCAAGACGCTTAGGCGCAGTGAAAAGTTACCAAAACTTTCTAAATTCCCCACATGGAAACAAAAGAGGGTTGTAAGAATTGTGGTTTCTCCCTGTCGGCATCATTTGCTTTTTGCCCAAATTGTGGTCAGGAAACCAAAGACCGTTCTCAATCGATCGGTGAATTTTTCAATCATTTCCTTCGCGACTACTTCACCTTTGACAGCAAAATTTTCAAGAGTGTTTCCCCTTTACTCTTTCGACCTGGTTTCTTAACCAAAGAGTACTTTATTGGTCACCGAGTGCGCTACATACCGCCCCTCCGCCTTTACATTTTTATCAGTATTCTTTTCTTTCTCTTATTGAATTTGTTTTCGGGTACGAGCAATGAAGTCCTTCTTACCGAAGATCAGGATTGGAATCAACTCTTTGAAACCTACCTCCCGAAGTTGTTCTTTGCCCTGCTCCCATTGTTCGCACTGATTCTTTTGCCCCTCTACCTTCGAAGTAAAGCCTCTTTCATCAAGCATTTTGTTTTTTCTCTCCATTTCCACAGTTTTCTTTTTTTGGCCGGAAGTGCGTATTTGCTTTTGAGTGAAATATTCGACCAGCTTAACTTACTCTGGGTCAACAGTATTCTCGCGGCCGGCTTTGCTTTATTGTATGTCCTATACCTCTTTCTCGCGCTGAAGAGGGTCTATAACCAAGGAAAAGGAAAAACGTTTTTAAAACTCGTGCTTCTTGTTGCGATCTATGGAGGAGTGCTCTTTTCGAGTATCCTCGTGGTGTATCTTCTCTTGTTGAAGCAAGGCTGAATCCACTGAAAATTGGTATTTTCGCCTCCAACCATAAAACCGGATCTCCGTGAAAGTAGGCATCATTCGAGAAGGAAAAACTCCACCAGACAAACGTGTACCACTCAGCCCAGAGCAATGTGCCTTGGTCAAAAAGCAGTACTCCAATATCGAATTGGTAGTTCAACCCAGTCCGATCAGAAAATTCCAAGATGATGCATACCGTGAGCAGGGCATTGACCTTCAAGAGGATTTGAGCGATTGTGATGTGCTTTTTGGAGTGAAAGAGGTTCCGATGGACATGCTCATCCCCAATAAAACTTACTTTTTCTTCTCCCATACCTTCAAACTTCAGCCCTACAATGCGAAGCTTCTTCGGACGATTTTGAATAAAAAAATTCGTTTGGTTGACTACGAAGTGATCAAAGATGAAAAGGGCAAACGTTTAATTGGTTTTGGTAGATACGCGGGAATTGTAGGCTGCTACAACGGTATTCGAACTTACGGTTTGAAGCACGATTTGTATGATTTGAAGCCCGCCCATTTGTGTGAAGACCGGCTCGAAATGGAATCCGAATTAAGTAAAGTGAAGTTCCCTGCCAACACCAAATTGGTGCTCACCGGCTTTGGAAGAGTGGGACACGGAGCTCGCGAAACCTTGGCCAAATTAGGGATGAAAGAAGTGGATAAAGAAGCCTTTCTTTCAGAGAAATTTGATGATGCGGTATTTACGCATCTGAACACTCAAGACTACAACCGCAGAAAAAGTGATGGAGGCTTCGATAAGTCTGAATTCTACAAAGATCCATCGGGTTATGAATCTTGTTTCATGCAATATGCAAGCGTAGCCAACATGTACATTCCTTGCCACTATTGGAGTGAAGGTTCACCTTTCATTTTTACCCGCTCCGATATGAAAGAGGAGGCTTGGAACATTTCTGTTGTGGCTGATATTTCTTGCGACATCGATGGCCCTGTGGCTTCAACC
This sequence comes from uncultured Flavobacteriales bacterium, assembly GCA_938085105.1. Lineage (GTDB taxonomy): Bacteria > Bacteroidota > Bacteroidia > Flavobacteriales_D > Sanyastnellaceae > CALKGK01. The sequence goes on from CALKGK010000036.1 coordinate 2,511, forward strand.
ATTCGCCCTTCAACCATTGCTGACCCTATTTATGGCTATGACCCAAGCGCAGAATCTGAAGTAGATTTCACCAATCCAAACGCCATTGCTGTAATGGCCGTAGACAATTTACCTTGTGAACTTCCCAAAGATGCATCTGCCGATTTTGGAAGCGAACTCATCAAGCACGTCTTGCCCGCTTTGTTCGGAGAAGACCCTACGGATATCATCGGTAGAGCTTCAGAAACCAACTTAAAAGGGGAATTGACACCACAGTTTTCTTACCTGCAGGAGTATGCAGACGCTGCAAAGTAGCTCTTAATTGTTCTGAGGAATGAAGCGGTAAACGATTTTGCCCGGACTCTTTTTCGGGGCATTGCTTTTTGCTGCGAACTTTGATTTGAGTGCACTATTTACGGCCTCCTCTAGGAGACAATCGTCTTGTGTGCTCTTGGTTTCATCTACCGAGGCAGACACCACGTAACCGGCCTGATCAACTACAACGAGTACCTCCACCTTTCCACCACCCTTACAAAGGTATCCTGGGATGTGTATATTGCTTGGATTTCTGCCCGGGACATCCGCTAAAGCTGTCACGTTTCCATTGAAAGACTTCCCGAAATAATCGTAGTTCTCCAAGGGTTCCTTTTGCTCCTTGTTGTTATTATTGGTTTTTGAAGGATCATTTTCTTGTTCTCCCGCTTCTCGTTCTTGCCGAAGACGCTCAAACTCCTCCTGTTCGAATCGATTTAACTCATCCTCCACATCTTTTGACATCTTCTCGCTGGGTAGCGAATAACTCGATCTTTCCTCACTAAGCTCACTATTGGCATTGGCCATGAGGTTGGCGATTTGTTCATTCACACGGTCAGCGATTTGATCTTCCAGCGAAACCTCCTCTGCCACCTCTTCTACTTCACCCAAAAAATCCACTTCGATGTAAGCCTCTTCTACTCCACCGTAATCGATTTGCTGGAAAGAGAAATAAACCAAAGCAATGGCATGAACAAGCAGGGTAATGATGATAGCATACAGGATGATCTGCTTTTTCGACATGGAACAAAGATAAACAAGCTTTTCCCTTTGAGCTCTCTAGTCAATAAGAACTACGCTTCCACTACCATTATTGCTGATCGTGCTGTTTTGTGGAGATCCGGAGTGTCGAATATCACCGCTACCACTCAAAGAAAGGCTCATTTCGTCTTTAGCGTAGATCGATAAGGTTCCGCTACCATCGTTGCTTGCATCAACCGTATTGGCTTTTAGACTCAAAGAATTCACATCTCCACTTCCATCCAAATCGATCTCCAAATCATTGGCGTCTCCGCTCAACATGATGTTTCCCGAACCACTTGCATCCACCTCCAAATCACTCGTTTTGATTTTGCAAGAGAGGTCGCCACTACCTTCAGAAACAATTTTAAAATCATCTGCCTTCAAAGCACCCAAAGTCTCCACACTTCCAGAGCCGCTGTGCACCAACTTTACAATGCCGTTAGTAATGATCTCTACTTGAATTTCTTCCGTAGGGCGGATGCATTCGCTGAGTTCTACTGTTAAGCGATCGCCGTTTACATCCGTTTTGATGAATGGGAGCAAGTTTTCTTGAGCCTTCACCAAGATTTTATTTTGATCTGTAAGTCCCGCTTGTCGCACCAAAACATTCAACTCACAATCTATGTACAAGACATCATACTCTTCTACCGATCTTCGCTCTTCCAAGTTCGTACCAGTTCCATCAATGCAATCTGCGCAGGAAATAAAAAGGAGAGGGAGGATAAAAAAGAGGGCTATGTTGAAACGATTTGTCATGTTGGTACGTTTGTTGATTTAAGTTATTTGTGAATTTGAGTTTTCAATGGACACTCAGTTTACTTAAAAAAAGTGTAATTTTAACTCAAACGAATTGAACAATATGAAAAAATTATTTCTTCTATTTGGATTAGTAGCATTTTTCGCAACTGCTGCTAGCGCTCAAACCACAGCGGCCAAAGAAACAAAAGCGAAAACAGAAAAAGTAGCTAAGAAGGCAGACAAAGAAACTGCGACAAAAAAGGAATGCGCTAAAGAAGGTGCTGCTTGTTGTTCTAAAGACAAAGCCAAAGGTAAAGATGGAGCTGCATGCTGCTCAAAAGATAAAGCATCGAAAGATGGTGCATCTTGTTCTAAAGACGGAAAGAAAAAAGGAGCTTGCTGTTCTAAAGATGGAGCCAAAGCTGAAGCTAAGCCGGCAGCAAAAGAAGCTGCAAGTGGAAAAGCTGCTGCCCCGAAAAAGAAAACCAGTGGAAAATCTGCTTCTTTGAAGAAAGGATAATTTCTCCAAACGATATAAAAAAACCCTTGTTCCAGATGGAGCGAGGGTTTTTTATTTGACCTTTTTTTGTTGTGTAGATTAGAATGAGAAGTGCTTCTCCACCATCTCTGCCACCTGCTCACCAATAGCCAAAGAAGCCGTAGCCGCTGGCGATGGAGCATTCAACACGTGAATACTGTGATCGGTGTACTCAATCCGAAAATCATCTCTTGTATCACCATCCTGTCTCAAAAGCAAAGCACGAACTCCTGCTCTACCCGGACGAATATCTTCCATTGTCAAAGAAGGAATCATTCGCTGGAGCGTCGAAAGAAAGAGTCTTTTAGAGAAAGCCCTTCTGTATTCATTGATTCCAAAAGACATGTTTTTCATGAAGAGTTTCCAAGTACCAGGATAGCTTAGGGCATCCATGGTATCCTTCAAATCGAAATCGGTTTTACCGTAGCCTTCTCTCTTAAAAGTGAATACTGCATTGGGTCCGCACTCGATCTCTCCATCCGTCATTCGAGTAAAATGCACTCCCAAGAAGGGGAAATCTGGATTCGGCACAGGATAAATCAAGTGTTTTACCTTATGTTTTCCCTGATCTGTGAGTTCGTAGTAGTCTCCACGGAAGCCCACAACCTTTTCTTTCAGTGCTACTCCGTCCTTTCGTGCCAAACGATCTGCCTGCAAACCACCACAGAATACGAGCACTTTAGCGCGGTATTTATTCTTGTTGGTGATCACGATAGCGCCATCTTGTAATTTCTCGAAACTCTGAGCTTCTTCATTCAAGTGCACTGCGCTTTCAGACTGCTGTGCAATGGCAAGTTCCGCCATTTTATTTGTTGCCCCACGATAATCGATGATCCCTGTGCAAGCCACATGCAAACCGTCAATCGCTTCAACGTGCGGTTCTATTTCTCGTATCTCCGCAGCATTGATTCTCGTCAGACCTTCAATCTCATTTTCAATTCCTGTGCGATGGATTTTCTCCAAGTTTGGAAGTTCTTTTTTGTCGGTAGCCACCACTACTTTTCCGCAAACATCATGATCAATGCCGTATTTCTGGGCAAATTTCACCAATTCTCTTCGCCCTTTGATACAGTTCACTGCTTTCAAGCTGCCCGGTTTATAATACAATCCGGAATGGATCACTCCTGAATTGTTTCCGGTTTGATGGTTGGCCAGCTCTTCTTCTTTTTCGAGGAGAAGAATACTTTTATTGGGGTGGCGTTCTTGAAGTTTGAACAGTGTTGCTGCACCGACAATACCTCCGCCAATAATGATAATATCAAATTGTTGTTCCACAAGAATTCTTTTGAGAGGACAAAGGTAGTACAAAGCAGTTGTTTGGCTGCTTCTTTCAGCTTACCTTTCACTCCATGTTATCGAAAACCAACGAAAAGGTCAAAAAGGCCTGGGCTTTCTACGATTGGGCCAACAGTGTTTACCCATTAGTAATCAGCACTGCTATCTTCCCCATGTTTTATGAGGCCGTTACGGGAGCTGAGAACAATCCTTCAGGTACAGACCATGTTCTTTTCTGGGGGATTGACTTTGTAAACACAGAGTTGTATTCTTACGTCATTGCCGTCTCTTTCCTTTTTGTCATCATCCTATCTCCTCCGCTATCGGGAATTGCGGACGCTGGTGGTAAAAAGAAATTTTTCTTGAGTCTGTTCTGCTACTTGGGGGCACTTGCTTGTGCGAGCTTGTTCTTCTTCGACCCCATGCATCTTGAATGGAGCATGCTCCCTGTAATGATTGCAAGTTTGGGCTATTGGGGAAGCATCGTTTTTTACAATGCCTTTCTCCCCGAAATTGCTCCTCCAGAAGAACACGATAGACTGAGTGCTCGCGGGTTTTCCATGGGTTACATTGGTAGCGTATTGCTCTTAACGGTTAATCTTGGAATGATACTCGGCCTGGAAAACGGAACCGATTATATTCCTTGGTGTTTTGTGATGGTTGCCCTTTGGTGGGCAGGGTTTGCACAAGTCACCCTCCGTAAACTCCCCGATAATCCTTACGCTAAAAAAATCCAAGGTTCTGCTTGGAAAGCGGGATTTAGTGAGGTTAAAAAAGTGTTTCATCAAGTGCTTCAAACCCGTCGTTTATTGCGCTACCTCATCGCTTTTTTCGTATTCAGCATGGCCGTTCAGACCATCATGTTGATGGCTCAATTTTTCGGGATGAAGGAAATACATCAGGTCATTGATGGCGTTGAAAAAACCGGACTCACCTCTGCACAATTCATCATTGCCATCTTGCTCATTCAAGTAATTGCGATTCCCGGGGCTTTTCTTTTTTCTCGAGTTTCTGAAAAGTGGGGAAATATCTTCACCTTAAAAATTGCCCTTTTCTTATGGATCGGTGTTTGCATTTTTGCCTATGCTATTGTCGACACCCCAAACGAATTTTACATTGCCGCAGCTTGGATTGGTTTCATCATGGGGGGAACACAATCTCTCGGACGATCAACCTATTCCAAATTTCTCCCTGAGACACAAGATCACGCTTCGTTTTTCAGCTTTTACGACATTCTAGAAAAGGCTGGAATCGTGATTGGGATGATCAGTTTTGGTGCAATTGAGGGAATGAGCGATAACATGCGAACCCCTATTCTTGCTCTGGTACTGTTCTTTGGTGTAGGGATGATTCTCTTGTTCTTTGTTCCGAACAAAGAGCGAACTCTCAAAGCCGAAGCTTAATGCGATAGTCAGGGAGACTCTACCTTGATGAACAAGCTTTCCAGAATCGCGAACTCCACCCTGCGATTCCTGGCTCTGGCCTCTGCTGTGTTCATTTCTTTAGCGGGAAGTGCACTACCGTGGTAACGAATATTGAGTCGGTTGGGGTCCACTCCCTTTTCTTTGAGGTACTTCACTACGGCAATGGCTCTATTCCGGGATAGTTCCACATTGTAGCCTTCCCTTCCCATCACGTCTGCGTGTCCGTTCACCTCCACAAACATAAAAGCGTGGTTCCGAAGTTGATACGCTGCTTCGTCAAGAATGACCCTTCCTTCATCGGTGAGTGTGCTATCATCGAACTCAAAATACACCACCTTGTTCTCGATGGTTTTGAACTCCGTGAGTTGCACAGGTGGATCGGTAAGTTCTGCTTTGATGAGATCGTTTTGACAGCTGCACTCGCTCCGTTTACTCACCGGTTTTACGACTACATCATCCACGTAGAGATATGCCCATGTGGATGCTGACATTTCAGCATTAGCTTTGGTTCTTTTGATCAAATAGTGGATTCCGTCCGACTTAAAACTTCCAATAGTGATGTATTTCTCTCCTCCTTCTGCTCTGAAAGTATCTGATATTTTCACCCATTGATTTTGATCATCCAACATGTGAAGGTTGGGATTCTGCACTTGGGGGCGGACTTCGAAAATTGTTTTACGGTTGGATTGTAAGGGAGACTTGCTGAAGTGCGCCCCAAATCCATCGCTCACATAAGCCGACTTATCTCCACTGCTCACCCAAAATTCCACACAGATCAATTCTCCCTTGGCTAGAGGTCGGGACAACTTTTGTTGAAGGTATTCCCGATAATTTCTTTGAGAATCGGCATAGGTTACTAATCCGGCATAAGCATCACCATCGAGTGCTTCTTGCTCTCCAAAGGTATTGTTGGGTACACCGGCGAGATCGCTGCAACGGTTGAAGTAATCGGGGGTGGCAGTGTTGGGTTGGGTCCAGTTATTCAGGATGCGCAACTTTTGCTGGTTGAAGTTGGACGGGCAATAGGCCTTCTCTTCGAAGCTTCCGTTTTTGATCAGGTTTTGCGCTTCAATCGATTTAAAAGGGAAGTGCGTCAGAAATAAGATCGCGAATAATAAGGTGAACACTCTTTTCATAGGCCTTGCAGTCTTGCAATAACGTCAAAATAGGGCAAATAATGCGCCAAAATTGGTAAGGATGATGATTCAGAGAAAGAATGAGGACGGAGAGCGGAGAGGCTTTTCACCCAAAATTAATCTTGGCGACGTAAATGGATAGCTTTTTCAGTGTGAGAATGAGGACGGAGAGCGGAGGAGTTATTTCATCCAGAATCATTCTTGGCGACGTAAATGGATAGCTTTTTCAGAGAAAGAATGAGGACGGAGAGCGGGGAGGCTTTTCACCCAAAATCATTCTTGGCGACGTAAATGGATAGCTTTCCTTCACCTCAAAAAAAATCCCCACTGAACTACTTCAGCAGGGATTTCTATTCGTTCTTTCTCAAACAAGCACTACTTCCGAATTGCGAAAGTCACTCTTCGGTTCTGTGCTCTTGACAAATCTGTTTCACGGGTATTCGCTGGATCCGTATTTTCTTTGGTCAACACAATCAACCTGTTCTCTGCAATGCCTTTCGACACCAAGAATCGTTTGATCTGTTCTGCACGCTGCTTCCCGAAATCAACATATCGAGAATTGATCTTCGCTTCGTCAGCCTCATCGTTGTCTACATGACCAATAACTTCAATTTTCCAATCAGGATTGTTTTGTAAAATAGTCACCAGATTTTCCAAAGTCGTCACTCCAGCTGCACTCACCGATCTTTTCAAGAAAGGATAGTAAACAGCACTTACTGCAAGTTGATCAGCTTCAGACATGTCTGGACTTGTAACAATGCTCGATCCATAAATCAAATCAGGCTGAGTTGATGTTCCTACAGAACAAGAGCATTGTGATTTTGCTTCAACAGGGTACAATTTTACGTCCTCAATATAGTAGTAAGCGTCAAACGACTGCCCACCAATCACGTCACGTGGACGTTTGTTCTTTTCAATTTGAAGGTCTGCATCTCCGGCAAAACATCCAATGATGAGATACTCTTCTTGTCCAGTTCCAACTACGGTTCCACAAACCGTTTCCCAAGCATCCATTGCTTTGAATACTTTGTTTGTGCGTTCTTTCACATCGAGGTCGCGTACCATTGCTCCAGTGTTTGGCTGAACGACTTTTCGCTCAGAAACCACCGCACCAATATTATTGACTGCATATTTGGAAAGGTCTGCCATACTGATGCTGAACTCAACGCAGTACATTTGATCCTTTTCTAATTTCTCCGTCAACTGCACCTCAAGGTACGTGCGGTTTAGTTTCTTGTCTTTGGTATACGCACGAAAACCAGCGTAGATGTTTCCAGACTGAGCTGCTTGTTTTCCAAATTCGTTGAGAGGAATGCTCACCTTTTCAGATTTAATTCCACCTGCAAAAATATCGCAAGGAGCTTGGGTTGCGTCAAACCAATTCTCAGTAAATTCAGCCATTTGGCCAAACGACTTCAATCGCTTGGTTTCTGTTGCCTCAAAATCGCCGTTGGGCACAAGGTTGGTCTCTTCATCATCTTGAGCGAAAGAGAAGTTGAATGAAAGCACTGCTGCAACAGCAATAAGTAGTTTTTTATACATCATTTAAGATCTTTTATGGGCCTTAACGGCTTGTATGAAGCACTTTACTTTTTCCGGATCAGTGTCCGGATATACTCCGTGGCCCAAGTTAGCAATATGTGGATGTTCACCAAAACCCGTGAGCATCTTTGTTGTGGCTTCTTGGATTTCTTTTTCCCCCGCATACAACACGGCAGGATCGAGGTTTCCTTGAAGCGTTTTGTTTGTCCCCACGATTTCTCTCGATTTCACGGGATCCATGGTCCAATCCAATCCAATGGTTCTGCAATTGATTTTACTGAAGTCTTCCAACACAAAATGAGCTCCTTTTGCAAAAACAGTTACTGGAACTTCAGGAATCGCATTGCAAATTTCTTCCATGTAAGGAAGGGCAAACTTTCGATACAAATCATGGCTTAACACTCCCGCCCAACTATCAAACACTTGCAACATGTCTGCTCCTGCTTCGACTTGAGCTTTGAGGTATTGGATTGTTCCTTTCGTGATCATCCCAAGCAATTCGTGTGCCAAGCTCGGGTTCTCAAACAACATCCGACGTGCAATGCTAAATGTTTTTGAACCTTGTCCTTCCACCATATAACATAAAATGGTCCATGGTGCACCGGCAAATCCAATCAAAGGAACTCGTCCGTTCAGTGTTTTCTTGGTGAGGCTGATCGCATCTAGAACATATTTCAAGTCTTCATAAGGGTCAGCAACATGCAGCTTCCCAAGGTCTTCTTTGGAACGCACGGTTTCATCAAACCAAGGTCCTTTTTTCTCCACCATGCGATACGGTAAGCCCATGGCCTCAGGAATCACAAGAATGTCAGAAAAAATAATGGCGGCATCTACGCCAAGGAGATCAATCGGCTGAATGGTTACTTCACAAGCTTTCTCAGGAGTCTCAACCAGCTCCTTGAAACCGCTGAGGGCTGAGCGCACAGCCCGGTATTCGGGAAGTATTCTCCCTGCTTGACGCATGAGCCAAACTGGAGTTCGCTCGGTTTTCTCACCACGAGCGGCGCGTAGAATAAGATCATTTTGCAATTTCATCGGACAAAAGTAAGGCTTAGTGAAGAATTTTGAAGCCCAATTCCTTGTAGATCGACTCTTCCGTGAATTTATTCCCCATCAACCCTTTACTTTTTTGATCGGCTTCCCTCAGGTACCCCATAATTCTCACCAACTTCCCTGCGCTGTAGTTTTGGCAAGTGATGCTCAAATCCTTTACAAAGTATGGTGAAACACCACAGGCTTTTGCTGCTTCATATTGATTTGCTCCTGCTCCCAAACCGGCATAAACGATACATTTCGCGAAATGACTGTACATCATGGGCAAGACCATTTGTATTGGGTGGGCTTTGGTATTAGCAGAAAACGATTTAAAAATCTGATTGCTCTTCTTGATATCCTTATTTGCAAGGGCTTTCACCAATTCAAAGACGTTGTAGTCTTTGCTGATTCCAACGTTCTCTTCGATATCTTTAAGACCTATCTCGCTTCCTTGGGGAAGAACAATCATCATCTTATCGATTTCATTGGTCACTTTTTTGAGGTCGGCACCCAAGTATTCAGCGAGCAAACGCGCGGCCGACATCCCAATGGTATTGGTTGCAAGGCCTTCTTTCCCTCTACTCTGTGCAACATAATTCTGAATCCAAGAGGGAAGTGCTTCTTCCTTCAGACCTTTGAATTCAAACATGCATTTCATGGACTTGGCACGTTTGAATGCAGACATTCGTCCATCGGGCTTTTTGTGCTTGAAGACGAATACCAGAATTGTACTTGCTACTGGTTTTTTGAGGTACGCATCCAATCGATCGTTTCCGTCCTTTCTTCTCCAATCGTCCAACTCCTGTGCTTCCTTTACGATAACCACTTGTCGTTCAGCCATCATCGGGAACCTTCTCGCGGCAGAAAGAATATCTTCCAGTTTGGCATCCTTGCCATAAACCACCGTTTTATTGAACTCCGCTTCCTCCGGGGGAAGAAGGTTTTCAAAGTAGCTCACGGCCTCGTCAATAAAATAGGGTTCATCTCCCCAAAGAACATAGCAGGGCTGAAAAACGGGGGATTGTGGATCTCCAATGAGCTCCTTTAAATTTGACATATTAAAGCCATTTTAGGTGACGAATCGATCGCCCTTCATCCATGATTTCCTTCAGCGCGTCAATTCCAACTTTGATTTGCAAATCAACAAAATTACGGGTGATTTCGTTGTCACTTGAACTGGTTTTTACACCGTCTGGAGTCATGGGATTATCACTCACCAAAAGGAGGGCTCCAACGGGAATCTTATTGGCAAAACCGACGCTGAAGAGGGTGGCCGTTTCCATATCGATGGCCATGGCGCGAACCTTCCTTAGGTAATCCTTGAAGTCTTCATCATGCTCCCACACCCTTCTGTTGGTGGTGTAGACGGTTCCCGACCAATAATCAATATTGTAATCCCTTACGGTTGAAGAAACAGCTCTTTGTAATGCAAAACTCGGCAATGCAGGGACTTCTGGTGGGAAATAATCGTTCGAGGCACCTTCACCTCGAATCCCGGCAAGTGGCAGAATCATGTCTCCCAGTTTATTCTTCTCTTTTAGTCCACCACACTTTCCTAAAAACAACACCGCCTTTGGCTTTATGGCGCTCAGGAGATCCATCACCGTTGCCGCATTGGCAGACCCCATTCCGAAATTAATCATCGTAATGTTATTGCTCGTAGCGCTGTTGAAGGCCTTGTCCAAACCTTCGACTTCCACTTTATGCCACTCGGCAAACTTTTCTACGTAATTATCAAAGTTGGTGAGCAAGACGTATTCACCAAAACTATCAATCTTCTTCCCCGTGTACCGAGGCAACCAATTTGCTACTATATCTTCTTTCCGTTCCATATCTTCCTTATTATTGCGTACTTCAGCAGTAGTGATTTATGAGAGAGCTTCAACTTCCGCCCTACCCCTTCAAACTTAAGACGGTCAATCAACAAACACAAATATTTGATGAAGTCCGTAAGCGCTGGTACCTCTGCACTCCAGAAGAATGGGTTCGCCAGCATCTCGTAATGTTTCTGCATCAGCACTTTGCATATCCCTTGGGTCTTTTTGCCTTGGAGAAATCTTTAAAATTCAACGGCATGCTTCGTAGAACCGACATTCTCATGTACAACGCCAGAGGAGAGGCCAAATTGTTGGTGGAATGTAAAGCCCCAGAAATTGCCCTCACCCAATCGGTTCTCGACCAAGCAGCCCGCTACAACATGAGCTTGGGGGTGCCTTTCGTGATGATTTCAAACGGTCTGGAACACTACTGTTTGGCAGTTTCCAAAGAAAACAAGGTACAGTATCTCGATCGCATTCCCCACTTTTCGGAATTATAGCTACGAAGTTTCCTATTTTTGCCGCGCAAACAAAAGAACATGATCAACTTAAAAGAAATACTTAGCATTACAGGGAAACCAGGATTGTTTCGCATTGTAACTACCAGCAAAACCAACATCATTGTTGAAAGCATGATTGATGGCAAGAGAACTGCCGTTTCTGCAAACAGCAAGATCAGCGCTTTGGACGATATCAGCATCTTCACCTATGAAGACGATATTCCGTTGGCAGAGGTGATGCAATCCATTCACGATAAAACGGGTGGCAAAGAAGGACCGAGTCCGAAAGCTCCTCACGCTGAACTTAAAGCATTCTTGGAAGAGATTTTGCCCAACTTCGACCAAGACCGCGTTTATCACAGTGACTTGAAAAAACTATTCTCCTGGTACAACCAGTTGTTGGCTCACGGTATGTTCTCTGAAGAGTCTGCAATTGAAGATGCGGAGATTATTGAAGAAAGCACCGACGACGACAGCAAAGAAGCATAACGATGGATATTCCAAGCAAAGCACCGCGAACCTTCCTTTCAGAAAACGTTCAACTCGACGATTGGAGTGAACTTGGCTCTTATTTTGACGACCTCGAGAGCAGAAAAATTGCTGCCAAGGAGGAATTCATGAAGTGGCTGAGCGACTTGTCTGAATTGGAAGCTGTTTTGGAAGAACACCTTGCTTGGAAATACATCAAAATGACCATCGATACTCGGGATGAAGAGCGATCGAAGGACTATCAGCGATTCATCACGGAAATCCAACCTTTGATTGCCCCTTTGAGCGATAAGATCAACCGAAAGTTGGTGGCTCATCCATTGGCGGAAAAACTGCAAGAAGAGGCTTTTCGCATTTACATTCATAAGAGCGGATTGGAGGTAAAACAGTTTCGAACGGAAAATGTCCCACTCCTCACTCAACTGAGGAAAGAGGCCCAAGAATATGGTGCAATCACCGGCGGGCTCTCGATTTCCTTTGAAGGAGAAACCCTTACCATGCCTCAAGCCGGAGCAAAACTTCAAGACACGGACCGCACCTTAAGAAAGTCCATTTTCGAAGCCATTAATGTGGTTCGAGGTGAAGTAAGATCACAACTTGACGAATTGTTATTGTCGCTTGTGAAGGGAAGAAATGAAGTGGCCTTGAACGCTGATTACCCCAACTTCAGGGATTACGCTTTTGACATGCTTGGAAGGGTAGATTATTCTCCTGAGGACTGCTATCGTTTCCACCAAAGCATTGCCAAAGAGATCGTTCCATTGGTGCGTGGCTTTCACGAGGAGCGAAAAACAAAAATGGGGCTCGAGACCTTAAAGCCTTATGATCTGGCTGTTGATCCTGAAGGAAATGCACCACTCAGTCCATTCAAAGGAGCGAAAGACCTTCTAGAAAAGAGCGTTGAAGTGTTTTCTAGAGTTGACCCTTATTTTGGCTCTTGCCTCTCGACCATGGATAAAATGGGACACCTCGATTTGGCTTCAAAACCAGGTAAATCACCCGGTGGATACAACTATCCGCTCTATGAAATTGGGGTTCCGTTTATTTTCATGAATGCAGTGGGAACTCAGCGAGATATGGTAACGATGATGCACGAAGGAGGGCATGCGGTTCACTCTTTCTTGACAAGAGAATTGCCCATCACCTCCTTTAAAAGTTGTCCTTCAGAAGTAGCTGAATTGGCTTCGATGGCGATGGAATTGCTGAGCATGGACCATTGGAACGTGTTTTATGAGGATGAAGTGGCATTGAAACGCGCTAAAAAAGATCATCTCCAAGACCTCCTTTCGGTATTGCCGTGGATTGCAACTGTGGATGAATTCCAACATTGGCTTTACCTGAACCCGGAGCATTCCATCGAAGAGCGTACTAAAAAATGGCTTGAATTGGGCACGAAATACGGCTCAGGCATGGTGGATTGGAGCGAATATCCCGATGCACTGAGCAGCTCTTGGCAGAAGCAACTGCACATCTACGAGGTACCTTTTTATTACATCGAATACGGAATGGCTCAATTGGGAGCTATTGCAGTGTATCGCAACTATCGTAAGGATCCTGAAAAGGCCATTCAGCAGTACAAAGATGCCTTGAGTTTGGGTTACACTAAATCGATTGGTGAAATCTATAAAACGGCCGGTATTGCATTCGATTTCTCCCAAGAATATGTGAAAGAACTTGCCAACTTCATCCGAGAAGAATTGAACGCCTTGAACTAAAACTCAAAGGTCAGTTGCGTTTCGTTAGATTCATCTGTTTCGTTGATGTTCAGTTTAGAAATACCGAGACCCAACAATCGAATATCTTGCGCAATTTGTTCTTGTTGGAGCAGCGCAATCCCCAATGAAGCAAAGTCATTTTGCGATATGGGCAAGGCTAAGGTTTTGCTTCTTGTTTGTTGCGAAAAATCTGCAAACTTGATTTTCAAGGTGATGGTTTTTCCCTCTAATTTTTGTCGCTTACTTGACTTACTCTTCTCCAAACGCTCTTTCAAGCGAAGGGCCAAGGATTCAATGGCCTCATGACACTCTTCCTGTGAGCGAATATTATTGGAATAGGTCTCTTCGCAACTGATGGATTTTGGTTGACGGTTGGGCTTCACTTCTCGATGATCGATTCCCCTACAAATAGCATAGAAATGGGGGCCAGATTTTCCAAAAAGCTCTCCCAAGGCCGACTTACTGAGTTCTTTCAGGTCTTTTCCCGTATGAATATTCCTGCGTTTAAGTTTCTCTGCAGTCACTTTACCAATGCCGTAAAAACGTTCAATGGGAAGAGCATCAATGAATGCAGTAATGTCTTTTGGCGCAATGAGGGTGAGTCCGTTCGGCTTATTAATATCCGAAGCAACCTTGGCCAAAAATTTATTGACGCTCACTCCTGCTGAAGCCGTCAGTTGGGTTTCTTCGAAGATTCGTTGGCGTATTTCCTCAGCAATCAGCGTTGCCGACTTCATCCCTTTTTTATTGTGAGTGAGATCCAAATACGCTTCATCGAGAGAGAGGGGCTCAACGAGGTCGGTGTATTCCAAGAAGATATTTCGGATCTGTTGAGACACGGCTTTATAGGCATCAAATCGGTGTTTGACAAAAATCAAATCTGGACATTTTCGAGCAGCGATGGCTCCAGGCATGGCGGATTTCACCCCGTAAGCCCTTGCTTCATAACTTGCCGCGGCCACAACACCTCTCGAAGACCCTCCACCCACAGCGATGGGTTTACCTCGCAGTTCGGGACGATCTCTTTGCTCTACGCTCGCAAAAAAAGCATCCATATCCACGTGGATAATCTTTCTCAAGCCGAAACCATTTTCTTCCATGCTTATTTGACCCCTATCTTTTTATCGGCGGTCTTGATATGCAAGTTCAATAAAAAAGGAACCCATTTGGCGGATTCCTTTTCATTCATTCAAAACACCTTTAACGATCTAAAGACGTATGTATTAATGCTCTTATTTTCTGAAAGTAGGCGCAACATTCAACTCCTTACTTCCTCTAACGTGCGTGTAAAAGCCTTCTCCGGATTTCGCTCCAAGTTTTCCTGCAGTGACCATGTTCACCAATAGCGGACAAGGTGCATATTTTGGATTTCCGAATCCTTCATACAATACATTCATGATGCTCAAGCAAACGTCCAAGCCAATAAAATCCGCCAAGTGCAATGGTCCCATAGGATGCGCCATTCCCAGTTTCATTACCGTGTCGATTTCCTCAACACCCGCAACTCCCTCGTGCAAAGTGATGATGGCTTCGTTGATCATTGGCATCAAAATACGGTTGGCTACAAATCCCGGGAAATCATTCACCTCCACCGGCGATTTTCCAAGTTGTTTTGAGAGTTGCATAATTTGTGAACACACCTCATCACTGGTAGCATAACCGCGGATTACTTCAACCAGTTTCATGATGGGAACTGGGTTCATGAAGTGCATCCCAATCACCTTTTCTGGTCGGGAAGTTTGTGCGGCAATTTTCGTAATTGAGATCGAAGAAGTATTGCTCGCAAGAATGCATTTTTCGGGAGCATGAGCATCCATATCCTTGAAGATTCTCAGCTTCAAATCAACATTTTCGGTAGCCGCTTCAACGCATAAATCAGCATCTGCTATGGCCTTCGATAATTCGGTCTGGGTTTCAATGTTACCGAGTGTAGCAGCTTTATCGGCTTCTGAAATACGCTCTTTGGCCACCATTCTATCCAAGTTCTTACCGATCGTCGCCAAAGCGCGATCCAGAGAGTCTTGGGAAATATCAACCAAGCTTACTTTAAATCCTTTTTGTGCGAAAACATGGGCAATTCCATTCCCCATTGTTCCTGCTCCAATTACTGTGATGTTCTTCATGCTTCAAAATTTTCGAGACAAATGTACCTCCTCAAAATCGGGAGGACAAATTCTTTATTCAACAATGAATGCTTTTCTCATTTTGACTTCTGTAAGTTCAAGAACATAATAACCCGCGTGAAGGTTCAAAGGCACTTCTGCTTGTGATGAATCAAAGTTCCCTTGAGCTACCGCTCGTCCGCTCAAATCCCGAATCATATAGGTTTGCGACTTCAAGTTGATGTTTGATGAAATCCGAAGAAAAGAACGCGCTGGATTTGGGAATAGGTTCAATTCATTCTGAATGGACACTGTTTCGTTGACATTCACAAATTGACCATCGATCAATTCTGGTCGGAGATTCTCCAAATTGAAACGCATCACAGCCACTTGTTCTGCCGTGAACATGTTGATGCAATCATCTTGATTGTAGTCCATGTAATTCTCAATCATGTTTGGCAGTTCATCATCCGTGCATTCGTCCAAAGAGAAATCGCAATTGTAATTCGCTCCGTTGGCTGCATCTGGAGTATCTGCAATTCCATCATCGGTAGTGCATCCATTAAAAAAGGCATCGCCCCAAATGTGTCTCAGCCCTAAAAAATGACCTACTTCATGTGTAAGGGTTCTTCCACCATTGTTAAAGGCTACACCATCATCGTCGGCTTGAGGGTTATTGCTTCCTACGGCAGTATAATGAACCACAACCCCATCAACATCTTCATCAATAAAATCAAAAAAGCCCTCCCAATTTGCAGCGCCATTGGGTGGATAGGCGAAGCCAAGAATTTGACCAAACCCCGTATCCTCGATATTGCAAACCCAAATGTTCAGGTATTCATTTCCCCAAGAATCTGCTCCGCCGCTTTCAGTGAACTTCACTTCATCGAGGGTAATGTCCGTTGAAAACAAATCCAGATCAAAGCCCGTTTCTTCAGTTTCTACGCGGACAATTCCATTGGTGGGATTGCCTTGGGGGTCGGTAGAAGCCAAAACAAACTCAATTTCAGCGTCGGCAGCAACATTCGCAAAAATGGCCCGGGTTTCACTCGCATTGGAATTCAGTCGGCGGTAATCTTGAGTTAAAATCTCAATCTGATTTTCGAAAACCTCATCGGGCAAATTCTGCTCAGGTGTATTGTAAACGACATGAAACACCACCGGGATTTGGTAAACTGTGTTGCTTTTGTTTTGAGCTGCTCGTGCTCCTTTCACACTATGTGCAAGTTGGGCCTGCATCGCTCCCATGAACTGAGGCGACTTTTCAGCCATTCTTTGAAGAACAATATCATGAGCGCAGGTTTCGTGTTGTGCCCAATTCAATAAGGCAAGCGACATTAAACAAAGTGTTGAGAGCAGTCGTTTCATGTTTATAATTTTCCGTTTAAATTAAAAAAAAGTCCCGAGGACGCTGACCTTTGTGCGGAAGAAATAATTTGTGAACTTGCACTCATGAGCAAAGCACCACATGAAAATAATCCAACGGCATACAATTGGAGGGATCACTGGCATGAAATCATTTTCGAAGCTGAGACTAAAGCAGGGAAACGTTTTGATGTTGCTCTTTTGTGGTTGATTGTCTTAAGCGTTGCCGTGGTGATGCTGGAAAGTGTTGGCTACATTCATGACGAACATGGAGATCTTCTTTTCACCTTAGAAATCGTGTTCACGATCATTTTCACCCTTGAATATGTAATGCGCCTGTCGGTCGTTCAAAAACCTTGGAAATACGCCTTCAGCTTTTTTGGCTTGGTGGACCTCTTGAGCATCATTCCGACATACTTGGCTATCTTCAGCATTGGGAGCAGCAGTCTTCTCGTGATCCGTATTCTTCGCTTGATGCGAATTTTTAGGGTTTTGAAACTGATTGGATTTGTGAAGGAAGGACAAATGCTGAGAAAAGCCTTGAATGCTAGTCGACACAAAATCTCCGTGTTTCTGCTGGCCGTTTCGAGTTCAGTTGTTGTTTTAGGCACTATTATGTATTTGGTTGAAGGTCCGGAAAACGGATTTACCAGCATCCCAAGGTCCATTTATTGGGCGGTAATTACGCTGACTACGGTGGGCTATGGCGACATCTATCCGCACACCGCTACAGGACAAGCCTTGGCATCCATTGTTATGATTTTGGGATACGCCATTATCGCCGTTCCAACAGGCATTGTAAGTTCAGAAATGGTGAAAGCCGATACACAAAACAACATGAACACCCGTTCTTGTGCTTCATGTGGAAAAGAAGGACACTTCCCAGATGCCAACTTTTGCAGACAGTGCGGAGCTAATTTATGATTTCTTGTGCCGGTGGTTGGAGGAAAAACAACGCGCTTTTTCCCTATCTTTCAGCACAAATATGACTTTAAAACCTGTTGTATGAAGCAACCTACTCGCCTTTTTGACTTTCCATATTACCAGCTTGAGAATCGTCCATTGGACCATATGCTCAACACCAAAATCAATGGTAAATGGCAATCTTACAGCACACAAGGATTTATTGAAGACCTCAATAAAATTAGCCGCGGTCTCCTCGAACTTGGAGTAAAACCGGGTGAAAAGGTAGCACTCATCTCTCACAACAACCGAATGGAATGGAACGTGATGGATCACGGAATCCTTCAAATTGGAGCGATTGATGTTCCCATTTACCCAACCATGACTCCAGCGGACTATGAATACATTCTCAACCACAGTGAGTCGAAATACTGCTTTGTTTCCAATGAAGAAATTTTTCAGAAAGTAAGCAGCATTCAGGATAATGTACCCAGTTTACAAGGAACCTTCACTTTTGAGGAGGTGAAAGGCGCAAAGAACTGGAAGGAAGTACTTGCTCTTGGAGAAAATCAAGAGCACGCAGAAGAAGTAGAGCGATTGAAAAATCAGGTAAATACAAATGATTTGGCAACCTTAATCTACACTTCAGGAACCACCGGTTTGCCAAAAGGTGTGATGCTCACCCACGAAAACATTGCCTCAAACGCCCTTGCCTCTTGCGAGCGACTCCCATCCATCACCGATGCGGAATACCGTTGTTTGAGCTTCTTGCCGGTTTGCCATATTTATGAGCGAATGCTGCACTACTTGTACATGTACAACAGCGCCAACATCTATTTCGCAGAAAGTTTGGAGACCATCAAAGAAGACATCTTCTACGTTAAACCACACGTGTTTTCAGCCGTACCTCGCCTATTGGAGAAATTCCACGACGGTATCGTAGCCAAAGGGAAAAGTGCTGGTGGACTAAAAGCCATGATTTTTAATTGGGCTGTGGACACCGCATTGGAATGGGAGCCGGAAGGGAAAAGTGGCTGGTACCTTTGGAAATTGAAAGTGGCTCGAAAACTGGTTTTCAGCAAGGTGAGAGAAGCTCTTGGTCTGACAGAAATTATGGCTGTAGCTTCTGGAAGTGCGGCACTTCAACCAAGACTTGCCCGTTTTTTCAACGCTGCAGAAATCCCCGTTTTTGAAGGCTACGGTCTTACTGAAACATCTCCAGTGATCTCGGTGAACACACTCAACCGTCCGGGAATGCTCAAAGTAGGAAGTGTTGGAAAACTATTAAAAGATGTTGAAGTGAAGATTGCAGAAGATGGTGAAATCCTTTGCAAGGGACCGAACGTCATGATGGGGTATTATAAAGACCCAGAAAGAACGGCTGAAGTACTCAATAATGGCTGGTTTTCAACAGGAGACATCGGGATTATCGAGAATGGTTTCTTGCGCATTACCGACCGAAAAAAGGAAATGTTTAAAACTTCCGGAGGGAAATACGTCGCACCACAACTGATCGAAAATGCCATGAAGAGTTCACTTTTCATTGAGCAAATCATGGTGATTGGAGAAGCTCAAAAACACCCTTCTGCCTTGATTGTTCCTTCATTTGAATCTGTGAAAACATGGTGTAAACGACACAGCATTGAATACACCAACCCTGAAGACATCATCACCAATCCTCAAGTAACGCAAAGGATTCAGAAAGACATTGATAAAATCAACGCTCAATTTGGTCAGTGGGAGCAAATAAAAAAAGTGCAATACCTGCCTGAGCTTTTCACCGTAG
Organism: uncultured Flavobacteriales bacterium; assembly: GCA_938085105.1. Lineage (GTDB taxonomy): Bacteria > Bacteroidota > Bacteroidia > Flavobacteriales_D > Sanyastnellaceae > CALKGK01. Next base: position 21,911 of record CALKGK010000036.1, read on the forward strand.
AAGGCGGACTACTCACACCAACATTGAAGTTGAAGCGGAAACCCATTATGGCGAAGTATGCCGATCTCATTACCCGCATATACGAATAGGATGATTTTTGACACCATAGAGCAGCTCGATCAGGAGCTGTTTCTTTTTTTGAACCAATTGAACATGGAAGTACTCGACTTTCCCATGTTCTTGATTTCTTGGCCTTTATTTTGGCTCCCCGTCTACGTTTTTTTCTTCTACGTGCTTTCAAAACGTTTTCCTAAGCTGAAGTCGATCTTATTGGCACTACTTTGCTTGGGGGTCTGCATTGCTGGGGCCGATAGCATCTCTACTCGTGGATTTAAGAAAACAGTAAAGCGGTATCGACCCACCCACCATTTGGAAATTGGTCCGCAAACCCACACTGTACTGAACTTCGATGGAAACGAATACCGCGGCGGGAAATATGGTTTTATTTCAGGGCATGCGGCCAACTTTTTCGGCATCGCTACTTTTTTCTTTCTGCTCTTTGGAAAACGAAGAAAGTACCTTTGGTTTTTCGCTTGGGCAGGCTTGATTGCATACAGTCGGATCTATCTCGGAGTGCACTATCCATTGGACATCGTCGGAGGAATCATGGCCGGCTTGTTCATGGGCTTCGTCTCCTTCCGATTGTTTCAATTCCTTCACGCTAAAATTCAAACTCCATGAATTATCTCATGGTATTCATCGGTGGTGGCTTGGGTAGCATGCTTCGCTTCGCCATCAGTTCCCTTTTCAATAAAAGTGGACTATCACTTCCCGTCGGAACGCTCAGCAGCAATGTGCTTGCGAGTTTCATTCTTGTACTTGCTACTGCTTACCTCATCCCAAAACTAGGTGCAGAACATTGGAGCTTTTTCTTCATTGCAATTGGCTTTTGTGGCGGGTTCAGCACCTTTTCCACCTTCAGCTTAGAAAGTTTTCGACTGGCTGAAGCGGGGATGTGGGGCTATTTTGCGGCAAACATCCTCTTCAACCTCCTTTTGTGTCTTGGGGTGATCTTTTTCATCATCAAACTGAAAAGTCAAGTTTAAGATCTAGCGAAATGATGGCTCCTGCCTTTCGCAATCGGTTTTCAGAACGTAACTTTGAAGCAAATCTGCGTTCATGAAAAAATACCTTCTTCTCCTCCTTCTGCCCACTTTGTGCATGTGCCAGCAGCCCAAAACAAATGTGGCCACTCCTCCATCTCCACCAAAACCTCCTCAAGCGCAAGTTGCTCACCCGTCAGTGACAAAGGAAAAAGCCAAGCTTGTTGTTGGAATTACGGTTGACCAAATGCGTTTCGATTACATCACCCGTTATTGGGACGATTATGGAAATGATGGATTCAAACGCTTGATTGATGAAGGATACTTTTTCAAGAACCATCACTTCTCTTACACGCCCACTTTTACCGGACCCGGCCACGCAAGTATTTACACCGGAACCACTCCTGCCTATCACGGAATCATTGCCAATAATTGGTACTTGCGCTCTTTGAAGAGAGAGATTTATTGTACCGAAGACAGCACGGTGGCGGGTGTTGGAACCGCCGGACCCGCAGGAATGATGTCGCCCAGAAACATGATTTCCAACACCATGACCGACCAGTTGCGCCTGTCCACCAACATGCGCTCGAAGGTAATTGGCGTTAGCTTGAAAGATCGCGGTGCCATTTTGCCTGCCGGACACGCGGCCAATGCTGCGTATTGGTTTGTTGGCGGAAATTGGGTGAGCAGTAACTACTACATGAACACACTCCCTTCTTGGGTGCAGAATTATAATGCTGGAGATGCTGCTGAGCGCAGACTAGCACAAACCTGGAACCTTCTTCGTCCGGAAGCAGATTATGACGAAAGTGCCCCAGACAACAACCCATTTGAGAGTCCGTTTCGTGGAACCTTGAAGCCAACATTCCCCTACAATCTTCAAGAATTGGCCGCTGATAATGGAGGGATTGACATCTTGAAAGCCACCCCATTTGGAAATGAATTGGTGGCAGAATTCGCGAAGAAAGCCATCCAAAATGAAAACCTGGGAAAAGGAAACTTCACCGATTTTATCACCGTGAGTTTTTCTTCAACTGATTATGTTGGTCATCAATTCGGACCACAGAGTATGGAAGCTCAGGACACCTACTTGCGCTTGGATGAAGAAATTGCTGAATTGCTTCGTTTTCTCGACAGTGAAATAGGTAAAGGAGAATACATTGTTTTCCTCACCGCCGATCACGGAGCTTCACCTGTGCCCAATTATGCTCTTCAACAAAAAGTACCTGGTGGTTACTGGAATCCTGCTCCCATGGAAGCACTTATCGAACAACGTTTTGATGAAGACTATGGAACGGGTGATTATGTAGAGCACTACTGCAACGAGCAGATTTATCTCAATAAGAATACGCTTAAGAACAAAGGAATCTCTTTGGGAGAAGCGAGTGAATTTGCGGCAAACATTGCGATTGAATTTGACGGTGTGCAACGAGTCTTCACCCATGCGGACATGAGCAGTATGGAATATTCCCGTGGAATTGCGAGCACTTTGCAACTGGGGTTTAGTCAGAAATTCAGTGGTGAAGTCATCTTGGTGCTCGAACCCAATTGGATGATCTATGGTCCAACCGGTACGACACATGGTTCGGGTTACAATTACGACACCCACGTTCCATTCCTCATCTATGGCGCGGGAATTCCACAAGGAGAAACCGTTTTGCGCAGTGAAATTCGCGACATCGCCCCTACCATTTGCCAACTATTGGGCATTGAATATCCAAACGCCTGTTCTGGAAAACCTTTACCACAAGTCCTCGATTAATTTTTATGCTGTACTACACCCTTTCCTCCGACGCTCCTCACAAAAGCCTTCTTCGCATTCAGGTTTCCATTCCTGTTGAAGGCCGAAAAAAAGTGAATTTACAATTTCCGAGATGGCGACCGGGTCGTTATGAACTGGGCGATTTCGCAAAGAACTTGATGTACTTTAAAGTCCTCAATGCTCCTTTTGAAAACGATGGAAACCATGCTTGGGTGGTAAATAGCGAAGGTTTGAGTGAACTGCAAGTGGAATACGTTTATTCAGCCACCGAATTGAATGCAGGAAGTACCTTTTTAAGTGAAGAGCAGCTCTATGTAAACCCAGTAAATTGTTTTGTTTACGATAAAGACCGTCAGGATTCCCCCAGTAAAATCACGCTTAATATCCCTGAAGATTACACGCTAGCAGGCGGACTTCCACAAACGGAAAAACACAGCATGTTGGCAAAGGATGTTCAGGAATTGATGGATTGTCCGTTCATGGCAGCTCCAAATATTGAGCAATGGACCTATACCTGTCAAAACATCCCATTTCACATCTGTCTTTTGGGCGAACACCACTTGGACAAAGAGAAGGTAATGAATGCCTTTCGGGCATTTACTGAAGCTCAACTCAAGGCTTTTGGAGGACTCCCAGTGAAGGAGTATTGGTTTTTGTTTCAACTCCCAGCTTTCCCCGTTCGACATGGAGTTGAGCACGAGAACAGCACCGTTATTGCTCTGGGGCCAGGAAAAGAGGTGCACGAGGGCAAACTGTATGATGATTTCTTGGGCATTTCGAGTCATGAGCTCTACCACACTTGGAACATCAAGAGCATTCGCCCGAAAGAAATGATGCCTTACGATTTCAGCAAAGAGAACCACAGCAAATTGGGCTATGTGGCCGAAGGGGTTACCACTTATTTTGGTGACGAAATGCTTTACAGAAGCGGTGTCATCTCTCCAGAAGAATACCTCCGGTGTATGGAAAACCAATTGGAACGCCACTTCTGGAATTTGGGTTGGATGAACAAGTCGGTTGCGGATAGCAGCTACGAAACATGGTTGGATGGATACGTGCGCGGAGTTCCGGGAAGAAAAGTCTCCATCTACACCGAGGGATGCTTGATAACTTTCATGTGTGACCAAAAAATAAAGCAAGCAACCCAAGGGAAAAGCTCGATGGACGAGGTGATGAAATTGATGTGGGAGCGCTTCGGTAAATTGGGCAAAGGCTATTCTGAGGACAACTACTGGAAGTGCGTTGAAGAAGTAAGTGGCAGCGATTTTTCTAAAATCAAGACTGCTCTTGTGCACGGAACGGAAGATTACACGCCTTTTCTAGCCGAAGCCTTCAAACATGCCGGGATGGAGTGGACAGAAGGGTATTTGGGTTATTTTGAAACGAAGCTGGGCGTGCGACTTTTACCGAAGGGCGGACGTTTTCTCGTTTGGGATGTTTACCCGGGCTCTCCAGCTGATCAGGCCAAACTTTGGTATGGTGATGAAATTGTCTCCATCAACCACGAAGCGCTTGGTGAGCATTGGAATGATGGAAGAGAAGAAGGACAACTTGAACCAGTTTCATTGACAGTTCTACGCCATGGTAAAGAGCGTGAAGTTCAACTTCAGCCAGAGAAAAACACCTATTTCACGAAGCATAAATTGGCTTTTCAACAATGATTGTGAGCATCTCACAGATTCAAAGGCTTTGAATTTGAGATGAATTGGGTATTTTGCTGCATCATTTACTCTTTTTGGGCAGATGGTTACCACTACAAATCTAAACACTTCACTAATGAGCAGTCTGCTGCTTTCTTCATGGATGATGCCCTGCCCCAGCAAAAAATGGTTGGGCATCGAATGTCCAGGGTGCGGTACTCAAAGGGCTTTGGAGATGTTTTTCACGCAATCTCCGTTGGACGCCATTGCATTTTACCCACCTGTATTGCCCCTTTTATTCTTTCTGGGTAGTGCTGGTGTAAATTTGTTTTTCGCTAAGAGCAATCGATCCGCCAAGATCACTTTGATTATGGGAGTAATCTACATGGCGAGTCTCATCACTAACTTTATTTTACGACACTTTTAATATGGAAGCACTCGATCAGAACCACAACGATGCAAACCTCAACAATGCCGTTGGCGCATTGATTTTAGGAATACTTTCCATTCTAACTTGCATTTGCTACGGATTTATCGGACTCATTTTGGCCATTGTTGGTTTGGTTATTTCCAAGGGAGACAATCAGAAAGTACAAAACAACCCGGATGTGCTTTATGCGAACGCGGGGGTACTGAAAGCAGGTCGGATCCTTTGCATCATTGGTTTGATCTTCAACATCTTGATGCTGCTTTACTTTATTGTAGTCATTGTTTTCGTTGGCATGGATGAGCTCGGTGCTTTTGACGACATCATGCGAAACATGAACTAAAAATGAAGAGTCCACGTGAAATAAATATCCCAGGACTAAGCACTTGTCATCGCCGGCCTGATCGATCTTTCTTCTACAGGGGAGTTCAGTTCCCCGTTTGTGCTCGCTGTACTGGGATTTTTGTGGGTTTCATTAGCCTGCCCTATTTCCTTATTACCCAAACCAATTTGGGACTTTTGCTCTCCATCTTGCTGGTTTTACCTACCTATTTGGACGGGTGGATTCAAACCATTTGGGAAGTTGAAAGCACCAATCTGCGGAGAAGCGTCACCGGCTTAGCTGCAGGTATTGGGCTCATGTCCATCGCCGCTTGGGTCGGACAAAACATTGGAATTTTAATCCTTAATCTCATTCATAATTAACAATTAAAAATAAACATCATGGAAGAAAAAAAAGATGACTTGGGCATTGGCCTTAAAATCGTAAGTGTGATTTTCCCAATTGTTGGAGCGATCCTTTACTTTGTAAAAAAGAAAGACGAGCCCGTTGCAGCAAAACAAGCATGCACAATGGCTTTGATTGGTTTCGGTATTGGAATCGTGTTGAATATCATTGTTGCTATAATTGGTGGAGCCGCTGCGGGCGCAATGTAACCTTTGATTACTTTAATAGCCACAAACGATCACTCTAAACCTTAACATTATGTCAGAAAACGAAAACACAGAAAACACGGCTCCACTCAAGCCGGTTCAAAAGAAAACAACCATGGCCTTGATCGCATTCTTCCTCGGAGGATACGGCGTTCACAGATACATGATGGGATACTCGAACTGGTGGCTGATGCTCATCACCCTTGGTGGATGTGGTATCTGGGCCTTGATTGACTTCATTCAAATCCTTACCGGAAACATGAAAATGGCCGACGGTAGAGATCTTGCAGAATAAATTCAACCCAACGTTTGTACAAAAAAGGCCTTTTCGAAGGTCTTTTTTTGTACCCAATGCGCTTTACATCATCTCCAACAAGTAACTTGCATGCATGGTGAAATCCTACCTTAAAAGTCGCTGGCCCTTTGTGCTTTTGATTGCCTACAGCCTTTTTGCGTTTGGCCTCTACGCTTGGAATGGAACAGACATCATGATTCCTTGCTTGTGGACCACTTTTACAGGGGTAAACTGTCCCGGTTGCGGACTCACCCGAGCACTATTACTTCTTTCCCTGCTTGATTTTCAAGGAGCATGGAACATGAACCCTATGATATACATTGTTGCTCCAACCATGAGCTATTACATGGTCAAAGACGTTCTCAGTTTTCGCCAGCGAATCAAGCAAAAGTGACAACCGTAGTTTTTACATGTGAACAAAGACAACTGCACCACACTTGCAATTCCCCAAAAAAATCTTTTGTTTTACAATCTTCAACACAGCATAAGCTGTGCTTGAATTAACCTAAACCTTTTAAAATAACATTATGGAAAATGCAACTAACTCAGCAGGACCTGGTAAAATGGTACTTGCACTCATTTGCTTCTTTGTTGGAGGCCTTGGCGTTCACAGATTCATGACCGGTAAAGTGGGAACAGGAATTTTGATGCTTCTCACAGTTGGTGGATTCGGAATTTGGACCTTGATTGATTTTATCATGATTCTTACAGGGAAATTCACCGACAAAAACGGTAATCCTATTACAGATTAAGCGAATGATGTAAGCTATTTAGCTTCACCCATCATCACATATTGAATCATATTGGCCCCGAACTCAAAAGCCCTTTGGCGGAGAGCTTCGGGGTCTTTGTGTACTTCCCAATCTTCCCAAGCATCACCTAAATCGCACTCATAATCATAGAAGCAAACCAGTCGGCCTTCGTAGATTAAGCCCAAACCTTGTGGCGGACGATTATCGTGCTCATGCACCTTAGGAAGCCCCTTATTAAAGTCAAATTGCTGATGGTAGATGGCGTGCTCGAAAGGAAGCTCTATGAACTCCAAATCGGGAAACACCCTTTTCATTTGCGGACGAATAAACTCGTCCATTCCATAATTATCGCTGATGTGCAAAAAACCTCCACTTTGGAGATATGCGCGCAGATTATCCACATCCGAAGAAGAAAAAACTACGTTTCCGTGTCCCGTCATGTGTACGAGAGGAAAATTGAAGATTTCCGGACTCCCAACATCCACGTAAGGCACCTCTTCTCCGATGTTCATCCCCAAACGCTCATTGCAATAGCTCACCAAATTAGGGATGCTGCTTGGATTTGAATACCAATCCCCTCCACCTTTATATTGCAGAACAGCAATCTCATAGGTTCCTTTTTCCATGAAGGCCATAAGACTGAAAATGAGTCCGCTAAGCGCAAAAGCAAAAAACAAACGATTCTTCATGGAGTAAAGGTACAAAACGCCACCTTGCAATGAATAGTAAGTGGCATTTTAAGCCTTCGTAACCCTCAAGTAATTGTACTCGTAGAGGAGCGTTGGAAAATCCAAGTGCAAATACCTATATTTGCGCTCTTAAATTTTTATAAACCTTAGTCATGCAGAACAAAAGTGCTGTATTACTCTTTACTATCCTTCTAGCACTCGCTACGCTTTACACCCTATCTTTCAATTGGGTATCAAGCAATTACGAGACCCTCGCTGAAGAAGTTGGAGCGGATTACGCAGATTCCCTTATCGAAGTAGGTGATTTTAGCGATGCCAAACGAGATTCATTAACCACCGTTTACACTCGCAAATTTCTGCGCGACAGTGCAAATGCCGAGGTTTATCCCGTGTTTGGACACACCTATAATCAGGTGAAACAACAAGAATTGAACCTTGGTCTTGACCTTAAAGGTGGAATGAGCGTTACCCTCGAGGTATCCATTCCTGATTTGGTGAAGTCTTTGAGTGATTATTCTGATCAAGTTGATTTCAATAACGCCATCAATGAAGCCGTTGAAGCTCAGAGTTCATCAAACTCAGACTTCATCACCTTGTTTGAGGAAGCTTGGAGCAACCAAGGATCAAGCGTTGAACTTAGACGTATTTTCTTCAACCCAGAAAACTCAGAACTTTTCCCTGCCAACAGCACGGATGAGCAAATCATCGAGATTCTTAGAGGCGAAGCTGAAACGGCAATCAACAACACGGAGAACATCATCCGAAAGCGTATTGACCAATTTGGTGTAGCGCAGCCGAACGTTCAGAAAATGGCCTTCAGTGGTCGTATCTTGGTAGAATTGCCAGGTGTAGATGACCGTGAGCGTGTTCGTCAACAATTGAAGTCTACTGCAAACTTAGAGTTCTGGGAAACCATGGACGCTCAAACAGTATTCGGAGGTTTGGCCAACTTGAACAACGAAATTGCTCGTCAGAAATTTCCAGAGCGTATGGCTTTGGTCGATTCTTTGGACGCCCTTTCTCGTGCCAATCCACAAGATAGCACGATTGCTCCTTTGACCGACTTCCTCACTCAGGATGAAATTCGTGAAATCTCGCCCATCTTCTCTCGTCTTGACACCCGTATCGCTAATGGAATCATCCTTGGTGCTGCCGCTGTAACAGATGCTGATGAATTGAGCCAAATGTTTGAGAGCCCTGAAGCGAAAGCGACACTTCCTCCAAACGTAAAATTGGCTTGGGACGCGAATCCAAATGGAAACGCTGTAATTCTTTACTGTCTTTTGGATGAAAGCGGAAAAGGACAGCCAAAGTTGGACGGAAAGTCAATCATCGATGCTTCACACGGGTATGACCAAATTGGTAAGCCTGCTGTAAACATGAGCATGGACGCTGAAGGAACACAGATGTGGGCTGAAATGACCCAAAAAGCATCGAGCAATGGTCAACGACCAATTGCCATCGTTCTAGATAACCGTGTAATTTCTGCACCTAGTGTTCGTCAACCGATCGAAGATGGAAGCTCTCAAATCACATTTGGTGGTGCGGGAAGCTTGAACGAACAATTGAAAGAAGCTGAAGATTTGGCTGGTTTGTTGAAAGCCGGTTCACTTCCTGCTCCAGCGAAAATCGTTGACGAAGTATCTGTTGGTGCTTCTCTCGGTGAAGACAACATTCAGAAAGGACTCATGTCGTTCATCATCGCCCTCTTGGTGGTGTTGATTTATATGATCTTCTATTACAGAGGTGCCGGACTTGTTTCTGACATCGCCTTGATTGCCAACCTCTTTTTCCTCATTGGTGCACTCGCCGCTCTTGGAGCAGCATTAACCCTACCTGGAATTGCAGGTATCGTATTGACCATCGGTATGGCGGTTGATGCCAATGTACTGATCTATGAAAGAATCAAAGAAGAAATGCGTAACGGAAAAGGTCTGAACCTTGCCGTGAAGGATGGATACAGCCGCGCATACTCTGCGATTATCGATGCCAACATCACAACCTTGTTGACTGCAGTAGTTTTGAAAGTGTTCGGTTCAGGTCCAATCCTTGGATTCGCCAACACACTCATCATTGGTATCTTTACCTCTCTGTTCTCTGCGATTGTTTTGACAAGATTGATCTTCTTCTCTCGTTTGGAAGGGAAAAAAGGCATCAGCTTTTACAACTCAATGACCAAGAACTGGTTTGCGAACACCAACTTCCAATTTGTTGGAAAGCGTAAAATATTCTACGGAGTTTCTGCAGTTGTTATCATCGTAGGAATCGCCTCTTTGTCTACAAAAGGACTCAAGCAAGGTGTTGACTTCTCTGGAGGTACTTCTTTTGATATCGCTTTTGTAGAGTCAGTAAACATTGACGAAGTAAGAAGCAATTTGTCAGACGCTTTCACTGAAGACGGAACAAAAGGTAACCCAACCGTTCAGAAAAAAGAAACCGATCGCGACTACAGAATCACCACCAACTTCATGATGAACAGCAATGCTGCTGACGTTGATGAAGCCATCAATGGAGCATTGGCCGATGGTCTTTCACCTTTGGGAGTTGATTATGAAATCACACGTTACAACAAAGTAGACGGAAACATTTCTGATGACTTTAGAAGAGGAGCTACTTATGCTACCATCTTCGCGCTGTTGGTGATCTTCCTTTACTTGGTATTCCGTTTCCGCAAATGGCAGTTTGGTTTGGGAGCATTGATAGCAATGGTACACGATGTACTAATCGTAGTATCACTCTTCTCGATTTTCTCAGGAATCTTGCCATTCACCATGGAAATTGATCAAGCCTTCATTGCAGCCATCCTTACTGTAATTGGTTACTCCATCAACGATACCGTTGTTGTGTTTGACCGTATTCGTGAGTACCTCGGACTGTATGGAAGCAAGAAATCAGGTGATATGATCATTAACGATGCATTGAACAGTACTTTGAGCCGTACCATCAACACCTCGGTTTCGACCTTTATCGTGTTGCTCATCATCTTCCTATTCGGAGGTGATAACATCAAAGGCTTTGTTTTTGCCTTGCTTGTTGGTGTGGTTGTGGGTACTTACTCATCCATCTTTATTGCAACACCTTCTGTTCTCGATTTCTCGAAGAACCTTGGAGTGAAAAAATAAGGCATCACTGCCTCAAAATATCAAGGGCTGTTTTTCTCCGCGAAAAGCAGCCCTTTTTTTTGTGTTGAAATTCTGCAGTGAATCCCTTTTCCATACCTTTGCACCATGGGAGGAACCGAAATCATTTTCATTTTTCTAATCTATCTTGTTCTCTTTGGAGCGAAGGGGATTCCCAGTCTTGCTCGAAACATGGGCAAAGCATTGCGTTTTTTCCGGGAAGCCACCGGAGACATTCAAAAAGAAATGATGGACGGTGCCAACGAGATTAAGAAAGAAGTTGGCAAAATCGAAAGTCAAGCACGCGATTTAAAAGACAAATAATTCATGGAATACCTCTTGCTCATTCTTGGGCTGGTTTTTTTGGTGGTGAGCGGTGAATTCCTTGTTCGAGGTGCAGCTGGTATCGCACTGAAATCGGACATCCCCCCCATCATTGTAGGACTCACTGTTGTTTCCATCGGAACTTCAGCACCTGAGCTTTTCGCATCAGTGAATGCGGCACTCTCTGGGAACCCTGGACTCTCCGTGGGAAACGTCCTTGGCTCCAACATCGCCAACCTGGGTTTGGTGCTGGCCATCACTGCAATGATCTACCCCATTCCCGTTCCTAAAAGCATGCTGCGTTTTGATTGGCCCGTAATGATGATTGCCAGCATTGCCTTTCTTCTGGCCATAATCAATTTGCACATCGCAGTTTGGGAAGGAATTGTGATGCTCGTTTTGCTTTGTGCCTTCATCCTGATCCTCATTCGCAAGGCTCGGAAAGAAAAGAAAGCGGCTGTGTTGAATGACGTGGAAGAAATGAGTGCTTTCCAATCCAAACCGTTCTCCTTACTTGCCGCCTTTATTTTGATTGGTTGTGTTGGACTGTATTTTGGATCGGGTTGGTTTGTTGATGGTGCTTCACAAATAGCGAAGAACTTCGGTGTTTCCAATCACATTGTAGGCGTGACGGTAGTGGCATTCGGAACTAGTGTTCCAGAGCTCGCAGCATCCATCATTGCCGCCTTTAGAAAGCAAACCGACATCAGTATAGGTAACCTCGTTGGGTCAAACATTTTCAACGTGCTTGCCGTTTTAGGAACCACTGCTGTCATCTCACCGCTTGAGGTAGAAAGCATTGTTTTGACCAAGGATATTTGGTGGATGATTGGTATCGCTTTTATTATTCTCCCCATGATGTTGATTGGAAAAAATGGCATCAATCGCTGGAAAGGCTTCTTGCTCCTTTTGGCGTATTTGGGATATCTATACGCAGTTCTCGTTTAAACCAAGAAGGTATCGATGGAGTGTCTTTTTGAAAATGGGAAGGTCCGGCTCACGTATTACACGGAGTACTTTGACAACGAGCGTTGGTTTCCATTGCTTCGCGATAGCATTCCTTGGCAACAAAACGAAATCACCATCTTCGGAAAAACGCATCCAGAGCCCAGAAAAACAGCTTGGTTCGGTCCGGCCTACTCCTATTCATCCATCCATTGGCCCGCGAAAGCACTTCCCCCAATGCTCGTAGAACTCAAACACACTTTAGAAGGTCTCCTTGGAACAAGCTACAATGCCGTACTCTTGAATTACTATAGAGATGGGCAAGACAGCATGGGCTGGCATCGAGACAATGAGGAAAACATCGACCCCACCAGCATTGCTTCTGTGAGTTTTGGTAAGGCTCGCCCGTTCAAATTGCGATCACGGGATAAAACGATCCAAATTGAGCAGTTTCTAGGAATGGGTGACGTACTTGAAATGCGTCATCTTCAAAGCAATCACGAGCATGCCCTGCCGAAATCCAAAAGACATTCAGGCGAACGCATCAATCTGACGTTCAGAAAAATCACCTCTGCCCACTGAAGCATTTTTATTCAGCGGCAAAAAACTACATTTGTGCTATGTCAGTTCAGAAAAAAGTAAAAAGAGTTACCACCAGCACACTTCAAGAAATGAAGATGTCTGGAGAGAAAATAGCCATGCTCACCGCCTACGATTACAGTATGGCCACCGTTATTGACATGGCTGGTATTGATGTGATTTTGGTGGGTGACAGTGCATCCAACGTGATGGCTGGTCATGAAACCACCCTCCCCATCACCCTCGACCAGATGATTTATCACGCCAGCAGTGTTGTACGTGGTGCAAATCGTTGCTTGGTTGTGGTTGACTTGCCTTTCGGAACCTATCAAGGAAATTCCAAAGAAGCACTTTCTTCTGCTATTCGTATCATGAAAGAAAGCGGAGCACACGCCGTAAAGTTGGAAGGTGGTCGTGAAATCAAAGAGAGCATTGACCGAATTTTAACTGCTGGTATTCCAGTAATGGGTCACCTCGGCCTCACCCCTCAATCCATTTATAAATTCGGAACCTATGTGGTTCGCGCCCGGGAAGAAGAAGAAGCCAAACAGCTCATCGAAGACGCCAAACTTTTGGAAGAAGCGGGGTGTTTTTCAATTGTTCTCGAAAAGATTCCTGCAGAGCTCGCTGAACAAGTTGCCGCGTCAGTTAGCATTCCAATTATAGGCATTGGTGCTGGTGCTGGTGTGGACGGACAAGTATTGGTGAGCCATGACATGTTTGGCATCACCCAAGAATTCTCTCCACGATTTTTAAGAAGGTATTTGGACATGGGAGATCAGATGAAGCAAGCTGTTTCTCAATACATTAATGACGTGAAGCGATCTGACTTCCCGAACGAAAACGAACAATACTAAGGGGGAGATGAGCGAAAAACATCGGCAAAAGAATCCCAGTGGTAAAGGACGAGCAAATTGGGCACAAGCACCGAAGAAGCCCATCATCATGAGTAAGCCCAACAACCTGAAGGTGCTCTATGAAGACAACCACATTATTGCGGTGAACAAGAGGAGTTCGGACATCGTTCAAAGCGATATTTCTGGAGATACAACCCTCTGCGAAGTTGTTCGTCAATACATCAAAGTAAAGTACAATAAGCCCGGTAAAACCTTCACCGGAACCATTCACAGGATTGATCGCCCAGTAAGCGGTGTTCTCCTGTATGCTAGAACCACCAAAGGTTTGAGCCGAATGATCAGCATGTTCAAGAACCGAGAAGTGCAGAAAACCTACTGGGCTGTTGTGAAAAATGCTCCACCCAAATCAGAAGATCGCGTAGTAAATTACCTCATCAAGAATGAGAAAGTCAATAAAAGCTATGCACACGACAAACCGGGTGATGGACGAAAAGAGAGTGAGTTGTACTATCGAGTAGTAGGGAAATCAGACCATTACTACTTCCTCGAAATCAAACCAAAAACAGGCAGACACCATCAAATTCGAGCTACACTCGCCAGCTTGGGGTGTCCCATCAAAGGCGATATAAAATACGGTGCGAAACGAACGAACGACAACGCTTCGATCCATCTGCACGCAAGAAAAATTGAATTCATTCACCCCGTGAAAAAGGAAGTACTCTGCATTGTAGCTCCTCCGCAAGAGGATCCGCTTTGGTCAGCATTCTTAGAATTCGATCAAAAAGAACAAAAATGAAGTCTCTTCGTGAGCGAAAAGGGAGGTCTTGACGCAAGAGAATCGTTAAATTTAGCCCCGCAAACAAAACATTATGAGTGAAAATACTGAGCACGTAAAATGCTTGATCATTGGATCTGGCCCCGCAGGATATACAGCAGCGATTTATGCCGCTAGAGCAGATATGAAACCCGTTCTCTATCAAGGGCTTCAACCGGGTGGACAATTAACCGAAACCACAGAAGTAGATAACTTCCCTGGATATCCAGAAGGCATCGATGGTCCGCAAATGATGATCGACCTTCAAAAACAAGCCGAGCGCTTCGAAACTCAAATTCGCACCGGTTGGGTAACCAAGGTGGATTTTACCGGACCGATCCACAAAGTAGAAATTGACGAAGGGAAGAAAGTCATTACCGCAGACAGTGTGATTATTTCAACAGGAGCATCTGCCAAATGGTTGGGCTTAGAGAGTGAAATTCGCCTGAGAGATGCTGGTGGTGGTGTATCTGCGTGCGCCGTTTGTGACGGATTTTTCTACCGCGGGCAAGAAGTTGCCGTTGTAGGTGGTGGTGATACTGCCGCTGAAGAAGCAACCTACCTTGCTAAACTCTGCAAGAAGGTTTACCTCATTGTTCGTAAAGATGAAATGCGTGCTTCAAAAGCAATGCAACACCGTGTGCACAACACGCCCAACTTGGAAGTCCTTTACCGCCATGAAACCCTTGAAGTATTAGGTGATACAGGTGTGACAGGAGCGCGTTTGATCAACAATGAGACGAAGGAAGAAAAGACCATCGACATCACTGGATTCTTTGTGGCTATTGGACACAAACCAAATACCGATGTGTTTAAACCTTGGTTGGACATGGACGCCACGGGATACATTGTTCCTGTACCTGGAACATCCAAAACCAACATCGAAGGTGTCTTTGTTTCGGGAGATGCTGCAGACCACGTCTATCGTCAAGCAGTAACCGCTGCAGGAACAGGATGCATGGCTGCTTTGGACGCTGAACGCTACTTGGCTGCAAAAGGCATTCACTAAGCACGAAATTTTAAGAAATTCGCTTACCTTGAGCCGTCTTGTTATCAAACAAGGCGGCTTTTTGTTATGAAATCACTCCTCACCATCCTGTTCTTTTGCTCATTGAACATGCTGCTCAATGAGACCACCCCCAACTACAGCAAAGATGAGTTGCTTGGAACCTTTGACCCTGCTCAACACGTCGATTTCAAACCTGTTCCCTCCGAATTCACTCAAAAAACCAACATATATCTGCGCATTGAAGTCCTCCAGCAATTTGACCAAATGTTTCAAAGCGCGAAAAGGGATGGAATTGAGCTCGAAATTGTTTCCGCCACCAGAAACTACAACTATCAAAAAGGAATTTGGGAGCGAAAGTGGAAAAGAAGCAAATACATGGGCTGGCAAAATATGGACAAGGTGTTGGACATCATGAAGTACAGCTCCATGCCTGGCACATCAAGACACCATTGGGGAACCGACATCGACCTGAACCATTTGAATAACGATTACTTCGAAACAGGTAAAGGACAAGAGCTCTATAACTGGCTTGTTGAATGCGCCCCTAACTATGGCTTTCATCAGGTTTACACCAGTAAAGAACAAGGGAGAACCGGCTATCAAGAGGAAAAATGGCATTGGTCTTACTTGCCATTGAGTGAAGAAATGTTGACGCAGTACAACGAAAAAATTCGTTCCTCTGATCTTCCCTCATTTTCCGGAGTGGAGCAAGTGGATAGCCTAAACATCTTCCAGCGTTACGTTAACGGTATTGAAACGAATTGACTATTTTAAGCAGGACGCAGCAAACATCCCCTGAAAAGCATGAACAAACCCAGCATGAGTCAAGAAGAGCACGACCTAAAAAAAGTTGGCTTACCTCCCGGAACATTAATCTATACCGGAAAAAAAGGAAAAGGCTCAGTGAGCATCGAGCTCATTTCATACAACGAAACGTTTTTTGAACAGAAATTCATTTCCGACCACGCAAACATTGAGCAACATCTGAAGCCGAATGCAGTGAATTTCATCTCCATCAATGGAATTCATGAAGTTGAAAAAATTGAGGAAATCGGACAAGAGCTGGGAATTCATCGCCTCATTTTGGAAGACATTCTCGAAGTGAACCAGCGTCCTAAAGTGGAAATCTTCGATGAGTACATTTTCTTCACCATGAAAATGCTTGGCTTGAGCAAGTCGAAAAAGAAAATCCACTACGAGCAAGTAAGTGCAATCATGGGAGAAAACTTTGTTCTTCTTTTCCAAGAGCAGCAAGGGGATATTTTTGATGGCATTCGCGAGCGGATTGAGAAAAATGTAGGCATTATTCGAAGAAAAGGTCATGATTTTCTCGTTTACCGACTTTTGGACACCGTTGTAGATAATTACTACATCATTGCCGACCACCTCGGAAAACAACTGGATCGGATGGAGACAGAAATCATCGAAGCTCCGCAAGACACTCATGTTTCCCAATTGATTGAAGTAAAAAAACAGCTCATGAAATTGAGGAGATCCATCATTCCGCTCAAAGACTCTGTTTCAAGTTTGGAAAAAGCCCAGCATCCCTACATTCAGAAAAAGAATGTTCCTTACTTCAGAGATGTTTTGGAGCACAACATTGAAGTAATTGAAGTGATGGAAGTATACCGGGAAACCGTCATGAGTTTGATTGACCTCCACACCTCGCTTGTGAGTAATCAGATGAACAACATCATGAAAGTGTTGACTATTATCTCTTCGATTTTCATTCCCCTCTCATTCATTGTAGGACTCTATGGAATGAATTTTCACTACATGCCCGAACTCACCTACAAGTATGGTTACTTTGTCATTCTTGGTGTTATTGCTCTAATCATCCTCGGAATGCTCTATTATTTCCGAAAGAAAAAGTGGCTTTAAGTAAGCATTTCTCACTATCGGACACAAAAAAAGGCCCTTCAAATGAAAGACCTTTTCTTTGGGCGATTGGTGGGGATCGAACCCACGACCTCAGGAACCACAAACCTGCGCTCTAACCAACTGAGCTACAACCGCCATATTTCGGACGGCAAATTAACGAATAATCTTCTTTCTGTGCAATGCTAAATCAACAATTTATAATCTTGCTTTTCTATCTTTGACCAAATGAAGGAAGGAAAGGACACGCAACTTCGCGTTTTATTTTTGAGCAGTTGGTATCCCAGTTTGGAACATGCCACTTTGGGCAATTTTGTTCAGCGACATGCACTTGCGGTGGCGAAAAAACATCGAGTAAGTGTTATTTACGCCAGTCCTTACCGAAAGCGAGGTTTGCCTGAAGATCAAATCATCCACAACAATCAGCTCACGGAATACATCTCCTACTTCTCTCCTGGGCTGAACACTTTCCACAAAAGAAAGAACGCCTTCATGAGGGCTTTTGACGCATACATGAAGCAAGAGGGGGCACTTCCTGACCTTGTTCACCTCAACGTCCTATACCCCGCTGGTAATCAAGCGAGATGGCTTGAGAAACAGTTTGGTATTCCCTTTATCGTAACGGAGCACTGGACTGGCTATCACCCAGAGCACAAAACACGAGTTCGTTGGGATCAGAGAAAGAGCATGCTGAAAACTGCTCAAGCCGCAAAAATTATTGCCCCAGTGAGCGCTCAATTAGAAACATCCATGAAAAACTGGGGGATCCAAGCTCGCTACGAAGTTGTTCCTAACGTGGTGGACACCGATCTTTTCCTTCCACCAGCAATTCATATCGAAGCCTCAAAACAAAAGGAAATATTGCACGTTTCCTCCTTGGTGGATGATCACAAAAACATCAGCGGAATGCTTCATGCTGTCTTGCCCGTTCTTCAAAACAACGCGCAAATTCATTTCAGAATTATTGGTGACGGGGACATTACCCCTTATCAAAAACTAGCCAAAACCATTGGAATCCCCGAAGATCAATTCAGCATTGAGGGAGAAAAGAGCATTGAAGAAATTGCCCAAGCCATGCAGAAAGCTGAACTTTTTGTGATGTTTAGTCGCTACGAAAACCTTCCCTGTGTTATTCTAGAAGCCTTTGCATGTGGCGTTCCGGTAGTGAGCACCGATGTTGGTGGAATCCGAGAACACCTTCAACCAGAACGTGGTCTACTCATCCAGAATGAAAATCAAGCAGAACTTACCCAAGCCATTGAGCGTGCCCTGAATACCCAGTGGAACCGAGCAGAAATTCGCGACTATGCAGTTCGTCATTTTTCTGAGGAAGCCATTGCACAAAGCTTCACCCAACTTTATCGTAGTGCCATTGATGATGCTCTATACCACAAAAAGCATGATTAAAAGAATCCTCGGCACCTTAAGTTCCCGTCTCCTCATCATGCTTTTCACCATCGTTGTGGTGATTTTTAATTCGAGGTTTTTAGGGGCGAGCGGACAAGGTACCGCGGCTTTGATTCAATTTGGTGTGCTGATCGTAGTGGCCGTCAATAATTTCATTGGGGGGGGCTCTGTGGTTTTTTTGAGCGCCCGAATCGCTCCTCACCGACTAGCACTTCCCGCCTATGTTTGGTCTTTCTTGGTGGCAACCTTGGCCTTTTTGATCTTCAAATTCACCGAAATTGTCCCGCCAGAATTTGCCCTTGAAGTGGCCCTGCTCGGACTCCTACAGTCCTTATTTGGCTTTCACTTGATGATCTTAATGGGACAAGAACACATCAAGTCTTACAACATTGCACTCAGCCTGCAGTCCTTGTTTTTGGCTGGGGCTGTAGTTTTGCTTTATTCTTTGGACGAAGCCAAAATTGAACACTTCATCCATGCACTCTTCATCAGTTTTGGTGCAACATATATACTCTCTCTAGGGCTTTCTTGGAAAAGGGTTTTTGCAGGAAGGTGGACTTTAAAGCGGGAAGAGATCAGAGAACTTTGGAAATTAGGAAAGTACGGTCAAAGCGGAAACCTTCTTCAAATGTTGACCTACCGTAGCAACCTAGTTTTTCTTGAGAAATTCACCGCGGGAAGGTCTTTGGTGGGAATCTACTCCATCGGTTTGTATGGAAGCGAGGCCATTTGGAACATCAGCAAGAGTTTGGCAACCATCCAATATTCAAGAATTTCGAACATGAGTTCTAGAGAAGAAATCCGAAACCTGACCTTGGCTTTTTTCCACATCAGTTTCATTGGAACAGCCATTCTCGTCTTCATCATGCTCCTCATTCCCGACGCCTTCTATCAATGGGTGCTTGGCGAAGAAATGAAAGGGGTTCAGCCAATGCTCTTTTTCTTAGCCCCGGGAATATTGGCCAACGCATGTAGCGGAATTCTTTCGCACCACTTTAGCGGTATTGGCATGCCTTCAAAGAACACCGTCAGTAGTGGGATCGCCTTAGGTGTGAGCCTTATTTCTGCTATTATCTTGATTCCTATCTTCGGTTTAAAAGGAGCGGCAACAACGGCTTCCCTCGCCTATATTGCTCAGTTCCTTTCCTTGTTCTTTTCTTTTCTAGCTGAAGAAAAAACGGTCAAAATCAAAGACTTTCTGCCGAAAACTTCATCCTTGAATTTACTTCGAGAAACCAATTAGCGGAACTTATATTCCATCTTAAGCTGACCTAAGCGAGATCAAAGAAATCCTCAACGAGTGGTGGTCGCTCCACCGTAAAGCCTTCACCCAACATCGCACCTGCTGGTCGGCCAAAATCCATGGCTCTTGATTTCAGCACGTCAAAAAATTCACTTCCCGAAATGGGCGTTTCCGGCTCTGGAGAATTGGGATCAAAAAACTGTGATTTATAAGCTTTGATGCTCGCCATCTTGATCTCAAAGAAATCACTGACGTCAATCACAAAATCCGGGTCAATGTAATAATCTTGAATGTAGTGGTACACTGATTTAGGTCGCCAAGCTTCTTGTGCTTTCCCTTCATTACTGGTCTCAATTTTCCGCAAACCCGAAAGGAAACAGGCCCTGCTCACCAAACTGGCTCCACGGGCGTGGTCAGGATGACGGTCTTTAATGCTGTTGGCCAAAACCACTTCAGGACGGTATTTTCGAATCATTTCAATCACCTTCAGCAAGCTCTCTTGATTTTCCTCGAAAAAGCCATCGCCCAACTGCAAATTTTCTCGGTATTTTACCCCTAGAACCTCTGCTGCAGCGCTCGCTTCAATTAAACGAAGCGGACCCGATCCTCGTGTACCGAGCTCGCCCATAGTTAAGTCAATCAAACCAACACTTTTCCCACTCTGCACTAGCTTAGCGATACTTCCACCGCATGAGATCTCCACATCATCGGGATGGGCACCGAAGCCCAATACGTCCAATTTTAACTCCATATTATTTCGCTATCCAGGAAAGAATTTCTTCATCAATCGGGAGCGTTTGCGGAAGCACTTCCTTTACCAATGCTCCGTTCTCATCGACCAAGAATTTATGGAAATTCCATTGCACTTCGAAATCGCCTACTCCGTTTTCCGACTTACTCGTCAACCAGCGGTAAATTTCACACTGCTCCTCCCCTTTCACATGTACTTTTGACATCATCGGGAAGCTCACTCCATAATTCTTCTGACAAAAAGCAGCAATTTGATCGTCTGTCCCCGGTTCCTGGGCTCCAAAATCATTCGACGGAAACCCAATGATTTCAAACTGATCTCCACCGTGTTCATTATACAGCTCCTGTAACTGCTCATATTGTGGAGTAAGACCGCACTCAGAGGCCGTATTAACGATGAGTACCTTTTTCCCTTGGAGACTAGAGAGGTCCATTGTTTTACCATCCAATGTGGTAGCGGAGAAGTCGTGAAGTGTTTTCATTGTTTTTTCTTTTGTGCTTGAAAGGTTTGTTGGATTGAGCATGTCCGTAGAGCTCATCCCCATAAGGGCAAAAACGGCGAGCAAACTTGCCGTCCAAAACCATCGTTTTCCTTGTTTCATCATTCAAAGTTAACAACTCTGCTTGGAGTCGGTTCATTCCGTCCTTGTGAACAACAATATTTTTCCATTTTGTTCTGTTTAGAACTTTTTGCATTCAACTCAGTATAAGGACTTCAAGTAAGACTATTTTTGACTTTCATTCCTAGCCATGATAAAACGTATAGTAACCAGCATTCTTCTCTTCCCCTTCCTTGCAACCTTCGGACAAGATATGCTCGAACCGTCTACTGGCGGTGGTTTTGAGGAAAGCATCATCGAACGTCGCTCTGCCCTTGTGCTCAACAACAATGAGCCTAATGAAGAGGCCACTGAAACGGTGGAGCTTCGCGCGAGCTATGTTGATAGTTTAATGAACTTCCCGGCCCATGACATTTATGATTCTTGGGACAACATCAATATTCACGCATACGATTTTGATTACAAGGACTACAGAGACACCTTGGAGATTGTGATGAAACGTAGCGAATGCGATTTTAGTCATCCTTTTCGAGGGAACATCACCTCCAATTTTGGAGATCGTTCTGCGCGTTACCACTATGGAATTGACATCAAACTTTACAAAGGTGACCCCGTTAAGTCGGCATTTGAAGGTGTTGTGAGAATCTCTCAGTACAGCAAAAGCTACGGAAACGTGGTGGTCGTTCGTCACAACAACGGTTTAGAAACCCTCTATGCTCACTTGAGTGCTCGAAAAGTAAAAGAGGGCGACCATGTAGAAGCTGGAGCCATCGTTGGTCTTGGAGGAAACACTGGAAGATCTACCGGATCCCACCTTCACTTTGAATGCCGCTTTAAAGGAGAGCCCATCAACCCGAATGAAATTATCAATTGGGAAGAAGGTAAATTGGCGTGCGACACTTTGATGCTCACACCAGACAATTTTGCCTATCTCAAAAAAGCCCGTTCGAAGAAATATCACACCATTAGATCTGGTGACACGCTCTCAGGCATTGCGAGAAAATATGGCACTTCACTGAGTGCAGTTTGCAGGCTCAACGGTATGAGTCGCAATTCTACCATTTACGCTGGAAGAAAGATACGCGTAAGATAGTGCAGCATGAAACTTTCGAGTACCTTTTGAACAAAGAAGGGATATTCAAGGTTTCTACTTTTAAAGGTGGTACATTTCACGCACCTTACTGCACTAAATTATGGCGCACAAAGCTCTCATTATAGGATCAGGTTTCGCTGGATTAGCGGCCGCAACTGAAATGGCCCACCTCGGTCATGAAGTTCACGTTTTCGAAAAAAATGCCGACCTCGGTGGTCGCGCTCGCAAATTCGAAGTGGACGGATTTGTGTTTGATATGGGCCCTAGCTGGTACTGGATGCCTGATGTTTTCGAGAACTTTTTTGAACGTTACGGAAAAAAAGTTTCAGACTACTATCAATTGCACCGCCTCGACCCTTCTTATAGAGTTTATTTTGAAGACGGCCCTATGGACATTCATGCTTCCTTGGAAGAACTAAAAAAGTCCTTCGAAGCGCTGGAACCTGGCTCTGCAGAATTATTCCAAAAATTCTTGGACGAAGGTCAGATCAAATACGAGATTGGGATGAACAAATTTGTTCAAAAACCTTCTCACTCGATCATGGAGTTTGCCGAGCTGTCCATCGCCAAAGACGCCATCAAACTTCACATCTTAAAATCATTCAAAGCTTACGTAGCGAAGTACTTTAAGAATGATAAAATCCGTCAACTGCTCGAATTTCCTGTCCTCTTTCTTGGTGCAAAACCAGAGAAAACACCGGCCATGTACAGCTTGATGAACTATGCAGACACCGTTTTAGGAACGTGGTACCCGATGGGCGGAATGCACGAAATCGTCAAAGGAATGGTGAGCTTGGCAAAAGAAAAAGGAGTGCACTTCCATGCCGGAGCTCAAGTAGAACAGATCATTGTAGAGAATAAAGAGGTCTGCGGTTTAATGGTGAACGGCGAGAAGATTTTGGGAGACAGTGTAATTGCTGGAGCCGACTATCACCACGTTGAACAGAAATTACTTGCACCTGAGCACCGCATGTATGACGAAGCCTATTGGGACAAAAGAACCATGTCGCCTTCCTCGGTTTTGTACTATCTTGGAGTGAAGCGAAAAGTGAGTGGTCTACTTCACCATAACCTCTTTTTCGATACCGACTTCGGAAAGCACTCCGAAGAGATTTATGACGACCAGCAATGGCCTGAAGATCCGTTATTCTATGTTTGCGCCCCTTCAAAAACCGACCCCAGTGTTGCTCCGGAAAGCATGGAAAACATTTTCATCCTCATTCCTGTAGCGCCCGATTTGGCAGAGGAAGAAAACACGCGTTCTCACTACCTTAAATTGGTGCTCGACCGATTGGAAGCACACACGGGAGAGCGCATTCACGACGACATTATTTATGAGCGGAGTTTCGCTCATTACGAATTTAAACAAGAGTACAATTCATACAAAGGCAACGCTTATGGATTAGCGAACACCTTGGATCAAACCGCTTTTTTGAAGCCAAAATTGAAAAGTAAGAAAGTGTCAGGATTGTATTTCGCTGGGCAATTAACTACCCCAGGACCTGGTGTTCCACCGAGCATCATCTCT
Source organism: uncultured Flavobacteriales bacterium (assembly GCA_938085105.1). Classification (GTDB taxonomy): domain Bacteria; phylum Bacteroidota; class Bacteroidia; order Flavobacteriales_D; family Sanyastnellaceae; genus CALKGK01. The sequence goes on from CALKGK010000036.1 coordinate 45,558, forward strand.
GGAGTTGTTGCAGCAGAAGAAGCCCACAAATACTTACAAAAACGCACCCTTGCCCTTTAACCGCACACGAATATGAAAGCCCTTTTTGACCAAGTTTCTACCCAATGTAGCGTGCTCACGACCAAGTCGTACAGCACTAGCTTTTCGCTGGGCATTAAATTTCTCGATAAGAAATTGCAAGACCCCATATACGCACTATACGGATTTGTACGTTTTGCGGATGAAATTGTGGACACCTTTCACGATTTTGACAAAAGACATCTTTTTGAACGCTTCAAAGAAGATACCTACCACGCCATTGAACATAAAATCAGCTTGAATCCAATTTTGAATAGTTTTCAAGCCGTTTATCATAAATACAACATTGACATTGAGCACGTTAACACCTTCTTGAAATCCATGGAAATGGATTTGGATGAGAAGGAGTACGACAGAGAAGGCTTTGAAGAGTATGTTCTCGGCTCGGCAGAAGTAGTAGGCTTGATGTGTTTACAAGTGTTTGTAAATGGAGACAAAGAGCAATACGATTTGCTTTATCCTCAGGCACGAAGACTGGGTGCCGCTTTCCAGAAAATCAATTTCTTGCGCGACCTTCACGCAGACTTCAAAGAATTGGGGAGAGCCTACTTTCCCGGTTTGGATGTTGAGCAGTTCGATGAAAACACAAAGAAAGTGATCGAAGCTGAAATTGAAGCTGATTTCGCTGAAGCCTACAAGGGAATTCTAAAACTGCCGAAAGAAGCCCGTTTTGGAGTGTATGTAGCATACGTTTACTACTTCCGTCTATTTAAAAAGATTCAGAAAACGCCAAGCAGTCAGGTATTGCAGGAGCGAATTCGAATCCCCAATCAAAAGAAATTAGTGCTCTTCGTAGGTTCATACCTGAAGCACAGCTTAAACATTTTGTAGTATGCTTCGGAGCGCGATCATCCTCCTCATTTTGATGTGGTGCAGCATTGCTTCAGCCCAAAAAAACCCTTTCCGACCGTTCTACCTCGTAGAATTGGACAAAGAGAAGTGCACCCAACTATTTGATCTTACCAAAGAAAAGAGCACCCCTCTCATGAAGGCATATCATGGCGCTTCTTTGGCCATGCTTGCTGACTTCGGTTTCAACATTTCAAAAAAAATGGATCAGTTCAATACAGGAAAAGCACTTATTTCCGAGGCCATTGCTGAAGACCCTAACAACGTTGAAATTCGACTCATCCGCTTCAGTATTCAACACGAAGCTCCTGGATTTCTGGGCTACGACTGCTGTATTGAGGAAGATTTGGCCCTGCTCAAAGAAGCACTCAAAAACCAGTGGTTGGATGATGACCCTGATTACAAAACAAAACTCCTTGCTTTTTTTGAAGCGAGAGATATTCGCATAAATTGATGCCCATGGAAGAAGTTATATTGGTCGATGAAAACGACGCGGTGTTGGGAAGTATGGAGAAAATGGAAGCCCATGAAAAGGGACTCCTCCACCGTGCTTTTTCCATATTTATCTTTAACTCAAACGGTGAAGTTTTACTCCACCAACGCGCTTTTGAGAAGTATCACAGTGGCGGCCTCTGGACCAACGCATGCTGCAGTCATCCAAGAATGAACGAAAGCTTGAGTGAAGCCACAACACGACGCTTGAATGAAGAGATGGGCTTGGCGTGCAAGATGGATAAAGTGTTCGATTTCATCTACAAAGCTGATCTGGATCAAGGACTATCGGAACACGAGTTTGATCATGTTTTTGTTGGCATTAGCGATGAAGAACCCAAGCCCAATCCGGAGGAAGTGGCGCACTACAAGTATTTGAGTTTGGAACAAATCGACCAAGAGCTTCAAGATCATCCCGAAGAATACACGGAATGGTTCAAAATCTGCTACCCGCGAATAGCACAATTGATTCGAGAACAACATTGAAAACAGCCAGCATCATTGGAGCAGGAATCGGTGGCATTGCTACGGCCATTCGTCTGCAAATCAAGGGGTATCAAGTTGATGTCTACGAATCGGCAAGCGAAGGAGGTGGAAAACTCCGCGATTTCGCCATCGACGGTTACCGATTTGATGCGGGGCCATCATTGTTTACACTACCCAACCTAGTTGAAGAGCTATTTCGCCTTGCAGGAAAAGACTCCAAAGCGCATTTTGACTATGAAAAGCTCGATCGCTCTTGCCATTATTTTTGGGACGATGGAACCCATCTCTGCGCATGGTCTGATTCCGCAAAATTTGAAGAAGAAGTGAGCGAACAACTCAAGGTTCCTGCGAAGACCCTTCGGAAAAAATTAAAACACAGCGCCTTTCAGTACAATACGCTCTCGGAATTGTTCATGCACCGCTCTCTGCACAAGTGGAGATCATTCACCAACCTCAAAACCTTGAAAGCCCTGCTCCGAATGCCCTTTCTCGGTTTGACCAGCAGCATGAACAAAGCCAATGAGCGATTGTCCAACGACAAGCTCATCCAGCTTTTTAACCGATATGCCACCTACAACGGCTCCAACCCATACAGAGCACCCGCCGTTCTCAACATGATCCCCCATTTAGAGCATGGAATCGGAACCTTTTTTCCCAAAAAAGGGATGGTTGACATTCGCAATTCCTTGCTTGAACTTGCCAAAGAACTTGGTGTGCGTTTTCATTACGACTCCAAAGTTGAATTGATCCTTCATGAAAATGGTGAAGCAAAAGGAATAAAAACAAAAGGGAAGTCCGTTCTTTCTGACCTTGTGGTGAGCAATGCGGACATACATCCTACCTATCATCATTTGTTGAAAGACCTGAAGCTTCCTGTGAAACAACTCGAGCAAGAAAGATCGAGCAGCGCCCTCATCTTTTATTGGGGGATTGAAGCCAGTTTTGATGAACTTCACCTGCACAACATCTTTTTTTCGAAGGATTATCAAGGAGAATTTGAGGCCCTCTTTGAAAGTAAAACACTCCATCCCGACCCCACCGTTTATGTTAACATCACCTCAAAATGCAAAAGCGACGATGCCCCCGAAGGATGTGAAAACTGGTTTGTGATGATCAATGCCCCTTCTCGTCAGGGTGGACTAAGCGAAACTGAAATCGTTGAAGTGAAGGAACAAATCATACGCAAGCTCGAAAAGATCTTGAAGACCAACCTGCGCTCAAAAATCAAATGCGAAGAAGTGCTGACACCAAGCCTGATTCAAAGCAAGACATCTAGTTACCTCGGAGCACTTTATGGAACGAGCAGCAACAACAGCATGAGCGCGTTCCTAAGGCACCCTAACTTCTCAAAAAGCTTAAAAAACCTGTATTTTACAGGGGGAAGCGTGCACCCAGGAGGCGGAATTCCGCTGTGTTTGCTTTCGGCAAAAATCATTGATGAACTTGTAGAAGATGCTTAAACTCCCTCCTTTATCATCGCCAAAAACTTCCATCGCTGTTTTACTCATTCTTCATGGAGTGGGAATTCTTGGGATGCTTAGTCCGTGGAGCGAGTCGTTTCGGATGCTCACTCCACTTAACCTTATATTGAGTTTATTCTTCCTCTTCCGCCATTACCCCAAACAAGCCTACCTGCCGAGCTTCATCATTATTTCAGTTGCTTGGTTGGCTGAATTTATAGGCGTTCACACTGGATGGCCCTTTGGCGACTATTTCTACGGACCAACACTCGGTCCAGCATTCGCTGAAATACCGATCATCATTGGAGTCAACTGGCTCGTGCTTTTATCGGGAATGCATCATTGGAGCGTGCGTTTGAAAATGAAACCTGTCCAAGGAGCGCTCTTTTCTGCTTTTGGGATGACCCTGTTGGATCTCTTCATTGAACCCGTGGCCATTCAACTGGATTTCTGGACCTGGCTCGATGTTGAAGTGCCCATTCAGAATTACATTGCTTGGTTTGTTTTGGCCTTCATTTTGGCCTTTGCCCTGAGAAAAATCCTTCAAGATCGAACGAATCGTGTTGCCGGAGTGTTCTTCTTTATACAATTTGTTTTCTTTGTTTTATTGAATCTCTTTTTGAAATGATCTTAAACATCCTCGTACTGCTTGCCACTTTCTGCTTCATGGAATTCATGGCTTGGTTTGCCCATAAATACTTGATGCACGGCCTCATGTGGTATTTCCATGCTGACCATCACGTGCACGAGCCTGGATTCTTCGAAAGAAACGACATCTTCTTTCTCATCTTCGCCGTTCCCTCTTTCCTTTGCATTTACACTGGATTGAACGCTGGCGGCGACTTCCGGGTTTGGATTGGAGCTGGAATCGCCCTCTATGGTTTATGCTATTTCTTGGTGCATGATGTATTCATTCACCAACGATTCTCTTGGTTCAAAAGAAGTGAACACCCCTATTTTATGGCAATTAGAAAGGCACACAAAGTTCATCACAAACACCTCGGAAAAGAGGATGGTGAGTGCTTCGGCATGCTCTTCGTTCCTCCAAAATACTATCGCGAAGCCAAAAAAGCAGCTCAGATGAAACGCAGCCGAGCATGAGCCAAAACCTCCTCTACCTCGGTGTAAATGCCTTTTGTTTGTTCGGCCCACTCATTTTGAGCTTCGATAAGAAGGTGGCTTTCTACAAAACTTGGAAAGCACTTATTCCCGCTTGTTTCCTAACGCTATTGGTGTTTATTCTTTGGGACATTGCTTTCACCGATATTGGTGTGTGGGGGTTCAACCCAGAATACCTTGTTGGAATTAACATCTTCAACCTGCCCCTGGAAGAATGGCTCTTTTTCATTACCATCCCCTACGCTTGTGTATTCACCTATGAAGTTTTTAAGGTAAGACTTCCAAAGTTCAAGTTAAACGCGGTTTGGACCAAAAGAGTGGCTATTTTGATGATCCTCTTCTCTCTGTTCATGATCATCTTGAATCCCGAGAAACGCTACACGACTTCAGCATTTCTTTTTCTCCTCATCTTGACCCTGAAGCACCGTTTTCTTTTCAAAAAAGACTACCTCGGCAACTTCTACCCCTCGTATTTGGTGCTTCTGATCCCCTTCATCATTGCCAACGGTGTGTTAACCGGCATCGCATTTTGGGAATATCCCATCGTCTTTACCGACCTGGCAGAATTAAAAGATCAGATCGTGTGGTACAACAACGAAGAAAACATCGCTGTGAGAATCTTCTCTGTGCCTTTTGAAGACATTTGGTATGGAATGGGCTTGATCCTAATGAACGTGACCCTCTTCGAGCATTTCAGAGGTGGTGAAGGAAAGATCCGTCTTCGAAAAAAATAGACTCCATTTAGAAGTCCTTCCCAAATTTCCCCAAGAAGTTTTTTTCATCCTTGCTCAAGGCGTCGTAGCCTCCTTTTGAAATTTTATCGAGAATACGGTCAAGCTTCTTTTGGCGTTGAATCTTTTCCTTATTGAAGTCTTCATCACTCTTGTAGGCTTTCGAAGGGGCCTTTACTACGCGAAGATTACTTCGTTTCTTGAAGAGGTCCACAATGCGGTCCAAGAGTTTTTCAAACCAAGCCCCAATATCTTTTCCCTTCTGCATTTGAGTCATCAACAAGAAACCAAAAAGCGCTCCTCCGAGATGACCGAGGTGTCCACCAGAATTGGAACCTCCCAAACTAATGTAATCGAACAGCACATAAAACAAAGCGAGGTACTTCAGCTTCACGGGACCGATAAGAATCAAGCGGATTTGTTCGTTGGGAAAGTAGGTCGCATAAGCCACAAAGATGGCCATCACAGCAGCACTCGCTCCTTCGGCGGTTCCCATCATTCTCCACTCCGGTAAGAGATGTGCCATCACGAAGTAAAGCACAAACCCACTGAGTCCGCCAAGAAGATAGGTACTCAACAACTTCCGAGCTCCAAATCGAGATTCAAACATCCCTCCCAAAAAGTAAAGGAAAACCATGTTGAAAAAGATGTGGAACAAGCCGGTATGCATGAACATGTGAGTAAGGATACTCCATGGACGGTAGATGAGTTGAGAAGCATCTGCCGTGGTTTTCAAGGTCATTCCCGTGGTATACAAGTAGCTTCCCTTCTCAAGAAAGAAAAGCTTGATGGTAAATACCAAAAGAAACACCGCTGCATTGATGTAGATGAGCTTCTGAAACATTTTGGCCGCATCGTATTTGGCCTTGAGGTCTTGAACTGCACTCATTTAGTAGAAGTGATTTTTATTTTGTTGCCAGCGTTTCAATAAAATAAACCCGAAAAGCATTCCTCCGAGGTGGGCGAAGTGAGCCACATTGTCGCCGGCATTGTTGGACAGGCCTGAATACAATTCAATCAAACCATAACCAATCACAAAGTACTTTGCTTTAATGCCCACAGGAAAGAAAATGAGGTAAAGTTTGGTATTTGGAAAGAGCATCCCGAAGGCGAGCAGCAAGCCAAACAAGGCTCCGGAGGCTCCAACAACACCCGAGTAATTGATGTACTGCTGAACTTTCACAGGAAGCGCACTCATTTCAGGAAAGAAGCTCCCAAAACCTTGATACACCTCAAATCCAAAAATAAACATGTGCAGAAAAAAGGCTCCCAAACCGGTAAAGAAATAATAAATTAAAAAGCGTTTTGGTCCCCACAATTTTTCCAAAGTAGCTCCAAAAATAAATACCCCAAACATGTTAAAGAAGATGTGAGAAATGCTTCCATGCATGAACATGTGGGTCACAATTTGTGTGGGAAAGAAAAACTCAGACAAAGGATAGTGTCCGCTCAAATACATCTGAAACTTTCCCGCCAAATCAGGATTCATTCCCTGCGCGAGCATGCCAAACACGAAAAGAATCGCGTTGATGATGATGATGTTCTTTACTACGGGTGTTAGCGGCTGCATTAGCGTTTAAATTTTTGATCCAGATCTTCTAAAGTAAAGGTAATGATCGTGGGTAAACCTCTTGGAGAGAAATAAGGCACTTCGCAGGCAAAAAGTTCATCCACCAAACTTCTCATTTCTTCGCTTTCCATTTTTGTTCCGGGACGAATGCTGCTTCCCATGGCCAAACTTTTGGCAGTATCTTCTTTTCCAGGCACTCCACTTCGGTCCGCATCGTGCTTCACACTATCGAGAAAACGTTCAAGCAACTCCTCGGCGGACAAGCCTCCAGCTTCTACAGGAACGCCTCGAACAATGAGATCATTTTGTCCGAACTCCTCAATATCAAAGCCCAAAGCATTGAGCGAGGGAATGAGCGCACTGATCAAAGCATGATCGCTAGGGCCTAGACTCACCGTTTCGGGGAAAAGGCTCTGTTGGGTGGATCCTTTGTGATTGGCGAGCACTCCGAGATAATGCTCAAAAAGAATTCGTTGGTGAGCCCGCTGTTGATCGATCACAATCATTCCAGATCGAATTTGGGTCACAACATACCTTCGATGCAATTGAAAAAGTGCCTGATCGGTGTGTTGGTCAACTTTGAAGGCTTCTTTCTGCGATTCTTCTAAAGCCGCTCCTGCAGCTGCAAAATCGAGATCTTCCGGACTATTTCTCCCTTGAGACTCAAGCTCTCTAGTGATGGCATAGAGTTCCTTCCAATTTCCATCGCGTTCTTTTCTGGGTGATGGAGAAACGGTAGCTCCAAAGTCCGAGGATGAAGAACTACTATGCTCCACAGGGTCAGAACTTCTTTGCTGGGTGCTTTTTGAATCGAAAGGATTGTAATTGGGGTTCACGGAGATGCTTGGGGGCACAACCGTTTTATTTTCGTCGTAAGCATCTAAATTAAGACTGCTCTCTTGATCAAAATCAAGACTTGGAGCAATATTAAAACGGCCTAATGAACGGCGCACACACGATCTTAAAATGGCATAAATGGCACGTTCATCTTGGAATTTTAGCTCCGTTTTTGTGGGGTGAATGTTGACGTCAATGAGGTGAGGTTCAATGCTCAAAAACAAGGTATAGAACGGGAAGGATCCTTCGGGAAGGAGATCTTCAAATGCTTTAGAAATTGCATGGTTGAGGTACGTACTCTTGATGAACCGATCGTTCACAAACAGGTACTGCTCTCCACGAGTTCTTCTTGCAAATTCAGGCTTCCCAACAAATCCCATCACGCTCACGATGTCCGTTTCCTCCTCCACCGGCACCAAACGCTCGTCATATTTTGCCCCAAAGGTACCAACAATGCGCTGTCTGCTGCTCTGTGCTTTTAGGTTGAAGAGTTCATTCCCGTTGTGATAAAGCTGGAAAGCGAGTCCGGCATGAGGAATGGCCAAACGCTGAAACTCTTCAATGATGTGCTTCATTTCCACCGCATCCGACTTCAAGAAATTTCTTCGGGCAGGAACGTTAAAGAACAAATTTTTAATGGAGAAGGACGTTCCTTTTGAGCATTGACAAGGTTCTTCTTCTTTGATTTTAGATCCTTCAATACACACCATTCTTCCAAGTTCCTCATCGGCTTGTCGGGTTTTCATCTCCACTTGAGCTACCGCAGCAATCGACGCAAGTGCCTCTCCACGGAACCCTTTGGTGTTTAAACTGAACAATTGATCTGCTGATGAAATTTTGGACGTTGCGTGTCTTTCCCAACACATCAGGGCATCGACTTCAGACATCCCTTTTCCGTCATCAATCACTTGAATCAATGAACGACCAGCATCTTTCACAATAACCTGAATGGTACTTGCACCAGCGTCAATGGCGTTTTCCATCAACTCTTTGATTACTGAGGCCGGACGTTGAATTACCTCTCCCGCTGCAATTTGATTCGCCACAGCATCAGGCAACATCGCTATGATGTTTGACATATTATCTAAAAGGATTTGTAGGTTCGAGCAGCTCCAGCCACTTGAGACCACGATAAGCCAAGAAAATTAAGATTGCCAAAATGATCAGTAATCGATAAAATGAACTTCTTGAGCTTTTCGTATAACTGTTTCTTCTTGCGCGCTTTCCCTTCAGATCAATCCGTTTTGGTGGTGCTTGACCTCCTTCTTCAGCATGCACTCCCATTTCTTCTTCAATCTTCCTTCTCCGCTCTTCCAACTCCTTTTGTTTCGGGTCATAATGCCGCGATCGAAGCTCAAATCTTCGAGGTTCGGTTCGAACATTACGAAACATGGATGGAATTTTAGGTGCGCGCATGGCACAAATTTAAGCCTTTACGCCTGTATTTGCCACTATTCCTCGCTTCAGTTTAACAAGGATCAAGCTTGCTTAACAAATCTTGTACGCAAAACTTCCTCTATACTGGTACTTACTTCACCGAAGGCTAGTATTTTTTGAATCACTCGGTCAACCACGGCATCCGGACAAGATGCGCCGCTAGTAACGATGAATCTTGGCTTTTCGCTCTTCGGCCACCAACCTGACGAACTCTTGACTTCTTTATTTCTCCAATCAAAATGCGCGATGACTTCCTTACTGATGAGTTCATGCTCATTCTTGACAAAATAAGTGGGCAACTTCTCTTCACACAACTCCACCAAATGAGAGGTGTTACTGCTGTTGTATCCACCAACAACGATGGCGATGTCTGCTCCTTCCTCAAGAATACCAATGGTGGCTTGTTGATTATCATTGGTGGCGTAGCAGAGCGTGTCTCGGGTGTCGGCAAAATGCGTCTTGTACGCTTCCTCACCATAAACCTCGATCATCACTTTTTTTAGATAATCAGCGATGGCCTGAGTTTCTGTAGCCAGCATGGTGGTTTGATTCACTACCCCCAATTTCTGAAGGTCTTTTTCGGGCTGAAAACCATCTGAGTACCTTCCCTCAAAAATGGAGTCAAATTCAGTCCACGGTCGTTCCCCACGAATAAAAGCTCCCAACAAATGCGCTTCGTCCATATCCTGAATCACCATTGCGCCGCCATTTTCTTTACTGTGCGAGAAGGTAGCTCGCGTTTCTTCATGACTGGGTTTCCCGTGGATAACAATGGAATATTGATCTTCACCTAGCTTGGCGGCTCGCTTCCATACTTTTTCCACAAACGGACAAGTGGTGTTGTATTGCTCCACCTTCACCCCAATGTTTTCCAACTCCTTTTGGGTTTCCACGGTGGTTCCAAAAGCAGGGATAATGACCACATCATCCGCCTTCAAAACAGAAAAGGAAATCAAACGTTTTCCTTGGGTATCCATCAAAAACTTAATCCCTCGATCTTCGAGATCCGCATTCACCTCTTGATTGTGAATCATTTGTGACAAGAGGTAAACCTGCTTATCGGGATGCTCTTCCAAAGCGCGATAAGAAATCTCGATGGCATTTTCAACCCCATAACAAAAGCCAAAGTGTCTGGCCAAGGAGATCTCCAATTCACCAAAATCAACAATACTGGGCGAAAAATCCTTTTTTCGAGGATCACCAAGTTTTCTAGCAGCCTTTACTTTGCTGATGAATGGACTCTTATAATATTCGGGAATATCGAAGCTTTTCATGGGTATAATTAACTCTCCAAAGGTATCATTTGTTTTCCTTTTGAGCGGAATTCACAAAAGGCCATCTTCCCTTTTTCCTACAAAAGCTTAGGAAGAAATTACCCTAACCTTATCGCGCTTTCCCCCGTAACAGAATGCATAACCCACTTTAAACTTAACATCATGAAGATTTTAATGCACCTCGCCACCTTTTGTTTTTTAGTTTCAGGATTGGATGTTCAAGCCCAAGACATGCTCGAAGCCGATGACGGTGAAAGTGAGGTCTGCATCCACGGAGTAATTAAATCTGGCAGTAAAAAATGCAAAGATGCATTGGTTCTTGTCTATGACGGGAATGAGCTCGTTACTTCTGAAGTAACAGGGAAAGACGGAAAATTCTACGTCTACCTCGATGCCCAGAACAACTATTCCATTCAAGTCATTGCCCCCGGACTCCTCTCAAAAACCGTATTGTTTGACACGCATAGCCAAGGCGAACTGCAAGCCTTTTCATACGCGTGCGACTTCAACTTGGTTCCCATGGCACTTTTTCAAGGTCAGGACACCGACATCTTAGATTTCCCTGTTGCCATGCTGAAGTATGACGATGAATTGAAAGATTTTAAGATGGATGAAGCATACACAGGAAATTATCGAAGAAATTATCACAGTCTACTTCAAGCTACATCTGTAGAGCTCGCCCAAAAGTAGAATAATGAACTTTCGAAAGAAAGATGCGAGTAAATAGGTTTAAGGCAAACTTCAGTATTGAGGTTTGCCTTTTTTTAGACTTCTCCCAGCAAATAGGCCTTCCATTTTTTCTTACGACCAGAACGGTAAAGGGGTCTGAGAGCCTTCTTGTGCTTGTATTTCTTCGTTGCCTTGCTCACCTTCACAACGGTACGAAGCCCCGCTTCATGAATGGCCAAGGGGTCAGATACGGATGGGTTTTTAATTTGAAACAAGGCCATCCCTTGAAGCATCACAAACAACAAATCGGGGTCCTCATCTAAAAAGTGGAGATGTTCTGTTTGAAGATGAACTTTCATTTTAGGATGAGCACTCAACCAAAGCATCACATAAGCATTCAGCGCTTCTCGTTCATTCTTACACGTCTCAAGATCTGCTTCGCACAACCAAAGTAAACAACGCTTGATTTCGCTTTTCGAAGCGTCAAAATCTTCCTCTGTTTCCCAGTTAGCCTCAATTGGTATTTCTGGGGCCTCACAATCTTGGGCCTCCGCGAAAGCGAGAAGGAATCCAAATGAGCAACAAAGGACAAAGCGTTTAAACATCGAAGGCCGTTTCTTTAAAGGTAATGTTGTATTCCTTCAATTCCTCCAAAATGGGTTCGTAAATTACTGCATCTGTTGGAAGCTGAACACCGCGCGCCTTTAACTTTCCGGTGAGCAAATGCTTTGCGGCTATTCCAACTGGCAAACCAACGGTGTTGGACATTGCTGTGTAAGTAGGGTCTTCTCCTTCTACCACCAATGCCGAATGGATTTCTTTCTCCTTTCCTTCCCATTCATAATTGAATCGATGCCACATGACAATCATGTCTTTATCCCCTTCATTCAATTGTAATTTACCTTCGAGAAGTTTTTGAAGTACTTGAGCTGGAGTAGCATCCTTCAAACCAATTGGGGTCGATTCAAACAAACCGAGCCAAGTTAACTTACTCATCACCTCATCGCTCAATCGAAGAGCAGTTTGTAGCTTTTCTTCTACGCTCTTTTCTTGATCGAAGGTGAGGAAAGCATTGGTAAACTGTCTGTAGGTGAGTTCAGCACTGTTCTCCACCACAAAATTATCATCCACCATTCCCAATTGAACGAAAACATCCCAAGCGGCACAAAAACCTTTCTTGCGAAGTGTTCCGCGGTAAATGGTTGGAATATTTTCAATCCCATAAACCTTCTTGTAGCTCAAGGAGTCGCGGTTGGCATAACCTTCAAACTCCCCATGACCAGCAATTTCGATGGGTTTCACTCGTTGAAAAACCTTGTGAACAGGAATGTATTTGAGTACATGGTCCTGCTGAAATTGAGCAGTTCCTCCCTGTCCTGCCAAAACGACATTCCTTGGATTCCAAGTGAACTTGTAGTTCCAAGGATTATTGTCGCTTTCTGGTGCAATCAATCCACCAGTGAAGCTTTCAAAGCGAAGCAACTTCCCTCCAATGGACTGTATGTGATGAATGATCTTCATCGCGCTCATGTGATCAATTCCAGGATCAACCCCCATTTCATTGAGGAAAAGGAGGTCTTTTTCCTTTGCTGCTTCGTCCAAAGCAAGCATTTCTTTACTCACATAAGAAGGAGTGATCACATGTTTACCCAGCTCCAAACAATCTTTTGCTACTTCAACGTGCAAACGAGCGGGGAGCATGGAAATCACCAAGTCCATCTTTTCAATCAAAGGCAAACGCTCCTCTCGATTCAAAGCATTGAAAGCGAAGGCGTGTCCATTCGGATGCCCATCAACCTTGTCCTGAGCCATCTTAAGGTCCTGATCTCCAACATGGATCTGCCAATTATGGTCTGAAGAATGTTGAAGTAGGTAACGGATCAAAGAAGAGCTGGAACGGCCAGCACCAATAACAAGAACTGATTGACTCATAAAGAAAAGTTTTGCCCCAAAGATAAACCTTCACTGAGGGGCAGCAAGGAATGTGCTCACAAATTCATCTTTTTTTGGCACGCGGATTGGTATACTTTGAATATGAATTAACTTTAGCCACTCAATACGAGCAACATGAAAAAAGTTCTTTTACCTATCCTTACCCTTTTCACCTTCCTTGGCATGCAAGCACAAGAAGCTGCCACGGTTGTTTTTACTGAAAATGGAGAGCTATTCACCCTTTATCTTAACGGAGTGAAGCAAAACGAAGCCCCACAAAGCAGCATCGAACTCAATGACTTGAAGATGGAGTTCTATCAATCACGCATTGATTTTGAAGACCCTGCTTTTGCTGATTTTTCGAACAAAAACTTCGCCGTCAAAAAAGGCATGGTTGTGAGCTACATGATCAAACGCAACCGCAAAGGAGAATTCGTGCTTCGCTACCAATCGGAAACAGCAATGACTGACGAACAAGCAGCTCCGGCATTGAGCACTCCTCCGAGGCCAGCACCACCGACGAGTCCGACTCCCGTTATGGAAAGAACGGAAACAGTACAGGAAACCGTGATTGAAACAGAAACCGGAGTTGAAAACGTCAACATCAGCATGGACATGCCAGGTGTAAGCACAACGACAACCAGCACCACCACAACGGTGAAATCTCCAAATGGGGAAAAAGTAAAAATCGATTTAAAGGTTCCTGGTGTTGATGTAAAATTCGACGTAGATATGGACATGGGAATGGGTGTAGAAATTCGCGAAGAATCAAGCGTTACGACAACGACAACCAGCCAAACCAGCAGTGGAGGTGTTCAACCTAGAATGACCACCGGTGTCTGGGTGGATGAGGAAGTGGAAGAAATACCGGATTGCTCCGTAGCTTCAAGCGACTTCTCCAAAATGAAAGCTGCAGTGGATGCTAAAACTTTTGCAGACAGCAAGATGACCACTGCGAAGCAAGCCACTAAAAACAAGTGTTTAACTTGCGATCAAATCAAGGCCTTGATGCTCCTCTTTACCTTTGAGGACGATAAACTTGAATTTGCTCAGTATGCTTATGACAATTGTGCTGACAGAGATAACTACTATCTCGTGTACGATGCTTTTGAGTTCGAAAGCAGCATTGATGAGCTCAATGAATACATTGAAATGAGGTAAAACCTCTGAATAAAACTGCCTAATATGAAATTCTCTCGCTTCATAACATATCTCCTCTGTATCGCATTGCTCTCCTCTTGCGCTACTTCCAAATCGTTCCAAAAGAAAGGTTCGAAGCTGGAAGAAGCAGGAATGGTGGAAGAAGCGGCAAACATGTATTATGTTGCTCTTCAGAAAAACCGAAACAATGTAGATGCTAAAATTGGAATGAAGAATACCGGGCAAGTTGTTTTGAACACCTTGCTGAACGACTTCACCCAGAAAAAGGTTTTTGGAGATAAAAAAGAAGCCATCAACGCTTGGGCAGAAGCCATGAAGTTGAAAGACAAAGTGGCCAATTTAGGGGTTCAGCTCGATGTTCCTGAAATGTATCGCAAAGACTACGAGATGGTGAAAAGCGATTACGTAACGGAACTCTATGAAGAAGGTCTTGATTTAATGGATCAAGGTGAATTTCAGGAAGCTGAGAAACGTTTTGTCGAAATCAAAAAGCTCGATGCCAACTTTGAAGATGCTCATGAGTTGGCTGATGTAGCCTACGTTGAACCGATCTACATGAATGCTGTGAAAGCTTACGAAAACGGTCAATACCGCAAAGCTTACAATCAATTCAACAAAGTAATTTCGAGAAAATCAGAGTACAAGGAAGCAAACATTCTCAAGCAATCTGCCCTAGACAATGGTTTGTTTACCATGGCGCTATTGCCATTTGAGAACGGCACCCGAATCTCCGGTCTTGAAGTAAAAATGAGTGCTTACACCTTGGAGGCGCTCACTTCTGCAAACGATCCATTTTTGAAGGTGGTTGATCGAGACAACATTGAATTGATTCTTGAAGAACAGAAATTGGGTCTTTCGGGAATCATGGATGAGCAAACAGCTGTATCAGTAGGGCAAATCATTGGTGCTCAAGCCATTATTTCTGGAGCGATCTTGAGTTATTCTGAAAGCATTGGACGACCTCAACGCTACAATCGGACAGGTTATGAGCAATATCGAGTGAAACGTGTCAACGAGGAAACTGGAAAGAGCTACTACCAAACGAAGTACCGTCAAAAGAACTATGACGAGTTTGTAGGACAGAATTTAGTTACGGTTTCCTTCCAGTATAAAGTGGTAAGTCTGAAAACTGGCGAAATCCTAAAGTCTCGAATCATTGAGCGTGAATTGAAAGATGAAATTCACTACGCTTATTACGATGGAGACATGCGCAACCTCTACCCTGCTGGAAACAGTGGAGTGAATACCTCACGCAATGCGAAAAACCAACTTGCCGCTTTGTTCAATGCAAGAAGAGAGTTAAAAACGGTCGATCAATTGTCCAATGACGCTTTTCAAGACTTAGGAAATGAGATGCGAAGAGACATAGAAAAACTCATGACAGAACTGGTTCAGTAATGAAATTAAAAACACTCATATCTCTTTTATTGACCTTGGTCTTGGTGTCTTGCGCTTCCAGAAAAGTACAGGAAACGGTGGTTCCCAAACCTACGTGGGTAGATCAGCGTCCGATAGACAACGCTTACTACATTGGAGTGGGTTCTGCGTCCAAACAAATGGACCCGTTGAACTATGCCCAAACCGCTAAGAAAAATGCTCTGGACGATCTGAGTTCTGAGATCAGCGTCACCGTTAAAAGCTCTTCTTTCCTGAACACCATGGAAACGAACAACTTTTTTCGAGAAGAATTCACATCCAACATTGCCACATACACTGATGAACGTATTGAAGGTTTTGAAGTTGTTGGCGCTTGGGAAGACGAGCAAGATTATTGGATTTTTTATCGATTGTCAAAGTCAAAGCACGAAGCCATAAAGGCGGAAAAAAAGCGTTTGGCCATGAACAGTGCAGCCAACTTTTACACCAAAGGTAGAAGTGCCGAAGCTGAAGGAAACCTCAGCGCTGCTTTTGACCTCATGTTCCGTGGTTTGTTTGAACTCACGGCGTATTGGAACGAGGTAAACGAATACTCTTATGAAGGTAGAAATGTATTTTTAGACAATGAGATTTTCAGTCATCTCAGACAGATGATCAACAACCTCGATCTTAAAATTACACCTGAAGCTTTGGTTTTGAACCCTGAAAACGGATTTAAAACCGAAGCCCTGGTTTCGCTCACCTTGGATGGAAAACCGGTGCCCAATGTTCTTCATCGATACAAATTCGACGATGGCAGATACAAGCGATTTAAAGAATTTCGAACCGATGCGAGTGGTTATGCCTCATTACCTATTCGTGAAGCCAACCCGAAGAACTTCAACAACGAACTGGAAGTGAGTCTTATCTTGGACGACCTCGTTCCAAGCGATTTGGATCCTCAGCTCATTCAACCCTTGGTGGAGACCTTGCAGCGTCCGAGCACTAGAGTATCCATCTCCATGGAAATGCCCGTGATATATATGCTCAGCACAGAGAAAAACTTGGATCAGGAAGAGCAAAAATGGCTCGCCTCGGCCATGACAAAAAAACTCAGCTCTGAGGGGTATGTATTCACTGAGCGCATCGATCAAGCGGATTATCTTGTATACATTTCAGCTGAAACCAGAGAAGGCGGAACATCTCAAGGTTTTCATGTGGCCTACTTGAACATGAATGTACAAGTGAGAACCCACAACGATGATATTATATATCAAAGTAATCTGAACGACATTAAAGGTTTGCAGCTCAATTACCGCGCAGCAGGCATTGAAGCATTTAAAAAAGGCGCCAAGCAACTAGAAAAAGACATCTGTAAAGATATTGTAGATGCAATTTTTTAATTTGGCACAGTTTATGAATTATCCGAATCAAACAAGCGACATGAAAAAATTCACTTCAACCAGAAATTTGAGCTTCCTATTGGGAATGTTCATTTTATCAATAGCTTTCACAAGCTGTAAAAGAAACAAAGGAACAGAAGAGCCAAAACAGCCGGCTGGAGAAGTTCTTATTAACGAGTATTGCTCAGGAGACAAGTACTATTCAGACAACAAGACTTTTAGAGCTTCAGCTACTGGAGAGTCCATGAGCAGAGAAACGGCGAAGAAAAAAGCACGTTCAAATGCTGAAGACGAATTAGCAAGAACCATCTCTTCTACGCTTCAAATTGTAACTGATAATTACGTAAACTCTTCTACCTTCAATAACAAAGAAGAAGTTACTGAGACCTTCAACAACTTGGCAAGAACTGTAGTTGATCAGAAGCTTAGAGGTGCCATCACTATTTGTGAGCAAACCACTCAGAAAGCCAATGGTAATTACGTGAATTACATCGCCCTTGAATTATCAGGAGATGACATTGCACAAGCTTACAATGAAAGCTTATCGAAAGACGAGCGCATCAAAGCAGAGTACAACTACGAAAAGTTCAAGGAAACTTTTGAAGCAGAAATGGAAAAACTAGGAAACTAGTTCCCGAGCTTATCGTATATTTAAAGACCTCCATTGTGAGGTCTTTTTTTTTGCTAACCTAAACTATTGTGCCTCAATACCTCTTTTCGTATTTTTGGGGTCTATATTATAATATGAAAAACCGGTCTACCCTCCTCCTTTTCATTGCTGCCTTTTGTGCATTCTCCTTGTTACCGCACTCCTCTTTTTCTCAAGTTTTTGGAACGCCCCTCTATGAATGGAACTTTACTTCTGGAATTCCGGCAGATTGGGAAAATGAAAGTGAAGATGGCGTTTCTGAATGGGAGTATCGCGGACCGAATACGACTCCTTCAAATGCCATTGCATCTCGCGGCTCTTGTGCTTCCAGTTCCGTTCCTTTGGCCTCTGAAACTCTCGCCGATGGTTTTCTCATTTTCGATTCGAATTATTGGGATGATGATGGAGGTGCATGTGGCGGGAACATCGGCGGGGGCCCAGCACCTGGACCACATCTAGCTTGGCTTACGACCAATAGTTTTAGCCTTGCTGAAAACCCAGAAGCAACGTTAACCTTTCAACAACAATATAAGCACTACCTCTCTGGAGGAACCACCTCCACAACAAAAGTATATATATCCATCGATGGAGGTGAGTTTGAACTCTTGCTTGACAATAGCTCGGAAGGAATTTCAAACTCAGAAAATGTGGAGTGGGTTTCGATTCCTCTTACAACCATCGCCGGAGGTTCAAGCGATGTTCGAATACGGTTTGAATTCTCTGGTTTCTACTACTGGTGGATGATTGACAATGTAGTTGTTTTTGAACCGAGTGAAAACGACCTTGTGCTCTACAATGCGAACTACAGCACCTTCGTCCAAAATCTTGAAAATATCTTCTTTGATCAGGAGTACAATTTCTATCCACTCAACATGATCCCGCAGTTGGAACTCAGTGCACGCGGACAAAATATTGGCGGACAAACACAAACCAACACCAAACTTTCTGTAGAGATCAATCGTGGAATAACCAACGTACTTTCAGCAGATTCTCCACTTGAAGATTTATCGCCAGGACAAAATAACAACTGGCAATTACCACCTTGGACCCCTCCATCAGTTACAGGAAGATATACCATTGATTTTGCCCTTCAACAAGACCAAATCGATCAAACCATCGGTAATAATTTGGCCAGCAAAGACTTCCACCTCACAGAGCACACTTTGGGGCTCGATGAAGGTGTAATGGAAGACCAGTTCATGCCCAATGCAGGTTATCAAAACTCTGCTTACCGTATCGGTAACGTATATGTGGTGGAAGAACCCAACCTACAATTGCACAATGTTGCTGTTGCTTTTGGCGATAGTAGTATTGTAGGAACCCAAGTCCGCGCTCAGGTATATTATTTCAACAACGACAGTATTGTTTACGGAGGCAGTGAAAATTATGAGATCAATTCCTTCGACCTAAATGGGATCGGAGATGACTTCATGGTTCACATCCCTTTGATTGAACCCATCACCCTGGTGGAAGACACCAACTATTATGTAACCATTGAGTGCGACACCAACGAAGGTGAGCGCATGGTTGTTGCTCGAAGTGGAAATGCCATTCCTTTCACATCCTTCGTTAATTACGAGTTGAACAATTTTGGGGGCTACATGCTGAAGTATCCTATGGTGCGGATGGAACTCTTCTCCGCAAATGAAACACCTGGATGTACCAATCCGCTCGCGTTCAACTTTGATCCGAACGCAGATACGGACGATGCGTCTTGTCGTTTTGCTGGATGTACTGACCCCGAAAACAACAACTACGATCCCACTGCCAATTGGGAAGACGGATCGTGTTTTGTGGTGGGCTGTTTGGATGAAGAAGCTGACAATTACAATCCTGAAGCAGAACAAGAAGGTGATTGCATCTATTCTGGTTGTACAGATCTGAATGCCACAAACTACGACCCTCAAGCCAACGAAGATGATGGTAGCTGCTTTCGAGAAGGATGTTTGGAACCTGAGGCAGACAATTATGACCCATTAGCTGACACTCCTGCAGATTGTATTTACTTCGGATGCACGGACGAAAGCGCTGTGAACTATGACCCCAACGCCAATACGAATGACGGAACTTGCTTTTTCTCACAAGCTGCATTTGAGCTTAATGCTGATGTTATTTGTTTGCCCGGACAACTCATTCTTTACAACCAAACCAATCTCGATCCTGAAGCCACTTGCGAATGGCGCCTCGACGGTGAAGTGATCAGTACAGATTGTGTGGACAGTTTGGTTATTGATTTGGTGAATGAAGGAGAATATAACCTCGCTTATTCCTATACCTTGAACGGCTTTGAAACAACGTTTGAGATAAATGGAGTGATTGGAAGCCTCCCTCCTAGTGATGCCGAAATTCAAATCACCCCAAATACATTTGAACTATCCTGTGCTAATTGTCAAGCAGAAAACGAACTTGCTTGGTTCCTCAACGGAGAATTACTGAACAACACAGAAAGTTCCATCACCCCTACTTCCAGCGGAAATTACAGCCTTCAGCAAATCAACAATGTGGGATGTGGTGGAAGTTTGAGTTCCCTCGACGTGAACCTTCCTCAAGGTTGTTTGGATGAAAATGCCACCAATTATGATGAGGAAGCGCTCGAAGATAATGGCACTTGTTTTTACGAATCCGCAGAATTTGCGCTGGCGAGCAATACCATTTGCGCTGGCGCAATTCTCGAAGCATTCAATAGCACAAGCGTGAACCCAGAAGCCAGCTGTTCGTGGTATGTCAATGGAGAACTATATTCAGAAGATTGTGGATCTACGGTTGAGTTTATTTTCGACCTACCCGGAACCTATAGTATTGAGTACGTTTATTCGCTTTTCGGTTTTGAAAGCGCTTTTCTTATTGAAGATATTAGCGTACTGGAATTACCAGAACAACCCGTCATTCTTTTTGATGAATTGAGCAGTACGGTTTTCTGTGTCGATTGTAATGGTGAAAGCTACCAATGGCTGAACAACGGAAGTGACATCCCAGGAGCAGACGAAGTGGTTTATACTCCTTTGGAAAATGGGAGTTACAGTTTAGTTGTGAGTGATGAAAATGATTGCACTAGCAGCTCCGAAGAACTGAATGTCATCATTAACAGTGTAGAAGTGCTAGCGCCGGCCAACTTCCGATTGTATCCTAATCCAAGCAGTACGTACACTTGGGTGGAATCCAATGAAGTTATGCAAGTGATTACACTTCGAGACGCACAAGGAAAAATCATTGAAGCGTGGGATGTGAATTCAATGACCTTTGAAATAGACACCCAGAAGCTCTCCTCAGGATTGTATTTCCTTGACCTTCAAATTGAGGGTAGACTCGAACAACTTAAACTACTCGTTCGCCCATAAGTAGATTCAAGGCAACTTAATTGCGCAAGATTTCGTTATCTTTAACGGATAAGCTAAGAACTAATGCGCGCTCGAGTCTACCTGCTTTTAATTGTTGTTTCTATTGTTTCGGCACTTGCTTCTTGTAAAAAGGAAGAAGTGGTGTTTGAAGACAATACCATTCCACCCTATTCGGAGATCCCAACAGTGGTTGTTCAGAACTACGTGAACCGGCTGTTCATCGACCTTATCGGGAGAGAACCCTTGGACTCAGAAATGGAACTTGAGGTGAGCCTTCTTGAAGAAGCCAACCTGAGTACTGAATCTCGGGTGAACTTAGTGAATCAGCTGATGTTCGATACGGCTCCGCTCCCTGGTGACAGTTCCTACACTTTTGCATATCACGTCAAGTTGTACGACGATTTGAAAGCACGTTTTTTAGAAGGTGCTTCAGAAGATGTTTTGAATTTTGAATATGGAATCTTCCGTGGGCAAGCCATTTCCGACTCCATCAACGGAAATTTTTCTGCTTATACCTTGAATATGCAAGAAGCCAATCGCATTGCTTTGGTGCAATCATCCCGTTCTGAACTGCAAAATGGTGAAATCTTGATTGATGAAATGGTGAAACGGATGCTCATCAACAGCATTTATGACCAAATCAACATGAACAGCTTCAATTTCATCAATGCCACGTACAACGACCTCTTTTTCCGATTCCCAACAGCGAGTGAACTTGATCTTGCCTACAACGTGATTGAATTCAACCAAGCGGCTACGATCTATGGTAGCTTGGCACAAACGAAAACGGATTATGTCGACATACTCATCTCCAATGGTGAATTTGACGAGGGAATGATCATTTGGGCATACGAGTCTTTACTCGTCCGAACACCGAGCAGCAATGAAGTTTTTGATCAGGTCATTCCGTTCAGCAACAACTACAATTTTAAAGAAGTACAACGAACAATTTTAATAAGTGATGAATATGCAGGCTTTGATTAAAAATGGTTTGGTTCTGATTGTGCTCACGTGCACGCTCTTTTCCTGCAAACCCGAACCCGAAGCGAGTTTCATCTTAAACGATGTTGAGCTCTACCCCTCCAATGCAGGGAAAACCAAAGAGAAAACCAACGAACAGTTTGTGGCCATTCTTCATGCCAACCTCTTTCAAACTGCCCTTTCCGCTAATGACGTTTATGATGTGAACCGTTGCATAGAAAGCATAGGAGATAAAGAATTAGCTCGCGAAGTCATCATCAGCAATTTCATGAACGATCCCGCAGTTCAACTACCCAGTGTGGAAGAAATGAACGCAGATATCGACCAATTCATTGAGGACACCTACGTTCGCTTTTATGTTCGCTACCCAACGGAAGCAGAGAAAACCTATTTGAGAAACTTCATCCAGAATAACCCATACGTAACGCCAGAGATTGTTTATTTCTCCTTTGCCTTATCGGATGAATACATGTACTACTAAGCCCAGCCATTATGAAAAGAAGAGAATTCATCAAAAAAGCCGGACTCACCGCGGCAGCTGCGGCTAGTTTACCTTACATCCTTCCGAGTGGACGACTATTTGCTGCGAGTGGACGACAAATGAGTCAGCACGTGGTTTTGGTTATGTTTGCCGGTGGAGTTCGACAACAAGAATCTGTTCTGCAGCGCTATCTAGACGATAGTCAGGAGAACGAACCCTACCCCGGGAACATCATGTACAACATGTTCACTGGAGATGCACCAACGCAGAAAATCGTATACGGAACAGGTCAAGGAGGAATATCACCCATCCCTTCCATTCTTTCTTCCAGCCTACAAAATCAAGGAACCCTATTCTCCGAAGTGAGGGCGCTGAGTGCCGGACATTATGGAGGATTGAACAGCATGATTCAGGGGTCCATGGTCACCACTCAGGGATTGAAAAACCGCCCAGTAAACCCAACGCTTTTTGAATATTTACGCAGGCACGGTGGCTTGAGCGCAACCGATACTTGGTTTGTTGGAAATGGAATTGCGAACTCGGTTCCCTTGTTGAATTACAGCGCACATCCTGATTATGGGGCACAATACGGAGCAAACTTCTTTGCGCCTTCCATCACCTTTAACAACGTGGGGCAAACCTTTTTGGGAGACGCGAAAGTATATCACCCAGAAAACGAACTTTCTCCAATGTACGCATTGAAGCAATTTCTCGACAACTCCTTTGAGAACTATGGATCGGGACTTCTTGCTCTTGGAAACACGGAAGATGAAAAACAGAACATCAAAGCCTTCATGGAAGAAATGTTCACCAAAACCGAGAACGGCACCATTGCTCATCCTCCGGTAATGGATAATAACGATACTGCAACGCTGGGGTACACCTGTGAGCTTTTGAAGTGGTTCAAGCCCGCGCTCACAGTGGTTAACTTGAACAACGTTGATGGTTGTCATTCCGACTTCACTGGCTACCTACAAAGTTTGCACCGAGCGGATCATGGCGTTGGACACCTTTGGAATTTCATTCAGAACGAAATCCCGGAAATGGCGGGAAATACCACCATTATCGCAACACCAGAATGCGGACGAAACCTCAATCCAAACAATATTCTTGACGTGAACGATTGGAGGGCCTATGATCATTCCGACGAAAACTCACGCAGAATATTTAGTTTGATGGCCGGACCAACAACACCATCCAATTTGGTGATTGGCGGTGAAGGAAATCCCATTGGACAAATTAGCGATACGATGATGACCGTGGCCGACATTCTTGGGGTGATGCCGGAAGTTCAGAATGCCGGACACACTGCACCAGGAACGCAAACACTCTTCAACTACATCTAATGAAAAGAAACATCAGAACCGTCGTCCTGCTTTTTATGGGGGCACTGCTCGTTTTCTTCACAGCGTGTAAAAAAGACGAAGTTGAAAATCCTTATGAAGAAATTGAGCGCAGCGTTGCAGTGGACAATCCCAGTGTTGATGACATTCCTGTGGGCAATTTCGCTTGGCTTCATGGAAAGATTTTTGCGCCCACCTGTGCCAACTCAGGGTGCCATGATGGAACCTTTGAACCTGATTTCAGGAGTATCTCTTCTTCCTACAATTCTTTGGTGAATCACCCCGTGATCTCCAACAATGCCGAAATGAGCTTTGAAGTCAGAGTACTCCCAGGAAATGCTAGTGCATCACTCCTGAACGAGCGTCTAACGGCCAACATTCCCAACTCTTCAGGAATCATGCCTTTGGAAGTCGATGAGGCATCAGATTGGGACAGCTTTTCATCAGCATACATTTCCAACATTCAGGCTTGGATCAATGGCGGAGCTTTGGACATGTATGGGAATCCACCTTCAACGGGGTCGGGCAACCTACCTCCGAGTGTCGACGGATTGGTCGTATTCCCTCAAGGAAACACCACCGACCCTTTCGGACGAAACCCCGATGAGCCAGGAATTACTCCCATCGAAGTGAATGCCGGAGTGATAGATGTTTGGGTGAAGGTGAGTGACGACCAACTTGACCCAACAACTTTAGGAACGAACGAATTGCTTTTTGCCTCCAGTACAAGTGAACTCGAGAATGCAAGTCCTGTTGTTTTCAACAGCACCAATTCCATCATAGCAGAGGATTTTGGCGGAAATCCGGCTTCTTTTTATCATCGCGCCAGCATTGATTTGACTGGAGCTGCTGTGGGCGACACCTTTTTTCTTCGAACCCGTTTTGATGATGGTGTAAATCCTGAAGTTTCCATCCCCAACGAGGGAAGTAACCCTTTCATAACCGCCATTTTTGTAATCAAAGTCGTATGAGAAACTACTCCTTCCATTTTCTGATCCTATTGCTGCTTTTGCTCACATCATGTAAAAAAGAGGAAGTGCTTGACCCCGTGCCAAGCATTGAGTTCAAGAGCATTTCTGCGAGTGAGGTTGAGAACTTCAACAATCAATTGGTGGTGAAAATTGCTTACCAAGATGAAGATGGAGATCTGGGGGAACAGGATCCGGACAGCTATTCTTTGAGAATTCGCGATGCCCGTTTGAACGATTTTGATTGGTATCACATTCCCCCATTAACACCAGATAACGAAGCCTTGAATATTGAGGGGGAATTTGAAATTGAGTTGAACGCCCTCTTTCTCCTAGGAAACGGAGATCAAGAAAGCACTACCCTGTCATTTCAACTGCGGGACCGCGAGGGAAATTGGAGCAACACCGTTCAATCTCCGCTCATTCTCATTCTTGACAGCCTCTGAGCATGAAAGCGAAACGCTGGATACATACCGTTTTGTTCTTGGTGTTGACCATCGCCGTCAGCGCCCAGCTTCCAGAATACAACATGGACAACCTCACAGTGAGCGATTGTGATGGATACCTTTATGACAGCGGTGGCCTGGACGACCCCTACGGAAACAACGAAAACCTCACCTTTACGATTTCCACTGGAGCAACAATAACTGCTGGTTTTTTGGAAGAAATCTGCATTGAAGACGGCTTTGACTTTTTGAACGTTTACGATGGCCTTGACGATACTGCCCCGCTCATTGCGAGCATAACAGGAGCGAATTTCACCCCTGGAGACCTCGTTGCAAATTCAGGAAGTATGACCTTTGTTTTTAGCTCAGATCAATCTGCGAGCTATTGTGGTTTTGCCTTAATATGGAACACCAATGCCATTCCTCCCGTCCCACCCAACTTGAGTTTGGGAGAAGCGGTGAGCTGCGAGGATGGGATTATTTCTATTGACTTTTCAAGCAACATCGCTTGCTCTTGGCTCTATCCAGACAGCATTCAAATTGTGGGTGAAGACAACCTAAGTGTCAATCTTCTGAACTTAAATTGCAATGCAGATAGCACAAGCAATGTTTTGTTTGATACCACCCCTGCTTTTGATCGTAATTGTCCTTATGTACTTGACCTCGTGCTGGGAATTCCGGACAACTGTGATTCCATTTGGCTTTTTCATCGAACGCTCCCTTTTGAGGTGAGTGATTGCGGCATCAACGCTAACCTAATTCTCGATCCTGAAGAAATTTGCGCTGGACAGTGCACGAGCATCACAGCAGAAGTCGAAGGCTGTTACACCTATTCTTACGATTGGACCCCTACCCTAGCACCTGGACCAGGTCCTCACCTCATCTGTCCAGAAATCAATACCACATATAGCGTGGTAATTACCGAAATCGAGACGGGTAACTCAGAGGTTTTCTCCATAGAAGTGGACGTCACCAACGCCGGTATTCAATTCGAAGATCAGTCGCTATGCCAAAGCTTACCGGGATTTGAGCTGAGTGCATCTACTTCTGGGGGAGAGTGGTTTGGAAACGGCATTCAAGATGAAGAAACTGGTTTTTTTGAACCCGACTCAGCGATGGCGGGAAGCAACACCATTTACTACGTCATTAGCGAAAGTTGTTTTGACAGTGTGCTGATTGACATCATTCCCATCGATGCTGGAATTGCCGATGCTGCATGCCCTGGCGCAGACCCTTTTCAATTGGTAGGAACTCCTCTTGGGGGAATTTGGGACGGCCCGTTCACGGATCCTGGAGGAGTTTTTGATCCTCAGAGCGCGGGAAGTTATGAAGTCTACTACAATCTTAATGGTTGTGAAGACACCTTAGAGGTCAACGTTGAGGAGATCTTGGGCACCTTCGATTTGGGCGAGATGTGTCAGAGTCTGTTTCCCGACACTCTTGATTTCTCTCCATTAGGAGGTACCTGGATTGGACCGGGCTTCGAAGACGATTTTTATGGCGTGTTTGCTCCGGAAAGCGTTGACCCTGGAAATTACGATTTGCTTTATCAAGTCAATGGCTGCGACCAAATCTTCACTGTAGAAATCAAGGAAATTGATACCGGACAAAGAGTAAGGACCAGTTGCCCTGAGCAAGACGCTTTTATCCCCTTCTCCAATTTCGCTCCTCTCGGTGGAACCTGGGAAGGAACGGGAATTACCGATCAAACAGCGGGAACCTTTGACCCTGGAATTGTTCCCGACGATTTTTGGAGCGAACTGATCTATTATGCTCCCAACGGATGTACTGACACCATTTTCAATTACAACCGACAAACCGTGATTGGATTTGATACCGCCTATGCCTGCATCGACGAGCCAGCGCTTGGCTTGTATGAAGACAATGTGGGTAACCTTCCTTGGAATGGGGTATGGACTGGAAACGGCATTACCAACCCCGAAAACAACTATTACGAATTCACAGCAGAATTGGCAGGAATCGGAAGTCATCTCCTCACCTATGAAGTGAACACTTGTGCCGACACTGCCCGAGTTTTTGTTTTCCCCAACTCCTTGCAAGTGGAGAGTTACGAACTCTGTTCGAATGAAGCACCATTCATTCTTGACCCAAGCATCAACACAGGCGGAACTTGGATTGGCGAAGGAGTCATTGATGCATCAAGTGGCCTATTCGATCCTGGACAAGCATCGGAAGGTGAACATTACATTGTTTGGGACACACCATCCGGATGCCGCGACTCTTTGCTGGTTAGAATAGAGACCTTTCAGCAAGCTACCATCAGTGGATTGAATGAAGTGTATTGCTACCAAGACCTAGTACTTGACATCGACTTGAGTCCGCTAGGAGGAGTATTTACTGGTCCGAGCGATGAGAACAATATCAACCCAGCCACACTGGGAGCAGGAGAGCACACTTTCGACTATGTCTATGAGGGCGATTATTGTGCCAGCGATACTAGCATTACAATCCTTGTGCATCCCTCCATCGACCTTTTCATTTCAGCCAGCGACACCCTCATTTGTGACAATTCAGGCAGTACCATTGAAGTGAGTGCAACAGGCGGAATACCAGAAGCTTTGTTTGAATACTCGTGGTCTGACGGACTCCTTTCTTTGAGCCAAAATAATGTTCAGCCGGAAGAAAGTCAGTATTACTATATTGCCGCCAATGATGGCTGCTCAGATCCTTCTTTGGACTCCATCTTAATCTCAGTTCTCCCTCCAATCCAAGTGGAGGTTTCTGTCAACGACACCCTGTGTTTTGGTGAGCCAAGCAGCGCTCTTGCTGAAGTTCTTTCTACAGGAAACTACTCTTTGACTTGGGCGAGCAATTCAGGGAACACCGCCTTAGTGGATGCTGGTGCCAGTGTAGGACTTGAGGTGATTGACCTCGACGAAGGCTGTAGTTTTGACAGTTTGGTTTACGTCCCGAGCTATTCTCCAATTAGCGCTGCATTCAGTCTGAATCCCAATTTGGATTGTGTTCCTTTTGAAGCTCAGCCTATTGAGATCATTGATTTGAGTCAAAACGCACTTATTGGAATTTGGGACCTTGGGGATTTGGGCATTTTAGAATACGGTGAAAGCAATCCTTCGCTCAGCTTTGACACCCCCGGGGAATATCCCATTTCGCTCTATGTTGAGAACGAAGGCGCTTGTCCAGACAGCGCATCGCTCAGCATTTGCATTGAAGACCCCGCCCGCTTGTTCATCCCCGACATTTTCAGTCCGAATGACGATGGGTTGAACGACGTTCTTTACGTGAGAGCACAAGGCTTGGCCTCCTTGGATTTCATGATGTATGACGCTTGGGGAAGCATGGTTTTTAGCAGCACCAACGCTGATCATGGTTGGGATGGGAGATTGCGCGGTGGAAAAGCACCAGAGGGTGTCTATGTGTATTTTTTGCAGGCTCGCCTCAATGATGGCACCTTGATTGAGCAACATGGTAACGTAACTCTTGTGCGATGAAGAAATGGGGAATGACCATATTTTTCGCCATTGGAATGGTTATAGTGAGCTTTTCGCAAGACGCTCGCTTTAGCCAGTTTGCCTTCACTCCTACCCTCATCAACCCAGCAGAATCTGGAGCCATAGAAAATGATTTCCGAGGGCAAATTCACTACAGGCAACAGTGGGCTGTTTTGGGTGAAGCGTTCAAGAACTACGCCGCCATCGGAGACATGGCTTTCTTCCGAAGTAAAAAGAGCAACAATTACCTTGGGAGTGGATTTATCGTTCAGAGAAGTGAAGCCGGAAAATCTTCTTTAAGCGAACTACGGGCCGAAGGACAGGCAGCTTACCATCTTAGCGGAAGCAAGAAGAACATTTGGTCGGCCGGACTAGCGCTCGCTTTTATCCAACGAAGCATTTCATTTGACGGTTTGATCTGGGATAGTCAGTACAACGGTGTGGGCGTTGACCCAAGTCTTTCGAGCGGAGAAATATTCTCCAATGAGACCAGAAGCACCTTTGATGCGGGAATGGGTTTTTTGTGGAGGCACCGTGGAAGGCAGAAATACAGCATTGGCTACTCTTGGAGGCACTTTTTGCAGAATCAAGGCTTTTTAGACAACACCAGTTCACCATTGTTCCCAACACAGAGTCTTTCCGTGAAGTGGATGGAGCAAATGAATTTTGTTGACGTGAACTATGATTTGTTGCTCATTCGTCAGTCGGGCGCCATGCAAATACTCGCTGGTGCATTATTGAAATACCGTTTTGGAATGGATTCGAAGTACACCACGTCCAAAACATCGAGCATGCTTTTGGTGGGATGTCATTTGCGTTATGGCGATGCGCTTATCCCAAGCTTGGGCTATGAATTTCAGCGAAGTTTTCAATTTTTAGCCAGTTACGACATCAATGTTTCTGGACTCAATGAAGTCTCACAACGCCGTGGCGGGATGGAGATCAGCTTGATCTATCTCGGAAATAAAACTTCCCAACGAAGAAAACTTCGCTAGCGCAGAATCACAAACTTGATCAGCATGTAAATGAGGCACAACAAGAACATGAAGATGGAGATCTTATTGATTCCGTGCATCATTCGCAGATTGAGGTCTGCTTTCTCCCGCTTGAACAAGTTTTTCGGGTTGAGGTAATAGAGAAGTTTCTCGATCATAACAGCAAAACAAACAAGGCGTTTAGATGTTCTCGATTAGATCGCAGCGATGGCTGAAATCTCCACATTCACTCCTTTGGGAAGTCCTTTCACGGCTACGGTCTCTCGAGCTGGAAAGTCCTTTTCAAAATAGCTTCCATAAACTTCATTCACCTCTTGAAACAAAGCCATGTCTGATAGAAAAATGCTGGTTTTGATGATTTTAGACAAATCACTTCCCGCCGCCTTGAGCACAGCTTCCAAGTTCTTCATAACCAGATGTGCTTCTTCTTGCAAGGTGTCCATTTCAAGAACTCCAGTTTCTGGATTGATGGCAATTTGTCCGCTGGCATACACCATACCGTTGAAGGCGACTGCTTGGTTATAAGGGCCGATGGGCGCGGGAGCACTATTGGTTCGAATGATCTGCTTCATTGTCGTAAATTTGCCAACTAAACTACACATTTTGTCCATACTCGTCCTCGATAATTACGACTCCTTCACCTACAACTTGGTGCACTACATTGAGCAATTTTCGGAGGACCTCCTTGTTCGGAGGAATGATGAAATTGACATCTCCGAAATCGAAAAAATGGATGCCATCGTACTTTCTCCAGGACCAGGCCTCCCGAAGGATGCGGGCATCATGATGAAAGTACTTGAAGTGTTCTCTGAAAAGAAGCCCATCCTTGGTGTCTGCCTCGGTTTGCAAGCTTTGGTAGAACATTATGGAGGGGAATTATACAATCTTCCTTCCGTTAAACATGGGATTCAGAGCAAATGCTCATCTTTCGACAATGCTGTTCTTTTCCAAAACATCTCCTCTCCTTTTGAGGTTGGACACTATCATTCTTGGGTGGCGAAGAAACCTCTGCCCGACATTCTGGAAATCACTGCAGAAAATGAGGACGGATTGATCATGGGAATCAAGCACAAAACTTTACCCATTGAAGCAGTCCAGTTTCACCCAGAATCCGTAATGACCGAAAGTGGTTTAAAGATGATTGAAAACTGGTGTAAAAGCTTGACCTAGAAGACCACCCCATCGGGTCCGCCACGGGCTTGAAGCTTAAGATCTTGAAGCAGGCTGGATTTAATGTTGAGTTGTAAACTAAAACTCTGGCGCTCCCCAAAAGGCACCCAATTGAAGGTAAACTCCCAGCAGTGGAGGTCCCAATACAAGTTGAGAGTTGTTGTTGTAAATTCCTTCCCCACGAAGTCATAACCGCTGTTGAAGCCCAATTTCCAATTCTTTAGCACGGTGAGATCTCCGTTGAAACGGACCGACTGATTAATGTCGTTCGTATCTGCCTGAAGTGCGGCGTCGAAACGTTTGCTGAGGTCCATCGTGTAATCAACATTCAACGACCAAGGGATGTTAAAATCAACGAATTGCCCTGGATTGTTCTCTACAAATTCGAGCTGCTCATCTGTGGCATTCTCCGTATTTCGTTTCCCCTTTCGTTGAGAGCTCCTGAAAGAAGTTCCGAGAGAAAGGCGGGCACTATTCATTCTCAATAGTCGGTTTTGAGAGTCGATGAGGTAGGTATCGATTCGTTGTCCGTTTTCATTCCGATCGTAGGCCGAGTGACTGCTCGAATAGTTGATGTTCACCTTTTGGAAGAGTGTGGTAAAGGCCCGGAAGCTGATATCACTTAAATTGAGAGAGTCTGCAATCACATTGTAATTCCCAGAGATGGCAAAATTATCAATCAGCTTGATCTTTTTGAACGGATTCTTTTCGCTCGTTTTGTCCCTCACCTTCATTTCCACATTATTGGCAATGCTTGCGTTGATGGACCAACTTTCCCCTGTATTTCCTGGAACAAACCTCCCTGGTGAGAAAGGATTGTAGCTTGAAAAAGCACCATCATCGCCGAAATAACCATAAACATTTCGATCAAAAAATGGCGTATATCCCATACCAATGCTCGGAGTAATGACGTGGCGAATGGCCTTGATGTTTTTGGCTCGTCTTAAGTTGAACAATCCGTAAAAACGGGTGGTTGCTGAAACGCTGGTGCGGTAGTCTCTAGCTGTTGTGAAAGCTGCAACGGTATCTCTTTTCGCCAAGCCGGTGTCAGGATCAACATTCACTTCTAAGCGCTTGAAGTTCCAGTACTCGTTGTAGGTGAAGTTGGGGGTAATGGTTACAAACTTGGCCTTGAGCTGGGAGTTCAAGGAAACCGTTTGCCTTACTCCGTTCTTCAAATCACGAGACAATGGTTCAATGTTGTCGAAACGAATGCGGCTCTGATCTGCTGAAAGGAGGTTGTCGATGTTGGCAGAATAAGTAACCGACACCAATTTATCCAACTTGTCTTTTGTGCTGCGGGAAGAACCCAAAACACCCAAGGGCAAGAAGGTTCTGTTCCTGTTCAAAGTTAGGGATGGTAGGGTGAGGTCTACCGTTCCAGTGGCGCTATTTTGTGAATGACGAGCACTCAATGTGAGGTTCCACGGTCGGCCCGGAAAACTCTGATTATACTGAATGGACGAGTTGAACGTATTCGTAAGGAAATCGTCTTGCGAACTGTTGATGTTTCTACGGAAGTTGTTTCTTGACCCCAAGTTGACATTCGCCGAAAACCGACTATTTGGTCGTGCTTTGGGATCTTGATTATGGGTCCAGCGAACGAAGAACTCGGTACTTTTTGAGAAAGAAGGCAACTCTTCAAATCCTGATTTAATGACCGTTCGACTAATATTGAAATTCCCTGAGTAGCGGTATCGTTTTTTATAGTTTGTAATGTTCTTCAATCCCCAAGAACCTCGAGAATAGATATCGCCGAGAATACGGGTGTCAGCAAAATCTCCAATCGGGAAATAGTATCCACCGTCCTTCAAGAAGAAGCCCAAGTTGTTTGCATCTCCGTATCCCGGTATGATCACCCCGTGGCTACTTTTATTCTTTGTGGGAAACCAACCGAAGGGCAAACCTAGGGGAACCGGCACCTTTCGCACCTTCATGTAAAAGGGTCCTGTCACCACCTTATCGTCGGGAACAATAATGGCCTTGCTCAATTCAAAGTGAAAGTGAGGATTATCGGCCGTGCACGTGGTGAACTTTCCTTTTCGAATATGAATCCATTCGTTTTCATGCCTTTTGGACACTCCCGCATGAAAGACCGCCTCTCCTTCTTGCGTAACTGAATTTCTGCTGAAACCCTGTTTCGTTTTGAAGTTGTAGCACATTTCTTCTTGGGTGAAGGACTGTCCGTTATCGTTCACCTCAGGCTTTCCTTGAAGCACATTGAGGGAATCAAGTACCCCATTTGCACAAGCGAGGTTATTCTTGAAATCGTATTGCACGTAGGCCGCCTTCACCTCAATACCTTCAAACTTCACGATCGCATTTCCATACAAATGGACGACCCCATTAACGATATCGATGATCATGGAATCTTGCGCATCATAAAAAATGGAAGAATTCACGCCAGAGCCGCTATTCGTATCGAGCTGAATACTATCCACCTCCGTTGAATCGTTCGTTAATTGAAGGTCTGGAGACACTTCTGGCAAGGTGATTGGTATTTCAGGAGAGAGCAGGGTGCTATCTACGGATTGTGAGTGCACGTCCAAGCCCCCGCTTATTAACAGCAAAGCGAGGATAATTTGATAGAACATACGTGGCCTAGCGACCTGGATCATTTTACATTTGTTCGTTACGGACAAGCGGGTCGGCAAAGCTACGGAAATATCACAGCATAGCTTGCTAAAACACAACACCCCATGAAGACGATGAATAAACGCTTAGTCATACTATTTCTTGCCTCAACGCTTGGATTGTTTTGGGCATTCTCTCCTCAGCCATTGGATGAGGGTCGTTTGCAGCGCGTGGTTATTGACGCAGGCCATGGAGGTAAAGACCCAGGAAACCTCGGTACTGGTAGATTTAAAACCACCGAGAAGGACATCACTTTGGACGTGAGTAAAATGGTGGGCAAGTACATTTCAGAGGCCCATCCTGAAGTTGAAGTGATCTATACCCGAAGTGGCGACAGCTATCCATCGCTCAATGATCGTGTTGAAATTGCGAATGAGAGTCAGGCAGACCTCTTCATATCCATCCACTGTGATGCATTCACAAAACCCAGCGCTAAGGGGTCTGGAACATTTGTCATGGGCATGCACAAAAGTGAAGAGTCTTTGCGTGTGGCCATGAAAGAGAACGCCTCCATCTACATGGAAGATGATTACCAGAGCAAGTACGCAGGATTCGACCCAAAGGATCCCGACACCTACATTGCTTTGACCTTGCGCCAGAACATCTACTTGGATCAAAGTTTGAACCTCTCAAAACGCATTCAGGACCAATTTCGCGAGCGCGTAGGCAGGGTTGATCGTGGAGTTCGTCAAGCCGGTTATTACGTCATTTGTTTCACCACCATGCCCAGTGTTCTTGTGGAGCTTGGATTTTTGACCAATGAAGAGGAAGAGGACTTTTTGAATTCTGAAAAAGGAAAGACGTACATGGCCAGTGCCATTTACAGAGCCTTTCGGGATTACAAGAACGAACTCGAAGGCATAGAAGAAGCAGCCAACGAGGGCAACCCGATCAAAGCTCCGGAGATCAGTACCGAAAAGGAAGAAAAAGTGGAAGACAGTACTGTGGGTGACGCCATCACAGAAGATGCGGGAGATTGGCACGAAAGCATCGTTCGTGAAAAGTTGCGTAAAGGTGTAAAGTTTCAAGTACAGATTTTGACTGCCAGCAGTGCAATGCCAATTACTTCACCTGAGTTTAACGAACTTAAGGAAGTGGATGAGTATATTAGCAACGGACTTTACAAGTATGCCGTTGGTGCTACCAGCGAGTACAAAAAAGCGCAAGAAATGCAGAAAACCCTCCGAGCCAATGGCTTTCCTGGGGCTTTTGTGATTGCCTTTAAGAACGGAGAACGCGTAGGGCTGAGTGAAGCCTTGAGCAATAATCCATAAATGATTTTGATTTGAGCGTAGTAACGAGAGAGTTTAAAATAGGTGTAATTGTAGTGATCAGCATCTTTGTTTTGGTGATGGGGGTCAACTATCTCAAGGGGGTGAACCTCTTCGAAAAATCGACTCCCTATTTCGCCGTGTATGAAAATGTTGATGGACTGGCCACTGCCAACCCCGTTATCTACAACGGATTCAAAGTAGGTCTTGTTAAAAACATTGATTTTATGCCCGACGGTCAAGGTAACTTCATAGTGGAGCTCAACATCACCGAAGAGCGCTTAATGATCACCAAAGACACTCGCGCCAAAATCATCTCTTCCGATTTATTCGGGTCGAAAGCCATACAGTTGGAATTGGGAGATAGCAGCACGTATGCCGTACCGGGAGACACGCTTTTTAGCGACATTGAAGTTGGTTTGGCTGAAGCGGTTCGAAAAGAGCTCATGCCCTTGAAAAACAAAACCGATCAGTTGATTGATGGTGTGGACGACATCCTAGTGAATCTCAAAGCAGTATTTGACGATGATGCTACGAAAGGTCTGCCTCAAGCATTCGAAAGTTTGGAGCGCACCATGAAAAACTTGGAGAAAACGAGTATGCGTTTGGACAATACCATCGCTGAAAACCAAAGTTCTCTTCGATCCATCTTTCAAAATGTGGAGAGCATCACCAAGAACCTTGAGAATAACAACGAAGCGCTCACAAATGTGATGGCGAATTTCAGCACCTTGTCTGACTCTCTCGTGAAAATCAACTTCGCTGAAACCATGGGCAAAGCGGATGCTGCATTGGCTGATTTTGCGGAGATTACTGAAAAAATCAACAACGGAGAAGGATCCATCTCCCTCCTCTTAAACAACGACTCCTTGCACAACTCTTTGGTGGATTCGAACAAAGAATTGCAATTTCTGTTGAACGATTTGTACATGAACCCTTGGAGATACGTTCATGTTTCTATCTTTGGGAAGAAACCCAAGGAAAAGTACTCTAAGAAGGAATTGGAGCAGCTTCGAGAGCTGATCAACGAAGAAATCAAAGAGTAAAATCATTTGGGAATTAGAACCAAACCAAAAAGACATGTTGGAACAAATCGCTTTTGCGCTCGTCTTCATTGCTGGAGTGAGCCTTTTTGCACTCAGAATAAAAGCCATTCGAAGAAACATTCTCCTGGGACGGGATGATGACCGTTCGGACAACTCCTCTGCTCGTTGGAAAACCATGGCACTCGTTGCTTTGGGTCAATCCAAAATGGTTGTTCGTCCAGTAGCAGGAATCATGCACATCCTGATCTACCTCGGGTTTGTTATCATCAACATTGAAGTTCTGGAAATCATCATTGATGGAGTAACGGGGCATCATAGAATATTCGCGGGGATCGGTGGTCTTTATGACTTTTTGATCGGAAGCTTTGAGATTCTAGCCCTCGGCGTATTGGTTTCTTGTGTTGTTTTCTTGGCGAGACGAAACATGCTTAGAATAAAGCGTTTCCATTCTGCAGAGATGACCAAATGGCCCAAGTCGGACGCGAACATCATACTTATTGTTGAAATCCTCCTGATGTTCGCCTTCTTGAGCATGAACGCATGTGATGCACTTCTTCAAGGAGCACTAGTGCAAGCACAAGCTGAAGGAGCCGAAATCTCTGAGAAATTAAGCCATTATGCTCAAGCAGGAAGTTTTCCCATCTCTCAATTCTTGAACCCACTTTACGAAGGGCTCAGCGTATCGGGATTGA
This sequence comes from uncultured Flavobacteriales bacterium, assembly GCA_938085105.1. Taxonomy (GTDB): domain Bacteria; phylum Bacteroidota; class Bacteroidia; order Flavobacteriales_D; family Sanyastnellaceae; genus CALKGK01. Next base: position 81,899 of record CALKGK010000036.1, read on the forward strand.
TCATGATGGAGCGTTTCATGTGGTGGTTCCACATCGTTGGGATTCTTGGCTTTTTGGTATATGTACCTTATTCAAAGCACTTCCACATCTTTTTAGCCTTCCCCAACACCTATTATAGTAACCTCAATCCAAAAGGCGGATTCAACAACATGGAAGCTGTAACGAAGGAAGTTCAGCTCATGATGGACCCCAGTGCGGATCCATACGCCGCTCCAGACCCAAATGCAGCACCACCAGCCAAATTTGGAGCTAAAGATGCCAATGACCTGACATGGAAGCAATTGATGGACAGTTACAGCTGTACCGAATGTGGAAGATGCACGAGTCAGTGTCCGGCCAACCAAACAGGCAAGCTCCTTTCTCCAAGAAAAATCATGATGGACACGCGTGACCGAATTGAGGAAATTGGAAAAAACATGGATAAGAACAAGGGTACTTTTCAGGATGACGGAAAAACCTTGCTCGGAGATTACATCAGTGAAGAAGAATTGTGGGCTTGTACCTCATGCAATGCTTGCGTTGAAGCGTGCCCTGTAAACATCGACCCACTCGGAATCATCGTAGATTTGAGAAGGTACCTCATCATGGAGGAAAGCAAATCTCCAGAGTCCATCACCGCCATGTTCAACAACATTGAGAACAACGGGGCTCCTTGGGCCTTCCCAGCGTCGGATCGTGGAAAGTGGACCGAAGAAATGAACGAAGCCTAAACCAAAAAAGTAGAAAACATGTCACAAGCAATACACGTGCCTACCATGGCAGAAATGCTCGCTAAAGGAGAAACGCCTGAAGTACTTTTTTGGGTAGGATGTTCTGGTAGTTTTGACGACCGAGCAAAAAAAATCACCAAAGCCATCGCAAAAATCCTCACGCATGCTGGAGTGAAGTTTGCCGTACTAGGCGCGGAAGAATCGTGCACTGGAGATCCGGCAAAAAGAGCAGGAAATGAGTTCTTGTACCAAATGCAGGCCATGCAGAACATCATGGTTTTGAATGGCTATGAAATCAAAAACATCGTTACGGGCTGTCCTCACTGCTTCAACATCATGAAGAACGAGTATCCTGAACTGGGCGGAAATTACGAAGTGCAGCATCACACTCAATTCATCAATCAATTGATCAAAGATGGTCGACTTCAGGTGAAAGACGGTGAAATCTTCAAAGGAAAACGCATCACCTTTCACGATCCTTGCTACTTAGGTAGAGGGAACGACGTTTATGAAGCACCGAGATCTGTGCTCCAACAATTGGATGCCGAACTTGTTGAAATGAGACGTTGCAAGAAGCAAGGACTCTGTTGTGGAGCCGGCGGAGCTCAAATGTTTAAGGAAGCCGAGCCTGGGAACAAAGAAGTGAACATCGAACGTACGGAAGAAGCTTTGGAAGTGAAGCCGAACGTAATCGCCACGGGTTGTCCTTTTTGCAATACCATGATGACCGATGGAGTAAAGAATTTTGAAAAAGAAGGCAGCGTGGAAGTAAAAGACATCGCTGAATTGATTGCAGAAGCAGCCGACCTTCTTTAATTACAAAGTCCCCTATTGAATTGCCTATCTTTGGCTTGAAATCATAAAAGCACATGAACTTGTTAGCAGGAAAAGTAGCGCTCATTACCGGCGCCTCAAGAGGAATTGGAAAAGGCATCGCTCAGAAATTTGTTGAAGCTGGAGCCACCGTAATTTTCACCTATGTATCATCCGACGAAAAAGCGCGCGCTTTGGAAGCAGAGCTTACCGCTCAAGGAGGAACCGCCAAAGGATTCAAATCGAATGCTGCGGAGTTTGACGCTTCTCAAACTTTGGTGGATGAAATCATGAAGGAGTTTGGGCAAATTGATATTGTGATCAACAATGCCGGAATTACCCGAGACAACCTGTTGATGCGCATGAGCGAAGAGCATTGGGATGAAATTATGGACATCAACCTCAAGTCTTGCTTCAACATCACCAAAGCGGTAATGCGACCTATGCTCAAAGCAAGAAAAGGATCCATCATTAACATGAGTAGTGTTGTTGGTGTCAAAGGAAATGCTGGTCAAGCCAATTACGCTGCATCGAAAGCAGGAATCATTGGTTTCACGAAGTCAGTCGCTGCTGAACTCGGTTCTAGAAACATCCGCTGTAACGCCATTGCCCCAGGGTTTATCGAAACGGAGATGACCGGAGCCTTGGACGAAAAAGTAGTTCAAGAGTGGAGAGATGCCATTCCACTCAAAAGAGGAGGTAGCACAGAAGATGTTGCGAACCTCGCTCTTTTCTTGGCATCGGACATGAGTGCATACATTACCGGACAAGTAATCAATGTCGATGGTGGCATGTTAATGTAAGCCGCTTTGAGTCTTCTCTTTGAACATCCCGTTTGGCTGCTCCTCCCGGGGGGATTAGCGGCATTGTTGCTGGCGGTGTGGTTGTATCGCTCCGATAAAACGACACGCCATCTTTCGGGTGTTCTGCGTTTTATTCTGGGGTCTCTCCGTTTTTTGGCGCTGTTTGTCTTGATTGTTCTTTTGCTCAAGCCACTCATCAAAACGCTGGAAACCGAAACTGAAACCCCGCTCATTGTTATTGCACAAGACAATTCAGAAAGCTTGGCGGTGACCGCAGACTCTACCTTCATGAAGGAGTCGTATCCCGATCAAATCCGATCTCTTTCTTCAGCATTGGAGCAAGATTACCGCGTTCAATCTTATCGTTTTGGGGAAGGCTTGAACCCCGACTTGAATGACATCAATTACACCCAGGCCAATACGAATTTCAGTGTGCTCTTTGACGAACTCTTCAACCAATACAGTCATCGAAACTTGGGCGCAGTGATCATCGCCAGCGACGGTATTTACAATAAAGGACAAGACCCTAGCTACATGTTTAGCAAGTTAAACGTTCCCGTGTACACCATTGCCTTAGGGGATACTTTGCAACGAAAGGACGTTCTCATTCAAGACGTAGTGCACAATCGCTTGGCTTATCTCGGAAATTTCTTCCCGTTAAAAATCCAGGTAGCAGCAAAGAAATGTGCTGGTGACAAGCTGAAATTAGAAGTTCTTCGGAAGGGAAAAGTTGTTTTTAGTCAGGAAGAAACCATCAGCCAAAACAACCAAGAATTTACCATTCCCGTGCAATTGGAAGCGAAAGAGGTGGGATTACAACGCTATTCCATTCGCCTAAATCGGCTTGAAGACGAAATCAGTGAAGTCAACAATCGTCAAGACATTTTCATTGACGTATTGGACACTCGTCAGAAAATCTTGATTCTAGCAGCAGCACCTCACCCCGATCTTGCGGCTTTCAGAAACAGTATTGAAAGTAATCAAAATTATGAAGTAGAAGTGGTTTTGGCCGATGATTTTAAAGGACTAATCAACGACTACAGTCTTGTTGTATTCCACCAATTACCCAGCAAAGGAGCGCTTGGAATGGAGCAAATAGAGCAAGCGAAAAGCGCGAAAGTCCCCATGTTTTTCATTGCAGGGGCACAAAGCAACTTCGCCAAGTTCAATGAATTGGGCTTGGGGTATCAATTGCTTAACCATCAAGGGAACGTGAACGACGTCAACCCGCTCTTTGCTGAAGGCTTTAAAGTCTTCCAAGTGAGTGATGCCGAAAAGAAGTTGTTTGCTCAGCTCCCTCCGCTCCAGGTTCCTTTTGGGGAGTTTGTAAGTAGCCCAAGCACCCAAACCATCCTTTACCAAAGCATCGGTAGAATCGCTACGGAAATCCCAATGCTTTCCTTTCAGCAGAAGCAAGATCAAAAAATAGCGCTGCTCTCGGGCGAGGGCATTTGGCGTTGGAGAATGATTGACTTTTTGAACTCAGGCAATCACGACACTTTCAACTCCTTCATGAAGAAAACGGTTCAATTTATGGCCGCTAAAGATGACAAGCGTCCGTTCCGAGTTGAGGGAAAAACGGCATTATTAGAAAACGAGCAAGTTCGATTTACTGCTGAAGTTTATGATGCGAATTACCTTCCCATCCCAGGGAAAGACGTGCGTTTGAACATCATCAACAGCAATGACGAAAGCTTTGATTTCACCTTTACCCCTGAAACCGAGACCTACCGATTAAACGCAGGACGTTTACCTGTAGATCAATACCGTTGGGAAGCGGAAGTGAACATCGCTGGCAAAACTTACAAAGAGCGTGGTGAATTTAGCGTATCCCCCGTTCAGTTAGAGATGGTTAACCTACAGGCGGATCACCAAATGTTGTATCGTTTGGCGCTTAAAAATGGAGGTGAAATGGTGAACAAAGAACAGATCGGCACCCTTGCTGAACTCGTTCGAAGCAACGGCGAAGTAGTGAGTCTCAGTTACGAAAGAAAAACCTTATCAGACCTTATTCGTTGGGATAGCCTGTTGATACTCCTCACCTTGCTCCTGGCAGCAGAATGGTTGTTGCGCAAGATCAACGGAACCTACTAAGCCCATCGTCATGGAACAAGCCAGTTCTTCATCAAAACAAAAGGCCACTCGAAAACTGCTCATCTTTGCGGCATTTCTTCTGATTGTCTTCCTTTTCAGAAATCAAATCCTTTCCACCATGGGGAATTATCTCATCAAGGAGAGTTCCTTAGTGAAGGCCGACGCGATTGTTGTTTTGGGAGGGGCTTCTTATGAGCGAGGTCTTCATGCAAGTGAGCTTTATCATGATGGCTACGCGGAGCTCCTTATTTGTACTGGAGGAAACACCCCCTACTCTCTTCAAGCCATAGGAAAACCCATGCTCGAGGCACAAGTGAGCAAGAGCGTGCTTTTGAAACAAGGCGTTTCACAGGAAGAAATCATTTGTTTGGAAGGCGCTACAAGCACCTTCGAGGAAGCCCAAGAAATTAAGCAATTTGCAGATTCAATGGCGCTGGACCGAATCATCATTGTAAGCAGCAAGCTTCACACTAGAAGAGTTTCTAAAGTCTTTGAAAAAGCATTTCAAGATGAAGGAATAGAGTTGATTTACAGCGGAGCTCCCAGCTTGAGCTATGAGGAAAGTCAGTGGTGGAAATCGGAAGAAGGGATGATTATGGTTAACAATGAATACATGAAGCTGCTCTACTACGCGTTCATGCATTGATTGGCTTGAATCCATTCACTCACATTAAAAAGACGTTCTTAGGTTAAGTAGTTCCCGTTCAAATGGGCATCAACAAAAAAAGGCGTTCCAAAACGGAACACCTTCTAGTATCATGTTTGCATCACAAAACGCTTAGGCTCCTGTGTACAATCCTTTTGCTTTAGATCTTTTAATCGCTTCTTCGATACCCAATTTGTTTACAGTTCTAAGTGCAGAAGCTGTAATTTTCAAAGTAACGTATTCTTCTTTTGATTCAAGGAAGAAACGTTTCTTCACCAAATTGGGATAAAAACGACGTTTTGTCTTTCTGTTTGAGTGGGAAACATTGTTTCCAACCATCATTCTAGTACCGGTCAATTGACAAACACGTGCCATCTCTTTCGTTTTTAAACTGTTTCACAAAATTGGGAGTGCAAAGATGCAACATTCCCTTTAATAATCAAACCTTTCCTTCTAAAATTGCTTGCCTTAAAAGATTTATTGCGGAAAGGGTTGCTACACTTACGATGCGCTCTCGGTTGCTCCCGAGTTGAAGCTGCACTGCAAAGTGTTTTTCCCGACTGCCATAAGCTACCCAAACCGTACCTACGGGCTTGCGTTCACTCCCTCCATCCGGTCCAGCGATTCCCGAAGTAGCCATGGCATAGTCGGCATTACTCAACTTCAGTGCACCGAGGAGCATTTCCTTCACGGTTGTTTCTGAAACAGCTCCGTGAGCTTCTAGGCTAGCGCTTTGAACTCCGAGGACATCCATCTTTACATCATTTGAATACGCCACTACTCCACCGAGGAAGAAGCTTGAGCTTCCGGGGTGTTTTGAGAGCAGTGCCGCAATTCTCCCTCCCGTGCAGCTCTCCGCACAGGCAATTGTTTTCTTTCTTTCTTTCAGCACTGCAGCCAAGGCCTCTTCCATTTCTGTTTTGCCTTCACCAAAAACTATGTCTGATAAGCGTTCTCTCAAACGTTCAAAAAGAACATCTACTTTTTCCTTCACCTGAGCCTCTCGTTCACCAGAACTCGACAAACGCAACTTCACTCGTCCGGCAGCCGGAAGAAAAGCCAGTTTGATCCCTTGGGCGTGCATTTGCTCTTCGAGATCCGCAATCTGCTCAGCGATTCGAGACTCTCCTCGTCCGAAGGTCAGCAAAGTTCGGTGATAGATGAAGGGAGTTTTGAAATGTTTTTGAGCTCTTGGCAGCACCTCTCTCGTCATCAAACCTTTCATCTCGTAAGGCACACCGGGCATCGAGACGACCACTTTACCATTTCTCTCGAACCACATCCCGCTGGCCGTACCGAGTGTATTGATCAACACCGTGCATGCCTCGGGCAACATGGCTTGGAGTCGGTTTGCCTCCATGATCGGAATGCCTCTTCCTGAAAAATAAGCCTCAATACCATCGAGCACCTCTTGGTTCTTCACCAATTTCGTATCAAAATATTCGCACAAGGTGAATTTGGTCACATCGTCTTTGGTTGGCCCCAAGCCGCCCGTGATTAGAATCAAATCACTCCGCTCCAATGCATCATCGAGGGCAGATTGAATATGACCGTCATGATCTGAGATGGAAGAGATCTGATGCACGTGCATTCCAATCGCGTTCAATTGTTCTCCCATCCAAGCGGAATTGGTATCGATTGTTTGACCAATCAGGAGTTCATCGCCAATGGTAATTATCTCTGCTTGCATAGCTTTATTATTCAGCTTCAAAGGTCGAAAACTCTGGCAAAGAACTTGTACCTTCGATGAACAAAATTCACCGCATGAAGTACTTTAAACACACGCCTCTTCTTTTTGCTTTATTATTCATCTCCTGTTCAGATCTAAACTTAGGAGAATTGGCAGAAAGCATCCCTAGCACCCTTCCCACCCAAGATGCACCTTTGAGCGCCAATGAAGTGGGACAAGGATTAAAAGAAGCCCTCATTCAAGGAGTGCAAAAATCAGTATCGCTTGCCTCTATTGAGAACGGGTTCTATGGAAATGAAGCGCTGTACATTCCTTTTCCGGAAGAAGCCCAAAAAGTAAAAGAAACCGCATTGAAGTTTGGCTTGAACACACAAGTTGAAAACTTCGAACGCACCATGAATAGGGCTGCTGAAGAAGCTTCGAAAAGCGCCACTACTATTTTCGTTAACGCCATCAAAAACATGAGCATTGAAGATGCCTTTTCCATTCTTAACGGAGAAGAGAATGCCGCATCTAACTTTCTTTTGGCCAAAACGCGGACACAGCTTCAAAATGCCTTTGCTCCCAAAGTGGAGAACGCCATTGAAAAAGTAGAACTCACCAAATACTGGGAACCGCTTATTTCAAAGTACAACATCGCTACTCAATTTACGGGTGGTGAAACCATCAATGAAGACTTGGAAGGGTACATTACCGACCGGGCCATTGAAGGATTGTTCGTCCACATTCGCAGTGAAGAGAAGAAAATTAGAGAAAACCCTGCAGCACGTGCCAGCGAACTCTTGAAGAGGGTGTTTGGCAGTGTAGATGAATGACTCAAATTTCTACTTTCTTCATTCATTCGAAGTTGAGGTAAGAAAAGAAATCACTATTTTCATGATTCGAACAAAACCCTTAATCATGAAACAATACTACCTCATCCTTTTGGGCCTTTTTGTGGGCTCTCATTTACTTGCCCAGCAGGCGCCACAACAAGCGGCCAGTGAACGAATTGCCGTTCCAATGTCGAAAAAAGCCTTCACCGGCGAAGAGTTGAACGCACCATCGCAAAGCATCAAAGCCCCTGAAAACGGAGAAACACGCATTCTTCAAACCAAATCAGCCGTGATTGCTGAAACCATTATCGGACTCACCGAATATGATCTTCAGTCCAATGGAGCTGTTCAAAATCGTTTGGCGAAAACTGGAAATCAGCTTTCTGCTGCATGGACCATGAGTTTGAACCCAACACCGTTTACAGATCGTGGAACGGGGTATAATTTCTACGATAATGGCTCTTGGGATGAAGAACCTTATGATCGTCTTGAAGACGTTCGTGTAGGTTGGCCAAGCATGATTCATACCGCTGGCGGACGAGAGATTGCGATTACACACGCTGCCTTTGCTCCATTGAACATGGTGTACCGCGACATCAATTCTGGATCGTGGACGGAAACGACCATCCCTACGGACGTTAGTGACGGAATGCTATGGCCGAGAGCTGCCTCTGGTGGTGAAGATGGAAATTCACTTCACGTGATTGCCATCACCACACCTGTTGCCAATGACGGATCAGTGTATCAAGGGGTAGACGGAGCACTTCTCTATTACCGATCTACCGACCAAGGAGAAACTTGGGATGTTCAAGATTTGCTTTTGCCTCAGATGGACAGCACACAGTTCGTAGGTTTTGATGGAGACTCCTATGCCATCCATGCACGAGGAAATAAAGTGGCTTTTGCTGTTTTTGGTGATTTGATGGATTCCTTTGTGATGATTTCTGAAGACAATGGAGACACTTGGAACTACACCAGCTTGGTGGACTTTCCTGTAGACCTTTACGTGGAAGATGATGGTTTGCCTGAAACCGGAGAAGATTGGAATGAAGATGGACTATTTCAGGAATTCTTTAACACCGATGGAGCCGGAGCCATTTTGATTGATCAAGAAGGACAAGTACACGTGACTTACGGTGAAATGTATTACATGGATGATGATTTGACCGATGGAAACTTCTCTTATTTCCCAGGAGTGAATGGACTTCGTTATTGGAATGAGTCATACGGGGCTGATTCTTCTCAGACCATCGCATTTGCTTATGACCTTGATGAAAGTGGTGTATTGGAATTGGAAGACGATTTGCCATTGTACTTTGTGGGATTGGCTGCAATGCCATCCATGGGCTGCGACGCTCAAAACAACCTCTATGTTTCGTACCATGCATTGATGGAGTCTCACTCGAGCGGAAGCCAGAACTTTAGACACATCTACGTGGTAAATTCTGAAGACGGAGGAAGCACTTGGACCACAGAAAATGCATGCGATCTTACTCCTGACGAAGACTTTGACGAAGTGGAATACATCTTTGCTTCAATGGCACCCGAGGTGGACGATAACATCCACATCATCTATCAGCGCGACTTTGAACCCGGACTTCATGTTCGTGGAGATGAAGACCCAAGTGATGTGAACGACATCGTTTATTTGGAGATGCCAGTAGCTAGTCTTGCAGAATGCTTGAACGTTTCAGTTGAAGAGCAGCTCTCTCCAGAAAGTATCAACATCTATCCTAACCCGAGTGAAGGCAGCATTACTTTGGTGATCTATCAAAGTGGAAGAAGCCAAGTTCATGTGCGCGATCTTCGCGGGAAGTTGGTTTACGAAAGTGAAAGCACGAACATGGTGGAAACCCATGATTTGAGCGCACTTTCATCGGGTGTTTATGTGCTTCAAGTGTTGAAAGATGGACAAATGGTAAGCAAGAAGTTGGTGATTGAATAATCAAACAACCCACTGAATAAACTTAAAGCCCGGAGATCTCTTCGGGCTTTTTTATTGAATCGATTTCCAAAACTCCAAGTCGGGAGAGCGCAAGGCCTTTTTCCGAGCTGGAAGAGCTAGACTCAATCCGAAATACTCCGAAATCACCTTTGGCGCCGCAGGAGAAACAACGTGCCAGAGCAAGGTCTTTTGAGCTAACAAGTACAGCATCTCAGCCTCGGTTTTCTGAAAAAGAAGAAAAAGCACATCACCGAAATCTGCGTATTTGTGCTCGCCGTAATGGATCTTCCTGAGTTCTTTTTCTTCTCGAGTAGCATATTTCCTCATTGACTTCGAGCTGAAGCCCATTCTACCCACCTTGATTTGAGCCAAGGACTTCAGGAACGCTTCACCCAGGGAATGCAATGCTTCAGTATCAAAGAGAGAAAGAGACAAGAACATGTCTGCGCGTTCATTCAGCAGAATGGATCCTGCTAACTCCTCACCAGAATGAATATTGCCCGCATTTAAGTCAGCAAACATCCCTTGATAGTAATGATTTGGAGCACCTAAGGGGAAAGCACTCGCTAAGATGAAGGGCGTGCAGCGTCCGAATTCATACAGTGCATCCAAATGAGCTTTGGAACACACCTGTAAATAAATCAGTTCCAGTTTGGCCGCACTTCTGTTGCTAAATACCTTGCAAGCAGAAGCCGCTTCACTTACTCCAAGCCAACGTTCTTTGGGCTGGAGGTCGACACCCAACTGATTTTCATTACCCCCATGGTCGAGAAAAAACACCGCCGATTGATCTGCCTTACTCCACGAAGCCGTTTTCAGCAGAAAGCTCGTTAAGGCCTCTTTGGTGATGCTCGTTTGATCGATGGTCCAGAAAAGGGAATCTGATGCTGATCGGAGAGAACATTCGAGCACGGTCCTGTCTGGAAGCGCTTTAATGATAGCGACCTCAGTAGCTCCATGGTATTTTTGAAGTTCGCCTTCGATGTACGCCTCGTGAACCGACAAATCATTGTCGTAAGGCATCACATAGATCACCAGCCATTTTGCTTGAGCGCTGAATGCTACAAACAACACGAAGAGGAGTACGAAAAATCGAAACATGGTTTCGGTGCTTATTTTGGCAATTTCGCCAACACCGTGGTTTTGCCACTCACCTTTTGGTCCATCTTCACACAGATTTCAGAACCTAAAGGAAGAAAGACATCCACACGACTACCAAATTTGATGAAGCCCACCTCTTCTCCTTGCTCTACCTCTTGACCTTCCTTAATATAGAAACGAATTCTTCTTGCAACCGCTCCTGCAATTTGGCGGAAGAGCACCTCGTGTTTCCCTTGTTGAATAACCAAAGTGGTTCGTTCATTCTCTGTTGACGACTTGGGGTGCCAAGCAACGAGGAAGAGTCCGGCATGGTACTTTGCGTATTTCACAATTCCTTTGAGTGGTGCCCATTGAACGTGCACGTTGAGTGGCGACATGAAGATCGAAACCTGAATTCTTTTGTCTTTCAAGTATTCGCTTTCTTCCACCTCTTCAATAACGACCACTTTACCATCGGCTGGACAAATCAATTCTCCATCTTTTGCGCTCACCTTTCTTTTGGGAACTCTGAAGAACTGTGCAACGATAAGAAAGATGATGAGTGAAACCACCAGTAGCAAGAGGTTCTTCCAGTTCCAAAAGTTGGTGTTGACGTAAAGCCATACATTCAGTAAAGCAAGAACGCTAAAAAGGCCCAGGAGGATTTTATTTCCTTCGCGGTGAAGAGTCATAAGAATTGAATTAGGGTGCTAATATCGTAACAAGAAATAGAATAGCAGCATTGGTACAGCTAAAAGTACACCATCGAAACGATCGAGCACTCCTCCGTGTCCGGGAAGAATCTTGCCGGAATCCTTCACATCGTAGGCTCTTTTGAGCATACTCTCTGTCCAATCTCCAAAGTTGGAAAAGATGGAAACACAGAGTGCCATGAAAATCCAGTCTTGTTTTGCTAGAGGGCTTTCGATGGTGCTCGCGATAAAAGAAGCTGCCAGTGTCAGACCAACACCCCCCACAAAACCTTCTACTGTTTTCCCTGGCGATATTTTCGGAATCAGTTTCGTTTTCCCTCTCCATTTGCCCATTAAATAAGCTCCAGTATCGTTCACCCAGAGAAATACAAAAAATCCGAGAGGGAGGTGATGATTGTATTCCCCAAAAATCTGAGCTAGCCATTGAATGCTGCCAAAACTTGCTGCGATCAGGACACTTCCGAAAACATTCAGTCCAAGTGAAATGAACGCTGGTTTTTTAGAAAAAAGCTCGCTAGAAATTTGAATCACCACAAAGGGAATCCAGATGGCGATGTGCTTCACTTCAATCAAGTCTAGAGCACTTGCTGCTATCAATCCATAGAGCACCCCCGTTGAAAGCATCATGAAACTGCCTTGAAAGGTATTTCTGGCTGGTCTACCAATAATTCTTGTAAACTCGGAAGCACCGATGATGCTCACAAAGCCAAAAACCATTGCTAAGGTTCTTTCGCCCGATAGTATTGACATGACAAGAGCCACCACGAAGACTACTCCAGTGATGGCTCTTTGCCAAAAATTATTCAATCCTGCTTTCGCCATGATTTACTCTTCCGTTCGTGGCGACTCTTTCCCCTCTTCGTCTTTTGCCTCATCCATTGAATTCAGACGAGGGTTTGGAGCTGGGGGAATAGCGTCAACTGCTGGCGCAGGGGTGTCATTGTTCCAAGCTCTTGCTCCGAAAATCGCTTCCAAATCTTCTTTGAAAATCACCTCTTTCTCGAGCAATTTCTTCGCCAATTCGGTCAACTTCTCCTTGTTTTCGTGCAGCAATTCTTTAGCTCGAGTATATGCTTTTTCGATGATGGCACTTACTTCCTCATCGATCATTCGAGCTGTTTCCTCACTATAAGGTTTGGTAAAGCTCGACTCTCCTCTAGAATCGTAGTAACTTCTATTACCGATTCTTTTGTTCAACCCGTAAACCGACACCATAGCGTAAGCCTGCTTGGTGACTTTTTCCAAATCGGACAAAGCTCCCGTTGAAATCTTATCGAAGATGATCTCTTCAGCTGCACGTCCACCCATGGTAGCGCACATCTCATCAAAAATCTGTTCTGTAGTGGTAATTTGGCGTTCTTCCGGCAAGTACCACGCCGCACCTAAGGATTGCCCCCTAGGCACGATAGTTACCTTCACCAATGGAGAAGCATGCTCCAACAACCAAGAAACCGTAGCATGCCCCGCTTCGTGGTAAGCAATGGTTTCTTTTTCTCTTGGGGTGATGATTTTGTTCTTTTTCTCCAAACCACCAATCACACGATCAACCGCATCGAGGAAATCCTCTTTGGTCACCATGTTTTTCTTCTTTCTCGCAGCGATAAGTGCAGCCTCGTTACAAATATTGGCGATATCTGCTCCAGAGAAACCTGGGGTTTGTTTTGCCAGGAAGTCCACATCAATGGTCTTATCCACCTTAATTGGCTTGAGGTGAACATCAAAGATGGCTTTACGCTCATTGAGGTCGGGCATGTCCACATAGATCTGGCGATCAAAGCGTCCTGCACGCATCAATGCCTTGTCCAACACATCAGCTCGGTTGGTAGCAGCGAGAATAATCACACCACTATTTGTTCCAAAACCGTCCATCTCGGTAAGCAGTTGGTTCAAGGTGTTTTCACGTTCATCGTTCGAACCGATGTTTACATTTTTACCACGAGCTCGTCCAATTGCATCGATCTCATCAATAAACACAATGGAAGGCGATTTTTCCTTTGCTTGCTTGAAGAGATCTCTCACACGAGAAGCACCTACACCAACAAACATTTCAACGAAATCTGAACCAGACAGCGAGAAGAAAGGCACTTGTGCTTCACCTGCTACTGCTTTAGCCAACAAGGTTTTACCTGTTCCTGGAGGGCCTACGAGCAATGCACCTTTTGGAATTTTAGCTCCCAGTTCAGTGTATTTCTTTGGGTTCTTGAGGAACTCTACAATCTCTTCAATCTCTTCTTTTGCACCTTCTAGTCCGGCAACATCTTTAAAGGTAACATTGGTTCCTTTTCCTTTTTCGAAGAGTTGTGCTTTTGATTTTCCGATGTTGAAGATTTGTCCGCCACCGGCACCGCCGCCGCCCATTCTTCTCATGAGAACGACCCATACAACGATCATGATTCCTAAAATAATGAGCCAAGTGAAGAGTTGTTGTCCCCATTCATTTACCGGCTCAAAATGGATTTTGAAATTGTGTTCTTCGCTCAAGCTATACATCTCATCCTTGATGGATTCCGATTCCGGGATGTAGAAGAAGTGATCGGCCGTTTGGTTCAAGTTCCCTAGGAAAGGATCTTTTTTCTGGTTGAGGGAATCCTTGACCTCTGTTTTTAGGAAGACATCGGCTTTCACGCCATTTTCCGTCACCATGCGCACTTGATTGTTCTGCGCCATTTCACGAAACTGCGAAAAATCGATTCGGTTCTTACTTCCTGAATTATTAAAAACCAGCATGATGAGGAGGAGTGCTCCAATGGCCGCATAAATCCAATAGAAATTCATGGATTTTTTCGGCTGCTGATCGTTTTTTGGTTTGTTATCTGTATTTGCCATAAATGCTTTCTCTCAATCGTTATTCTACATCTTCAAAATGAGTAACCTCTGCGTCGGCCCAAAGTTCTTCAAGGGCATAAAAAGCTCTCGCTTCTTTGTAGAAGATATGTACCACAATGTCTCCATAATCGAGGAGGGCCCATTCGGCATTCCCTACCCCTTCTTTACTCCAAGGTTTTTCATTCAGCGCTACGGCCGTATGCTTTTCCACTCCTTTTGCGATGGCGGAAACTTGAGTATTTGAATTACCGTGGCAAACTACGAAGTGGGATGCTACAGCATGTGGAATTTTTGTTAAATCGAGCACTTTGAGCTCGTGTCCCTTTACATCTTGAATTCCTTCTAGGATACTTTCGAGAAGCAATTTCGTTTGCTGACTATCTTTGGTCTTTGTCATTCATTAAATTTCGTAGGCGTAAAAGTAATACTTTTGAAGAAGCTTGCTGCTTGAAATATCTAAGCCCTTTTATGCCTTTATCAACTCTATTTACTGGACAAAACCTCATTCGGCTTGCCATTGTTGACTCAACGAACAATTACGCTGCCAAACTGATGGAACTGCCACATTGGGAGAACGGCACAGCCATCTTGGCAGAAAAGCAGTCGGAGGGCCGCGGACAAATGGGACAATCTTGGGAAAGCTCTAATAATAACTTCTATTGTTCCTTCCTATTCAAAATGCCATTTTTAAGCGTTTCCGAATTGGGCTTATGGAACCAAGCTGTGGCCTTGGCAGCCCATCGCACGCTAAGTAGCTTCAGTCCAAGAACACTTCACGTTAAGTGGCCCAACGACCTGTTAAGCAATCAAGGGAAAGTGGGTGGAATTTTGGTTGAAAACAGTTTGCAAGGAGATCGCATTTCTGGCTCCGTGGTTGGTTTTGGTTTTAATACGACTGCTGTTCCAGAAATTGGACATGCAGCTCTGGTTGCCGATGAACCCCTGAATAACCTTTCCGTTTTTGAAACGCTCAGTCAGGAGCTCGAGCAAGTGTATTTGAGTTTAAAAGCTCAACGCGGAGCCCAAATCGTTCGGGAATATAACGATGTCCTTTGGAAGATGGGGAGCCCCGTTGAAATCAAAGTGAATCAAGAAAAAATGGAGGTCCTGTTTGAAGGACAAGACGCCAAGGGTCAAGCGAGTTTTCTCAGCACTAAAGGCCGGCTATCCCTGGGAATAAAAACGTTTGAGTGGTTGACCCTCCCCTATTCGAAATGATTTTTCAATTCACCCGCAATGTGATCAAAAAGGGCTTTCAGCGGTTTTTCAACCATCTGTTTTAGAAAGAAATTAATGTCTGCATTGCTCACCATATAAGCCGAACTTCCTTCAGAGATCTGATCAATTTTAATGTCCAAATCAAAGGGAAACGGGCTATCAGTGTCCGATTGAAGCACAATGTTGTTCGGCTTGGAGTTCGACTTGTGTTGCAAGCCAATTTTGTAAGCGCCCATGACCTTAAAAGAACAGTGATTTTCTTCTGCCTTGAAGTCACTCACTTTTCCCTCTGGAAGTAATTTCTCCAAATTCTGGAGGTCCATGAGAAAATCAAAAATTTCTTCTTGACTTGCTTTTACGTCTACTTTTTGGCTTTCAATGGTCGTCATCTGCTTAAGTATTTTGAATTCCTTCACCCCAAACTTGTGGTGCATCTCTCCATTCTGCAAGTGAGCTCACTTGTTCTTCAGAGATATACTTGCTCTGGAGAGCTTGTTGAATGAGGGTGTTGTAATCTGTCAAGGTCTTGAGTTCGACGTTCGCCTCTTTGAAGCTGTTCACAGAAACATCAAAGCCGTAGGTAAAGATGGCAATCATTCCTTTCACCGACATTCCTGCGGCACGAAGCGCAGCAACGGCGTCGAGAGAGGACTTACCGGTAGAAACCAAATCTTCAATCACCAGCACCGTTTGCCCTTCTTCCACCATTCCTTCGATCATGTTTTGGAGTCCGTGTCCTTTCGCACTTGAACGAACGTAAGCGAATGGGAGTCCTAAATCTTGGGCAACCAAGGCACCCATCGCTATTCCTCCTGTGGCTACTCCGGCAATCACATCAGGCATACCGAAATGCTCATTGATCACCTCCACAAATTGTTGGCGGATGTAGGTTCTCACCTTGGGGTACGACAAGGTTTTGCGGTTATCGCAATAGATGGGTGATTTCCATCCTGCAGCCCAAGTGAATGGGTTTTGCGGCTTGAGTTCAATTGCTTTAATTTGCAGCAAAAACTCAGCGACTTTTAAGGCGTGTTCTTCCCTCGAATTCATGGAGCAAAGGTATAAAGTTTTCATTGCCGATAGACCGGTATTTTTCCAAAGTGCTGTTGAAAAATCGAAAAAAAATCTCGAGCATTCTTTTTGCATTTCTTATTCCCTAGATTCCGATTTTGAACTTGTTTATGAGAAACTAGCATCCACACCGGAAATTCAATCTGTTTTTATTGAATGCAACTCGGTGGAAGTCGCTTTTCAAGCCTTTTTGGCGATGCATGAAGAAGTTGTTGCTGCTGGTGGACTTGTGGTGAATGGACAAGGGAAGTACTTATTTATCGAACGACTTGGTTTTCTAGACCTCCCCAAAGGCAAGCTTGAAAAGGGAGAAAGTATTGTAGAAGCTGCTCTTCGTGAAGTGGAGGAAGAATGCGGAATCACCTCGTTGGAAATCGTGAAACAGCTCCCAACAAGCTATCACACCTATTTTCACAAAGGAAAACGTGTTTTGAAGCCCAGCCATTGGTTTTTGATGCGCTCTACCGCGGCCGATCATGATCTCGCACCGCAAACGGAGGAGGGGATTACCGCAGTGCTATGGCTGAGTGAGGATGAGGCACTTGCTAGAGAAAAAGAGATGTATCGATCGATTTCAGACCTCTTCACCCGATCTGTGCAAGAACTTTAATCATCCCAAACCTTAATTCTAAGGTCGCGGATTTTTTGCTGAAGAAGTTTTGAAATCCAAGCCTCAGCGCCTTCCGATGGCTTTTTACTGATTGTTTGTTGAAGCATCCCTTCTGGATTGAAGAGCATGGCATATGGAAGTGCAGTAACTCCAAAATCTTGAAGCAGCAGCGGCGATGAACCACCGTAAAGGAATTGCCAACGGTAGTTGGGATGTTGGGCCAAAAAGTTGCGAAGCGCATCCGGGTTATCGTCCATGCAAATGCTCACAAAATCAACTTGTCTGCCAAATTTTTGATGTAGTTTTTCGAGTAAAATCATCTCTTGCATAGAAGCTGTGCTTCTGGAGTTGAAAAACAGGAAATAGGTCCAATTCGTATTGTAATCCTCCGCCGTTTTCAGTTCTTCTCGTTCATTGAGCAACTGAAAGTCAGGTATTGTCATTCCTCTTCGGGCATGAAGTTCATCCTCAATAATTCGGGTAGCTTCTGGCGCTAAAGGACTTTTGGATTCAGCAAGATCGTTGATTGTTTTGAGTACCATCAGAGGTCTGAAGTCGGGGTGGTTGATGGCCATTTTCATCATCACGAGAGCGATGAGTTCTGTATTTTCATCGGAACGCACCTTTTCCTCATCTAGCAAGACCTTTAACATTTTATCCCAACTCCCATGCGTATTCACGGCAGCTCGGAATGTGGGGTATTCCTCACCAAATTCAATTTTATTCAAGATCGGAGCGTATGCCAATTGTAGTAATTTAATGGCTTCTGGGTGATTCAGTTTAATCAAATCCACCTCAATAAAATCTTGCAACTCACGGTAATTCACGTAAGCCATATCGTATGCGACTTGCCCGAAGACATATTCAAGGTACTTTTCCGCGTAAACCGAATTTACCAATGGTCTCAGTTCATCCACCTCGTCGCTAAACACCGCAAAAAGAGAATCGATTTTCGAGTCGGGTTTGAATGTATCTTGGGACTTCTTTTTTGCCCGAAGTGCTGTGAGGTCGGTTTCACTTAGCCAGTTGGACCTGGAGTTTCGGTAAGCGCTTCCGGAACTTATGGATAAAGCAAGGTCGTAACCGGCTTGTGAATAGAACCGATCGTAGGCTGCGTCACAAGCAGCTAGGATTTGATTTGAATCCGTCTCGGGAAGATCTTCAAACGCAAGCGCTACCGGGTTGAATTGAAGTCGCTGGGCTTGATCTTGCGCAAAATCCGGGAAAGTAACTAGGTAATGGGCATCGGGCTGAACGATGATCTCTGCAATTCGATTGCGCACAATCAAGAAAAATTGTTTTGCTTCCGAGAGGTCAATTTGAAAACGGAATGCTCCATTTTCTGAAATACTGCTGTTATCGAGAACGGAAAGTTGTTCCGACATCTGGAAGGGCTTTTCTGCTAGAAAGATGGTTCTTCCAGGGTCGTTTGGCGCCGAACCGACGATGGTACTTAGAGAAAACCCCTTGAGCGAAACTAAGAGTAGTAAGCTAGAAATCAGTACGGATTGCTTCAGGAACGAATTGTTTGACATCGCCGTTATTCTTTAATATTTCACGCACAACTGTTGAATTTATTGCTGCGTGCTCGGGATCAGTGAAGAGGATGACCGTTTCCAGATTTTCATCCATGTATTTGGTCATTTGTGCAATTGTGCGTTCATATTCGAAATCGCCACCATTCCTCACACCCCTAAGCAAGAATCTTGCCTCATTTTCGCGGGCAAAGTCGATGGTGAGTCCGGAATACGCTTGAATGCGCACATTGGGTAAGTCGGCGAAGACCTTTTTCAACCAATTTTCTCGCTGTTCAATGCTAAACATGTTGTTTTTGCTGCTATTGCTTCCGATGGCTACAATGATTTCGTCGAAGAGCAAGGAAGCTCTTCGCACAATTTTTTCGTGTCCTGTAGTGATGGGATCAAAGGACCCTGGAAATACTGCCTTATTCATCATGGTCTAAGGTAAAGAAACTAAAGCGAACCCCACCATATTTTCGGCAGGATTCAAACGCAGGCAAGGAAGAAAAATCGTGACGATCATCGTGTTCCAAAACCAAAAGCCCCTTAGGTTTGAGCAATGGTTTCTCCAAAATCAGCTCAAGTAATTCGGGTAAATTCGGAAAGTCAAAAGGAGGGTCTGCAATGATGAGATCGAAGTTCAGGTTGGTTCTTTTGACGAAGGTTTTTGCATCGGAGCGCAGTGTTTTGATCTGGCTTACTCCATAGCTTTCTGCTTGTGCACGGATGTATTTGAGGCAGGCCACATTCTTATCTACTGCACTCACTGATTTTGCCTCACGAGAAGCCAATTCATAGCTCATAGCTCCGGTGCCGCAGAACAGGTCGAGCGTAGTGGCTTCAAAAATGGCAATTCGGTGATCGAGAATGTTGAACAAGGCCTCACGGGCGAAGTCGGTTGTTGGTCTTGAGTCGAAACCCTTTGGAGGCATAAACTTTCGTCCCTTTAGCTGTCCGCCTATGATTCGCATGCAACGAGATTAAGGAGGCTCATCACCTCTTGTTTTCTGAGAGCGCTCAAACCTTTTGAGAGCTTAACGTATTCGAGTCCCATATTCACATTCACATAAGCGAAGTATTTCTTGAAGAGTTGAATCCCAGGGGAGTTGATTTTCCAAGGACCAGAAATGTGGGCTTCGAGGTGTTGACCGTCCAATTGATATTGTTTTGCAATGTTGGAGGCATGATAAAGCACATCTTCATCGCTGCTGGTTGGAAATGCATTGCAGAAGAGCAGCCCTTTTTTGGACAAGAGGTAGAATCTCGATTCATTTTCCTCCACGTCGATGAAGAGTTTTGGATTTTGTACAAACCTGTTTCTGTGGATCAAGGCCTCAATGAGCAATGCTTCGCTTGAGTGGAACTGCGCATTGGGATAAGCGTTCAAGAAGAACTGCTCCAGGCCTGCTTGTCGTTGGTAGATGACTTTGAGTTTGGCCTCTTTGCACTCTCTAATTCCGAGAGACTCTGGTGCTGTTCCGTGAACTTTTTGAAAAAGGTTAGTTGCTTCCTCCTCTTGAAAAAAACCATTAGGAACCAAGCACTGCTTTTGGGACTTAAAAGCGATATGAACGGCACTATAGTCTCGGGAAATGAGCTTTTGATCTTTGAGAATCTGCTCAATTTCCAAGACAGGATCGCTTGTTTCGAGCTTATCATTTCTGACCGCCACGAGCAAGTCGAACTCTTCTGAAAGGAGTGCTGAGCGCAGTTGGTTTTCGTGAATTTCGATGAACAGCTGTAATTCCTGTTGAGGCAGCGACGCATCTTCATCCACCAGATGGAATGAATTACTCTTTCCAGTTACCATCCGTATGCCCTTCTGTTAGTGATCCAAAGCGCAAGGCGGTTTTTTTCACATTCGGTCTTCCGAAGGGGGTTGGATCTTCCACTAAGATGGTTGGTTGTTTCACACCACCGATGTCAGCAACTCCCACTTCCATTTTGAAAGGTTGTCCGCTAGAAGGAGTGTAACGCAAAGAATCCAAGCTAACCAATGGAAGTTTCTTTTCTCTTCTCACTTCTGGAGCGAACTCTTTTTGGTAGAACGAGATGTAAGTGGTATCCAAAACTTGGTATCCATTTTCTCCTGTCTCCAATTGTTTTCTGAAAGCATCCGAGCTCAAACCTAGAGAAGAAGCTACAGAGTCCACATCTGATTTATCGAGGATATAGCCCAATTCCAATGCTGCCTCGAAAGTCGTATCCAAACGTCCCATTTTGAAGACTTGAGGAATGGTTTCTGAGTTGATGAATCTTCTCAACTCTTGGAAGTCATCAGTGTATTTTCCGTTGTTTTCATAGTAAGCGATTTGTGCTTCACGAAGGTCCTTCAATCGTTGCACTACCGTTGCATCGATGCGTTCTTTTTTCGCTCTAAACTCAATTTCTTCTTCTACAGAGAAAACCACTCGGTAAGCGAGGTACAGCGTGATGATCAATCCAATTCCGAGAATGATTCGACTAACGCTCAAGCTGAATTTAGACAAGATCACCGGCATTGCGATAATCCCCACGAGAATGAGGGTTAATGCAGCCCAAAGCATGTCAGTTGGTTGTGACTCGATCGAGTCGCCCGATAAATATTTGATCAGAAAACTAATTCCCCCGAGGACGAGGAGAAAGGAGATAACGTATTTCCCAAGTGTTCTTCCTAAATTTTCCATATTGCTGTATCTTTTCTCTTATTAAGGAATGATGGCAAACTTACCATTTTTTTTTAATCGTTGGCTCACGAATTTGAACGAAAAGTATACGTTTTAAAAGCCATATCTTTCGGCCTGAGATGAAAGAAGTTGCTGCGTTCACCCTTGCTTTAAAAAAGTATTTCCCATACGCTCCCACTCCTGGCCAAGACGCCTTGCTTCATGCCCTTTCGCGCTTCACGTTTTCCAAGATGCCCCGTTGCACCTTGTTGGTGAAAGGATACGCGGGTACAGGGAAGACCACGGCGGTTGGGGCATATGTTGGGGCTTTGCGTTTGACTGAATATGACATCGTGTTGTTAGCTCCAACGGGAAGAGCGGCAAAAGTATTGAGTCAATACGCTAAAAGGCCCGCCTTCACGATACACAAAAAGATCTACTTCCCCACGAAAAACTCCTCTGGTGGAATGGCTTATGGACTCGGGGTGAATCGACACAAAAAAACCATTTTCTTGGTGGATGAGGCCTCCATGATTGGCGGACATTCCGGAATGAGCAGTGACCAATCTTTTCAATACCGGGATTTACTGGAAGATTTGATTGATTTCGTTTTTCAAGGGGAAGATTGTCGTTTGATCCTTGTGGGGGATCAGGCACAGCTCCCTCCTGTTGGCAGTGATGAGAGCCCTGCACTCGACACCGATTCACTTCGATCTTCCTTCTACCTTACCATTGCAGACATTCAGTTAACGGATGTTGTTCGGCAGGAAATGGACAGTGGAATTCTCTTCAACGCTACCAGTTTAAGGAAGGCCATCACCAGTGGGCAGGAAGGTTTCCCTCGTCTTCACCCTGAGGGATTTGCGGATGTTATTCCTGTTTCGGGAGAAGACTTGGAGGAAGTCTTGGATCAGCTTTACTCTAAGTACACACGTGAAGGAGTGATGTTGATCACCCGAAGTAACAAGCGGGCCAATCAGTTCAATCAGCACATTCGATCGCGCATTCTTTGGTATGAGGAAGAGTTGAATGCTGGCGACCTCTTGATGGTGGTGAAAAATAATTATTTCTGGTTGAATGCCTACAAAGACGCCCCTACCAACTTCATTGCCAATGGCGACATTGTTGAAGTGATCAAGGTGGTTAGGTATCATGAGATTTACGGTCGACGATTCGCCGATGTTGAAGTCCGCTTGCTCGATTACCCTGATTTCATCCCTTTTGAAGTGCGCATATTGGTTGACACCATCAACGTTGAAGGTCCGAACCTCCCTATGGCAGAAATCAAAGCCTTGTACCACGCCATTACGGAAGACTATCTTGATTTGAGGGACCGGAAGAAAATCCACAAGGCCGTCATGGAAGACCCCTTCTACAACGCATTACAGATTAAATTTGCCTACGCCGTTACTTGTCACAAATCCCAAGGTGGACAATGGCCAGCGATTATTGTTGATCAAGGGTATCTCACGGAAGAAATGTTGGACATCTCCCTTTTGCGTTGGTTCTACACCGCTTTCACACGAGCTCAGGAAGAAATCTACCTCCTCAACTTTCATCCTGAATTCTTTGGTGAAGATCAGGAATAGCATGAATGATTGTTCATCATTTCACCAAAGCAGTATTCCATCAACCCGAAAAAAAGAATAAAAAAACAGCCTCCCAAGGGAAGACTGTTTTCAGCTATTTTGGAAAGAAGGCTTAGGCTCCCATTCGTTGTTTTAGTTCCTGATTGAGGGCTTCGAGAAAATCCTCGGTAGTAAGGTAATGGTTTTCAGTCATTTCCTTTCCGTG
Organism: uncultured Flavobacteriales bacterium; assembly: GCA_938085105.1. Taxonomy (GTDB): domain Bacteria; phylum Bacteroidota; class Bacteroidia; order Flavobacteriales_D; family Sanyastnellaceae; genus CALKGK01. Next base: position 104,892 of record CALKGK010000036.1, read on the forward strand.
AATGAGGAGTGCCAAATCTTTGGTCATTTTGCCCGCTTCCACTGTATCGATACAAACTTGTTCCAAGGTTTGCGCAAATTTTCGGAGTTGATCGTTTTGATCAAGTTTTCCTCTAAAATCTAGTCCACGAGTCCAAGCAAAGATGGAAGCGATAGGATTTGTGGATGTCTTTTTGCCTTGTTGGTGTTGACGATAGTGTCTGGTTACCGTACCGTGAGCGGCCTCTGCCTCCATGGTTTTTCCATCTGGAGTTACGAGGGTTGAAGTCATCAATCCGAGCGAGCCGAAACCTTGGGCAACGGTATCCGACTGAACATCTCCGTCGTAATTCTTACAAGCCCAAACGAATCCGCCTTCCCACTTGAGTGCTGCAGCCACCATATCATCGATCAAACGGTGTTCGTAGGTGATTCCTGCCTCTTCGAATCTGGCTTTGAATTCTTGATCATACACATCTTGGAAGATATCTTTGAATCTACCGTCGTATGCTTTGAGGATGGTGTTTTTGGTTGAAAGGTAGAGTGGCCATTGTTTGGCGAGCGCTTGATTCATGGACGAACGTGCGAATCCGTAGATGGACTCATCAGTATTGTACATGCTCATCGCTACTCCATCTCCTTCGAAATTGTAAACCTCCCAGGATTGGCTTTCTCCGCCATCTTCAGGAACAAAGGTCATTGTAAGCTTCCCTTTTCCGTTGATTACGGTATCTGTTGCTTTGTATTGATCACCAAAAGCGTGTCTTCCGATGCAAATAGGCTTGGTCCAACCAGGAACCAATCTTGGCACGTTGCTCATCATTATTGGTTCTCTGAACACCGTACCACCGATGATATTTCTAATGGTACCGTTTGGAGATCTCCACATCTTTTTGAGTCCGAATTCAGTAACGCGGTCTTCATCTGGGGTGATGGTAGCGCATTTGATCCCAACGTTATATTTTTTGATTGCCTCTGCCGCGTCAATGGTGATTTGGTCATTCGTCTCATCTCTTGCCATGATGCCAAGATCGAAGTATTTGATTTCCATATCGAGGTATGGGAAAATCAACTTGTCTTTAATGAATTTCCAAATTACGCGCGTCATTTCATCACCATCGAGTTCGACGACGGGATTGGCTACTTTAATTTTTTCCATGGGTAGTATGATCCTAAATTACTTTTATACGAGTGTCAAAGGTATTTAATTCCTTGAACTCAGGGAAGTGAGATGGTAAGTTAAAGGCAACAAAAAAGGCTCACACGATAAACGCGAGAGCCTTTTTGGAAGTTTTTGATACTGCCTTAATTATGCAAAGAAAAAATCTCCTTCGATTTTGGCATTTTCGTCGCTATCTGAACCATGAACGGCATTTGCAGCAATTGACTCAGCAAACTCAGCACGGATGGTACCTGGAGCTGCTTCTTTTGGATTTGTTGCACCGATGAGTGTTCTGTAATCTTCAACAGCGTTGTCTTTTTCCAAAACAGCAGCAACGATAGGTCCGGAAGTCATGTACTCCACCAATTCGCCATAGAATGGTCTTTCAGCGTGTACTTCGTAGAATTTCTTTGCTTGATCATTAGAAAGTGTTGTCCACTTCATTTCTACGATAGAGAATCCAGCTTGGATGATTCTATCGATAATTTTTCCTGTGTTACCAGCTGCAGTTGCATCTGGTTTAATCATTGTGAAGGTTTTTGTACCAGCCATTTTATTTTTTTTCAAAATCTGGGCAAAAGTACAAAGATTTATTCGATCGGTGATTTAAAAAAGTTGGGTAAAAAATAGGCCTGGTTAACGGTTGTCGACCAGGCCTCGCCTAATGAAAAAAATCATTCTCAGACCGTTGTGCTTCGGAATTGGGGCGGCAAGCAAATTTTGCGAGGCGATCATCACTCTCTCCCAATGCTGATCTTTAACTATAGCCACATGACCTCGGATTTTTCGCTTGCCGCTTTTCTTGAAGTAATTTTGGTTTGAGTGTTTGTACTTTGGGGTTATGACGTGAGTTATATTGGGAGGTCACATTTTTTTTGGGAAAAAGATGATTTGGGGTGAAAAAGTGGGCTATCCATTTACGTCGCCAAAAGGTTCAGGAATGAATCTATGCTCATTTGCCCCCGTCCTCTTTCTCACTCTAAAAAAAGCTATCCATTTACGTCACCAAAAGGTTCAGGAATGAATCAACGCTCATTCGCTCTCCGTTCTCTATCTCAACTCTTAAATTTGGGTTTGTTACCACAAATCCTTTTCAATAGCTTTGTAAACAATCAAAAACACCAAGAGAAGATGGCGGATATTATGGAAAAGAAATTGAGCTCTGAGGAGGCAATGAAATTGGAAAACGATCACGGAGCGCACAACTACCACCCATTACCAGTTGTTTTGGACCGAGGTGAAGGTGTTTTTGTATGGGACCTGGAAGGGAAGAAGTACTTCGATTTCCTCTCAGCCTATTCCGCGGTAAATCAAGGACACTGCCACCCAAAGATTGTGAATGCGATGACTGCCCAAGCTCAAAAGCTGACACTCACATCAAGAGCATTCTACAATTCTGTTTTGGGTGAATATGAAAGATTCATCACTGAATACTTTGGGTTTGAAAAGGTGCTTCCTATGAATACTGGTGCTGAAGCGGTTGAAACTGCCATCAAAATTTGTAGAAAGTGGGCCTATGAAAAGAAGGGAATAGCTCAAGATCAAGCCATCATTGTGGTTTGTGAACAAAACTTCCACGGAAGAACAACAACCATCGTTAGTTTCAGCGATGATCAAGATGCAAGAAAAAGCTTTGGTCCTTACACTCCAGGTTTTGTGAGCGTGCCTTATAATGATCTTGAAGCTTTGGAAAAAGCAATGAGTATGCCCAACGTAGCCGGATTCCTAGTGGAACCTATTCAAGGTGAGGCTGGAGTGAATACGCCTGCGGAAGATTATATTTCTAAAGCTGCAGAAATCTGCCGCAAGAACAATGCGCTCTTTATCGCTGATGAAGTTCAAACAGGCATCGCACGTACAGGTTCACTCTTGGCTGTTTGCGGAAATTGCAATTGTGAAGGACATTGTGAACAACAGTCTTCTTACACAAAACCCGATCTCCTCATCCTTGGCAAAGCCCTTTCTGGTGGAGCTTACCCAGTGTCTGCAGTACTTTCGGACAATGACATCATGGAAGTAATCAAACCTGGACAACACGGTTCTACTTTTGGCGGAAACCCTGTAGCTGGAGAAGTTGCTATGGCTGCACTTCAGGTTGTTACCGATGAAAAGTTGGCACAAAATGCGCGCAAACTCGGCGAGATTTTCAGAGCGGAAATGCAGAAGCTTGTTGATGAAAGTCCTCTTTTGAAAGGCGTTCGTGGAAAAGGGCTTCTCAATGCCGTTTTGATCAACGACACTCCTGAAAGTAAAACGGCTTGGAATCTTTGTGTTGCCATGAAAGACAACGGACTTTTGGCCAAGCCTACACATGGTAATATCATTCGATTTGCTCCTCCTTTGGTGATGACTGAATCACAACTCATAGAGTGTATTGCCATCATTAAAAAGACATTCTTGGACTATAAGTCGTAGAATTAAGAAGAACAAAAAAAGCCGAGCATCTTAAGAGTTGCTCGGCTTTTTTATATCATTTAGTTTGGTCTACATAAAACCAACGCTCTTCATCCACTCATCGTTATAAACTTTACCAACGTATCGACTCCCGTGATCATGGAAAAGTACAACCACCACATCTTCAGGGGAGAGTTCGTCTTTCAGTTGACGCAGGCCTTGGAAAGCAGATCCACAAGAGTATCCTAAAAACAAGCCTTCCTTTTCTGCCAATTCACGCGCAACAAGTGCCCCGTCCTTATCAGTTACTTTCTCGAAGTGATCAATCACACCGAAATCAACATTTTTGGGAAGAATATCTTCTCCGATACCCTCTGTAATGTAACTGTGAATTTCATTTTCGTCAAACTCACCCGTTTCATGATATTTCTTGAACACAGAGCCGTAGGTATCAATGCCCCAAATCTTAATGTTTGGGTTTTGCTCTTTGAGGTATTTCCCTACCCCGGAGATGGTTCCGCCAGTTCCTACCCCAACGACAAAGTGAGTTATTTTACCCTCAGTTTGCTCCCAGATTTCAGGCCCCGTTGTTTCGTAGTGTGCCTTTCTGTTGCTGAGATTATCGTATTGATTCACCCAAAAAGAATTTGGAATCTCTTTACTCAAACGCTCGGCTACGGAGTAGTATGAGTCGGGGTGATCAGGAGCAACATTTGTCGGACAAACATGTACTTCTGCCCCAACTGCTCTGAGCACATCAAACTTTTCTTTCGACTGTTTGTCGGAAGAAGTACAAATCAATTTATATCCTTTCACGATACATGCTAGGGCCAGTCCCATTCCTGTGTTCCCACTCGTGCATTCAATGATTGTACCACCTGGCTTGATTTTTCCTTCTTGCTCAGCATCTTCAACCATCTTCAGGGCCATTCTGTCTTTCACTGAGTTTCCGGGGTTGAAGTACTCCACCTTCGCCAAAATGGTTCCTGGTAGATCTTCAGCTATCCTGTTCAACTTGATCATTGGTGTATTTCCAATGGCTCCTAATATATTATCAAATACCTTCTTCATTTCGAAATTTTCTGAAGCAAAGGTAGCATAAACTAGTCGAAACGGATGGCCTTTACTGGGCGGATTCTTGCTACGTACCACGCGGGTAGAATCATCATTATGATGCATATGACGAATGTCAAGACCTGAACGAAAGCGATGGAAAGGAAATCGAATTCAATAGGCACCGCAGAAACGTAATAGCTTTCCGGATCCAATCGGATGAGCTGGGTTTTGGCTTGAAGAAGCGCGATTCCGAACCCAATGAAATTACCGATGATGATCCCTTTAAAAATAATACCACCTGCATGTCGAACAAAAATCTTCATGATTCCAGAATTATTCATTCCAAATGCTTTGAGCAAACCAATCATGTTCGTTCGTTCGAGAATAATGATCAACAATGCTGATGTCATGTTCACCACTGCGATAAGAATCATCATCCATATGATCAAACTCACATTAAGGTCTAGCATTTCAAGCCATGAAAATATTTCTGGATTCCGATCTGTGATGCTCACTGTTTGGAGATAATATGGCACCTCATCAGCGACCTTCATGTGGAGTTCATCGAGGCGTTTGTAATCATCAACCAAAACCTCAAAGCCTCCAGTATAATGAATGTAGCTCCCTTCTCCTCCAGTCCTCGTCAGCTCGTAGTTGCAGAAATCAAGAGCCCCATTTGAATTCAGAGGAAAGTGAAGATGAACTTGCGTTGAATCTGGAATGGTGGTGCTTCTGTCTGATACATGCAAAGTAATCGTAGTGTCTCCTGTCGGCATGAATATGAACGGTCCTTCTCCCCTCCACTTGGTGTTCCAATTGTAATTCAGTCTAGTTAATCCCCCATACCCTAGGCCTTCAATTTCAAACTGGCCGTCTTCACAATTGGAGTCTGAAACACGGATTTGCGCCTCAATACCCCAGGCATTTACTTTTTGAAGGTGATGAAGGTCGACAAAAACAAACTGCTGATCGAACTCTTTTAAGCCGGTATCATAAATGCCCGTTACCTTAAAGTTTCTCGGCTTAATATCTCCTTCTTGAAGCACAAAATAAAGGGTAACCTTATCGTTCAATTCAATTTTTAGTCGTTTCGCGATGGCCGAAGAAATCAGTACACCTTCACTTTTCTCTCCTTTTTGGATTTGAATGAGTTCGCCCTCAACCAGTGACTTCTTAAAGAAACTCCAATCATAATCATCCCAAACACCTTTAATGATAACCCCTTGAAGGTTCTCCTTGGTTTCGAGAATTCCCGGTTTACTGGCGAAGGTTTGAATCCCCTTCACCCCACTAATAGAGTCGATTCGGTTGTAAAAAGCTTGTTCGATTTCGAGTCGGCTAGTTTCCTGCGTGTAGTTGTTGTTGTTTGAGAGAATCTGAATATGAGAGCCGAAGCCTACTACTTTGTTGCTGACCTCTTTTTGAAATCCCTTGACAATCGAAATGGAGAGAATCATAAGTGCGACCCCGAGAGCCACGCCGGATATGGCAATTCCGACGATTGGTCGGGAAAGTTCATTCCTACCTGTTCGTCCCGAAATTCTTTTCGCTATCAACTTGCTCAAATCCATATCGAGACAAAGGTAATTGAATGTCTGGAAGTAGTGGAACAACCTTCCGAGTTGAAGTCCATTAGTTTTGTACGGGAGATTTGGCGAGGAGTTGGTAAGAAAACCAAGGGAGTCGAACCATGGAATCTATGACCATTAAAAAATTCGACAAATAGTTTTGACATTGCTGTTTATTGCGCCGAAAATTAAACTCACAACAGTAGTAGAACATGTGTTTTGCCGAAATATGTTGGTGAGTTGATTGAATCCAATCAACCAGCTCATTCCGATACTTTTCACACAATCGTTCATCATTTCTTCTGCCCATTCGAAGGTTGATCAACCAACGCCTTCCGCAAGCTTTCTTGTGTTTTCCTACCTCCCTTGCCCTTGAGCTTCCTTTCATGTGAATGGATGAAATAAGGGCTTTATGTATGTCGGTAGAATCGTGACCAGCAAGAATTTTAGTTTCAAAACTCACCTTTGTCACGCGGTTCAAGCGAGCGGGTAAAAGGGTTCTCAATCGAGTTAGGCTTTCGGAAGTTGTTAGATTAGATTTTTCGGTTAAAAAACTTGTCTCCACGTTAAAGAAAGCTTGCTGAACCTTTCGCTTAAAGAACCAAGCAGTCGACTGTTTTATGTCGAACCTACGTGCTATTTCCACAGTGGATAGTCCAGCATTCGAGGAAGAAAGAAGATGAACAATTTGAAATGCTTTTAGCAATGGAAACTTGATTTTATGGAAGAGGGTGTGCGCGGTTGCAGACTCCTCATAACGGCATTTTTTGCATCTTCTGTGGTGCCATTTTCTTCCGATGGAGAATTGCGTATGATTGCACTTTCTGCACATAAAACCTGTGCTCCATTTTTTTTGAACAAGCAAGGCAAAGCAGGAACGGTCGTCTGGAAATTCGTCAGTAAAATCGGTTATGTGAAGGTTCATTTCAGATGATTTTGAATGAAGTAAAGTTAGATGAGGGCAATGACGAAGGCAAATTCATACACAAACTAGAAGTACTCAATTACAAAGTTATGGGGGTGGATTGAGGTCGTGATCAATTCGTTTTGGCGACGTAAATGGATAGCTGTTTTCAGAGTGAGAATGAGGACGAAAAGCCTACGTGCATTGATTCATTACAAAACCTATTGGAGACGTAAATGGATAGCCCTAAATCAGAGCAAATGACAATCAATATCAAACGTTTCCCTCCCGCAACACCCCACCCCTAAATTCCTTTCCTTACCTTCGATAAACACAAGTACCTAAAAACAATCACCAACACATGTTTCGCGCAATTTCCATTTCATTTCTTCTGATTCTCGCTTTCTGCAACAACACACCAATTGCATCAAAAGAAAAGCAACACAGCTCAACTAAGCAAAACACCCCCATCGTGGTTGGTGCTGAACAAATGGAAAAATATTTGCCTCTTCTCAATGGAAAAAATGTTGGGGTGGTGGCTAATCAGACCTCCTACATCAATAACACACATCTCATCGACCATTTGATCGCTCAAAACGTCAACGTAAAAAGTGTTTTCGCTCCAGAACACGGTTTCAGAGGTGCAGCAGCTAACGGGGAAACAGTGGCCGACGGAAAGGACCCTAAAACTGGATTACCGATCATTTCGCTCTACGGAAAACACAAGAAACCCAGTAAGGAAGATTGCGAGAACATCGATGTCTTTGTTTTCGATATACAAGATGTAGGAGCCCGCTTTTACACCTATATCAGCACGATGCACTATGTCATGGAGGCTGCGGCTGAAAATAATGTTGAAGTGATTATTCTTGACCGACCAAATCCCAACGGATACTACATTGATGGTCCAGTCCTGGAAATGGAATTCCAATCTTTTGTTGGGATGCACCCCATCCCCGTAGTTCACGGTTTGACGGTAGGTGAGCTCGCGAAAATGATCAACGAAGAAAAGTGGTTAGCCAATCAAGTCAAGTGCAAGCTTACAGTTATCCCTTGCGAGCATTATAACCATTCGAAAAAATACAACTTACCCATTGCCCCTAGCCCTAACCTTCCAAACGCACTTTCCATTCAGCTCTACCCAAGTTTATGTTTCTTTGAAGGAACCAAAGTCAGTGTCGGAAGAGGAACAGACATGCCATTTCAATGCTTCGGAACTCCCCAGAACTCCCCAGGCAGTTTCACATTTACCCCAAAGCATATACCTGGTGTTGCTGCTCACCCACCTTATGAAAATGAAACATGCTTCGGGTCAAACCTTTCCTCTCTGGAAAATGATTTTTTTTATGATCTGAAAGCTTTGAATCTCTCTTGGCTAATGGCAATGTATGATCAAGACAAAGAAGGGTTCTTCAAAGAAAACTTTTTTGACAAACTTGCTGGAACACAAGACTTGAGAAAGGACATTATAGATGGTAAAAGCGAACAAGAAATCCGCTCGTCTTGGCAGGAAAACTTGAATGCCTATAAACTCATTCGCAAAAAATACTTACTCTACCCCGATTTTGAGTAAATTCACATCCTCATACTATGAACATGAAGAAGTACACCATTCCTACCCTCATTGCTTTTCTACTCATCGCATTTACTGCTTGTAAAAAGTCAGAAGAATTTGTGAACCCTAATTTCGTTTGCGAATGTGGCGCTTTAACCTGGGAAGGTGAATCCTTTGAGTTGCTCGCTGCGGAATACATTTTGGCTTCAGATACCCTCCCACTTTCGAGAAAATATTACCTCACAAGCGACGTAAGAGCAGAAAACGAAACGGAAACGCATAGCATCAACGTAAGCTTTGAATTGGACAGTGTTGATCATCCCATTTTCTTTGTTCCAGAAGATACCGTGGCAGTTTTGGTAGAAGAAATCAACTTAAACAACGAACTTTTCCCATACCGTCAGTACATTTCTACTGTAGGTGTAATCAATGTGAATGGTGCCATCTTTGGCGGACGCGAAAGTATTAGTATGGACTTGATCCTAAAAGAGGTTGTCAATGGAACACCGGTTGGATTCGACATTTCATTTCAGGGAAATTTTAGTGTAAACGTTGAGTAAATCAACGAAGAATCAACATTTTTTTGATGATCTGCTGGCTGTCCGAACTTAGTTTAGCCACAACCACTCCATTCACCTCTTCAGGCAATTCGATGCGTGATTCTCCCGAGAGAATGCGTTTTTGGAGCAGTACCTTACCATCGGTATTGTGAATCGTTAGTATGGACGGTTTGGCAACACCACGAAGGATGATTTGACCTGAATGGGCCAACATCTCCATATAATCCTGAGATTCATCAACCCCAACACTTGAATAGTCGAATATGAAGTCATCGCTTTGATCTCCACAATCGCTCATTAAAACATATTCAATGGTATAAGTACCATCGAGAAGATTACTGAGATCAATGTTCACTTCTTCACCATTTTCAAGCATAAACACCGAGCCATCGAGCCATAGCAATTGTATGGAAGAGACATTCAAGCTGCTCTCAATGCTGAGGTTTAAGGACGTCCCTTCAATATCATAATTGACCTCCGCATTGACGATATCGCTTTCTAAAAAATAAGTGCCTTCGTTGCCGATAATAACATCATTCACCGCATTTCTAATGTCTGCCGCATACAGCGCATCCATTTCGCTGGGCTCTGAATTCACCAGCAAGGTCTCATTAAACATCGACACAAAAAAAGTGCATGCCGCTAGATAGGTGCCATTGACATTAGGATGACTCCCATCACCAACGTAAAGGTCTATTTCTGGGTGATTCTCTCTTACGTAGCGCCAAACTTCACCAACTGGCGAGCAAGCGGCATCATTGGTTTCAGCCATGTATAGATAGCGTTCAGAAAGAAGATCTTGCATTCCTTCATACGTGCAGAGTGGAGGGAAAAATTCACAGTTATCTTGATCTCCATTTTCCCTTCCCCACGTCATGTAAAACAGCGGGATTGCACAAGGAGCTTTGGATCGAATTGAATCACATAAAATTTCAGCAAACGGATATGTTTGTTGTTCCACTTGTGCGTCCGGAAAAGAAGGCATTTGACTCTGTTGTTGAAGTACGACAAAATCCCAACTCTCCTCTTCCATCAAGACCATGGAGGTGTTGTTGGTAGAGTGACCTTCTAAGGTATAACCTCCTGGAGTGTTTGAATCAAATAGAAATGAGTGACCTTCTGCCACCGAAATATCTTGAACCATTTCAGGAAGATTGTTGGCCGATATGTATGAGTTACCCAGAAACAATGCCTTGATACTTTGCTGAGCGCAGAAATTGGTTGTGAAAAGCGTGAAGATCGCTATTATCAAAGATGTCTTTCTATTCATTGTTCTGCTGTTGTACATCAAAAATATTAAAACTCCTTCACATGGTTTAGAACGAGTAATTTTGAATATGCTAGCGGTCTTGATATTGCTCTAGAACAAATCCATTTTCGATTAACGAGAGTACGAACTTCAACTGGGTATCTTCTCCTAAAACATAGTCTTCGATGCGTTCTTGCATGAAGATGTCCGGCAATACGCCTCCTTGCCACGAATCATCTTTCACAGCCAAATCGAACAAGATTCGGGGAATATTCACTTCAAAACCTGTATTGGGCAGTCGGAGAGTATAAAAATAACCACTTGTGTTCCCTTGATACCCACCTCCTGTTTCTTCCCCCACGAGCAAGCATTTAGCGCCATAATCTTTAGCCATTGAAGAAAACTCTGCGGCTCCAGAAAACACTTCTCCGTCAATCAAAATGTAGGTTACTCCCTCAAAAGGCTTCTGTTTTTGCACCCAGGAATGCTGGAAGCGATTTCTTCGTTCCCATTCTCCTTCATCTGTTTTTCTAAACTCAACGGTTCTATAGAGGAGGTCTTCCAAACGCTTTGCAAAGCCTCTTTTGAAATGTTTGTAATGCCTTGCAAAAACCCGTTTCATTTGAACTCTGTCGTATTTTTCGTGGAGGTCATGACTGAGATGACTGAGCAATCGATTCTCAAAACCTTCCCTTCCCCCGCCATTTCCACGAACATCAATGATGAGTTCTCGACAATTCGACTCCTCAAAAAAGGCGAAAGCTTCGTTCAACGATTTTGAATACCTCCTTGCACTCCACCCCCAAAAACGAGCGACCTTCAAGTAGGCCACGTCTCCGATCAATTCATAGGATAACAGTTCATCATTTTCCTCTTCCTGCTCTTCCAGCATTCGGTTTCGATCAAGAAAATTAACTGCTCCTGCAAATACAGCTTTTCGCCTGCCAAATTGATCTAGGTATACAATGTGGTGTCTTGCTTTGAATCCAAAATGCAAACCGAAATACCACCAAAACTGTCCTTCAAGCATGTCATTTTTAGGCTCTGGACTGCACCCATCCGTGGTCATATAGTCCCTTAATGTGGGGAGTAAATCTTCGCTTGGCATTCCATCAATTGCGAGTACTTCCATTCCCTTTTCAAACTGTGGACCGCCAAAGTTCTGATCAATCAAAAGTTTTCCTTTGATGATTTTAAATGTAAATGGAACGAAACCTACTTCATGGAGTAAAGCTTCATCCTGATCGTCATTGGGCATGATGTACGTATGTCCATCCTTAATCAAATTGATTAGTGCAGACAGCTCGTAAAAGGCATCATGGAGAGGGAGGTCTTTTTCAACCTGATCGAAACTTTCGATGAAGGAAATGAACTCTAAAGAATCGGTGTAATTAAATAGACCGGCATGGGTTTCGTTGAGAACGTCCCACAAGAGGCCAAGGTCTTCTTTGAATGCATCACTAGAAATCTCCTCATCAACCCAAAGTGTCTGGTTTTGGGCGAAGAGAGCGACGGAAACAAAAGAAAAAGAGGCGAGTAGCGTATATTTAATTAGGTTATTCACTCAGCCCTTCTTACGAAGTTCCCGCTTGAAAGTTTCCAGATTTAACGAAGCAGCTCCTGTTTAGGCTGTGTTTCTTCTTGCTTTTCTTTTTCAACTTGGCTCCAGACCAAATAGGCAATGAGTAGAAGAGCCAATAGTCCGATAAAAAATCTAGGATCGCGGTAAAGGGGTTGATGAAGGCGCTTTTTGGCTTTCTCTACCGGACCAATCAACTTCCCGAAATCTTTGTATCTGTTGATTTCATCCTGCTCAAGTCCTTTCTTTTTGGTGTATTTATATTTAGCCATTTGAACCTCCTTCCATCATTTTCCTCAATGTCTTTAAAACCCGATAGGTTCGCATTTTGACTGCGTCTTCTTTCATACCGAAGAGTCCGCCTATTTCCTTAAAAGACAAAGCGTCGAAAAACCGTGCTTCGATCAATTTCTGATCGTTTTCGCTCAGTTCTGACAAGGTACTGAGAAGATTCTCAATTTGCTCCTCTCTTTCAATGCTAAAATCAAACTCTTCCACCAACTTGGTCAAGTGAAAATCGTTCAATTCTTGAATTAAGACCTTTCCTTTTTTCCTGAAATACATATTCACTTCATTCGCTGCGATGCGGTAAAGCCAGCTGCTGAAGGGATAACCTTGGTCTTTGTACTTGGGCAAAGCAAGCATGGCCTTTTCAAATGTTTGTGAACAAAGATCTCCCGCGATGGCCGATGAACCCACCTTGCGATGCACAAAACGAAAAATCTTTTCGAAATGCACTTCATACAGCGGAGCGAAAAAGCGAGGATGCTTTTTGGCACGTGAAATGATATCTAACTCTTGTTCTCGGGTCAAAATTCTTGCGGTCTAAAAGTACAATGCTACAAAGACAAAAAGGAACAACTTGAAACAAGTTATTTGTATGTTCGTAATGTTTTACACACCCAACTTTAATTTATGAAGGTTTTTCTTCTTTCTATCCTCCTTCCATTCAGCATATTATTCCAAAGCGATGAGATTCAGCGTCATGTTGTAAGAACCCATCCCAACGGAACGGACTATGTCGTGATGTACACCCAAGGTGTTCAAAATGAACGTGTGAAAGAGGAACTGTATTATGATAACGGCCAGCTCGATTATGTAGGAAACTACAAAAACGGAAAAGAGCACGGAGAATGGATTTATTATTGGCGAAACGGAAACATCAAGTCATTTGAAATCTACCTCAGAGGTAAAGAAGACGGTGTTCATTACGATTGCGATGAAACCGGAAAAAGGATCAAAGAATACCACTACCTCAATGGGAATTTAGTCAAAGAAGTTGATCTATAAAGCGAATATTTCTTCGCCATTGGTAACAAAAACCCGATCTCCCTTTTTCACTTGAATGGTGTGTGCTCCCGTGAAGTAGCCAAAGGAGGGCAATACTGCCTCTTCAGTACTAAAGTAAAAACATGGCAACCGCATGCTCTGTTTCCCCAGACCTTTTAACTTCACAGCGGGATGGATGTGTCCGCTCATCACAAAATCGGTATCGCGAAAATGTTCAGGTCGGTGATGCAAAAATAAGAAGGGCCCTTTACGGTAAGCTTCCGAATGCAACATATCAGCCAGTTTCAAATCCTTATCCGACATCATGTCGTGATTGCCCAAAACCAGTCGAAAACGGATGTGAGCAACGTTTTTTCTGAAGTCAACAAATTCATTCCATTCTTCATTCATCGTGCTGTGAAAAAGGTCGCCTAAGAGCAAGATTTCTTCGGGTTGATGTTGAAGGATGAGTTCGCTCAGGACCCAAACGATTTGTGCATTAGCTTGTTTTGGAATGGCGATGCCGTTTTTTCTGAAATGGGCTGATTTCCCCAAATGCAAGTCGGCGAGAATCAAGGTTTTTTCTTTTTCCCACCAAATGGCCTTTTCGGCGAGCAACTTGAGCCGTTCTCCCCGCACTACGATTGTTTCACTTTGGTTCAAAGACATGAATTACTCCCTTATTCTATATTGTCAGAAGGTTAATTTACTACTGCCCAGTTGGAAATCTGGCTAATGATTTCATCACTCAGGCTTCATTTTAAATCGCTGTTCAAATCAATATTTGTGTGGAATTTTGCAGCGAAATCTAAAAAGCACAAACTGAAATGCAACAATTCAAAATTACTTTTTTCGTCTTGATGATCTCCATCTTCTTTGGAATGAATGCTGTTGAAGCCGGTTCTCCAATGAACGGAGGATTGAAAAAGGAAATTTCACGTGCAATAAGCTATCCGAGCGGTTTGCATCAAATCAATGAACAAGAAATGGTTTGGGTTCGGTTCCAAGTTGAATCTTGTGGCGTAATCACCGTCTTGGACATTGACTCGAGTAATGACGACTTTAAAAGCTACGTACTGAAGAAACTCAGCGCTTTACGCTTTAACCCTGAAGAGTATTCTGGAGAGGAACAATTCATGAAGTTCACCTTCAAAAAAGAGCAAGCGTCATAACGTTGACGCCATTTTTAATTAATCACATCTGTTTTAACGGGGAGTTCTTATGAGCTCCCCGTTTTTTTTTTCGATGTTGTGTGAAAACGTCCTACTTCAAGCTCTTCCCAAAACCTTACTTATCGTTCGTTCGACAAGAAGATCTTTTTGCTTTGTCCCAAATGAGGAACCATTAAAAAGTAAACCCCATCGTTCATTTCTGAAAGGTCGATCACCTCATCCCCGGAGACAATGTCTCGCGAAAGCACTTTACTTCCATCCAAACCATAAATTTCCATCGTTCCCTCACTCAAGCCGTTCAAATAAACACGCTTTTCGTAGCTATACACATCACGCATAGAAGCATGAGCATCACTCACCCCAATGGTGGCAGGAGAAACGGACAAACTTGACCCGGCATAGCCGTCACCGCTGTTCGCACCATTTCCGTTCACAGCAACCGAACTCGCGTAGAAGGTCACGTCTCCTCCGTCAGCAGGGGCAATCCACTCGCTAACAAAGGTGTTTTCGGTGTATACTAAACTGTGCTCGATAATGTGTCTTCCGTTCACATCCTCTAACTGAACTCCGGTTCCTGGGTTTTGGAATGTACCGGCATTCTCAAGATTATCGAGCAATGCGGTTGACTGAAAGCCGTAGCCATTTGGAGTACCGTTCGCCACGCTGATGACATATCTCACCTCATAGGTTTGTCCAGCAATGTATTCGCTTACGGCAGTGTTGGACAATGGGTCGATCAACTGAATTTCCAGAGTTGGGCTGTAGTTTTGAGCATTATGACAGCTCACTCCGCAATTTGCGGTTGAACCTGGCGCACCTGTTCGGTCTTGGTTTTGCTGTTCGGCAACCCCATTATCATACGAACTAAATACGAGTCCTAAAGCAAGGAGTAGTGCTATTGAAGTAAATGTTTTTTTCATCCGTGAAGGTTTTAATTAGGTGAATGATTGCATGTTTTTTCAGTACCAATACCATTCAAAAACAAAAGTCCCTCCCATTTGTTGGGAAGGACTTTTGAAAATCTTGTACTCTTAAAGCTTAAGCGCCTTCTTGAAGTTTGATCAAGTTCAAGGCGGATCCTGCTCTGAACCACTCAATTTGCTGCGCATTATACGTGTGCGCCACTTCAAATTGATCCTTGCTTCCGTCAGCATGTACCAATTCTACCGTCAAGTTTTTACCTGGACTGAATTGAGCCAAGTCGATAAAGTTGATCGTATCGTCTTCTTGAATTTTATCGTAATCTGCTTCATTCACGAAGGTAGCACCCAACATCCCTTGCTTTTTCAAGTTCGTTTCGTGGATACGTGCAAAACTTTTCACGATAACTGCTCTCACTCCAAGGTGACGCGGCTGCATTGCTGCGTGCTCACGGCTAGACCCTTCTCCGTAGTTACTATCTCCTACAACAACGGTAGGGACACCTTCTGCTTTGTATGCGCGTTGAACAGCAGGAACTTCACCATACTCACCAGTAAGTTGGTTTTTCACATGGTTGGTTTCCATGTTGAAAGCGTTCACAGCACCAGTGAGGGTGTTGTTGGAAATGTTATCGAGGTGACCACGGTAACGCAACCAAGGACCCGCCATGGAAATGTGATCCGTTGTACATTTTCCATGTGCTTTAATGAGCAACTTGGCTCCCATAAGGTTCTCACCGTCCCAAGGGCTGAAAGGAGAAAGCAACTCCAAACGTTCGCTTCCATCTTTCACTTCAATGTTAATTCCGCTTCCGTCCTCAGCAGGTGCTAAGTATCCAGCATCTTCAACATCAAAACCTTTTGACGGAAGTTCAGATCCTTGTGGTTCGTCCAATTTCACTTGTTCACCATTTTCATTGGTGAGGGTATCTGTCATTGGGTTGAAGCCCAAATTCCCAGAAATTGCAATTGCCGTTACCAACTCCGGTGAACCTACAAATGCGTGGGTATTCGGATTTCCATCTGCACGTTTCGAGAAATTTCGGTTAAAAGAGTGAACGATGGTATTCTTCTCTTGCTTTTCCGCTCCTTCTCTTGCCCATTGCCCAATACATGGCCCACAAGCATTAGCGAATACATCTCCACCCATAGCTTCAAAAGTATCGATGAAACCGTCTCTCTCAACGGTAAATCTTACCAATTCTGAACCTGGAGTAATCGTGAATCGTGATTTTGATTTCAATTTTTTCGCGACAGCTTGCTTCGCGATGCTGGCGGAACGGCTAATGTCTTCGTAGCTCGAATTCGTACAAGAACCGATCAAACCTACCTTAACATCCAAAGGCCATCCGTTTTCTTTGGCTTTTTCTGCCATTTGAGAAATGGGGGTCGCGATGTCTGGACTAAACGGTCCGTTCAAGTGAGGCTCCAACTCTGAGAGATTAATTTCAATCACTTGGTCGAAGTACTGCTCTGGGTTTGCGTAAACCTCATCATCTGCGGTGAGGTGTTCTTTGATTTGATCAGCCATGGCTGCAACCTCCGCTCTACCAGTAGATTCGAGGTAACGCTTCATGCTATCATCATACCCAAAGGTTGAAGTGGTTGCACCAATTTCGGCCCCCATGTTGCAGATGGTCCCTTTTCCAGTACAAGAAAGCGACTTCGCTCCTTCACCAAAATACTCAACAATTGCTCCTGTTCCACCTTTTACGGTCAGGATTCCAGCTACTTTAAGAATAACATCTTTTGCGCTAGTCCAGCCGCTCATCTTACCGGTCAATTTAACACCGATCAATTTTGGGAATTTCAGCTCCCAAGCCATACCGGCCATGACGTCAACGGCATCAGCACCACCAACTCCAACGGCAACCATACCGAGTCCACCAGCATTCACGGTGTGAGAATCCGTACCAATCATCATTCCACCTGGAAATGCATAATTCTCAAGAACTACTTGGTGAATGATCCCTGCTCCAGGCTTCCAGAATCCAATTCCATACTTGTTTGAAACAGATTCAAGAAAATTAAATACTTCGTTATTCTTATTGATGGATTCTTGAAGATCCTTACTTGCTCCAATTCTTGCTTGGATAAGGTGGTCACAGTGCACTGTCGAAGGAACAGCTGCTTTCTTTTTCCCTGCTTGCATGAACTGCAAAAGGGCCATTTGAGCCGTCGCATCTTGCATAGCTACACGGTCTGGAGCGAAGTCAACATAAGACTTCCCACGCTCGAAAGCCTGACCAGGTGCGCCATCCCAAAGGTGGCTATAAAGAATTTTTTCTGCTAGAGTTAACGGTTTTCCAACGGTCTCACGTGCTTTTGCAACGCGACCCGGGATGCGGTCGTACACCGCTTTGATCATATCAATATCAAATGCCATATAATTGTAGTAAAGTGAAGAACTTTGCGGGGCACGAAGTTAACAAATCCACAGCATCTTGAAAAGCCCTAAGGGAGTTGATTTCACAAAAGTTAGCCAAAAGAAGACAAAGGCTTTCTTTACATTTGGTGCGATGTTCAATCAACAGTTCATAGAAAACGTAAAAGTATCACTTCGAGCGGTGCGAAGTCAATTCCTCAGAACGCTTCTTACGGTGATGATCATTGGTTTCGGAATCATGGCACTTGTGGTAATGATTACCGCTACTGAAGTTCTTGAAGTGAAAATCGAACAAGAGTTTTCATCCCTTGGCACCAATTCCTTCACAATTAAGACCAAAACCGCCATGGGTGCCCGTTTTGGAAACCGAGAACGAGTGAGTCCGCCCATCACCTACCGCGAAGCGATGAACTTCAAACAAAACTACAATTTTGATGCTTTGGTAAGTGTTTCTGCCATGGGAACGGCGATGGGAACAGTGAAACACGAGAACAAGAAAACCGACCCCAACGTTCAAGTATTGGGAGTGGATGAAAACTACTGCACCATATCTGGATTCAACATTGAAGAGGGTAGAGATTTCAATAAACAAGATTTAAGTGCTGGGGTCAATTTTGTGATTATCGGAAAGGATGTCATCGCCAAAACCTTCGATGAAAATGTTGCCGCTTTGGGAGAGGTTATTAGCATCGGGAATTACAAATATCAAATCATTGGGATTTTGGAGAGTAAAGGTCAAGCCTTCGGAATGTCGTCTGACAACCAATGCTTTATCCCCGTTTCCAACCTCAAAAAGAACTTCGCTTCAGAATCAACTGCCTATCGGATTTCTGTGCAAGTGAAAGATGCTGCCGACCAAGACGCGGCTATCAACGAGGCGTATGCAGCGGGCAGAAGTGCTCGAGGAGACCGACCTGGTGATGATTCTAGCTTCTCCATTGAACAAAGCAATCAATTGGTGGAAAGCATGAGCAGCGCCATTGGCGGAATTCAAATTGCAGCCACGGTGATTGGTCTGATTACCCTTCTTGGTGCGGGAATCGGCTTGATGAACATCATGCTCGTTAGCGTTACCGAGCGTACCCGGGAAATTGGAGTAAGAAAAGCGATTGGAGCAAGTTCAAAAGTGGTGAGAACTCAATTTTTAATTGAAGCGGTTGTAATTGGTCAGATTGGCGGCATCGTGGGCATCATCCTAGGAATACTGGTCGGGAACATCGTTGCCGTTTTCATGGACACCTCCTTTGTCATCCCTTGGTTATGGATTTTTATAGGGGTGATGATGTGCTTCACGGTGAGTCTGCTTTCAGGTTGGTATCCCGCTTGGAAAGCTTCAAAACTGAGTCCGATCGAATCGCTCCGACACGAGTAAAGTCACCCTTCAGCCAGAGAAAAACCGCTACACCATTATTTACCCCGTTTAATCTCTCAAGATCTGAATGCGTTCTTGACCGCCCTCCCAGAGGAGCAAGTACATTCCTTGTGGCAAATTTTGTAAATCAATCGACGTACTTTGGGCACTCATCCAAATTCGCTCCATCAACTTGCCTTGAACAGAATAAACTGAAAGCCATTGCGCTTGGCCTGAGTAGTTCACTGAGACATCCCCATTGCTCGGGTTGGGGAAGAATTGAATTCCATTTGGATTGACCTCATCAAGACCAAGGGAGCAATCCGGACCTACTCCTGGGTTTTCCTGAAATTGTCCTGACACTACTGACCAATTGAACCATTCGCCTCCCGAATGTTCCGTCCAAGTATTGAGGTCAAACCATTCACTCCCATCGTCCGGACTGTTGAAGCGCAGCACTGACAAAGCCAAAGCATTGTAATTCCAAGTAAGGCCTTCTCCTTCTTCACAAAACTCAGGTAAACCAACGTCACAATTCGGGCGAACGAAATACACATAATCTTCGTAATTCGGGGCATCTCCCCAAACTCTTGCCTGACCATTCTCATCAATGCTCACCGCTGCGTATTCATCACAAGCGATACCCAAAGTAGGATTTCCAGTGTCCACATATTTCCGAGCTAAAAATGTTGCGTGCCGACCTCTTCGATCGGGGTCGTCATAATGCGTATCCGTCACCACATTGCTCAAAAAAGGAACCTGAAGAAAATCGTTATCTCCCAACTGCACCGTGTTGTGGAAAGGATTATTCAATACTACATCGGATTGAGCCGAACCGTTTTGGGCAGAAAAATAATTTCCGCACAAAACCGCCATTCCAGCGCTAATTCCTCCAACGGGGCCACCTTTCACGTTGATCAGATTGTTAATGGCATCTTCAACCGCCGTGCCTTGCCAATAACTTACATAATCGTATTGATCTCCACCCGCAATCCAAATGGCTTCGGCATTCAAAAGTTGTTCAATCACATACGGATTTGTTGCTGCTGAAGCGGAATTAAAGCGGATCGTTTGCACACTATTCACCTCAACTCCAAGGTCAGAGAATAAGTAGTCGTTGTACCCATCAGAACCGCTCGCTCTAATGACAACAACATCTCCCCCATTGGCTCTTTCTAAGAACCAGCGCATCGCATTGTCGTGCTCTCCAGCTCCTCCCATAAGGACAATTCCCGGTTGCGTTACAGTAGTTGTGTCACCTTCATCTCCCGTAAACCAAGAAGTATAGCTCTGCGCTGTAATGTTCAGTGTTAGGAATGAAAACAGAAGAAAAAATAAAGGTCGATGGTCTCTCATGTTTGGCGTCGTTTAGATGATGTCAATGCATCACAAAGGTGATGAAAAGCCAAAGATACAGCAAGTTGTGCATTCCTCCATTTCTGCCGATAAGGCATCTCAGCGCGCCTTCTTTTTAAGTCTTTCCGCCCTTTCTGCGAGAAAGAATCCTTGCCTTTTCTCTTGCCAACTCAAACACTACGTCCTCTTTCTGATTTAATTTATAGATGACTTGTCCGAGGGCAATGGCATCGGTTTGTTTTGGTGCTGAAACCTCGGGTAGATCTTTTCCAAGCTGTAAAAAATTCTCTTCGAAAGCCTCTTGGAGCTGAATCATTTGGTTGACTAGCGGAATCAACACCTCTGGAAGCAAAGATGCCGAAACCTTCAACCTCAACTGCATCAGCTCATGGGAGTAGTGTTCCAGAAGGGTTTGAAAACTGAGGTATTCCCAAGTGAATGGTGCTCCTTCGTCAAAAACAGCAGGACTTAGCTCCAAAATCGCCTCTTGGGCTTTGAGCAATGAACGCAAACGCTCTCGTCGTCCGGCAAACAAAACGGGGTGAATAGCTTGTCGGAGAAAAAAGTCTCTAAGTTCAAAAACCTTTTCTTCCACCTTATCCCTAACCTCTTCTTCATCACAAGGCAATTCAAGGTTAAGAAGGAGGGCTGCATTTTGTTTGTCCATGATCTTCCAATTGGCTCTGCGAACTTAAGAAAATGTTAATGTCTCTGCCCCTTGGAGTCATTTGGTTATATTTGGGCTTCCCTAATAAAATGTACCATGAATCAGTTTTTCTTATTGTTCGGCGCCCTCTTAACAATGGCAAGTTGTGGAAACGGTGAAAGCACGACCAAAGATCCTTCTAGCGAATTGAAAGCGGTTGAAAACATCACTCCGGCCGCTGAAAGCGAGATCAACGAAGCCCCCAATTATTTGGTGAATGGCATTACCCCAAAGAACTCTGGTGAGAAAAAAGGGAAAGTGCACGTTTTTGGAAACATCACGCAAGCAAAAACGGGTCAGAAAGTATATCTCTACGAAACACGAGGAAAGAACCACTACGCCATCGATAGTGTAAAAACCACCGGAACTTCATTTGATTTTCCATCACAAACATTGGCTTCTGGTTTTTATATGTTGGGATTGAATACCGACCTCAACATGATGGCCTTCATCGTGAATCCAGATGAAAAAGACATTGAAATTAGCTTCAAATCAGGGAAATTAGAAAACGCACCAGTAGCACTGAACAGTCCTGAAAATGAAGCTTGGTTTGCCTACTTTAAAGAAGAAAAAACCTTCAACAATGCCATTACTAACCTGAGACGAAGTAGAAGTAAATCGTCATTTAAGGAGCGCATTGACCAACAAATTGCCGACAAAGAGCGAGAGCTTTTGGAGAGACAGCAATACTACATCGACAATAATCCCGACACCTATTTTGCCAAGTACTTGAGCTGGAAAGGTGGAGCGGACAAGTCGGACATCGGTAAATACTGGAGTGATGTAGATTTCAGCGACCCTTCACTCATCCGCGCAAATGCTATTCCAGATCGTATTCAAGATTATATGCGAACCTTTGGTGGTCACGATGGAGGGAAGTTTTTCAACGCCATTGATGTACTGAAAGAACAGGCCGCGGCTGGCGACAATCCAGATGTATTGGAATTTGTGCTTTACACCACTGCCGACGGTTTTTATCAATCGGGGTTGGAGGACATGACCTTTTACATCATTGACAATCATATTTTGGGAGAAGATTGTGGAATGGACCCCAGCGACATGCTTGAGGCCTTCATTAAAAATGTGAACGATCTTCAGATGGGGAATGTTCCACCGAACATTGTTTTGACCGATGTGGAAGGAAAACCTCTTGTTCTTCACAACGAAGTTAAAAACAACAACTACACGCTCGTGATGTTCTGGGCTTCTTGGTGCCACAAGTGCGAGCAAGAAATCCCTGTTTTGAATCAATTTTACCCCGTTTACAATCCAAAAGGTTTTGAGGTGATCGCTGTATCTGTGGATCAAACGGAGCCTGCTTGGAAGTCTGCAATTGCAAGCAAACAAGTACCGGGAAGAAATGTGAGTCAACTTATGGGATGGAAATCTCCCGTAGCTCAAGAATACAAAATCACTTCTACTCCTGCTCTTTTCTTGTTGGACAAGGAGGGCAAGATTGTGCTCAAACCGAAGCGCATGTTTGAAGTGAACCGCTTCTTGCAAGAAAACCTTCCGGGTTGAGCAGTGTTCGGGTCCAAGGTCACCGCGGATGGAGAGCCAAATACCCAGAAAATTCGCTAATGAGTTTTGAGGCAGCAGCACAATTGCCCATTGCCGCTATTGAATTGGACATTGTAGAAGCCGCTGATGGGCGTTTTGTGTTGGCTCATGACCCTTGGGTATTGGACGAGCAAGATCGGGTGAAGGGATTAAGGGCTCTATCGATTGAAGATTTAAAGGCCTTGCGTATTCCAGCGAGTTCTGAAATTGATTTTCCTGAACAAGAAAAGCACGATTGTCCTTACCTCCTTTTGGATGAATTGTTGGCATTGTGGCCCGCTTCAGGACCAACGCTTAACATCGAAATTAAATCAAAAGCCATTTGGGAAGATCGTTATCAGAGCGATTTTTCGGTGCTGAGTGACCGACTCATTGAACAAGTGAATGCTTGCCACCTTAACGTTCATTTGCAAAGTTTCGATTGGAGGCTGGTTCAGCAACTCTACACACTCAGCGCTCATCCTGTGAGCTGGCTTTGTGAAACTCCCCGAGAATTGAATGATTTCCAGCAGAGCATTCCCTACCCTGGGCAGCACCTTCACGGACTTGGACTTCACTACTCTTTGGTGAATGAAAACTTGGTAAAGTGGTGTGGATATGCTGGTTTAGACATGGCCGTTTGGACCGTGAACAGCATGGAGGTATTGGATGAAATGCTCGATTGCGGAGTCACAAATATTATAACAGACGAACCGCTAAAAGTGATTGAGCACTTGAAGTCCAAAGGCATTCGACCTGAAACCAATTTTTGGGAATCAGCTTAGTGCAGCGAGGTGTTTTTGGTAGAGGTCAACCACGATTCCGTCCGAAAGCCCCACCTTCGGAACAATCATCTTCTTCACTCCTGCAAGTTCCATCACGCGGATGTAGATTTCAGTAGCATGAGTGATAACATCTGCTCTATCTGGTTTTAATCGAAGTTGTGTAATCCTATCGGCCACATCATAACCCGAAATAAATTCGTGGATCTCTTTCATTTCTTTCATTGAAATGGGTTCCAACATTTTTCTCCGACTCATTTTGTACACTCGGTTGATGTTTCCACCAGTACCAATGGCAGTATACTTGTTGTCTTTACTGAGAATTTCCTCTTCAATCCACTTTTTTACTGCGCGCCACTCTGCTGGTTTTGTTTTGCCTTGAAGTGCTCGAACCGTTCCAAGTTTGAAGCTTTTAGACTTTACGCGAACACCATTTTTAATGATGGAAAGTTCTGTGCTCCCTCCTCCTACATCGATGTAGAGGTAGCTCTTTTTAGTGTCTATTTTATGCTGATCGAAATTTCCGAAAATAAGATCGGCTTCCTCTTTTCCTGTAATGATTTCGATGGGGAGGTTTGCATCTTGGAGAATGTGTTTTACCACCTCTTCTCCGTTGCTTGCTTCTCGCATTGCAGAAGTAGCACAAGCTCGAAAACTCACCACTTCATGAACCTCCATGAGGTACCAAAAAGCCTTCATTGTAGTTGAAAGCTGCGCGACTTTTTTCTTTGAAATGAAGCCCTTACCAAAAGTATCTGCACCCAAACGTATGGGCACTCTCGTAAAAGATACCTTTTGAATGTGAGTTCCCGTTTTGTGCTGTATGACTTCTTCAACCAGAAGTCTAACGGCATTGGATCCGATGTCTATCGCTGCAAATTTCAAAGTGCTGTTTTGACGAAGATAGGAAAAGCCAGCAGCATTGAAAAAACGAGATTATTTGCCTTTTTTCAGCTTCGCCTTATAATACTCATAAACAGCCAACTGCGAATTTACTAGTCCGCGTGACCGCGAAGCACTGAGATAACTATTGCTTTGTTTTTCGTCGATAATCCTCGTCTTCACGTTATCTTTGAATTGAAGATTCAGGTACTCAGTAATTTCGGACTGCAATTTGATGTCATAAATCGGGACGGTCACTTCAATTCGGTGATCGAGGTTTCTCGTCATCCAATCTGCACTAGAAATGTAGTACTTGGGTTCTCCTCCATTGCAAAAGGCAAAAATTCGAGCATGTTCTAGAAAGCGCCCCACGATGCTCGTTACAGAAATATTTTCACTCATCCCCTTTACTCCCGGAATCAGCGAGCACACGCCCCGAACAATCAGTCGAACATTCACTCCCGCATTGCTTGCCCGATAGAGTTTTTGAATCATTCCGGCGTCCACAAGGTTGTTAATTTTCAAAATGATCCAAGCCTTTTCTCCTGCTTGAGCATTCTTGATTTCCTTCTGAATTTGTGCCATCAATTTGCGACGGTTGTTGTATGGACTCACCAGCAGATGGCGATAGATGCCTCGTTCGTAGTTGTTTTCGAAGAAAGAAAAGAGCTTCCGACACTCACTGGTAATTCTTTTATCTGCTGTAAGCAAGGAGAGGTCTCCATAGATCCGTGCTGTTTTCTCATGGAAATTCCCAGTACCGATGTGGGCAATGCGTTCCGATTTTCCTTTTTCTTTTCGTGATATGAGGATGAGTTTGGAGTGCACTTTTAGTCCGGGCACACCAAAGATCACTTTCACCCCCGCATCTTGAAGCACCTCAGAAACATTGATATTGTTCTCTTCATCAAACCGCGCCTGGAGCTCTACCACAACAATCACCTTCTTTCCGTTTTTAGCAGCATTCACCAAAGCATTGATGATTTGTGAATTGCTGGCTACACGGTAGAGGTTGATCCGTATGCTGCGGACATGAGGGTCGATGGCTGCCTCGCGCAAGAGGTCAACGATGTAGCTGAACTTCTGGTAGGGATAATGCAGGAGTATATCACGCTTCTTGATCTCTTGAAGGATGTTCTTTTTTCCTTGTAGATGCTTATGGGCAAGGGGAGGAAGCGGTTCAAAACACAAATCTTTTCTCCCAAAAGAAGGAAAGCCCATGAGGTCCTTTTTATTGTGGTACCTCCTACCTGGAATCAGTTCCTGACGATCCTTGATGTCCATTTTCTTGAGGAAATACTGCAACATATCTTCTGGCATGGCCTCATCGTAAACAAATCGAACATACTCTCCTCTTTTTCTCCGATCAAGGGAGGTACTCATCTTCTCCATCAAGGACTTTGAGATATCATCATCGATGTCCAACTCCGCATCTCGCGTGATTTTAAAGGTATAGGCTTCTACATCACTCGCCTGAAAAATGGTAAAAATGCGTTCCAACTTCAAACGAATCACATCTTCAGCGAACATGACATAATTATTATCGCCTTCCTTTGGAAGCACTACAAAACGAGAAATGTGCTTGGGCAACTCAATGATGGCATGTTTGAACTTTGTACCGGTTTCACCCTCCATCACCATTCTCACTGCCAAATAAACGGCATCGTCTCCAAGCTCAGGAAATCCACGCTTGGTTGAAATCATGATTGGCACGAGTGAGGGACGAATATTATCGGCGAAATACTGCTCTGCAAAAGCACGCTGCTCTTCATTCAAGTCGTGTTCATCGATAAAGGAAATGTTCTCCGCTCTCAATTCGAGTTCCAGTTGATCAAAGATGTCTTGATACTCTGTTTGGAGCGCCATTACTTTTTCACGAATCTCACTCAAGGTCTCCTCCGGCTGGAACTCCAGTCCTGTGGTCACTCGCTTCCCCAACTTGGACAAACGGTTCAAACTCGCCACCCTAACTCGAAAGAACTCGTCCATGTTGTTGGAGAAAATCCCAAGAAAACGCATTCTTTCAATCAGCGGATTGCTTGCATCTTTGGCCTCTTGAAGGACCCGTTCGTTAAAAGATAACCAGCTTAATTCTCGATTGATAAAACGTTCTTGAGTATTCTGTGCCATTCGTGCGTAGTTTGCTGCTGCAAAAGTACATTATCATGTGTTTGGTGAATGTTAAGAATTCAACTTTTCACGACGAATGCTTCCATTCCTCAATCTTGAGGATTGCCTCTCATTTTATCAAACTCTCTTTGATAATTCTCAAGTAAAACGGGATCAGTAGGGGATGCCTGAAGGTCTTTTGTTGCTTGAATATAATCGGGATGATTTCTGTAATTGAAATCGAGCAAAATGGCGGTTCCAAAAATGAAAAAGACCAAACAAAAAGCCGTTGCGAGACCGTTGCGTACAAGTGTTTTATTCAGCATTGGTAAATCATTTTGTTTTCGAAGAAAAGCAGCGAAACCGAACGATAGAGCATTGGCAAAGATACCGACCATCAGCAGGACATTCGCTCCCGGCCAATGTTGAAGTTTGAACATCAAGGCTACGGCGGACACGGAAAGTGCAATCCCTGAAAAGATACTGAGGGGCAAGGTTTTTCCTCGCTGAGGTGGATATGACTCCTTTTTGAAAGCCAGTTTGAGAGGAACCTTATGCAGGAAAGCAAAACTGAAATATTGGTAGAACACTGCAAGCACAGAAAAACAAACTACAATGAGGATGCTTGCTCCAGGTAAATGGGTGAATTTTAAAAGGAGTCCCAACACGATGGCCAGGAGAAAAATGGTTTCAAACTTTCGCATGATGAACAATTTAGTGTGTTATTACCAATTGCAATGCGGTAATCGCGAAAAAAGAACAAAAAGAGCATGAAAAAATGAAATACAAAGGAAAGGTGTTCAAGTACAAATTGGTTTTTGAAACTTGCGGTGTGTGGTTTTATTTTTGGGAGAATGATTCATTCAAAGGTTTGGACAAAGTAGGTGCTTGATGGTTGTGGAGGCATTTGGCTTTGTGCGCTTCGGATTGGGAAATGGGGAGGTTTGGGAACGAATTTTCTTCATCCACAAACTCAGAGGGTTCATCCACAAATTGGCTTCAAAAGTCGACAAAAAAACCCCTAGTTTCGAAGTGCTGGAGGGGGAGGGAGGGCCCGCCAGGGCTGAGTAAAATTGGGCACAACTACAAAAGAAAACGCTTCATTGACAAAACTTCCAAGATCGCAGCCTCAAAACCTCACTCCTGAATGGCCCGATTCAACCAGGCAATCAATTTCCTCTGGTGCTCCTGCTTCACTTCCAAATGCACTTCTCCCCCTTCTCTCAAAACAATGCGAACTCCAAAACCCATGTTTCCACGAGCCAACAAACCTTCTACCCGAAGAAGATCGTAATTTCGAAACGGGATGCCGTAAACTTCCAACCTCACCCGAACATACATCACCATTCCATTTGAGGTGCGCTCAAAATTGCAATACTTAATCACGGAGGTACTGTCCAACAACTCATCCAACTCCACATTCCCACTTTTCGTGAGCATGGCCCGCGGACTCCCTGTTCCTCCAGCTTTTATCGACTGAAAGAAGTTTAGTGGAGCGCCAGCAATAGCATGCACCTCTGCCCATCTACCGGGATCATTATAGGTTAAATTCCAATACCTCATTGTTCCAAAGTCGTTGATATTTTCCATCCGGATCATAGCGCTCTGCTTGTCCGCGAGTGTTGAATTTTCGTTGCGGACGAGGGTCATTGCCCACTCCAGCAACATAGATCCAATTCCCATAATTGCTGCACGGATCGTAATCCAAAAGATGGTGCTCGAACCAAGCCGCCCCCATGCGCCAATCTACCCCCAAATCGTGAACCAAGTAACTGGCTACATTTTGCCTTCCCCGATTGCTCATCCAGCCGGTTTTCGCCAGTTCTTTCATGTTCGCATTTACAAAATTGTCCTTGGTGGTTCCATTGATCCAATGCGAGAAAGCTCGTTTATTTTCAATTCCAGGACCGCTTGCCTTAATTCCCGACTTCCAGAAAATCCGCTCACCATATTTCATGGAAACAAAACGGAAATAATCTCGCCATATCAATTCAAAAATCAACCAATAGGTGCTGTCGTTGGAGCCGTGTTCCGACTCGTATCTCCGCACTTCTTCATAAATCTCGCGCGGACTAAAACACCCTTTCGCGAGCCAAGGAGAGAACTTCGAACTGTATCCCTCGCCAAGTAAACCATTACGTGTCTTTTTGTAAACGCTCAACTGCTTGCTTTCGAAAAAGTAATGATCCAAACGTTCCCAAGATGCTTCGATCCCTCCTTCAAATTCCAAAACCGCTCGAGGATCAAGTTTTGGGGCTTCAAGGGGAAAATCCTTCCAAATGGGCAAGTCGTGAACTGGGATTTCCGGACTGTTGATTGCCTCAGGCTCCGGAAGTGATGGACGAACGCGCGACCTCTTTTCGGCATCTTTTCTGAAGGTGGTAAAAATGTCTGGTACCTGATCTACCCCGTATGGCAAGTCATCGGGATGAAATAACGTTTTCCCTTCTTCCCTGATCAACTTAAAGTCGGACAGCTTCTCCTCGGTTTGGAGCTCTTCGAAAGTGTGCTCGGCTTCGAAGTAGATGGTATCGCAGGAATACGCTTCTTTAAGTGATTTGAAAACTTCTGCTACATCACCCTTTTTGATGATGAGCTCACTTCCAAGATCACGAACTGCGCCTTGCAGAGAAGCTACGCACTGAAGAACAAATTTCGTCCTGTGTGCACCTGTTTTCAAAAATCCCCATTCATCTTCTGTCCATTCGCGCTCATCAAAAACGTACACAGGAACCAGTTCGTCTGATTCCCGAACAGCTCGAGTGAGTGCTGGGCTATCTCCCAGTCTCAAATCATTTCTAAACCAATAAAATGCTCTTTTCATAGCGTTTCAATGTTGTTCAAATACAACTCAGCACGCTCTAGGATGTTCTCCTTTTTTTCAGGACTCATCTTGTCCCAAGTACGATATGCCATGCCTATTCTTGGATTTTTCTTTAATTTTTCTTCATGACGATCATAAAAGTGCCAGTACAAAACGTTGAACGGACAAGCGCCCTCTTCTCCCGCCTTGAGCTCGGGGTTGTACTTGCAACTTGAGCAGTAATTGCCCATTTTCTTGAAGTAATTGGCGGAACTCACATAAGGCTTCGTCCCAACAATTCCACCGTCGGCGAACTGACTCATGCCGCGGGTATTGGTGATTTCAACCCACTCAATGGCGTCGATATAAATGCCTAAATACCACTGGTCCACCTCATCGGGGTGAATTCCGGCGAGTAAAGCGAAATTCCCAGTCACCATCAAACGCTGAATGTGGTGAGCATAAGCAAACTCCAAACTTTGGTTGACCGAATGTGAAACACATTTCATCTTGGTATTTCCGGTCCAAAAAAACTCGGGAAGTGTGCGTTGATGGTCGAGGTAATTCATCTCGGAATATTCCGGCATCTTCATCCAATAAATGCAGCGCATGTACTCTCTCCAACCCAAAATTTGGCGAATAAAACCCTCCACTTGAGCAATTCCAGCGTGTTCTTCGTCTTCGTAATATCGCTGTTCCACCTTATCGATTACCTCCAAAGGCGATATCATTTTGGTATTGAGCGAAAAAGAAATCCTACTGTGGTAGATACTCCAATACTCGGAGGTCATGGAGTCTTGAAACTTTCCAAATAGCGGCAAACATTCGTCCACAAAGAAATCGAGGAGAGCAAGACTTTCCGATCGATTTTGCGGCCAAAGAAGTTCTGTTTCATTCACCTTCCCGATGCATTCAACCCCAGCTTCATCGATCATTTTCTTCAAATCACTCACATCATGGGTGAAGGTGAGCGGTTCTGGCGGACGATGGTTCTTGGGTAGTTTATTTCGGTTGTCATGGTCATAATTCCATTGCCCCGTGAGTGGCTGATCCCCCACCATCAAGACCTCATGCTTTCTCCTCATGTGACGGTAGAAGGTCTCCATCAGATATGTCTTCTTCCCCTTAAAAAGTGCTTCAAACTCCTCAACATCTGCCGCAAAGTGCTCACTCGAATAACATTGACTGGTGACGGATAGATCGTCACAGATTTTTCTCAATTGTTGGTCGAGGCGAAATTCGTCGGGCGACTGATATTCGAAGTGTTCGATGTTTTTTTTCTGGATGATGGAAAGCAAATTGGCGCTCAATTCCTGTTGATTCTCTTTGTCGTCTAAATTCAGATAAATGACTTCCTTTCCTCTCGATCGAAGCTCCTCAGAGAAATTCCTCATGGCCAGGAAAAAAGCCAGCACTTTTTGAATGTGGTGGTTCACGTAATCGGTTTCCTGGCGCATTTCCATCATCACGTAAACGCAATTTTCATCATTCTTGTACCAGGAATGCTGTGCGTTGAGTTGATCGCCCAGAATAAGTCGTAATGTTTTCTTCATGCTGTCCTATTTCGCCTGTAATTTCCGTCGTTCACCACTGCATCGCTTGCTGCAATACTTTACTTCATCCCAATGCTTCTCCCACTTCTTTCTCCAAGAAAAGGGACGATCACAGACCGGACAAACTTTGCTGGGCAGATCAGACTTTTTCATGTAAAAAGAACATCCACAAAGCAGATATGTTTATAGAATATGTCAGCAAAAAACATCAAGAACCTCAACTTCGAGGAAGTAGATCGCATTATTGAAATGGCTTGGGAAGACCGCACACCTTTTGACGCCATTGAGCTTCAATTTGGCATTGCAGAAGGCGATGTAATTAAGTTGATGCGTAGAGAATTGAAGCCACAATCTTGGCGAAAGTGGCGCGCAAGAGTTCAAGGAAGATCCACCAAACACTTGAAACTTCGTACATTTTCAGAGGGCAGACATCGATGCAGCCGGCAACGGGCGATCACCGGGAATAGGATTAGTAAGCGCTGAGTTTTTCTGCTAAACGATTTTCGTAAAAATGGAACCTTAAGTCCTCACCTTCTCCAATTCCTCCAACTTCTTTCCTGTGAGGAACTCCAAAGCCATTTTATTGAATACGTGCGGTTGTTCGATGTTGCAAACATGACCACAATTTTCCATGATCTTGATGGTAACCTCTTCTTGCACCTTGGCAAATTTCTTTGCTGCATTGAAAAAAACATGGTCCTGATCGCCCATAACAATGAGACTCATTTTATCTACCGGACGGTAGAAATACTCACGAAGTACTTTGAAGAAATGATTGTACAAACCAATCCACTTGAGGTATTCTTTCGGGGTGAGCTTTTTAGATTGAACTCGGAAAATCATGCGAGAGAAACGGTGGTTTTTCTTCGGCAATACGATCCAAGAAAACAGCTTATACATGATGTGGTAAGGCAAAATAAAATTGAGCACTTTCGCTGAATGCATGAAGACCTTCATCTTCAAGGTAGCCTTAAAAACACCCCCAGCCATTACTTGACGCTTGATGAGCTTTGGTCGGGCGATATCTACTTGCTGTAGGAGAATGCTTCCCAAGCTGAGTGACATGAAGTTCGCTTCTTTGATACCGTGATGATCCACTACCTGCAAGATATCTTGAGTCACCACACGAAAATCATACTCATCATAATGCGGTTCGATGTTCTTACTCTTCCCATGATCTCTCAAATCAAGCAGCAGAAGATTGAAGTAAGGCGCAAAGGCATCTACTTGGTATTTCCAAGTCTCAACCGCACCACCGGCACCGTGAATAAAGACGAGCCATTCGGCATCATCCCCCAAAAAGTGTACTTCGTTATATAACATGGTCATCTGTTTCTGCTCCCAGGCAAGGTATGCGTTACAAGAATACGAGCATTTTCTCGAATCACCGTCGGATTTTGTCTGAAATTCCAGATCAAATCTCGGGCTTTTTTCGCTGAATGTTCCAAATTAACAATCGGGTCGGGATAGTGTTCTAGCTGTGGGTAATCAAACATCATGCGTTCCATGGGACTCAATTTCCATGGCTCAATGGCAATATCAGCGGGCAATCCACGTAATTCTGGAACCCATTTTTGAATAAATTCCGCCTGTGGATCGTGGTCTTGAGCTTGCTTTGTTGGGTTGTAAATCCGCAAGGTGTGCACTCCCACCAATCCGGCTTGCATCTGGATCTGGGGAAAATGAATTCCGGGTTCGAAATCCAAAAACAAACTCGCCAAATGATCAGCCCCGCGCTTCCAATGCAAAAACAAATGGTGCGAATGAAAACTGATGAGCATGGCCCGCATCCTAAAATTCAAGTAACCCGTTTCGGTTAAACAGCGCATACACGCATCCACCAGCGGAATCCCAGTAGTTCCATTCTTCCACCGTTCAAAAGCTTCATCATTCTCATCAAATGGCAAATCCTCATAACCACGATTAAAAAGCGATGACTCCACCCTGCACTCCATCTCAAATTTCTGGATGAAATGACAATGCCAGTGCAGACGAGAAATGAAATTCTGCATGCTCCTTTGCCAACCCGGTTTCTTCCGGTGCTTCAAAGCTTCGTGGTACACTTCCCGTAAACTCAAATTGCCCCAAGCAAGATAGGTGGATAAACGACTACAAGTACTTCGACTTCGTTCCGGCTTCGAAATTCCGCCCGAATATCCTCTTCCCCGAGCTTCAAAAAAACTTTGCAGGTATTTCCAGGCTTTCTTCACTCCCCCGGCTTGTCTGTTTTTGTTTCTGGGTGATGCGAAAACTTCCTCCTTAAACCATGAATTCGGACGATCGATGGACTTCTGGCTTTCGGGAAGTTGATTGAAATTGGGATGAATCAATGGTGAATGCATGTACTCGTGCCACATTTCATTCCAGCGATAACGATTTTTCAAACCGCGAACCACGGCATTGTGCTGATATTCCTTCCAATGGATTCCCATCTTCTGGAAATAAGCAGACATGCTTTTATCTCGATCGTAAGTTACAGCGATGCCAATTTCTTCATGACTAAAGACGTTCTTGACGGTGTATGCTTCACGAAGAAAATCAAAAGCTTGCTCGATTTCACCTATACCGGTAAGCAACGGGAGGTTCCACTGATTGAGAAACTCCTTTAAATCGTTCAAAGACTCTTGAACGAAAGTCCAATGCCGATCGCTGTGCACCACCTCGTTCATGAGCGAAGGCTCAAAACAATAGAGTACCACCACAGGCAATTGCGATTTAATGGCAGCTTGGAAGGCCGCATGATCGCGCCATCGCAAGTCGCGCTTCAGCCAAACCACACTTACCTCAGGCTTCATCTTACCAGCCTTTTAAAAAGTCCTTTTCTTGTTGTAGTGCTTCCCCTTTCTTGGCGAAACTCAATCGAAATTGTTTCTGTAAACCATGGTATCCGTCCAAGGCAACAATTCCCGCAGCATCTTGAGCGGCGATGTCGAGATAACCGTCGGGAGCCAAAAACTCCTCATTGAATTTTACCCATTCCACAGTTCCACTGATAAAATAACACCCATTGGAAATCGGGAATTTGTTCTCCAAGCGCATGCCGTAGCTCAAAGGAGAATTGCCAACATAAGGCGCATGGAAATCACCATAGTAAGCCTCATCCAAGTTGCACCAGTCAAATTCAGAGGCTCCTCGTTCAGAACGTGCAGAGCTGTAATGGGCTTTTTCCGACAATTCGGTAGTGACCATATTAATGGTGTACACCTCGGTTTCGAGGATGTTGTCCCAAGTGTGACGTTCAACAGTGGGTGGACGCATCACAAAGCCCAACATTGCTGGATTTGCACCAAGATGGACTACGGATGAAAACAGGGCTACATTGCTTTTCCCGTCTTTGCTCTTACTCGCAATGAGGTTGGCCGGTTTGACTCCGCTGATGGAGTTGATGAATCGACCACGAAATCGTCCATCCAGCCCGGATATTTCTTCTTTTGTCCAGATCATCGTATGGCCGACATTCCCCCATCCAAATGCAAAATTTGACCGGTCATCCAAGAACTTTGATCATTGAGCAAATAAGCTGCACTTGCCGCTAATTCTGCAGGTGTACCGATGCGTTTCAATGGGTGACGTTCGCCTGCTGCTTCTCGTTTCTTATCGTTGTTTAGGAGTCCTTCCGCCAAAGAAGTATCCGTTAATGACGGAGCAATGCAGTTCACTCGAATACTCGGAGCCAATTCAGCCGCCAAGCTTCGGGTGAGTCCTTCCACTGCCGCCTTTGCCGAAGCAATGCTTGCATGAAACGACATTCCTGTTTGAACCGCTACTGTAGAGAAGAGCACCACACTTGGATGCGCACTCTTTTTGAGTAGTTTGAGGTTGTTCTGAACGTTCATGAACGCCCCAACGTAATTGACTTTAAGATCGTTCATCACGTCTTCTTCCTTCAATCCTCGAAAGGGTTTTAGAGTGATGGTTCCAGGGCAGTATACCAAGCCGTCAAGCTGTTCCGTATATTCCGAGAAATCCACTGCGTTTGCCACTGCGTCTGTTGCAATGTGATGGTGATTAGGATGAACGCTTTCTCCGCTGCGAGAAACACCATAAACATGGTGACCTTCAGCCAGTAGTTGGTCTCTCAAAGCCATTCCTATGCCTCGAGAATCTCCGATGATGCCAATGTGCTTCATGATTTTTCAGTGAGTTGAATGATTTGCTTTTCGAGTTCGTCTGCCTTCGCCATAAGAGCGTCCGACTTTGTACGGTCGATTTTGCTCATGTCAAAAGCCTCCTTGAGGAGTTGTTCACGTTGCTTTCTCAGCTTCGCTACCGGGTCTTTCTTGAATAGTCCAAACATGCTTCTTTAACATCTTCGGGGCTATGAAGTTCAAAGGAGAGGTTTAGAATGGAATGATCATGCAAGAATTGGAAAAGTGCAGGGGTTTCTTCGCGCTGGATTTGAGTTGAAATGAGGTAGGCCTATTCAGCGCTCACAAAACCGAATCACACCTTATTTAAAAACACCCTGGGGACAGCACCCCTGTCCCCTGACACGAAGTTCGGAAGGAAAACAACGCCGTGCTTGAAGACTTTACCATCACCTCCATTTTCTTTGTCTTTGACAGCATTCACGTCAAAACACCTCAAAAAGAACAATCCAAAAAAGGCTAACCAAAGAACGAAGAGCCAGAAAAACTGATCATTCCCCCTAAAGAAAGATCGAGCTGAAAGCCCAATCTAGCCTAAGGCAGCTAATTTCTCTTCCAAGACCTTGATCTTAGATTCCGCGTCTTCTTGCTTTTTACGCTCAGATGCAACCACTGCCTCTGGAGCTCCGGCTACGAAGCGCTCGTTGCTCAATTTTTTCTTCACACTGTTCAAAAAGCCTCTGGTGTATTCGAGTTCGTTCTCCAGCTTTTCACGCTCGGCATCCAAATCAATGCTTTCACCAAAAGGAATAAAATACTCGTTGCTCTCGATCACAAACGAGAAACAACCTTCCGGCTTTTCAGTGATGTAATCGATGCTCGAAACATTGCACAAGTGAGCAATTACGGCGTCAAAAGACTTGTCTTCTTTCGCGTTGAGCTTCACCTTCAATTCAATGGCTTCTTTATTGGCGATTTGGTTTTCCTTGCGGATGGTTCTGATGGCGGTGATCACCTTCTCAGCGAAGTCGAATTGACCTTGAATTCCGCTCGTTTCTGCCTTAATTTCTGGCCACGAAGCCACAACGAGTGCATCTTCCGCTCCCTTTCTTTCACCCAAGAAATGCCAAATCTCTTCTGTTAGGAATGGCATGAATGGGTGAAGCATTTTCATCAAACCTTCAAAGAAAGCAACCGTTCGTTGGTAGGTTTGCTCATCAATGGCCTCACCGTAAGGCGGCTTGATCATCTCCAAATACCAAGAGCAGAAGTCGTTCCACACCAGCTTGTAGGTCTTCATCAAAGCATCCGAAATTCTGAAACGATCAAAGTCCTGATTCACTTCAGCAAGCACTGTAGCCATTCTGCTTTCAAACCACGCAATCGCCGTTGCAGCTGCCGGACGTTGGTCCATGTCTTTGCGCTCCCACATGTTGATCAGGCGGAAAGCATTCCAAATCTTGTTGGAGAAGTTTCGTCCTTGTTCACACAATTTCTCGTCAAATGGCAAATCATTTCCAGCGGGCGAAGTGAGCAACATTCCCACACGCACACCGTCTGCTCCGAACTGCTCCATCAAATGGATAGGATCTGGTGAGTTCCCAAGCGATTTCGACATCTTTCTCCCCTGCTTGTCTCTTACAATACCAGTATAATATACGTTCTTGAAAGGCAATTCATCTTGGTACTCATAACCCGCAATGATCATTCTCGCTACCCAAAAGAACATGATTTCAGGTGCGGTTACGAGGTCATTTGTGGGGTAGTAATAATCCAATTCTTCCTTGCTGTAAAAGCCGTCAAACACCGAAATGGGCCATAACCAAGAGCTGAACCATGTGTCCATTACGTCTTCATCTTGCTTCAGATCACTTAAGGCAAGACTGCTGTTGCCCGATTTTGCTTTTGCCTTCTCCAAAGCTTCTTCAGCCGTTTTCGCTACAACAAAGTCTTCCTCCGCATCGCCATAATAGAAGGCCGGAATGCGATGTCCCCACCACAATTGACGGCTTACGCACCAATCTTTGATGTTTTCCATCCAATTGCGATAGCTGTTTTTAAACTTCGCGGGGTGAAATTGAATATCGTCGTTCATCACGTGATCCAAAGCAGGCTTCGCAAGGTCTTTCATTTCCAAGAACCACTGCAAAGACAAGCGCGGCTCAATCACCACATCAGTACGTTCAGAGTAGCCCACTTTATTGGTATACTCTTCTTCTTTTACCAATAACCCCGCTTCTTTGAGGTCGGTGGCAATCTCTTTTCTTACCTCAAAACGATCCTTACCAGCATATTTCCCTGTGTTCTCAGACAGCGTTCCGTCGGCATTCAAAATCTCGATGATTTCCAAGTCGTGCTTGGCGCCGAGTTCGTTATCGTTCACATCATGAGCGGGTGTAATCTTCAAACAACCCGTCCCAAATTCGATGTCCACATACTCATCTTGGATGATGGGAATGGATCTTCCAGCGATAGGTACGATGGCTCTTTTTCCTTTGAGGTGATGGTAGCGCTCGTCGTCGGGATGCACGCAAATGGCGCTATCACCGAGGATGGTTTCCGGACGAGTGGTAGCGATGGTCAAAGTTTCGTCACTGCCTTCAATTTGATAGGCCACGTGGTACAATTTACCCTGAACCTCTTTGTAAATCACCTCTTCATCACTCAAAGCCGTGAGTGCAGCAGGATCCCAATTGATCATGCGTTTCCCTCGGTAGATTCTTCCTTTTTCATGGAGGTCGATGAAGGTGTCGATTACGCTTTCATAGTACTTTTCATCCATGGTAAAGCGTGTGCGGTCCCAGTCGCAAGAAGCCCCCAGTTTTTTGAGTTGGTCCAGAATGATTCCTCCATGTTTGTGGGTCCACTCCCAAGCGTGTTCCAAAAAGGCATCACGAGAGAGGTCAGATTTCTTAATTCCTTCTTTTCGGAGTTTCTGCACCACTTTTGCTTCTGTGGCGATGGAGGCATGATCGGTACCCGGAACCCAGCAAGCATTGTATCCTTTCATCCGCGCTCTGCGCACCAAAACATCTTGAATGGTGTTGTTCAACATGTGCCCCATGTGCAGCACGCCCGTTACGTTTGGTGGAGGAATAACTACGGTGTAGGATTCTCTTCCATCGGGTTTTGAGTTGAAGTATTTGTTCTCCATCCAGAAGGCATACCATTTGTCTTCAATGGCGGTGGGATCGTATTTGCTTGGAATTTCCATGGTGTTCGGCTATGTCGCTATTGCGTATAATCTTGCAAAGTTAGCAGGGTCTATGGGCTGCACAAAATATGAACAAGGAAAAAACACACATCAAACAGAAAAAGAAAAAGCAGACGAACAGAAGCTGAAGCCACTGAAAACACTAGGTTCTAGCGCTGTTAATGTTTTGTTAAAAGCAGAACCCTTTCGGAAAAAGCCCCGTAAGTTTACATCAGTTAATCATTGAAACACATTTTTTAAACCCTCATACCATGAAAAAAGCAATCTTTTCTCTCTTGTTTGTACTCGGCGCAGTATTTGCCGTGCAAGCCCAAAACGAAGTAGTTTCTGGTCCGGCCATCGAAGTGGATAAGGACGTTCACGATTATGGAGTAGTTCCTAAAGGGGGCGACACCAACTCTGAATTCATTGTTACCAATACAGGAACAGAGCCTTTGATCATTTCAAAGTGCAAAGGATCTTGCGGTTGTACCGTACCAAAATGCGACACCACTCCAATTGCTCCAGGACAAACGTCTGCAATTAAGGTGAAGTATGACAATACCCGTGTTGGACCAATCAACAAGTCGGTAACCATTACTTCTAACGCTGTAAACGAGCCAACAAAAGTTGTTCGTATCAAAGGAACCATCACGGCTACTGAAGCTGCAGGTTCTCCAGTGAAGCAACAAAGCTCTGGTGCTCCAGTAAACAAATAATTCAATAAGGACATGATCCTATTGATGATCTTATTTTTGAACTCCGCTGCGGTTTTAGGACCGTATGCGGAGTTTTCTTTTGATGATAAAGTGTACAAGGCTGACCCGATCACGGAAGGCGAAGCATTTCATCACACCTTTCATTTCACCAATACTGGCGAAGTGCCTTTGGTAATTTCAAATTACGAGGTGGCCTGTGCCTGTACGAAGGTGACTTACCCCAAAACTCCAGTAGCTCCAGGATCTCGTGATAGCATTGTAGTCGATTTTGACAGCGAAGGAAAAATAGGTTGGCAGTACCGAAAAATCCAGCTCTTCGCGAATACGAAGAGATCTCCAGAGGTGATTGAATTTCGAGTAAGGGTGGATTAAGCCAAACAAAAATTTAGATTTTCTGAACCCTTTCCATGTTGAGGTGTACCGCTCATCAAAATACATCAACATGAAGATTCAACACACCCTTATTCTGGCCATTTTCGTCCTTATTTGCATCAGCCCAAAAACCAGCACGGCCCAAGTGGCAGGAAACATTCTTTACAACACCGAAACGCGTTATCAGCATCAGAACCAAGAAATGATTGTGCGCGCTGCTGCCCCGCAAAGCAACCAAGTCACTTTCGACATCAACGGTATTTACAATTGTGTTGCGGAATCCTACCTCGCCATTTTTCATCTCAAACAAGTGGGCAAAGACGCTGCGGAGGCCGATCAATTCATGGGTCAGCGCATTTCCGATTTCATGAACCGGGTGGAATTGCTTGGCTTGAAGGAAAGCGATGTGGTGTGCGACATGTTAAGCATGGTGCCCGTTTACGATGTAAAAGTGAGTGATGGAAAACGTTTCAGCAAAACCTACACGGAAATCCCAGCCGGCTTCGAAATTCAGAAAAACCTCCACGTTCATTTTAAAGATGCCAAGGTGCTCGATCAGATCATTACTGCTGCAGCTTTAAGCGAAATATATGATCTCGTGAAGGTCGATTACTACGTCCCCAACATGGATGCGATTTACGACACCCTTCGCACCAAAGCCATTGAAGTATTGCGAAAACGTGCTGCTCTGTATGAAGAACTGGGAGTGCCTTTGGATGATGAAACCCGATATGTGAGCGATCGTCAGGGGGTGTTTTTCCCGCTCGACCGTTACGAAAGCTACCAAAGTGTGGCCAACACGAGCATCGATAACATCAACCCGAAAAAAAGAGATGAAGTGGTGGTGGACGAAACGCGGGTAAACAACAAGACCCTTTATTATAACAAGATTCCTTACAAAAACTACGATTTCATTTTGCACGAAGCCATTATTGAGCCCGTGATTCAGTTTACTTACAACCTGCAAGTACGTTTCGAAATCGCGCCCAAGAAAGAAGAAGCACCCAAAGAGAAAATTGTGGAGAAGGAAGTGATAAAAACCGAAATCAAGAAGGAGTTTTTCTTCATTACGCCACAAGGAGAGGTGAAAGCATTGCCCAACTAGGCCTTTGATCTAAAGCGTGTGCTATCTTTGCGGCATGGAAAGTCCCTTGGAAGCCCTTATTCACAAGATCAACACCGAGCGTAAAGCTGCAGGTATTCAGCGGGTATTGCGGCTACATGAGGGTAGCGACTTTGCCTCCAACGACTACCTTGGCTTGGCGAAGAAGGGAACCCCGATTTCAGAAGAAAGGGCTTCTGGTGGATCGCGATTGATCACTGGGAACAGTGCCTTAGCCGAGCGCACTGAAGCTCAAATTGCGAATTATTTTCGGGCTGAAAGTGCCTTGCTCTTTCAAAGCGGTTACGCTGCCAATTTAGGAGTGATATCTGCCTTGGCCCATCGCGACTTGA
Organism: uncultured Flavobacteriales bacterium; assembly: GCA_938085105.1. Lineage (GTDB taxonomy): Bacteria > Bacteroidota > Bacteroidia > Flavobacteriales_D > Sanyastnellaceae > CALKGK01. The sequence goes on from CALKGK010000036.1 coordinate 145,552, forward strand.
CCATCCTTTACGACGAATTTTGTCATGCAAGCATCCGCGATGGCATTCGTTTGGGGGTGGCGAAGAATTGGGGTTTCGCGCACAACGACATGCAGGATTTGGAGAAGAAACTCGAACGGACCACTGGCAATGTACTCATCATCACGGAAAGTGTTTTCAGCATGGACGGCGATGAAGCTCCATTGGTGGAATTGCTGCGCTTGAAAAAACAGTTTTCCGCAGCCTTGCTCTTGGACGAAGCCCATGCTGCCGGATGGAAAAAAGACGGCTTGGCTTTAGCAGAAGAGCTAGCAATAGCGGAAGAAATCGACCTTCGCATCATCACCTTCGGGAAGGCCTTTGGCGCGCATGGAGCAGCGGTGCTTTGTAGCGATGTTTACAAGCAGTACTTCATCAATCATGCGCGTTCGTTTATTTACACTACCGCACCAAGCACTAGCTTTTGGGAACACATCTCTTGGAGTCTGGATATGGTAGGATCTGCAAAAGAGGCAAGAGAAGACTTGGAAGCGAACATCCTTCTTTTTTCTTCTCTGGCTGAAGAGAGTCCGCTTAATTTTCTCAAAAGCAGCTCACCCATTCAGGGCGTTTTGGGGAGTACGGAACAGCTTCATCTTTGGAGTGAAAAAGCAGGTGAAGCGGGAATGGTCGTTCGGCCCATCCTCCACCCTACTGTTCCTTTAGGGGCGGAACGTTTGCGCATTTGCCTGCACAGCTTCAACCAGAAAAAAGACATTCAAAAATTGATCAATCTACTTCATGAGCACCAAGTCTAAACGATACATTGTGAGCGGCATCGACACCGGTGCAGGAAAGACCGTGGTGAGCGCCGTCTTGTGCGAAGCGCTTCAGGCCAACTACTGGAAGCCCGTTCAAGCCGGAGATCTGGACGCTAGCGATAGCATCACCGTTCGGAACTTGATATCAGAAGAGCTCATTTGTTTTCCCGAAGCCCAACAACTGCAGTTTCCTATGTCGCCCAACCTCTCTGCCGAAAAAGAAGGTTTTGTGATTGACCCAAGCACTTGGGAGGTGCCCGAAAGCGATCGTCCACTCATCATTGAAGGTGCGGGTGGATTGTTGGTGCCGCTGAACGACGAAGTACTCTTGATTGATGTTTTTAAGCAATTTGAAGCCCCAGTGATTTTGGTGAGCAAGAACTACTTGGGTTCCATCAATCATACTTTGCTGAGCGTGCAAGCCATTCGAAATGCTGGATTAGAACTCGCTGGGATTGTTTTTAATGGTGAAGCACAAGAAGCTATTGAGCGGAGTATTCTCCAGCATGCCAAAACACCTTTTTTGGGGAGGGTAGAAGTATTGGAGGAAGTGAACAAAAGTGCCATCAAATCGGCAGGGAAAAATCTAAGTGCAACTTTGGCTTTGAGCCTTTAAGTGATGGAAAACCAATACTCCTAGTCCTATGAAGGCCATCGTCACCTACTGCTCTGCCAAGAAAAACAACGCATCAAAGCTCCTCCCTGCCTTTGAACGTTATGTTAGCGACCGCATTGCCATCGTATCGAAACTGGCAAGCGATAAAAAGCAGCCGTTCTTTATTCTTTCAGGGAAATATGGTTTCGTTGCTCAGGATGAGCTTATTTCCTATTACGACCATCTTTTAGTTGAAAGTGAGGTCGATGCTCATTCCAAAATCGTCAGCAAGCAGCTAAAGCTTCTCGGTATTCGAGAAATCGAATTTCACATGAACCACCTAAAAGATGAAGTTGCTTTGGCAGCATATCTTGATTGTATGAAGAAGGCTTGTGAGCAAAGTGGGGTGAGTTTGATCATTGTTGAAGCGTCTTATTTTGATTGACCTGTAAAGAGCAAAGCAAGGAATCATTCAAAATAAATCTAATTCTTGGCGACTTAAATGGACAGCATTCTCAGAGCGAGAAGGAGGACGGAGGGCGGAAGAAGCCCCTCAACTACGCCAAAACAACGACCGTTCTCTGATCAACAAGCCCCCGCTACTCACTAAATCACCACCATGGAATTTCCACAAGGATTGTAAGGTTCGCCTTCAGGGTTAATGGGCAGTGGTTCAAAATCCAAATCCCCGAAAGCAAAGGGGTTGAAACGTATCACGCGATCACAATCCATCAAGAGCAAGTACTCATCATCAACAACTTCAAAAAAACTTAGCAACTCCGTGGTGTGATTGGGAATTAATCCCGAAAAATAGGCGTTCTCTTCCACTTCTCCAGAAAGCAGATTAAGCCTACTCATTTGTACCATATTGTTGACCCTGCAAACACAGACCAGCCAATCGTCAAAGATTTTCGCTTTGAAAAAATGATCTTCAAAACCGATGGGAGTTGGAAAACTGCTCTGAAGTACGAATTCATCATCGTAACTCTCCAAAAAGCAAGCTTCTTCACTAGTTTGAGAAGATCATTCATATTTCAGATGCTATAATTGATCTAATACGAAGGAAATTAAAAAAAATACCCCGCCAAGATGTTTCATTTAAAATCTATCCCAATATTTTCAGTTCTAAGTCCGTTATAAAGAAACTCATCCAGAATCAACAAAAAAAGCCCCAACTCATGCGAGCTGGGGCTTTAGCAAGCTTAAAGAATTAAGCCATTATTTTTTCACGAAGCGGATGCTTGAGCGAAGATCACCTGAAGTGATTTCAACTACGTAGATTCCAGCTTCGAGGTCAGCAACGTTCAATTGAGCATTGTTGGTTTGGAAACCTTGTTCCATTACCAATGCACCAACCATGTTGTAAACACGAACGTAATCCAAGTTGAGATCAGCATTCAAGTTCAAAACTTCAGTAGCAGGGTTAGGATAAGCGTTCAATCCAAGAAGATCATTCTCTTCAACGTTGGTCAACACTTGAACAACATTCAAACAGAACTCACCTGTTGCTGGCTCTGCATTGAAAGCAGTATAATCGTAACCATCTACCATGATGTAGTAGGTTTCATCAACTTCTGTTTCAAAGAATACGTTACTGTAGTAGTTTCCGCCACCAAAATCGATGTCGTCACCACAAGCTACAGGAACCAAGTTCCCACAATCTCCAGTGTAAACCGCCATTTGCGTGTCACCTTGGAAGAACTCAGCAGCTCCGTTACAATCGTTGGTCTCGATTTGGTAGTTCAAACCGTCACCTGTCATGCTAAACCAAACCGTGTTATTCAACAACGGAGCACCGTTGGTACCATCGGTATTGTTATCGTCAAAACACTCATAACCTACAGTCAAATCAGCTTCAGCTGTAGCACCAACGTTGGTGAACACATCTGAAGTTTCAACTACGTCGACGTCTGAACCAAACAAATCGTTGATTTCAATGGCATCAGCACACATGTCGTTAGGTACACCACCCATGTTAGAACATGCACTGTTCTCGAGGAACAAAGCACAAGCCAAACGTGGAGCAACATAACCTTGAATCGTATCCGCATATGCACGACCTTTTTCAGCACTCATGTCTGGGTTGGTCAACAAACCGTTGTCGTTGTTTGGGTTGGTAGCCGCCCACCAGTCCCAAGGACTAGAGTCAGCACCCTGTCCTTCTGGACGAATAATTGGATAAAGTCCTTCAACTGAACCCGGGTTCGCTGTTGTCCATTCATCCATAAAACCAGCATCGATAAACAATTGGTTGTTTCCAAATTCAGCCACTTGAGCTTGAACGTCTCCTGAACCAGAAACCTCAACTACTGGGAGGTTTGCTCCTGGAACAATCAATACACCTGTTGCATAAGGAGCAAAAGGATCTGTTGGAGCGTGGAAAGAGATCATTGGCATGTCGCCTTCTTCCAACCAAGAGATGTCTCCCATTGCACCACCTAAGTTGATACAAGCGTTGAAATCAGAGCTGTAACCAACGTGGTTAGGGTAGCAAAGCGTATCACCGTCCAATGGGTTCACACCAACTGATGTTCCATTGATATCACCGTTCACATCTTCCAATACCATTGGCACTGGGAATGGGTTTCCATCGATAATTACTTCTGTGGTAAACTTATCCAGTAACACCTCTGAATACTCGTCCAAAGTTGCGGCAGCAAGGGTGATGTAACCACCAGTACCTTGTCCGAACATCGCAATTTTAGAAGGATCTACACCGTATTGGTTTCCATTCTCAGCAACGTCTTTTCTAAAGTAACGCACAGCAGTACGTGAATCCTGAACACCGCGGTAAGCCGCGTTGATCAAAGTATTCACACGCTCATCTTGCGTTTCAGCAATCGGGTTCCATCCCAATCGGTAGCTGCAAGAAGCCACCACGTAGCCCATGCGAGCAAAACGAGAACACAATTCAACGGTAATTGAATCGGTACGCGTACCAGAGGTAGATCCATTAGCAGGGGTTGGCAAGAAATTTCCAGTGTGGAAGTAGAGGATGAGCGGACGCTCAGTTTCAGTATCACCTTCAGGAGTGTAAACATCCATCAAGAGGTCTTCAGGAATCGCTTCTCCAAAAAGGGAATAAGCCAATACAGAAGCATTGGTTCCGTATTGAACACCGCTTTCTACTACAACATCATCAAAAACTTCGTCGAGATAACGCTGAGCATTCGCCGAGAATGTCATCATCATCGCTGCCAAAGTGAGGAACGTAAGAGTTCTTTTCATAAAATTTAAATTAAGGGTTAACTACTATTATCTATTGTCTAATTCAAAGAGGACTGAGAAATAGGCCAGTCGACCGATCCTTGGACCTCCGTAAGTTTGTATTTGCATATTGTTCAACAAGTTGGACGCTCCAATCTTGAAGGTTGAGCTGATGCTTTCCACGCGGTAGTTCATTTGCGCATCCACCATATTGTACGAAGGTACAAAACCCGTGAATTGTGGTGAGCCTTCGAAGAGGAAACCTTCAACCCACTTGAAATTTACGCCAAATCCGTATCTGTTTTTACCCTCACCCCAAGAAGATTTCAAATCTCTTGCCGTAATACCGAGATTATACTTGTGTTCTGGTGTGTTGAATGCGGGGATGATCGGATCGTCTTCATCTGCCGTCAATAGCTGATTCCAGCTGTAATTTCCGTTCACTGAGAAGTACTCATTCAGGTAGTAATTCACCCCAATACTGAACCCTTGGGTTGTTACAATATTTTGTGAATTCGCGGAGTAGCGATAAACTTGAAAATCCTGAACAAGGTCGTTGTTATCGAAGTCGGCTTCGAGCCCAATGTTAAATCCAATAAAATCGGTATATCTCGAGTAATAATACCCTGCATCCACATAAGCACGATCAAAAAGAGTGGTTCGGTATCCGACTTCAAAGGTTTGTACCCGCTCCGGACGAATGGCTTCGATGTCAAAATACTCCAATACGTTGGTGTTTTGTGTATTTCGATAGTCCGAAAAGCTTTCTAAGGTAATGAGATCATTCGCTCCGTTGAGGTTTCCTGAAAGGATGGCCGGTCCAACATTCAAATTGAGGTACTGATCTGCGAGGGTGGGGTTTCGGAGTGCGCTGCTGAAAGATGCCCGAAGGTAATTGTTCTCTTTTGGGGTCCACACCACAGAGGCTGCGGGTGAAATAACCAGGTCAAAATTCTGATTTTTGTCAAAACGAACAGTTCCATTCACAATCCACTTGTTCTCATTGAATTTCTGCTCCACGCCTAAGTAAGCTCCCCATTCTGAGTTACGAATTTGAACCCCAGCGGTGTCCTCAAAGATGGTTCCATCGGAATTGGGCAGATACAAGCGTCCATTGGCTCCAACGGTAATCTTGTCTACAAAAGTGGGTTCAAAAATGTACTCCCCATGAACATGGTAAAGCGCTGACTGATCAAAAAAGCGGGTTCCCCCTTCTTCCTCGTTGTTTTTCCCTTTGATCAAACGGTTGAAGCTATTCACAAAAGCTGCTGATCCCGGAGCGTAATAACCAAGGGTATCGAAAGCGGCAATGTTCGCATTTCCATTATTGGTCCAACCTTCAACAAGTGAATGATACAAGGCCAAGGAATCTTGATAGGTATTCATCCATTCTGCTTGAGCCTCATAGTCGTATTCAAAAAATGGAAATACGGGGATCGATTCAAGCTGAGGATAACCCAATGCTTCAACGCGCGAGTCAATACTATCTCGCCAGTACTTCACGTAGGCAGAGGCCCAATCGTTGGGGTCACGAGCTTCATCCAAAAGTCTCAAAGCTGTAGCATAAGGATCGTAGGAATCACCAGCGTCTTCTTTGGTCATGTATGCACGGATGAAAAACTTGTTGGCCTTTCTGAATTCAATTTTGTTCTGAAAAAAGACGATGTCGTCCAAGCGAAAACGGTTATCCCCTTGATACATGGTACTTCCGTTTCCAATATTGAAGGCATATACCAGTTCGGGAGAATCGAATCCTTTTTCTGGCTGAAGTCGAAAATGGAAAGCCGTGGTAGCTTTGATGTTCTGTGTGTCATAATCCACCAAATCGGCCTCTTTATAACCGGTTCGGAAAAAGGTTCCTACACCTTGAAAGTTCCACGGTGCTGAGGTAGAATAATCGTTCGCAGGAAAATACTCATCACCATAAATATTCACAGCGTCAAACCTCCCTGGATTGTCGGCGTTCACTTCCGAACTAAAAACGGGATCGTAGTTATCCGCTTCCCAGTCTTGTGCAGAAAGTGAGTAAAAATTCAATTTATAAGCGAAAAATGGATCTCCGTTTTTGTTGTTGATGGCTTCAGCCCAGCGGAAGGAATGCTCAAACAGGCTTCGTTCACCTACTTTCATCTGAACGGCCAATCCTGGATAGATAAATGGATTTTTCGTTTCCATGTTGATGACCCCGTTGAAGGCACCCGGACCATAAAATGCGGAGGAAGCTCCTGCGATGATGTCTACCGACTTCACGTCCAAATCCGGCGCTCCAAGAAAGTTCCCCAAGGAGAAGTTTAGCCCTGGAGACTGGTTATCAACCCCATCAATCAACTGAAGTGAACGCACGGGGGAGGTGGAATTGAAGCCACGAGTATTGATGATTTTGAACCCCAAACTGGCCGAGGTCAAATCCACACCTTTCAGATTACCAAGACCTTCATAAAAACTCCCAGAAGGAGCTTCTTTGATGGCGATGGCATCCATGGACTCTACGGTGAGGGGGGCTTGTTTTTGCTTTTCAGAGATTCGTTCCCCAACGACTTCCGCTTCATCAATCATGATTTGAGCGGCGGCGAGTTTTACATCGATTCGTTTGTTTGCCGAAGTAACATTTACTTCTTTGGCTTCATATCCAATGAAAGAAACGATGAGTCGGACAGGCAATTCATCCACGTCGATACTAAAATCTCCTTCAAAGTCTGTTGTTACTCCCGAGGTGCTTCCTTTGACGATAACGTTAGCGTAAAAAATTGCTTCATTGTTGGCGGCATCACGCACGTTTCCCTTGATGGTGACTTGAGCTTTCAGTGTAAAACACAAAAGGCAAGCACAGCAGAGTGATAGAAGTTTAGACATGGTCATCAATATAGGTACAATGGCTAAAACTACTAAATCCAAGTTTTAGAAATAAGAAAAGTATGGGCAATTTATCCCCAAGCCGCTGAAAACAGGCGATTACCTTGGATTTCCTGAACAAATACGGGGAATTCAGTGTCACGATTCCACTGAGGCAGCTACAATAATGATGCTTTGATCGCTTTCTTGAAGACGAACCTCATCGCCCACCACCAACTTTCGTCGTTTCCTCAATTCAACTTCACCGTTCACAAGCACCTCTTCTTCCTCGATAAGAATTCCTGCATGCCCGCCTGTCTGAGCCAAGCCACTTGCTTTCAACAAACTCATGAGCGGAATGAAAGGCGTTTTGAGTTGAAATTCCTGTTTTTTCATCTTAATATATGCTCGGATAAGCACTTGGGTTGGCCTCCGCCATCATGGCGTAAACGGACTCTACAATGTCGTCCACAGAAGGCTTTGAGAAATAATCTCCATCCGTTCCGTAGGCCGGCAAGTGAGGTTTGGCACTGAGGGTTTGTGGCTGGGCATCAAGCAAACGCCAAGCGCCTTGTTTATTGATCACCTGATCCAACATGTAGGCACTTGCTCCTCCAGGCACATCTTCGTCAATGAAGATCACTCGGTTGGTTTTGGCCAAGCTTTTGGATATGCTGTGGTTCACGTCAAAAGGAAGTAAGGTTTGCACATCAACCAATTCTACATCGATGTCCAATTCTTCCAATTCTTTCGCTGCTTGAACACAAAGATTGAAGGTTGATCCGTAAGAAACGATGGTAATGTCGCTTCCCTGCTTCACCACTTCAGGTTCGCCCAAAGCAACTTTGAATTCACCCAAGTTGCTTGGCATGGCTTCTTTGCTTCGGTATCCGTTCAAACATTCCACCACCAATGCTGGCTCGTCTGCTTCCAAAAGAAGGTTGTACATCCCAGCAGCTTGCACCATGTTTCGAGGTACACAAACGTGCATTCCTCGAATGGAGTTGATGATGGCGCCCATTGGTGAACCCGAATGCCAAATCCCTTCCAAACGGTGACCTCTCGTTCGCACGATAAGTGGCGCTTTTTGTCCGCCCTTGGTTCTGTATTGCACAGAAGCCAGATCATCACGCATGATTTGCAAAGCGTAGTACAAATAATCGAGGTACTGAATTTCAGCAATGGGTCGGAGTCCGCGCATCGCCATACCAATCCCTTGTCCGAGAATGGTGGCCTCACGAATTCCAGTATCTGCAACACGAAGGTCGCCATACTTGTCTTGCATACCTTCCATGGACTGATTCACTCCTCCAATTTTCCCCGTGTCCTCACCAAAAGTCAGCAAATGTGGGTATTTCGTGAAGAGGACATCAAAATTTTCTCTGAGCACGAGTCTTCCATCCACCATTTCAGGATCATTGGCATACACCGGCGCTACAGTTTCGATGTTTTTGGCCGCTTTAGAAGAATCTGAATACAAGGCGGAGTTGAAGCGTTCTTCGTTCTGACCCGCATTGATATCATACCAATTCATCAAACCACTTCGGGCTGAGCTTTCTTCGCCACGGGTGTCGCGCATTACTTTTCGGACGACATTTGCAATTTCTTTTCGAATCACCTCTTTGTTGTTGGCCAGCGTATTGATGGCTTCTTGAACGGGGTGATCTGGGTGAGCTGCTTTGAGTTCTTCTAACCAAGCAATGGCCTGAGTTTTCTCGAGGTCGATGGACGCACGGAATGCAGACCAAGCGGCTTTCTGTGCCTCACGGGCTTCTTTTTTACAACTCTTGCGGATCTCGTCCAACTCTTCTTCGCTGGCGGCTCCTTCCAAGATAAGGAATCGTTTGTATTGCTCGATGCAATCGTATTCTTGAGCCCAGGTTAAACGTTCCGGACTTTTATATCGTTCGTGAGACCCCGAAGTACTGTGACCTTGAGGCTGCGTGAGTTCTTCAACGTGGATGAGCACAGGAACATGGTCTTCCCGACTCATTTTCACTGCCTTCTCGTAAGTAACGATCAAATCTGGATAATTCCATCCCTTCACCTTAAAAATCTTGAATCCATTGGTATTGCTTCCCTTCGCAAACCCAGAAAGCGCTTCCGAAATGCTCTCCTTCACCGTTTGGTACTTTTTCGGAACGGAAATTCCGTAGCCATCATCCCAAACCGACATCACCATAGGTACTTGCAAGACCGCAGCAGCATTCATGGATTCCCAGAACAGTCCTTCTGAAGTACTAGCATCACCGATGGTTCCGAATGCCACTTCGTTCCCCTTGTTAGAGAACTGAGACATGGATTCGAGTCCGTCCAAATTGCGGTACATTTTCGAAGCTTGAGCAAGTCCGAGCAAGCGGGGCATTTGTCCGGCCGTTGGTGAAATGTCTGCAGAGCTGTTGTACTGCTCCATCAAGTTCTTCCACGAGCCATCGTCATTCAAATTCCGGGTAGCATAGTGTCCGCCCATTTGTCGACCCCCAGAAGCGGGTTCGTGATCGGTATCCACGTGTGCATAGAGTGCTGCGAAATACTGCTGCACATTGAGCAAATCGAGGTACATCATGATGGTTTGATCTCGGTAATATCCAGATCTGAAGTCTCCTTTTTTGAATTGTTTCGCCAATGCGATTTGGGCCAACTCTTTACCATCACCAAAGATTCCAAATTTCGCCTTTCCAGTAAGCACTTCCTTCCTTCCTAGCAAAGAAGCCTCTCTACTGAGGCATGCCAAGCGGTAATCTGCGATCAATTGTTCGCGAATCTTATCTTCGGTCATTTGCTCTTGTTCCTTACGATTTGACATGATAGGTAGCTTAAATGTGTGGCTAAAAATGGAGTGCAAAAATAGCTCGAATTCGTCGAAATAAAAAGTACTACTTCCTCCCCCCCATCTCAAGAAAAGCTAAATCTTGTGCAATTCTCGCTGCCAAACGCACATTTGCCTTGATCAGGTGAATGTTGCTCTTGAGGCTTTTTCCACCCGTTTTCTCCGCAATTTCTTTGAGCAAGAAGGGGGTAATGCCCTTCCCTTCTACTTTCCGTTCTTTGGCTTTCTCTAGTGCTGCTTCAATGTGTTCTTCCATGATTTCTCTTGGTATGGAAGCGCTATCATCAATGGGGTTGGCGATAATACTGCCGTGTTGCAAAGCCAGTTGGTCATGCACAAGAATCATCTTTGCAAGTTCCATAGTATTGCTCATGGTGTATGGACTCGCAACACCGCTATCGGCACTAAAGAAAGCAGGAAATTTGTCCGATTGATAGGTGATTGCTGGTATTCCTCCGGTTTCCAAATACTCCAAGGTTTTGGAAATATCGAGGATGGATTTCACTCCTGCACAAACCACATGAACAGGGGTTCGTTTGAGCTCTTCTAAATCCGCGGAAATGTCCCAAGAATCAGCAACACCTCGATGGACACCTCCAATACCTCCTGTAGCGAACACCTTGATCCCCGCCTGATGTGCAATCATCATAGTGGCGGCCACCGTGGTTGCGGCCGTTCTTTTTTGAGCGATGGCAATGGCGATGTCTCGACGAGAAGCCTTTATGACCTCTTTTGAAGTAGCCAATTGATGCAGCTGACTAGCATCGAGTCCAACACAACACTCCCCTTCGATGATGGCTATGGTAGCAGGAATTGCCCCAACTGAAATGCACATTGCCTCCACTTCGCGAGCAGTTGTTTCGTTTTCTGGATAAGGCATCCCATGCGAGATGATGGTGCTTTCAAGTGCGACTACCGGTTCACCCTTGCTCAAAGCTCCTTGAACATCTTTGCTTATTTTTAGGTTCCATTGCTTCATCGAGCAAAGTTCGCAACTTTTTGATTTTAAACTCGTTCAAGGGGATATGAAAACGCTTTTGCTATGCATTTCGATCACTCTGTGTTCGGCATTTGGTTCTGTTCAAGACGACCCCAACGAATTGGTTTGGAGCACTTGGCGCCGACTGCAGTGGGACGATTTTGTCAAACGTGCGGGTCCGGAAGAACTTTACAAAGCTTACACTTACAGCGGCATTCGGTACGAAGTTACTGGTCAAGATGGAAAGGCGAAATTTGTCTGTATCCCCTACTTCTTGAAAGATAAATCTTGGGTGAATGTGGAGCACCAAGAACTCCAGCTTTTGATCCATGAACAAGGGCATTTCGACATCACAGCCATCTATGCACTTCAGATGGCAAAAGCATTTCAGCCCTTAGAAGTGGAAATTGCTGAATTCCAAAGCAAAAATTACATTGCACGCAGTCAGGTCATCTTTGACAGTATCTACACCGTCATGGAAGCCCGGCAGGCAGCTTATGACTCGTTAACACAACATGGGGTTGACAAACAGTCACAGCTGGAATGGAACCGACAGATTGCCAAGGAGATTGATGAGTTGATGGAGTGACTGCGGCTTTGCTGGAATGATTCGGCAGTGATGGAAAGTTCTCGGTTAAGAAGAGAGCGTCCTCGGCGGCGAGGGAGTGACTTCGGCTGCGCTCGGTCAGCGAATGGGTTACTCCAGAATCCCCTAATCTTCAGTGTTGATTTCCTTCCACAGGAGATCTTTCAGTTCTACTAGTCCTTGCTGCGCTACAGAGGAAATGAAGAGATGAGGGATTTCTGGAAGATCTTTGGACAATTCTTCTTTGAGCTCATCGTCCAGCATATCGGATTTCGAAATTGCCAAAATTTTCTGCTTATCGAGCAATTCGGGATTGTACTTTTTGAGCTCATTGAGCAAAACCTTGTACTCTTCGTGGATATCGTCTGCATCTGCCGGCACTAAGAACAGGAGCACGGAATTTCTTTCAATGTGACGAAGAAATCGCAAACCGAGTCCCTTTCCTTCACTTGCTCCTTCAATGATTCCCGGAATATCGGCCATCACGAATGAACGGTCACCACGATAACTGACCATTCCGAGATTTGGACGTAAGGTCGTAAAGGGATAATCGGCTATTTCGGGTTTTGCCGCTGAGAGCACGGACAACAATGTCGATTTACCAGCATTCGGAAAGCCAACCAAACCAACATCTGCGAGTAGTTTCAACTCGAGAATTTTCCATTCTTCCTTTCCTGGTTCTCCCGGTTGGGCGAAACGCGGTGATTGGAATGTGGATGATTTGAAGTGATCATTTCCCAGACCACCACGGCCACCTTCAACGATGGTAAATTCTTGACCGTCTTCGGTGATTTCGAACATCACTTCCCCCGTTTCGGCATCTTTAGCGATGGTACCGATCGGCACATCCAAGTACTCGTCTTTTCCTTCAGCGCCGGATTTGAGGCCGCCACTTCCACCTTCTCCTGGAGCAGCAATAACGTGCTTTCGGTATTTCAAGTGGAGCAGGGTCCAAACGTGTTTGCTTCCGCGAATGATGATATGACCACCACGACCGCCGTCACCGCCATCGGGTCCGCCCATTGCTGTGGTACGATCTCGGTGAAAGTGTGCAGAGCCCGCCCCTCCTTTTCCGGAGCGACAACAAATCTTTACGTAATCGACGAAGTTTTGGCTAGCCATTATATCTTGCTTAAGCTTCCAATGCTTGGTACAGGCGTTGAGCGATTTCTTCGATCGTCCCTAAACCTTTAATTCCTTGATACTTATCTTGATCTCGGTAAAATTCTGCTACTGGAGCCGTTTCTTTTTGGTAAACATCGATGCGTTTTTGGATCACAGCAGGATCTGCGTCATCGACTCTTCCACTCGTTTCTGCTCTTTTTGCAAGACGCGTTTTCAGCTCCTCCTCAGGAACCTCTAGTGCAAGCATGGCGGTAACCGTAGTGTCGTTTTCAGCTAAGAAGGCATCAAGCGCTGCAGCTTGAGCTTTGGTTCTTGGGAAACCGTCAAAAATAAAACCTTTGGGAGCGTTGTGCTTCTTCACTTCCGATTCGAGCATCTTGATGGTCACCTCATCGGGTACCAAAGCACCTTTGTCCATGTAACTTTTGGCTAGTTTTCCCAGCTCGGTTTCTCCTTTGATGTTTGCGCGAAAGATATCACCCGTACTCAAATGAACGAGTCCGAATCGATGAACCAAGTTTTCACTTTGAGTTCCTTTACCAGCGCCCGGAGGTCCGAACAATACAACATTCAACATGTGTTTTCAATTTTGGAAAGGGTCAAATTTACGGAATCCCTTTGTTTAATTCAGTCAAAGCGCCGATAAATCGCCCAACTTCGTCGCCTTTCCTCATCATCTTCACCTTCAATACTAAAGACATCGCCTCAAAAAATCTCTCCCAAAATAGGCAATGGAAAGTGGAGCTCCCCGATGAAAAGCAACAGCTGTTTTAGACTAAAAAATCCTTCAAAAAAAATGCAGCAATAAAATACAAAAGGCAGCAGGAATGAAGTTCAATTGCTCAAGGCGAATTCAAAGGCAAAAGGGGTGGTACATTTCGCCAAGTGTTTTGTACCTTCGCCATCTGCAAAAAAGAAGAAGCATGAAATACGACGTAATAGTATTGGGCAGTGGCCCAGGAGGATATGTAACCGCCATTCGCGCGTCTCAGTTAGGAATGAAAGTAGCTGTTGTTGAGCGTGAAGCATTGGGTGGTATTTGTTTGAACTGGGGATGCATCCCAACCAAGGCTCTTTTGAAGAGTGCGAACGTATTTGAGTACATCAACCATGCGGAAGATTATGGGATCTCTGTAAGCGATGCAAAACATGATTTCACGAAAGTCGTTCAACGTTCTCGAGGAGTTGCCAACGGAATGAGCAACGGTGTTCAATTCTTGATGAAGAAGAACAAGATCGATGTGATCATGGGGAACGGGAAAGTGCTTCCAGGAAAGAAATTGGAAGTAACTGCCGAAGATGGAAAAGCAACAGTTTACGAAGCCAAGCACATCATTATTGCTACGGGTGCTCGTTCTAGAAGCTTGCCAAGCATGCCTCAGGACGGAAAGAAAATCATTGGTTACCGCGAGGCAATGACTCTTCCTACCCAGCCAAAGAAAATGGTGGTTGTCGGTTCTGGAGCCATCGGTGTTGAGTTTGCCTATTTCTACAAAGCAATGGGGACTGAAGTAACCATCGTTGAATACATGCCGAACATCGTGCCCGTGGAAGATGAAGAAGTCAGCAAGCAATTGGAGCGTACCTTCAAGAAAAGCGGCATTAAAATCATGACCAGCGCCGAAGTTACGGGTGTAGATACTTCTGGAGAAGGCTGCAAAGTAACCGTGAAAACGAAAAAAGGTGAAGAAAAGCTCGAATGCGATATCGTATTGAGCGCTGCCGGTGTGGTTGCAAACATTGAAAACATCGGTTTAGAAGATGTTGGAATCGCTACCGATAAAGGAAAAATTATTGTCAACGATTTCTACCAAACCAACCTGCCTGGATACTATGCCATCGGAGATTGTGTTCCTGGTCAGGCCCTTGCGCACGTCGCTTCTGCTGAAGGAATCATTTGCGTTGAGAAGATTGCTGGAATGCACGTAGACGCTTTGGATTACAATAACATCCCTGGATGTACTTACTGCTCGCCAGAGGTTGCTTCTGTAGGAATGACAGAAAAGCAAGCCAAAGAGAAAGGTTTAGACATCAAAGTGGGTAAATTCCCATTCTCTGCTTCGGGTAAGGCTAGTGCTGCCGGACACAAAGACGGTTTTGTGAAGTTGATTTTTGATGCGAAGTATGGCGAATTGTTGGGCGGTCACCTCATTGGTGCAAACGTTACAGAAATGATCGCCGAAATTGTTGCTTTGCGCAAATTGGAGACTACCGGACACGAATTGATCAAAACGGTTCACCCTCACCCAACGATGAGTGAAGCCATTATGGAAGCAGCTGCGGCAGCCTATGATGAAGTGATCCACCTCTAAGAATTCAGAGATCAAAATGTATTTTGAGGAAATCCCCTCTACTGAAAAAATGGCGAACACTTGTTCGTCATTTTTGTTTTTGAGCTTTTGGAAAAGATAAGTCCTTACCTTTACACCACTTTTGGAATTCAAGAGAATACATATCAAAAACGAAGAAGTTGGAGTGAGCATCGCCCGGATGGAAAACAGTTACGATGTACGAAAGGGGGATCCCGGACATCCGCATCGTCACGATTTCTACACCGTACTTCTTGTCGAAAAAGCCAGCGGACAGCACTTCATTGATTTCAACGAATACCCACTCGATCAGCAGCAAGTCTTTTTTGTTGCTCCAGACCAAGTTCATCATGTAATTGAAGCCTCAGAACCCAAAGGATATGTGATTCTCTTCTCCACTGATTTCCTTGTGAAGAACAACATTCCAGTTCAATTCATCGACCAGCTCAATCTTTTCCATGATTTTGGTCAAGCTCCACCACTCAAGCTGAGCGAAGAAGAACTCCATCAACTCAAGTTTTACTGCGAAGAAATGCTCTCTCTTTCGGAAAGTGATTTCGGCTTTAAGGCTGAAGCCATTGGTTCTTTACTGAAGTTGTTCCTCATTCGGTGCAACAACGTTTGTTCTTTGAATGAAACCATCCGACCAGAAAATGATCACGCACAGGCCATCCTTCTCGAGTTCAAGCAGCTCATCAACCAAAAACACAAGGAGTGGCACGCCAGCAGCGACTATGCCAAGGCCTTGAACATCAGTCCTGATTACCTCAACCGCATTGTTAAGAGCAAGACCGACAAAACCACCAAGGAGCACATTCAATCCCGAATCATTGTTGCGGCAAAGCGTCTCCTTCATTTCACCGACCTATCGAGTAAAGAAATCGGCTTTGAATTGGGTTTCTCTGAAGCAGCCAATTTCAGCGCTTTCTTTAAAAAATGTGTGGGTATGAGTCCGTCCACCTTCCGCGAAAGAGCGTAAGATCTCTTCAAGTCGGATTTTCATAAGTCCTCTCCGCATTCTCATACGCTCTCCCTTCCATCATCTTCAGAACTTCGTAACACACAATTTACGAAGAGCTATGAAACGTAAAGAATTTTTGAAAAAATCTGTTTTGGGAGGTGCATTGGGCATGTTTGCTCCCAGCGTTTTTGGAAGCATCGGGAAAGCCCCAAAGGAAGATCTTCGCTTGCGCTTGAACGAGCAAATCGGATTCAATCATCTGCCCAATAAAGAAGAAAAAACCATGAATACAGTATTGCACAAAGCGAGTACTCGCGGACACGCAAATCACGGGTGGTTGAATTCATACCACACCTTCAGTTTTGCGAACTACCACAATCCAGAACGCATGCATTTCGGAGCGCTTCGGGTGTTGAATGACGACACTGTTGCCGAGGCGAAGGGCTTTGGTACGCACCCTCACGATAACATGGAAATCATTTCCATTCCCTTGAAAGGTGACCTCGAGCACAAAGATAGCATGGGGAATGTTGCCGTTATTCGAGAAGGCGATGTTCAAGTGCTTAGTGCTGGAACAGGAATTTATCACAGCGAATACAACAAGAACGCCGACGAGGAAGTGAAGTTTCTTCAAATCTGGATGTTCCCGAATCAACGAGGTGTTGAACCGCGTTACGATCAAATCTCAACTGAAAACATCTCTAAAAAGAACGCATTCTATCAGGTGCTCTCTCCGAGTAAAGACGATGAAGGAGTCTGGGTACACCAAGACGCTTGGTTCCATTTGGGCAACTTCGATGAAGGTGTGAATTCTGAATACCGCATCAAAAAGCCTGGGAATGGGGTCTATGTTTTCGTTTTGGAAGGGGACGTGAACGTTGCTGGGCAAGACCTTGGAGAGCGAGATGGTTTCGGACTTTGGGACTTGGATGGATTCCAGTTCAGCTCCAAAGGAAAGAGCAAAGTGCTCTTGATGGAAGTTCCCATGAGCGTGTAGAACAAATCAGTTTCAAAAAACACATTGCGAAAGATGGGCATTACGCCGATCATGCAAATACATATCATTCAAAATAATCATCATCATGAACTCAATTTTATCCTCTTTAAGATGGCGCTATGCCACGAAGAAATTTGACAGCAGCAAGAAAGTCAGCGCTGAAGATTTGGCGAACATCAAGGAAGCCATCAATCTTACACCAAGCTCTTACGGCCTTCAGCCTTTTAAAGTATTGCAAATTGACAACCCAGAGCTAAGAGCCAAAATTCAACCAGCAGCATGGGGTCAGACACAGATTGTTGACGCCTCTCACCTTTTCGTTTTCGCTCATTTAACGGACATCGGCGAAAAAGAAGTAGCGGCCTATATGCAAAATAAGGCAGATCGTTCTGGGTTTGATGTTAGCGCTTTGAAAGGGTACCAAGATTTCATCGTAGGGAAAATCGGAGAAATGAGTGACGCACGCAAAAGTGAATGGAACGCCCGACAAGCATATCTCGCGGTGAGCACTGCACTCACTGCTGCCGCTGACTTGAACATTGATGCTTGCCCAATGGAAGGCTTCGAATTGGAGCAGCTAAATGAGATTCTCGGCTTGAAAGAGAAAGGTTTGAGTGCCGCAGTAATTGTGGCTCTGGGCTATCGTTCTGAAGAAGATGAAACCCAAAACGCGCCAAAAATCAGAAAGGCAGAGAAGGATCTTTTCGAAATACTCTAAACGCTAGCATGCATTCTTTCAAAAAAGCCTCCGACCATGGAGGCTTTTTTTGTATCCCATTTGTGAAGATCCATTTATCTTGCAGCATGAAAGCATTGAAACGTCTTTTCAAGTATGCGCTACTCACAACCCTGGCCATCCCCTTGCTCTTCTTGGCAATTTCCTATCTCCTCACGAAAATAACTGTTAGTGGGAATTGTGAAGATCAGCTTCGAGGCAATACGGTTTGGCTGAATACAAGTGGCATTCATTTGGACATCATTTTCCCCATTGACTTGGTGAGCGATGAATTGATTCAAGATCTCGTTGTGCGTGAAGGTGAGCGATACCTTTCTTTTGGTTGGGGAGAAGAAGCTTTTTACCTCGAAACTCCTACTTGGGGGGATCTTACATTTTACAACGCTTGTCAAGCGCTTCTTTGGGATAGCACCAGTCTCATGCACGTTACTCGACACAAAAACACGCGTAATGATTGGGTTGAAGTCAAGCTTTCCAACGATCAACTGGCATCCCTGAACAATTACATTTTGAGCAGTTTCACCACAGACCAAGCAGGCCAGAAGTACCTTTTGGAAGAACCGGGCTATACTCCCTATGACGACTTCTATGAAGGTGAAGGAGACTATTCTTGCTTCAACACATGCAACTCTTGGGTGAACGGTGCCTTTCGAGCAGCCGATTTGGACGCTTGTTTATGGACCCCTTTTGACTTTGGCTTAATGGACATCCACAAAGAAAATGCACGCTTACGAGCCGAGGAATGAATCCAAACCACGAACTTCCACATCAATGGATTTTGCGGGAGCAGAAATGATGAAGTCTTGAATAATCTCAATTACATCTGGATGAATGTGATGGGTGTTGCTACCGTCCAAAACCACTTTTTTGCCATCAGGAATTTGATCCAAAGTTTGAAGAATGTTCGCTTTGTTCAAGAAACTAACATCTTCTGATAGGCGAATACCAATGGTGTTTTTATCATCCAGATTGTCCACATTGGAATGGTGTGGCGTTTTGAAGTTCTTCCACAAAATCTGAAATACGCCTACCGCCAATCCAACTCCAATACCCGTGAGCAAGTCTGAAAAATAAATCATCACCACAGTAATGATGAAAGGAATAAACTGGCCCCAACCTTTCTGAAACATCTCCTTGAAAATTGCAGGCTTTGCAAGCTTATACCCCACTTGGAAGAGAATAGCAGCCAAACTTGCATAAGGAATCAAGTTCAGTACTCTTGGAATGAGGATCACACTCAACAAAATCAAAACCCCATGGAGGAAGGACACAAGTTTGGTTCTTCCCCCCGATTGAATATTCGCAGATGAACGCACAATCACCTGGGTAATGGGCAAACCACCGATGAGGCCAGACGCCATGTTTCCTACCCCCTGCGCCATGAGCTCACGATTGGTTGGAGTAACCCGTTTTAAGGGATCAAGTTTGTCGGTCGCTTCCACGCAAAGCAAGGTCTCTAAACTTGCCACCACAGCAATGGTTCCTGCAATCATCCACACCTTTCCATCTCCAATTGCACTAAAATCAGGCAAGGTAAATTGAGCAATAAATTCGCTGGCCTTTTCTGGAACATCCAAACTCACCAACATTTCTGGAGTAAGATTGAAGATGCCCGTTTTTTGGTAGAGGAAGTTGAGCAGAATCCCTGCAACCACGGCAACGAGCGGACCACGGATCCATTGAAAGAGTTTGATTTTCTTCATGAACTCTCTTTCCCAAAGAATCAAGATAAAGAGACCAACAAGGGTGATGATGATCGATCCCATGTTGATGCTTTCGGTCATGTACAACAAATCGCTCAGGGTATTGTGTCCGTCAACCTGCCAAAACGCAAGGTCGCCTTCAGGATCTTTATCGTATCCAAAAGCATGGGGAAACTGCTTGAAGAAAATCACTACACCGATACCACAGAGCATTCCCTTGATGACTGAATTGGGGAAAAAGTAGCCAATGATTCCCAAGCGCAACACGCCCATCAAAAACTGAATGGCTCCTGAAATCAGCACTGCGAGGAAAAAGATGGGCAAAGCTTCTAACCCACCCAAATCGGTTATGGCATCCAGCACGATCACTGCCAAACCAGCTGCGGGTCCGCTCACCCCGACCTGTGAGCCACTCATGAGTGTCACAACAACTCCTCCTACAATTCCAGCGATGATTCCAGAGAAAGCTGGAGCTCCGGAAGCTAAGGCGATGCCCAAGCACAAAGGCATGGCAACTAAAAAAACGACGATACTGGCAGGAATATCTGCAGCGAGATTGGAGAAAACTCCTTTGGGTTGACTACTCAAAATGAAAGGTGTTAAGTGAAAAATCGGATTCGGACAGCTTCAAAAGCTCAGGAAAAATCAGCTTGAGATTACACTCGTGGGGGAGGCAAATCTACCTCTTTCAAGGCATTCTGAGGAGAATCGAACAACACATAAATGGGCAACTTTGCTATACTTTTCAAGTCGACCTGTGTACTCAACAAAGCCAGTAATTGGAAATCATTCCCTTCGTCTTCACTTTCAGACGATTCTGTTTCTTCGAGATCTTGCAACTCCATTACGCACTGACCCTGATCTTGGCCCTGCCAAGCTTGAATCGACTCGAGAGAGAAGTTCAATACAAGCAGCACCAACAAGGAGAAAGCCCAGCGTGTGCAGGAAGTGTTGTTGAAAATTGATCCCATAAAAAAACGCAAAGACTTAGCCCATCTTTGCGTTTGTAAGGTACACTTTTTATTCAGAATTATTTCTCAGAGCGACGAAGACGTTTTGCTTCGTTTCGCTCGATCTTGTGTCCGGGTCTGCTCCACTTCACTTTTTCCTTTTCAACGGAATTGAGGACAACGGGATTGTCTTTCACCTCGGGCTGGGTTCCTTTTTCGTAAGGTTCACTTGGAGTGATGCCCAAAATATTGAACAAATCCATATCCTTGTTCACGTCAGGGTTTGGAGTTGTGAGCAACTTATCGCCTGCAAAAATCGACCCTGCACCTGCCATATAGCACATCGCTTGGCCTTCTTCGGTCATACCCGTTCTACCTGCGCTCAATCGAATAACGGAACTCGGCAAGACGAGACGGGTGGTAGCAATCATTCGCAACATTTCCCAAATTGAAACTGGATTCTGATCTTCCAATGGAGTTCCCTCAACAGCTACGAGTGCATTGATTGGAATGCTCTCAGGAGGAGTTTCCATTGCGGCATACGTAGCCAACATGGAACAGCGGTCTTCTGCTGACTCTCCCATTCCAATGATTCCACCTGAACACACCGTTACTCCCGCCGTACGCACATTCTCTATGGTTTTCAAGCGGTCTTCATACCCTCTTGTGGAGATGATTTCCTTGTAGTATTCCTCGCCGCTATCCAAGTTGTGGTTGTAAGCATAAAGTCCCGCATCTGCCAAACGTTTTGCCTGATTTTCTGTAAGCATTCCAAGCGTACAACACACCTCTAATCCAGTAGAGTTAACGGTTTTCACCATTTCCAAGACTTGCTCAAAATCAGCATCATCTTTTACGTTTCTCCAAGCCGCCCCCAAACACAAACGAGAAGAACCTGAAGCTTTCGCACGTAAAGCCTGTGCTTTTACTTGAGAACAAGACATCAAATCGTTCTTTTCAATATCGGTGTGATAACGCGCCGCTTGTGGACAGTATCCGCAGTCTTCCGGACAACCGCCCGTTTTGATCGAAAGCAAGGTGGAAACCTGTACTTTTTTCGGGTCGTGATGCTGGCGGTGCACCTTCGATGCTTCGAAAAGAAGATCCATCAAAGGCATATTATATAGGTCTAATATCTGCTCTTTTGTAAGTGCTGGGCTAGTATTTTGAGTCATTGTGGTTTTATTCGTTTCCGCTCTCTTGAGGAACGGTGGCTTTTTCTCTTGCGGTAATTCCACAGAGTACTTTAAGTTTATCTATAGCGAAGTCAATCTCTTCCTTTGTAGTAAATCGAGAAAAACTGAAT
The DNA here is from genome assembly GCA_938085105.1 of uncultured Flavobacteriales bacterium. Taxonomy (GTDB): domain Bacteria; phylum Bacteroidota; class Bacteroidia; order Flavobacteriales_D; family Sanyastnellaceae; genus CALKGK01. Next base: position 167,447 of record CALKGK010000036.1, read on the forward strand.
CGCAAACTGGCACGCTTGGGCTGAATGGCATTGATTCCTTCCAGCACATGAGATCCTTTTGCTGCACCTGAACTACAAGCACTTCCTCCACTGCATGCAACTCCTTCCAAATCCAAAAGGAAGAGCATCATCCCCGAATTGGGGTTTTCGGGCAGCGTGAGGTTCAAAACGGTATACAAACTGTCTTTTTCAGCACTGCGTCCATTAAATTCAATGCCTGGAATTTCCGCCTTCAAGCGATCCGCCATGTGCATCTTCAAGCCTTGAACGTGTGCTTGATGTTCTTCCACGTCTTGGCTCGCGATTTCTATCGCTTTCGCTAATCCAACGATTCCGTAAAGGTTCTCTGTTCCTCCCCGCAACTGACGCTCTTGTCCGCCACCCGTAATCATGGCTTTGATCTTCACACTTTTGTTGATGTAGAGAAAACCGATTCCCTTTGGTCCGTGTAATTTGTGTGCTGCACAAGTAAGAAAGTGCACCTTCAACTTACTCAAGTCAAAAGGGTAATGCCCCATGGTTTGAACGGTATCGCTATGGAAAATGGCACCATACTTTTCGCACAAATCACCCACTTTCTCTAAGGGAAGGAGGTTGGCAATTTCGTTATTTCCGTGCATTAAGCTCACGAAGGAGTTGAGGTTCTTTTCTAGAAGCTCTTCCAAGTGCCCCAAGTCTACGCTTCCGTCTGGGGTCAAACGCACCAAATGCAAGGTCAAATCATCGCAATCGCAAAGCAATTCTGCCGTTTTGATTACCGCGCTGTGTTCGATGGCAGAAGTGATAATGTTGGTGCAGCCCAAATCGTTCACCGCCGATTTCAAGGCGATGTTGTCAGCTTCAGTTCCGCCGGAAGTAAAGCAAATCTCGCTGGGTGCACAGTGAAGTGTTTTGGCGATGCTTCTTCTGCTTTGTTCAATGGCTGTTTTGGTTTTTCTTCCGAAAGAATGGGTGGAAGACGGGTTCCCAAAATGCTCTGTAAAATAGGGCATCATCGCCTCCAGCACCTGAGGGTCCATGGGCGTGGTTGCAGCATTGTCCAAATAAACTCGCATAATCGACTTATAAAAAGGAACGAATTTCTTCCATCGTCTTCATTGCCAAGGCCTCTGCTTTTTCAGCACTTTTACTCTCGGCGTAGATCCGAATGATTGGTTCCGTGTTTGACTTCCGCAAATGTACCCATTCTTCAGCGAAATCAATCTTCACACCGTCCTTGGTATTGATCTGTTCGGATTGATGAAGTTGCTCCATGGATTTCAATATTCCGTCCACATCCATTCCTTGTTCCAAGGCAATTTTATTCTTGCTGATGGTATATTTTGGGTAACTGTCACGGAGTTCGCTGCATGTCATTTTAGAAAGCGCCAAGTGGCTCAAAAACATCGCAACCCCAACGAGGGCATCCCGACCATAATGCAACTCTGGATAGATGATTCCTCCATTTCCTTCTCCTCCGATAACGGCATTCACCGCTTTCATTTCGTTAACCACATTCACCTCACCTACTGCCGCAGCCGTGTAGGTCTGTTCGTGCTTCTCAGTAACATCGCGCAGAGCTCGGGTTGAACTCATGTTGCTCACGGTGTTTCCTGGGGTATGCTGAAGAATGTAGTCTGAAACCGCTACCAAAGTGTATTCTTCTCCAAACATGCTTCCATCTTCGCAAACCATGGCCAATCGATCCACATCGGGGTCTACAACAAATCCAAGGTCGCATTTCTGCTCTCGAACACAAGAAGAAAGAGCGGTAAGATGCGCTGGGAGTGGCTCAGGATTGTGCGGAAAGTGTCCGGTAGGATCACAATAAAGCTTTTCAATTTGACTCACACCGAGGGCTTCGAGCAAGGCAGGAATAAAAATCCCCCCCGTTGAATTCACTGCGTCCACTGCCACTTTGAAATTGGCCTTTTTGATGGCTTCCACATTTACTAAAGGAAGGTCCAAAACGGCTTGAATATGTTTTTTGAGATATCCGTCATTCAAGGTGTGCTTTCCCAAATCATCCACATCAGCAAAAACAAGTTCATCGCTTTCAGCCAAACGCAGAACCTCAGCACCTTCTTCGGCATTGATAAATTCTCCCAACTCGTTGAGAAGTTTCAAAGCATTCCATTCTTTGGGATTGTGAGAAGCCGTGAGGATGATTCCTGCATCAGCCCCTTCCATCGGGACTGCGACCTCTACCGTTGGCGTAGTGCTTAAGCCGAGATCAATCACATCGATTCCTAAGCCATTTAATGTAGCTACTACTAGCGCATTCACCATTTCTCCCGAGATTCTGGCATCCCGACCTAAAACAATCGTACTCCGTTTTTTCCCTGTTCTTTTCTGGATGAAGGTTCCAAAAGCCGCTGCAAACTTTACAACATCAATGGGCGACAAACCCTCGCCTGGACTACCTCCGATGGTACCGCGAATTCCTGAAATTGATTTAATCAAGGCCATGTTATCCTATTTTTCAGCAAAGATAGAACTCCTTCTGAGGGCACAAAAAGAATGCACCTTCTCTTATGAACAGCTGCTTTGACATGCCTTCTACTGACAAAGTCTGCCATGTTTACCGAATGGAGTTATCAACGAAATAAAAGCAAGCCGTGGCGCAATCCTTGCTATTCCTTCCACAAGACAAAGCACATCAGAAACAAATCTGTGGAAAACATGGAGAGAGGTACGACAGAAAACCCGCTTTCCTTCGTTAGCTTTGTTAGAACGTGAATGGCATCAAACATGAGTGAAGACAGGAATGTACCCGGAGAAGAGGAGAAAAAATCCATCATAGAACGATATGAGAACATGCTCGCTCATAACGAGAGCTACTTCTTCGATGTGGACCAATTTGAGGTGATCATTGATCACTACATGGAACGCAGCAAGTTACAGAAGGCGCTTGATGCCTTGAGCTACGCCAATGAGATGTATCCCGACAGCACATCCCTGCTTTTGAGAGAAGGACAAATCATGGTGAGCAGTGGAAGATTGAGTCAGGCCATCGCTAAACTCAAAATCCTCTTGCAATTCGAACCTCAGAACGAAGAAGGTCTTTTGACTTTGGCCTCCGTTTACAGTCAAATCCGAGATCATAAAAACGCCATTCGACTGCTTTATCAAGCCTTGGATTTTTGTGATGACGAATTGAAAGACGACATCCACATTGACTTGGCGCTGGAGCATGAGAATTTGGGCCAGTGGAACAAAGCCATTGAAGTCTTGAAAAATGCATTGCTCCGTAACCCGGAGAACGAAACCGCCATTTACGAGTTGGCCTATTGTTTTGATGAAACCAATCAATTGGCGGCCTGCGTGAATTATTTCAATGCTTTCATCAATGAATACCCATACAGTTTTCCTGCATGGTACAACCTCGGGAATGTATATCAGCGTTTGGACGATATCGACAAGTCCATCTCCGCTTACGACTTTTCCATAGCGATTAACGACGTTTTCACCCCGGCTTATCTCAATAAAGCCTCTGCTTATGTGAAAAGTGAGAACTACTTGAAGGCCATTGAGACGTATAAAGAAATCATTGCGTTTGAACCTGCGCATGCAGCCACATACTGTTTCATTGGTGAATGCTACGAGCGCATGGAACTTACCACAAAAGCCAGTGAATATTACCAAATGGCCATTGAAACCGACGCCTTCTTCGCCGATGCTTACATTGGATTGGGAATGGTGAAAGATCTGGAGAACGACCTGGAAGCTAGCATAGCGTACATTCAAAAGGCCATTGACCTCGAACCCGATCAAATCGACTACTACTTACTGCACTCCGCTGCCTTAAAGAAAGCAGACCGCTTCATGGAAGCACAACGCACCTTGGAGAAAGCGATGATTCTTTCCAACGACAACACAGAAGTCTGGATCGAGTATGCAGATATCTACGATAAAATTGAATCCAGTGAAAAGGCTTTGCTCACCATCGATCATGCCTTGGAATTGAACAGCGAATCGCTCTCCTTGCATTATCGAAGAGCTGCATATTTGTTCAAATGCGGAAAAAAAGAAGCCGCATTGAGTTTATTCGAGCACTTGTTTGCACAGGACTTCGAAAAATGCCAATCTTTGCTGGATGATTTCCCGGAGCTTCAAAATGATCCGGATTTTACCTTACTGTATAACGACAACAAGCCATAACGTATGAATTTCGAACTTCCTCACGTACCCTCACGCCCAACTTCACCCAGAAACAGTGGAGTTACCATGGTCATGGACAAAGGTTTAAGTATACGAGAAGCCGAGAACATGTTGGAGGGCTCCCAAGAATACATCGATGTGATCAAACTCGGTTTTGGAACATCTTTGGTGACCCCCAATTTGAAAGAAAAAATTGATCTCTATCATAAAGCAGGAAAGAAAGTCTACTTCGGTGGTACACTTTTCGAAGCTTTTTTGATGAGAAATGCCTTGGACGACTATAATCGTTTCATGGACAAATACGGCGTTCAATGTTTGGAGGTATCTGACGGATCAATGGAAATCCCACACGATCAGAAGTGTGAAATCATCCAAAAGTATGCGAAGAACTACACCGTACTTTCTGAAGTTGGTTCAAAAGAAGAAGGCATCTTGATTAGTCCGGCAAAGTGGATTAAAATGATGACCAACGAACTGGAGGCCGGCAGTTGGAAAGTAATTGCCGAAGCGCGTGAAAGTGGCACTGTTGGAATCTACCGTCCAAACGGATCTGCCCACGTTGTTTTGATCAATAAGATTTTGGCAAAAGTGAAGCAAGAAGACATTCTTTGGGAAGCTCCTCAAAAAACGCAGCAAGTTTGGTTCATCAAGCAATTTGGAGCCAACGTCAACCTCGGGAACATTGCTCCTACGGAAGTAATTCCTTTGGAGACATTGCGTTTGGGTCTGCGTGGAGACACCTTCTTTACCTTTGTACCAGAAGAGATAGTGAACGCTGCCAAAGGGAAGTAAGCATGAAAGAAATTAGTGTTCAGGAATTGAAATCTTGGCTTGATCAAGGGAAAGCTTGTCAAATCATTGATGTGCGAGAAGACCATGAACGAGAAGTTGGTTTTTTCGCTGAAACCCACATACCAATGGGTGAGATTGTTGATCGCATCACTGAGCTTCGTACTGATGTTCCCGTTGTAATCCATTGTCGATCCGGAGCACGTTCTTCTGCCGTTATCACAAGCTTAGAGCTTCGATATGAGCTTCATAACTTGCACAACCTGGATGGAGGCATTGCCGCTTGGGCGGAAGAAATCGATCCTTCCATTCAACTCGACCTTTGATGAAAGGACGTACTGAACAAATTTCACTTCTGCTGAAAGGAATTGCCATGGGAGCTGCAGATGTTGTTCCCGGCGTTTCTGGGGGAACCATCGCCTTCATCTCGGGGATTTACGAAGAGCTGCTTGGTACTATATCTTCCATTAAGCCAAGTTTACTCCAAACCCTCTTTAAGGATGGAATTCGAGCATTTTGGAAAGAAATTAACGGTGCTTTCTTGGCACCTTTACTCTGTGGAATCGCCATCAGTGTATTGAGTTTAGCCAAGGGCATCTCCTGGATGTTGGAAAACGAGCCGGTGCTGCTTTGGAGCTTTTTCTTTGGCCTGGTTCTCGCTTCTATTTTTCTGGTTGGAAAGCAGGTGAAACGTTGGAATGTTGCCAGCATCGTCGCCTTCATTCTTGGAGCGGGTTTTGCTTTTTGGATCACCCTTCTTCCTCCACTCGCTCCGAGCACAAGCATGTGGTTTCTTTTCATCAGTGGGGCCATTGCTATTTGCGCTATGATTCTACCCGGAATTTCTGGTTCATTCATCTTGCTCATTCTCGGCTCATACAAAGTGGTGATCAATGCGGTAAAAGGTCTGGAGATCAAAGAGATTCTCATTTTTGGTGCTGGCTGCATCGTAGGGCTCCTCAGCTTTTCGCGCTTGCTGAAGTGGCTTTTTGCAAAGTATCAAAATACGACCATCGCCATTCTCACGGGCTTCCTTTTGGGATCACTCAATAAACTGTGGCCTTGGAAAGAGAACACCCTGTTGCTCTATACACACAGCGATGGAAAACAAGATTTCCTCCAAGAAAACATCTCTCCCTTCTCCCTAGACAACGCGCAGTGGTCAGGTACCATTGGTTTCTTTATTCTTGGGATCTTCATCATTGTAGCTTTGGAATTTTGGTCAAGACGAAACCAGAAAGCCCAAGGTCTTCAAGAAAACGCATAGGATGAAAAACTTCGGACTCATTGGCAAATCATTAAAGCATTCTTTCTCTAAAAAGTACTTTGAAGAAAAGTTTGAAAAGCTAGGTTTGGAAGACCATCATTATGCGCTTTATGAACTCAACGGCATCGAAGGCTTTCCCTTGCTCATTGGTCATGAACGCTTGAGCGGACTCAATGTCACCATCCCCTTCAAAGAATCGATCATTCCATTTCTCGACCAATTGTCGGACGAAGCAAAGGCCATAGGTGCGGTGAACACCGTTGTTTTTGATCAAGGAATGCTCATTGGCCACAATACCGATGCCATTGGATTTTCAAAAAGTATTCGCCCCTTCCTTGCCATGCACCATGAAAGAGCACTCATTTTGGGAACCGGTGGGGCTGCGAAAGCCGTTCGATATGCGCTTCATCAACTCGGGATCGACAGTCTTTTTGTTTCAAGAACACCACAAGGAGAAGGCCAAATTGCTTATTCCGAGCTCAGTCCAGAAGGCATAAAGCATTGGCCGCTCATCGTGAACTGCACCCCTTTAGGAACATCTCCTGAAGTGGCCGATCACCCTAACATCCCTTACGAAGGCATTGGAAATCAGCATTTTTGCGTTGATTTGGTCTACAATCCAGAGAAAAGCACCTTTCTTTCAAAAGCGGAAAAACAAGGCGCTATGATCCTCAATGGCAAAGACATGCTTCATTTTCAGGCTGAAGCCGCTTGGGACCTTTGGAGTATGAACGATTAGGAGGTTTATTTCATCATTCGCAAGTAAAAGTTGTGCATCGGCAAAGTTTGTATGCAAGGCATTTACGTTTGAACTATCTTCCCCTTGGAGTACACCAGCATTAGGGTTAGCGCAGTTACCTTTATTTTGTGAGTAGAGGAGTTGCGGCAATTTGAGTGTCTTTGTGATGGTTCCGAATGGGGAAAAGATGCAAGGACAAACTCAGGGAGTTCATTCACAAAGTTGACTGGAAAGTCAGCACAAAAACCCCTAGTTTCGAATTGCGGAGGAGGCGGGGGAGGGAGGGCCCGCGAGGGCTGTGTGCAATTGCGAGTGTTATTTGCTCAAGAAAACATTCCTTTCTTGGTATATTGCTCACATGAGAACCTTTGTCCACTTCGTCATCTTTTTACCTCTTATCCTAACTTCATTCCTAACTCCAGCCCAAGAAATACGAAACCTCACCTTAAAATGGAGAATGAATGAGGTAGGAGAAGCCAAAAACTATACGGCAAATCTCCCGGGGAGCGTCATCCAAACATTAGTAGAAGCAGGAGAAATTCTCGACCCTCTAATGAACAACAATGCTGAGCAAACCAGAAGCATCAGCGAAAAAGACTGGAATTTCAGCTCGCAAAAGTTCAATCTTGGCGAATTCTACGACTATCAACACATCGAATTTCAATTTCAAAGTTTAGACACGTACGCTGAAGTGTACATCAACGGAAATTTGGTCCTCAAAGCCAACAACTACCACCGCACCTGGACCATCCCCGATGCCAAAAAACACCTCGATCCATTCGTCAATCAAATCGAAATCAAATTCCTCAGTCCAATCAAAGAGGGGCAAAAACGCATTGATGAGCGCAATACACCGCTCCCCGGCGAGCCAATTAGAGCTGTCAGCAGAAAACCACAGTTTCATTATGGATGGGATTGGGGACCAAAAGTGGTAGACATGGGCTTGCACCAAAACATCAAAATGATTGCTTGGAATGACGCCTGTGTTCGGAGCTTGGATGTCAA
>CALKGK010000037.1 GCA_938085105.1 uncultured Flavobacteriales bacterium
ATCCCTTTCACAACGTCATTGCTTGGATCGCCATTTGCAAAGCGATCAGGCATGATGAGATAGATCAAGTCACTTTGGTCCAAACCGCGTTCCGCACTCTTTTTTTCTTTGAAGGTGTAATCAAACTGTGCTGCCGGACGCTTTTTGCCTGGTGTAAAAAGACCAAAGCTCACCGAATATTCTTTTTGCTCTTGGGGCGCAACTCGATAATCTACCCACAGGTAATTAGGGTTGGCAAGTTTTTGAACCTTCAAAACCTCTCCGCTTCCTTCAATGATTTTCAAATCATATTGAGCCAGGTTCTCGCCATGAAGCATGATCTGAAGTTCCGGACTTTTCATTTCACAAAACCAGAAAGGAGGCTCGATTTTGTCAATTATTTTCGGACTCTTGGAATACAAGCTTATACAACTCAACATCCCTATGGTACTCATTATTAATGCTCTCATGCAGTTTCAGCTTTGCTTGATTGTTAGCTTGGTGTAAAGTTTACATTTTTATCACAAAAAAAAATGGCTACTTTTACATGGTGTGAAATATACACCACCTACTAAACATTAAACAATTTATTATGAAGAAAATCTACTTTTTCGCGCTATTCCTCTGCGCTTCATTGGTTGTCAGCGCTCAAGTTGACGTGACTTTTTCTGTCGACCTGAACAACGAAGCAGCACCAAGTGCAGATGGAGTATATATCGCTGGAAACTTTGGCGATACCAATCCAGAATATCCTGTATGGAATCCTTCTGGAATTGAGATGACAGACATGGATATGGACGGAGTTTACGAAGTAACGCTAAGTCTTCTTCCAGGAACTTATGAGTACAAGTTTTTGAATGGGAATGATTGGCCATTCAACGAGTCTGTACCAGCACCTTGCCAAGTTGGCGGAGGGAATTCAAACCGTGAAATTACGGTAGGAATGGAAGCAATGAGCTCTTTGGTTTGTTTTGGAAGTTGTGCAGCTTGCAACGAATATGCGGTTTTGTTCCGTGTAGACATGACAGCTCAGCCAGCAGTGAATCCTAATGGAGTTCACGTTGCAGGATCATTCCAGCAACCAACCGCTTGGCAAGCAGGCGATACTCCTTTGTCTGATGAAGACGGAGATGGAGTATGGGAAGTTCTTGCAACTTTCACAGCAGATGCTTTGGACATGGATGGAAACATTCAGTACAAGTTCATCAACGGAAACGACTGGGCGAACCCTAATGAAGACATGACCGGACAAGATTGTGCAGTTCCAGGTGGTGGAGATCGCCAGTTGGCTGTAAGTGAGTTCAACATGATGACGGATGCATACTGCTTTGGTACTTGTAGCCCATGCACTGCTCCTACAATGGTTACTTTCCAAGTAGATATGAGCTTGCAAACGGTTTCTCCTAACGGAGTTCACGTAGCAGGAGCTTTCCAAACCCCAGACGCGTGGCAGCCGGGAGCAACTGAAATGTTGGATGACGATATGGATGGCGTTTACGAGGTAACTGTTCCAGTTCAACCAGGTAACTACGCATTCAAATTCATCAACGGTAACAACTGGGATGGGCCAGATAACGATAACGAAGCGGTACCTGGTGAGTGTGCAACGGACGGTAACCGTCTTTTGGTAGCTGAAGGTGAAGAGATGACGGTAACTTACTGCTACAATCAGTGTGGAGCAGCTTGCGTTGCAGATCCAGATCCAGAAGAGATTACTTTTAGAGTGGATATGACTGAGGAAACAGTAGACGCAGCAGGCGTTTGGTTGATCGGTGGTTTCACAACGCCACAATGGCAAAGTGGAGCAACTCAGATGACAGATGTTGATGAAGATGGTATTTACGAGGCGACCCTCACCGTTGATGGTTCTGCAGAAATGCAGTACAAGTTCACAAATGGTGATCCATACCCAAATGAAACCATTGATGATTCTGTAAGTGAAACTGGTGATTTCCTCGAAGGAGGTTGCGGAGTTTCTAATGGACTAGGAGCTTTCAACAGAACTTATTTGAGAGATGGAAGCGGAGTTGTTTTAGAAGCAGTATGCTACAACTCTTGCGCAACTTGTATTATAAATGTTGATGAGTTGAGCAGCAGAATTGGATTGAATGTATATCCAAACCCAAGCCAGGATGTTTTGAACATTTCAATGGAGGATGCTACAACAGTAAACACAATTGAATTGATCAATCAACTTGGACAGACGGTTATCAACATGAACAAAGAAGCCTTGAGCAACAATTCAAATGCCTTGAATGTTAGCGCACTTCCTTCAGGGTTCTACACCTTGAGTATTTTCACAACAAACGGTGTTATCACCAAGAAAGTGATTAAGAAATAAGGAGATAAAAACCTTTTTTAAAAGTCCGAACGGGTCAGTTAATGATCCTGTTCGGGCTTTTTTTTTCTTCAAAAGAATGCTAACTTGTTAATATTTGACGATTTTAGTGCTTGTGTAACACTAGTGCTCGGCATATATTTACACTCAAATTGAAATTTTATCTACAACCAATCCAAATCTTACATGAAAAGGTTTTTACTATTTATTGCTTGTGCAATGCTATCAACCGCTTCTTTCGCCCAGTTTACGGGTCTCGAAGTAGAGGTTTATCAAGTGCACGACGGTTCTATTCCCGTTCTTGAAGGAATGACGACCTACCGTCTTTACGCGAATTTTGCAGATCCAGACGATTTCGTTTCTGCGATGTCAGGGCTTCAAGGAGAACCCCTTAAAATTCGTACATCAACGTCTTTCTTCCAGACTCCAGCTGGAGGCGATGCCGGATACCAAATCAATCCAGCGCTTTTCACATTTGTTCCTGAATTGGAATTTGATTCATTCTTGACAATCGGCGTGGACGACACGGATGATCCTGGACAGGATATTACTATTCTTGACGATACTCAGGTATCATGGTTGGATCCTTTTAACGAAGGTGAAGATTTGATCATCGACGGTCTCGTTGGTGGTGCTTGGTTCGTTACTTTCGGAGCAGGTACAGTGAATGCATTCGCTGGCGACGACGGAAAAGTATTGCTAGGTCAGTTTACTACCGACGGTACTTTTGACGGAGTAATGAATATCCAAGTATTCGAAAATGGAAGTCAAGACAACGAAGCACGTGTGGTTGGAGAACCATTCTCTTCTGATCCTAATGCTATTTTCGGGTGTACTGATGAAACTGCAGAGAACTATGATCCAACTGCGACTGTAGATGACTGTACTTGTCAGTTCCCATGCTTTCTGAACATTGATGAAGTAGCAATTACACCAACGACATGTGCGAACACGAACAACGGTTCTGCTCAGATCATTACTTCTGGCGGACAAGGTGCTGTTTACCACCGTTTGGATGATGGTAACAACTTGGTAACAAGTAATTTCAATAACTTGGGAGCAGGTACTTACAACATCTTGGTATATGACGGACAAGGTTGCCGCGATTCTTTGATGTTCGATATGATTACTCCAGACCCGGTTACTTTGACATCAAGCCTCGAATCTCCAATTCTTTGTAATGGGGATGCAAATGGTGTAATGATGGTAGAAGCAGCAGGTGGAACAGGTGAGTTGACGCTTAGTTTGACTCCAGAATTCACAGAGCCTACAACTGATCCTATGTTTGTAGACCTTGGTCCGGGAACTTACACGGTTTACGCTCAAGATGAGAATGGATGTGCCGGACAAGCATCTGCCTTGGCAATTACCCAGCCTTTGGTACTTCAAGCAAACAGCACTGCAAACTCTCCGGCTTCTTGCTTTGGTGCAGAAGACGGATTGATCGTTGCAATTGGAATTGGCGGTACTGCACCTTACCAGTATTCTGTTGATGGAGAGTCTTGGCAAAATAGCAACCTCTTGAATGTTGCTGCTGGAGATTATGTAGTAAACGTTTTGGATGCGAATGGTTGTGAAGACCTTGGTCCAAACACCATTACGATCGGTTCTCCAGATGAAATCGTAATTGCTGAAACCTTGAGTGACATTCTTTGTAATGGAGACGGAAACGGAAGTATCGAAGTTGCTGCTACAGGCGGTAACGGAGGTTTTACCTTCTCTTTTGATGGTGGTGCTTATTCTGATACTTTGTCTTGGACAGGCCTTGAAGGAGGAATGTACATGGTAGACGTTCTTGACGATGAAGGTTGTTCTGCTTCTGCTGAATACGAAATTATGGAACCAGCAGTTTTGACGGCAACCGCTACAGCTACTGATATTACCTGTAATGGTGATGCTGACGGTAGCGTTTTGATTGAAATTGAAGGAGGAACTGAGGATTATACAATCGAAGGTGGTGAGACTACAGGTCTTGTAGCTGGCGACTACACTTACACAATTGTGGACGCTAACGGATGTCAAACCGAAGTAAGTGAAAGCATTGCTGAGCCAGAAGCTTTGAGTGTAACTATTGACGAAGTAGTGAACGCTGAGGATAACGATGGTTCTATCGACGTTAGTGTTGAAGGTGGAACAGGTGATTATACTTACAGTTGGACTGGATCAAACGGATTTTCTTCAAACGAAGAAGATTTGAGTGGTTTGGCAGTAGGAGAGTACACTTTGACTGTTACGGATGAGAATGGTTGTGAGGTAATCACAGAAACTCAAGAAGTGATGGTTGGATTGGATGAGTACTTGAATAACGTTGCTTTGAGCATCTATCCAAACCCTAACAACGGTGTGTTTACATTGAATATCGAAGGTCTTAATGGAGAAGCAGTAAACTTCGACGTTGTTGATGCTATCGGTAAGACTGTTTTGAGTGAGCAATTCAATGCTGTGAACGCTTCGTTCCAACACCAAATGGACATGAGCAACTTGGCTGATGGAATGTACTACTTGAACATTCAATTGAATGGTGCAGTGAAGTCAATCAAAATGGTGAAGCAATAAGCTTTAGCACTTCTGAATATTGAAAAAGCCCCGGTTTACCGGGGCTTTTTTTATGCTTTCCATTGTTGTATCGATTCTTGTAGGTCGGCTTCTATTCTGGCCCTTTCCTTTTTGATCTGAGCATTCATCTTAGCTGTTGAGATCTGCGTGTGGTATTTCAACTTCTCTTCAAGGTCATGCTGGCGAATGGTACGCAATTCTTTCGAGTGAAGCTCTGCTGAGAGTTCATGCTGGTTCAAATGCAAATCGTACGGCGATCGAGAACTAATCAGTTTCACCAATAAAGGAGAACATTCAATCATCAAAAAGAGAAAAAAGATGAACTGGTGAGCGATACCAACTTTGGGGTAGGTGTCTGATAGTCGGTCCAAAGCTTGAATCCTTCCAGCAATTCCACCGAAGTCAGGTACTGGAAGGTTTTCAAGAGCTTCCGCTTTCTTTCTTTCCAATTCATCGATATCTTCGTTCAGGCTTTCTAATTGCAGGCTAGCATCATTCCGCAGCTCATCAAATTCCTTTGCAGCTCTTTCTGCGGCATCCATCTTGAGTCGGTAGATGGGCCCCATATTCCTTCTTTGAGAACCGCCAGTTCCATCCGCCTCTTGCAACGCGTCTTGAAGCAGCTTGTTTTTTTCAAGTTCAACAAAGCCGAGATTGGCATTGATGTCATTTATCTTGCCCTCGTTGAAGCTCAAGTCGTCCGCGAACCTTTGTTCAATTGCTTTCTTCTGAGCAAATCGTTCCTCTTCTTCCATCATGGTCAACTCGGTGTTGATCTCCTTTTCAAACAAACGCAATTCGATGGGGGTGGCCATCACAAATGCGATCAAGACAGCCATAACAATTCGCGGCGCCGCCAAAAATAGACGCGACAAAAAACTGCCTTTATGTTTCAAACTAGAAACAATAAAACGATCGAGGTTAAAGATCATCGTAGCCCAAAGTAAGCCAATCACGATGGATAGAAAAAGTTGATCAAATATGAGATGCACAGCGTATGCAGCAGCTAAAAAAGCGAAAACAGCAGTGAACAAAATGCATCCTCCTAAACTAACTTGTTTGTTAATGTCGCTCGGTGAGCGTTTCAATATGGAACGATCTGCCCCAGAGCACATCAGTAAAAAGTCTTGTACGTTTTTCATTTCCTTGGATTCAATGGTTTAAGAATCAACGGGATAAACTTTCAGCTTATTTCTTTCAAGGTAAAATGAAGTAGGTGGGATGTCCTTTTTTTCAGCAATGAAGCCACTTTCAACTCCAAACGAAGGCCCTACACTAACTTGATTCACAACGATTTGTTCATTTGAATACGATGAATTAACGTTCCTTCTCAAGAATAGTAGTACTTTTGCATTTTATATTAGATTCCATTTGAACAATTTCAAAGACTTAGGGCTTTCCGAGCCCATCCTACGTGCCCTCGATTCGATGGGCATCCATACCCCAACACCTATCCAAGCTCAGGCCATTCCGCTCTTGCTCGAAGAAAAGCAAGATTTGATTGGTTTAGCTCAGACTGGAACCGGGAAGACAGCTGCTTTCAGTTTGCCCCTTTTGGAGCGAATTGATCCAAACAGCTCTAAAGTACAGGCTGTAATTTTGAGTCCAACAAGAGAGTTGGGCCAACAAATTGCGGCCCAGATTGCTTCTTTTTCTCAGCACCAAAGAAAGGTGAATACCCTTGCAGTTTATGGTGGTACTTCAATTGTAAATCAGATACGAGCACTGAAAAAACCGGTCCAAGTAGTGATAGCTACCCCCGGTCGTTTGCTCGATCTCATTCGTAGAAAGGCCATCAGCTTACGCAATGTCGAGTATCTAGTCCTCGATGAGGCAGATGAGATGCTCAATATGGGCTTCAAAGAAGATATCGATGAAATCCTGAAAGGGGTAGAAAGAGAGAATTCAGTTACCTGGTTATTCTCTGCTACTATGCCAAGCGGTATCCGGTCAATCATCAAACACTACATGTCTCCACAGGCAAAAGAAGTGAAGGTGAGCACTGGAAATCAGGTAAACAAAAACATTGAGCACCAGTACATGGTGCTTCGTACAGAAGAGAAAACAAGCGTGCTTAAGCTGCTGATGGACTCTGAAGACAATATGCGAGGCATCGTTTTTTGTAGAACAAAATTGGGTTGTCAGAAACTCTCCGATAGCCTTTCGAAAGAAGGTTACCTGGCGGATGCCTTGCATGGTGACTTGTCTCAGAATCAACGTGATGCTGTGATGGGCAAATTCAAAGCACACCGTCTTCAAGTACTTTGTGCTACTGACGTTGCTGCTCGTGGTATTGACGTAAACGACCTTACCCACGTTATTCACTACAATCTTCCCGATAACGATGAGTATTATACTCACCGAAGTGGTCGTACCGCACGTGCAGGAAAAACTGGAGTTTCGATCGCTTTGGTTTCAACCAGAGAAAGAACGAAGCTGCTTAGTTTCGCGCGGAATATCAAGATTGATGTAAGTCGTGTAAATCCTCCTTCAGGACGAGTTATAGTAGAGAAGCGTGTTATGAATTTGGCGAAGCGTATTGAGAACATAGATGTTCCTCGTGCGCTTCCAGATGAAATCATCGAAACGGGAATTACTCAACTCGAACACCTCAGCAAAACAGAGCTCATCACCAAGATGATTGCTATGGAGGTGAACAGCATGGATTTGGATACACTCTTGTCCAACAAACCTCCAAGAAAAACACGTGACCGCGATGATCGTCCTGAACGAGAAGATCGCAAAGCACGAAGAGATCGAAAAGAGCGTCCGGAAAGGAAGGAACGCGAGTACAAGAAGAAAGACGACTACCGTTCAGACTCCTTTGACTCACCAAAAGAATCCAAAGCCCGAAAAGCTTCGAAAGAAACGGCAGGCTATGTTCGCTTCTTTATCAATTTAGGTAAAGTCGATCAGGTGAAGAAGGATGACCTCGTTGAGTTCTTGCACGAACAAGGTGGAGTAGAACAGTCCAACTTGGGGAACATCACAGTGAACGATCAGCATTCTTTCTTTGAGGTTGATGAAAAGTCTTCCAAAAAGATTGCTCAACGTTTCAAAGGTCTTTTGGTCAATGGACGACCATTAAGAGTGAATAGAGATGATCCAGGCGCTTCATTCCCTTCAAAGAAAAAGGGCAAGGGAAAACCAAGTTCAAAACAAAGAAAGAGATCCTAAGGGATTCATAAATCAGAACATTTTATTTCGAGGAGCAAGGGCGTTGACCTTTGTTTTCTCAAACCAATACCTACAAGATGCAATCGATCAGAAACATCGCCATCATTGCCCACGTTGACCACGGTAAAACGACTTTGGTTGACAAAATTATTCAAGAGTGTCAAGCCATGGATACCCGTAAAGAAACGGGAGAGCTTATTCTTGATAACAACGATCTAGAGAGAGAACGTGGAATTACCATTCTTTCGAAGAACGTTTCCGTTACCTACAAGGAAGTGAAAATCAACATTATCGACACCCCTGGTCACGCCGATTTTGGTGGTGAAGTAGAGCGTGTGTTGAAGATGGCCGATGGGGTTATTCTTCTTGTTGATGCTTTTGAAGGTCCGATGCCACAAACACGATTTGTATTGGGCAAAGCCATTGAGCTTGGTTTGAAGCCAATTGTTGTTGTGAACAAAGTGGATAAAGACAACTGTACTCCTGATTTGGTTCATGAGGCTGTATTTGATTTGATGTTCAATTTGAATGCTACCGAGGAGCAGCTAGACTTCCCAACCGTCTATGGTTCTTCAAAGCAGGGATGGATGAGTGAAGATTGGAAACAACCCACCACGAACATCATTCCTCTTTTGGATGTCATTTTAAAAGAAATTCCTGAAGCACCTCACCGAGAAGGAACACCACAAATGCAGATCACATCTCTTGATTTCAGCTCATTTGTAGGTCGTATCGCCATTGGCCGTGTTTTCCGTGGAGACTTGAAGGAAGGAATGGACGTGATGCTTTGTAAGGCAGACAATGTGATGAAGAAAGCCCGCATCAAGGAACTGTACATTTTCCAAGGTTTGGGTAGAGAGAAAGTAAGCCATGTACGAAGTGGAGATATTTGTGCAATCGTCGGTTTGGATGATTTCGAAATTGGAGACACCATAGCAGATCGTAACGAGCCAGAAGCTTTGAAACGAATTTCTGTAGATGAGCCAACAATGAGTATGTTGTTCACCATCAACAACTCACCTTTCTTTGGAAAAGAAGGGAAATTTGTGACTTCTCGTCACTTGAGAGACCGTTTGTTTAAAGAGACGGAGAGAAACCTTGCTTTGAGAGTTGAGGAGACCGATACCGAGGATAAATTCAACGTATATGGTCGTGGAATACTTCACTTGAGTGTTTTGATTGAAACGATGCGTCGTGAAGGTTATGAGCTTCAAGTAGGTAAACCTCAGGTAATTATTAAAGAAATTGACGGAAAGAAATGTGAGCCATTCGAAACCTTGGTGATCGATGTTCCAGAAACCACCAGCGGTAAAGCCATTGAGCTGGTAACACAGCGAAAAGGTGAATTGCAAGTAATGGAGCCGAAAGGAGATCTTCAACACCTTGAGTTCGACATTCCTTCCCGTGGTATCATTGGTTTGAGAAACAACATCTTAACAGCAACAGCTGGAGAGGCTGTAATGACCCACCGTTTTCGCGCTTATGAACCCCACAAGGGAGATATGGGAAACAAAAGCAAAGGATCATTGGTGAGCATGGAGCAAGGTCAGGCATTGGCGTATGCCATTGACCGTCTTCAAGATCGTGGTCGTTTCTTCGTTGAACCGGGAGATCAGGTTTATAAAGGTCAAGTAATTGGTGAACATAGTCGAGAGAAAGACTTGGAAATCAATGTCATTAAAGGAAAGCAACTCACCAACATGAGAGCTTCTGGATCGGACAGCAACACGAAGCTTGCGCCGAAAACTCAGTTCAGCTTGGAAGAAGCTATGGAATACATCCGAGACGATGAGTACTTGGAAGTAACTCCAGAAAGTCTCCGAATGAGAAAAATTTAAGGTCATCGACTAATCGTTATTGAAAGGATCCCCAAGCAACTGGGGGTCCTTTTTAACTTTATTCATTTTCATCAAGAACCCAAAATAACTCGAAGATGCTCAAACTTATTTTGAAACAAACCAACAACGCGAAAGACGATATTCTTTCTGGTTTAACCGTGGCTTTGGCCTTAGTTCCAGAGGCTGTAGCCTTTGCTTTTGTGGCTGATATCCCACCCATCATTGGTCTGTATGGTGCATTTATGGTTGGTCTCATTACCTCCATTTTTGGTGGAAGACCGGGAATGATTTCTGGAGCTACGGGTGCTTTGGCCGTTGTGATGGTAGCTTTGGTGAAAGAAGGTCGGATGATCTCACCCGACATTGAATACGCCGGACTCCAATACCTGTTCGCAACCCTCATTTTGATGGGACTCATACAAATGGCAGCAGGTTTTTTGAAGTTGGGCAAGTTTGTGCGATTGATTCCACATCCAGTGATGATGGGCTTTGTGAACGGATTGGCGATTGTGATTTTCACCTCTCAATTGGGAATGTTCAAGATTGGAGGAGAATACATTGAAGGTGGTCCTCTTTACATGATGTTGGCATTGGTTGGACTCACTATGGCCATCATGTTTTTCTTACCAAAGCTTACCAAGAAGGTTCCCGCAGGTTTGGTGGCGATTTTGGCCGTGTCTGCAATCGTTATTTTTGGAGGCATTGAAACCGAAACAGTTTTGAGCTTTGTACAGTCCAAAGCCGCACCAGGAAACACAGCCAGTATTGAAGGCGGACTTCCGAGCTTTGCTATTCCGAACATTCCGATAACTTGGGATACACTAGCATTCATTTTCCCTTATGCACTGATTCTTGCCGCCATTGGCTTGATCGAAAGCCTCATGACCTTGCAGTTGATTGACGAACTCACTGAAACCCGAGGAAGCAGTAATCGCGAGTGCATTGCTCAAGGAGCGGCAAATGTTGTGAACGGTTTCTTCGGAGGAATGGGAGGCTGCGCGATGATCGGTCAGTCCATTATCAACATCAATTCAGGAGGAAGAGGACGCTTGTCTGGAATTGTAGCTTCTGTGGTTCTCCTATCATTCATTCTCTTTTTATCGCCATACATTGAAATGATCCCAATCGCCGCTTTAGTAGGGGTGATGTTCATGGTGGTTATTGGCACTTTTGCTTGGTCGAGCTTTAGAATACTACATAAAATACCTCTGGCGGATGCCTTTGTTTTGGTAGCGGTTTCTTCTTTAACGGTCATCTTTGATTTAGCGATTGCCGTGGCAGCTGGTGTGGTGATTTCTGCTTTGGTTTTTTCTTGGCAGAATGCAGTTCGTATTCGGGCGAGAAAACATGAAGAAGCAGACGGAACAAAAGTGTACGAGATTTGGGGGCCCTTGTTCTTTGGTTCCATTACAGCCTTTAATCAGAAGTTTGATGTTCAAGGTGATCCTGATAAAGTGGTGATCGACTTTATGGAGTCAAGAGTGTCTGATCACTCAGGAATGGAAGCGATTGAAAATTTGGCTAACAAGTACCTCAAAGAAGGTAAAACCCTTCGTTTACGTCATTTGAGTCCGGATTGCATTTCCTTACTGACGAAAGGTAACCCAAAGTTCGAAGCGTTGATTGAGCGTGATATCGATGATCCTCGATATTTTGTAGTTACGAATACGGATGGACAAGTAGAGTAATTTGGTTTTTGGAGGATCTTGGGCGACGTAAGTCAATAGCCTCCGGGGCACCTGATTTGGGCGACGTAAGTCAATAGCCTCCGGGGTACCTGATTTAGGCGACGTAAGTCAGTAACTTTCGAATAACCTGATTTGGGCGACGTAAGTCAATAACTTCCGGGGAACCTGAGTTGGACGACACTAATCATCTTCGTACAAAAGAAGCCCGTAAGATCGATCTGCTATAAATCAAGAAAGAACTTCTCCATAAATCTCGGCGCGCTGTTCTTGAACTTTTGGGTCCGAAATGTATTGATCATACTCCATCAATTTATCAATCATTCCAAAAGGACCAACTTCAATGATTCTGTTGGCCACTGTTTGCGTGAAGGTGTGGTCATGAGAAGTGAAAAGCACTGTTCCTGGAAAATTGGAAAGCGCATTATTGAAAGCTTGAATGGACTCCAAATCCAAGTGGTTGGTAGGCTCATCAAGCATCAAAACATTTCCTTTTTTCAACATCATGCGTGAAACCATGCAGCGCACTTTTTCACCACCGGAAAGGACATTGCTCATTTTAAAGGTCTCTTCACCGCTGAACAACATTTTACCTAGGAAACCTCGGATATAAACTTCATCCTTGTCATCAGAAAACTGGCGAAGCCAATCAATAAGGTTATCATTCCCGTCAAAGAAATGCTCATTTTCAAGTGGGAGGTAAGAAGTGGTGATGGTTTGTCCAAACTCAACGTTTCCGCTTGAAGCTTTCAAATCATCATTCAAAATTCGAAAGAAACTGGTTACAGCAAGACTGTTATTGCTCAATACGGCAATTTTATCTCCTTTATTCACATTGAGATTCACGTCTTTAAAGAGGGTTTTTCCTTCGTTCGTGTAACTCAAATCGGTGATGTGCAAGATTTGATCTCCAGCTTCACGCTCTTGTTCAAAGATGATTGCTGGGTAGCGACGTGATGACGGCTGAATATCGTCAATATTGATTTTTTCAAGAAGCTTCTTCCGGCTTGTCGCTTGCTTTGATTTAGAGGCATTCGCACTAAATCGAGCAACGAATTCTTGAAGTTCCTTCTTTTTGTCTTCTGCCTTTTTGTTCGCAGAGTTTCGCTGACGAAGTGCCAGTTGACTAGACTCTAACCAGAAGGTATAGTTTCCTGGGAACATCTTTACCTTTTTGAAATCGATGTCCACAATGTTGGTACAAACGGTGTCCAAAAAGTGACGGTCGTGAGAAACAACGATAACCGTATTCTTGAAATCAAGCAAGAAGTCTTCCAACCAAGCAATCGTCTTGATGTCCAAATCATTGGTGGGCTCATCGAGAATCAACACATCAGGATTTCCGAACAAGGCTTGAGCAAGCAAGACACGAACCTTTTGGTTACCATTGAGTTCGCTTACTTTTCTGCTGTGAAATTCCTCTGAAATTCCAATTCCACTCAAAAGCGCCGCTGCATCTGCTTCGGCATTCCATCCATCCATTTCAGCAAAAACATCTTCTAATTCAGCAGCTTTTATACCATCTGCTTCAGAAAAGTCTTCCTTCATGTAAATGGCATCCTTCTCTTGCATGATCTCCCACAATTGCTTGTGGCCCATAATCACTGTGTTAAGAACTTCCACATCATCAAATTCGAAGTGGTTCTGACTCAAAACCGCCATTCGTTTTCCAGTTTCCAAATTGATGTGTCCTGAGTTGGGATCGATTTGTCCGGCTAATATTTTAAGAAAAGTAGATTTCCCAGCTCCATTTGCACCAATAATTCCATAGCAATTATCGCCCATGAACTTGATGTTCACTTCATCAAATAAAACTCTTTTGCCGAATTGGAGGGATACATTGTTGACTGTCAGCACCGCTTGAAATTTTAAAATGAGGGGCAAAGGTACTCGATTCTTTTTACTTAAGCCCAATAAATCCTAGGGTTTCGTACCTTCACCGGCAATTGAGAACCATGAATAAAACTGATTTACACCGCACTTGCTTGGAACTACTCAAGACGCAAATTTCTGAGCGATCTAAAGCAGTAATTGATGCGCAAGAAAGTGTGTTTTCAAATGCGAAATCCAGCGCTGGAGACAAGCACGAAACGGGCAGGGCCATGGCGCAAATTGAATTGGAGAAATTGTCCAATAACCTCAGTCAGAGTAAACAGTTGTACGCAGCACTTCAGCAAGTCAAGAAATGCCTTTCTCAGACAGTCGATACAGGTGCTTTGTGTGAGACGAATATAGGTTTGTTTTACATTTCTGTGTCTCTTGGGAAAATTGATGTTGACGGGAAATCGGTGTTCTGTTTGTCTTCAGCAGCTCCCATCAGTCAGGCCATGATGGGATTGAAGCAAGGGGATTGTTTTACCGTCAACGGAGTAACGCATACCATTAAAGAAGTCAAGTAAGAAAGAAGGCTTCCGATTTAGGAAACGTTTTCCAATTCGCCAGATTTTTCAAGATAGGCGAGGGCTAGCCGAATTTCGTGGTAAGGAACCTGCTCGTTCAAGGCTTCATAAAACGGTTTCAGTTTCTTCTTTTCCTCAACTTTTGGAAGCACAGCGCGAACCAAATGAATACTCTCTTCCTCTATAAGTCCTTCTAAGCTGTTCAATCTGCCATCAACATACAGACTGGCAAGATGACTATAGATCGTGGTTACCTGGAGATCACGGTCCAAGGCAATTTGTTTCGGACTCAATCCTTTTGAAAATAGTTCCAAGGTCTTTTTAAAAGTATCAGAAGCTTTCTTTTTGTTTTTCTGGAATCCCCCAATTTCAGCTAGAAAATCATGGGCATACTTATTTGCTTTGTATTCCCCAACCCCAGACACATCTAGAAAACGTTCAAATGTAGTAGGTTTGATCATCACCATGTCGCGCAAAGTAGCATCGTTAAACACTTGGTAAGGAGGGATTTTCGCTGCAGTAGCCAATTTTCGCCTCAAGGTTCGGAGTCGGTCAAATAATAGGTCATCGGGACTCTGTTCTTGCTCACGGGCACTTCTCACTTTAACAGGTTTTTCAGAACTCACTTCTTCCGGAACCTTGGTAAGCTGAACAGCTTTCTTTCCTTGCAACACCGCCTTTGCTGCTGCAGTGACTTTCAAGCTGAAGCCATCATCATAAGCGAGCTCAAACAATCCGTGATTGAGTAATTGGACAATGTAGTGTTTCCAATCTCGAAAGGACACCATTTTGCCTACTCCGTAAGTTTTGATCTTATCGTATTCATGAGCCAGTACCTCACTATTCGCAGAACCTCTTAAAATGTTGACCAACATGTTGGTGCCCACCTTTTCATTGGTGCGAATGCTTGCTGACAGCGCCATCTGAGCCAGTTGGGTTCCGTCAAAACTCACAGGTGGATGGTCGCAAATATCACAATTACCGCAGTCTTCCTTCAAATATTCTCCAAAATAGGAGAGGAGCACCCGACGTCTGCAAGTAGTGGCTTCAGCGTATTGAAGCATCCGGTCCAATTTTGTTCGATTGAGCTCTTTTTGACCGCTATCATCGATGAATTTACTCAGCATTACGATGTCTTTCATGCTGAAATACAGCACAGTATCACTTGGTAGCCCATCTCGACCAGCACGACCAATTTCTTGATAATATCCTTCAATGTTCTTGGGCATGTTGTAATGCATCACCCAACGAACATTACTCTTATCGATCCCCATACCAAAGGCAATCGTCGCACAAACCACTTGCGTTTTGTCGTTGATGAAATCCTCTTGAACTTGAGATCGAACATTTGCCGAAAAACCCGCATGATAGGCCTCCGCATCAATTCCAGCCGCTTGAAGCTTATCTGCCAAGGCTTCTGTTTCTTTCCGACTCAAACAATAAACGATACCCGACTGATGTGGCCTGCGATTGATGAAGGAAACCATTTCCCGAATTTTGTCTTTTTGGGGCATCTGTGGGCGGACCTTTAAACTCAAGTTTTTTCGGTCAAATGAGCTAACGAATGTTTTTGGCCGACGCAAGGCTAGTTGCTCCACAATGTCTTTTCGTGTAACCTTATCCGCAGTAGCCGTGAAAGCCACGAAAGGACAATTGCTCCATCGTTCACGAAGAAGTTTAAGTTGAGTGTACTCCGGTCTGAAATCGTGTCCCCACATACTCACACAATGCGCTTCATCCACTGCAACAAACGAAACGTCCTCATCTTTCAGCCAAGGAATTCCACCACCAATCAATCGTTCAGGGGAGACATAAAGGAATTTCAATTTCTTGGTCTCTACCAACTCTCGAACATCGCTCTCCTCTTTAGCCCCCAAAGAACTATTATAAAAAGCTGCCGAAATACCGTTTGCTCTGAGCGCTTCAACTTGATCCTTCATGAGAGAAATGAGCGGAGAAACCACCAAGGTTAAGCCATCGAAAAGCAAACCTGGAATTTGAAAGCATACAGATTTACCGCCCCCTGTAGGCATCAAAACCAATCCGTCACGCTTGGCGAGGATATGATCTATGATTTCTCGCTGTTTTGGTCGGAATTCATCATAACCAAACACCTCCTTAAGTATCGATTCGGGCGTATTCATGACGCAAAGGTAAAGCATCAAAGCCATCCGAAGGGAATCACTTTGTATTTGACGTGGGATCTTTTGTTTTTGTCTAGATCCTGCTTTGAAACTCAAAGAAAGCCATGAATATGAAGTAGGTTTTCATGATTTTTTTGGGGAGAAGTCAAATCTTACACGACCTTTGTGAAGTGAAAGCGATAACGATATTAACCATTTTGATCCCCGTTATAGTTGCGGGACAAATTCCTCCAGGGTATTACAACTCGGCTCAAGGTTTAGAAGGTGAAGCACTGAGAATGGCCCTTCATAACATCATCGACGACCATAACGTCTTGTCGTATAATAGTTTGTGGGGACACATGGATGAGACGGATGCTCAGGCCGATGGAGATGTTTGGGACATTTATGGTTATGATCCAGATGAAGTTCCTGCTTACGAATACAGTTTCTTTTCAGATCAGTGTGGCAGCTATTCTCAGGAGGGAGATTGTTACAACCGCGAACACAGTTTTCCGAAATCTTGGTTTGGAGATGCCTCACCGATGAACTCTGATCTTTTTCACATTTACCCAAGTGATGGCTATGTTAATGGTCAACGCAGCAATTTACCTTATGGTGAAGTGGAAACCGTGGTTTGGGAATCGACCTTAGGCGCTGCAAATGGACTCGGGGAGAACTTTGGTTATAACGGACCAGTGTTTGAGCCTCCAGCTGAATACAAGGGTGATTTAGCGCGAACGTATTTCTACATGCTCACCCGCTACATGGATGTTTGCGACAACTGGCAAAGCCCAATGTTGGACAACGGCACCTTCACCCAATGGTCAATTAACATCTTGATCCAGTGGCATTTGAATGACCCTGTCTCAAGTAAAGAAATCAATCGAAATAACGCAGTTTACGCCAAGCAATTGAATCGAAACCCATTCATAGATCAACCCGAATGGGCAAGTTTGATCTGGACTGCAGATGTTGTAGACCACATTGCCGAATCAAACCAAAACATTGAATTTAGCCAAGAAGGGAAGAGCATTATCGTTCGTTCAAGCTTGGGTACAATGAAATACAGTATTCATGATTTGATGGGAAGAACAGTAGAAACAGGTCAAATACAATCAGGAGAAACACGTCATTTCGAAACCCTTTCTGGACACTTTTTCCTTCGCGTAGAAGGAGGGGAGCATCCGAAAGTTTTCCGTTGCTATTTCTAAGAACCTTCCAGGACTACCAGCATCGGTCTACCTTCACTTTTTTTCCTTTTACTCTGACTTGACGGAGTTCATTGATAACCGCTTTGATCTTCTTCAAGGGAACCGCCGCGAATGCAGAGTGATCCATGACGTCAATTTTCCCCACCTCTTGAGGTTTTAGTTTCGCTTGTTTGATCAAAACACCAAGTACATCGACCTTATTGATTTTTTCTTTCTTTCCACCACCAAAATAAACTGTAGCGTTCAAGGGTAAGCTCACTGTACGCTGTTGGCTGGGAAGGGAGAAGTCTTGAAAATCTGATGCAAAATCAGGCAAATATTCATCTTCACTTAATAAAATAAAACTCTTTCCATCAGCGCTCATCCGAGCCGTTCTTCCGTTGCGATGAATGAAAGAGGCTTCATCCTTTGTTGCCTGGTAGTGCACCACGAAGTCCAAATTTTGGATATCCAACCCACGCGCTGCGAGATCTGTAGCGAGAATATAGTTGACACTTCCATTTCTGAACTTCAAGAGTGCTTTTTCGCGATCCATTTGCTCCATTCCGCCATGAAAGGTCTCATGCGGTAAGCCGATATTATCCAGGAAGTCACTCACTCTTTCTACTGCGTCCCTATGATTAAAAAAGATGATCCCTTGTTGCAGATCTAACTCTCCTAAGAGACGTTCCAGATAGCTTGTTTTTTCATCTTTTGGAGTGATCAATTTGAACTTTTCAAGTTGAGCAGCTAAACTTTGTTGCGCTCCGGCAATTTTGAAGAAATCAAGGGCACTCCAACGTTGGGGAAGAACAATCTGATCTGTGGCCGAAACCAAATAGTGCTTTTCAACCCTATCGAGGTATTCCAAAATCGTATTGATGTCTTCTTCAAAACCAAGTTCCAAAGCTTTGTCATATTCATCAACAACCACCAAGTTTAGACGGTCTTTTGAAAAGCGTTCATTTCTGCAATGATCCGCCAGTCTTCCTGGAGTTCCGATAATCACCTCAGGGGCATTGCTCAAACTTCGAGCTTCATTTCGACGATCATGACCACCGTAACAGCAGAGCACATTAAGTCCTGTTTTCATGTCCTGCCAAACACTCGTAATCTGCAGTGCTAATTCTCTACTAGGGGCAATAATCATACATTGTGAGCCGCCTTGCTGAACGATTTTATCGAGCAGGGGAAGAGAGAAGCCTAAGGTTTTTCCGCTTCCTGTAGGTGCGTGAAGTTGGATGTTATCGTGCTTCTCAGCTGCCAACAACATCTCTTCTTGCATGGGCTTCAATTCAGAAAAACCCAATTTGCTCATCGCCTTATTTACTAGTGGAGTATTCATCCCGCAAAGGTAGGTGCTCTTGTTAAGGGAAGAAAGTTTAATTTAGCCGCAAAATTGAATAAAGGCTTCGGCCTTGATTTCAGAATATTTGAACCTTAAGAACACATCATGCTGCAGTACTCATTAGAAAAGACCGGAAATAAATTGTTCAAGTACAGAGGACAAATCCCCGTTGTCTTGTTTATTCTGGCCATTCCTTTCATTTTTGAGATGGAGTATTGGGAAATGACCGATGGGGCCGTTGGAACTTGGAGTATTGCCGCGATTATTACCTCCTTGGTGGGGTTTTACATTCGCTTTTTTTCCATTGCAACTACACCAAGAGGTACTTCTGGAAGAAATACCAGCAAACAAGTGGCTGAGTCCTTGAATACCACTGGTATTTACTCGATTGTTCGTCATCCGCTATACTTAGGGAACTACTTCATTTGGTTGGGAATTGTTGTTTTCACCTTTAGCTGGTCTTTTATCCTCATCTTTTCTTTGGCTTATTGGATCTATTATGAGCGCATTATGTATGCTGAAGAACAATTTTTGTTCAGAAAATTTGGTGAAAAATACAAGTTGTGGAGTAGCAGAACACCTGCATTTTGGCCGTCATTTAAGTACGCAACAAAAGGGAATGTCCCATTTTCATTCAAAGCGATTCTAAGAAGAGAATATTCTGGAGTTTTAGCTACTGTGTTGGGCTTTGTTTATGTTGAAGCGCTGCGTCTATACGCTCAAGATATGTTAAACATGGAGAGTTTCCGAATTCCATTTTCCGTGTTCGGAGCTACATTGATTGTCACGCTCATCTTGAGAACTTTGAAGAAAACCACCCGTGTTCTTCA
Source organism: uncultured Flavobacteriales bacterium (assembly GCA_938085105.1). Lineage (GTDB taxonomy): Bacteria > Bacteroidota > Bacteroidia > Flavobacteriales_D > Sanyastnellaceae > CALKGK01. The sequence goes on from CALKGK010000037.1 coordinate 19,467, forward strand.
CGATGATGTGCGCGATTAAATCCCTCGCATGGTCAATTGAATGCGTTTTCTTTCCGTGTCAACTTCCAAAACCTTGACGCGCACTTCTTGACCAAGACGCACAACGTCAAGCGGGTTGCTTACGAATCGGTCGGCCAGTTGCGAAAGGTGTACTAAACCATCTTGCTTTATTCCAAGGTCTACAAAGGCACCGAAATGCGTAATATTGCTCACTTTTCCAGGAAGAATCATCCCAACTTTTAGGTCTTCAATGCCTTGAATGAAATTGGCAAATTCAAACTGTTTGGCTTTTCCCCGAGGGTCACGTCCTGGTCTTTTAAGCTCTTCTAGGATGTCCAAGAGGGTGGGCATCCCTACAGTATCGCTCAAATAGTTACTCAAGGGAATCTTGTCTAACTCATCAACATTCAGTTGATTCGGGTTAATTTTAGCGTCTTTCAACATCAGATGGACAAGCTCATACCTTTCTGGGTGAATCCCCGTGTTGTCCAATACTTCATCACCATCGGAAATCCGCAGAAATCCTGCTGCTTGTTCAAAAGCTTTCGCCCCCAATCCTTTTACCTTCAGTAGTTCTTGACGATCCTGAAAGAGCCCAGAAGATTTTCGGTGTTCAACAATGTTTTTTGCCGTGGTTTTGGTCAATCCAGATACGTGCTGAAGGAGATGTTCACTGGCTAAATTGAGGTTCACACCAACTCTGTTCACGCAGCGTTCCACCACTTGATTGAGCCGTTCTTTCAATCGGTTTTGATTCAAATCATGCTGATATTGGCCAACACCAATGGATTTCGGATCTATTTTCACCAATTCCGACAGTGGATCCATCAATCTTCGGCCAATACTCACAGCGCCTCTTACCGTTACATCGTGTTTTGGAAATTCTTCTCGAGCAATGGCAGAAGCAGAGTAAATACTTGCCCCATCTTCATTCACCATGAAAGCCTCAATTTTGTGGTAGCGAAGAAGGTCTTTCACCATTGCCATTGTTTCCCGACCAGCGGTACCGTCTCCAACAGCAATCACTTCAATTTTATAGGCTTCGATCAGGTTTTCCAGTTTTTTCATGGCTCCTTTACGATCGTTTTTGGGTGGGTGGGGAAACACCGCTTCATTGTGCAACAGTGTTCCTTGTTCATCCAAACAAACGACTTTGCATCCCGTTCGAAATCCAGGGTCCAATGCCAACACCCTCTTTTGTCCCAAAGGAGAGGCCATGAGCAGTTGCTCCAAGTTTTCAGCAAAAACATCAATTGATTTTTCTTCAGCCGTTTTGAGGTATTCCTTACGCATTTCCGTTTCAATACTTGGTCGGAGCAACCGAGAATATGCATCTGCGCAAGCGAGTGAAATCTGATCAGAGCATGCATTTCTTTGCTTGATGAAAATCTCTTCTAAGAGATCAAGCGCATCTTTTCTATTTGGTGCAATGGATACTTTCAAAAAAACATCTCGCTCACCTCTCATGATTGCAAGCAAACGGTAGCCTGGAGTTTTGGAAAGGAGTCCTTCAAACTTGAAAAAGTCGCGATATTTTTGACCATCCTCTTCTTTTCCTGTGACTACTTTTGACTTGATCAAAGCAGTTCTATGGAACAAACTCCTCATCCGTTTACGCGCAAAAGCTCGCTCATTGATCCATTCCGCCATAATGTGTCGGGCACCTTCTAAAGCTTGGTCGGCATCAAGGAGGTCCCCTTTGACGAAGCGCTCGGCCAGACGAAGAGGGTCGTTTGGTCCTTCCTTCATTAAAGCTCCGGCAAGAGGCTCAAGTCCCAATTCCCTTGCTGCACTTGCTTTGGTTTTTCTTTTGGGCTTGAAAGGAAGGTAGAAATCTTCTAAGGCTTGAAGGTGCTGGAATCCTGCTATTTGGTCTTTTCGTTCAGAAGTGAGCAGGTCTTGATCTGCCAAACTTTTGATGACCGTTTTTTTACGGTCTTCGAGTGCGTTCTTCAGCTGTATTTCGTCAATGATCTCTTGGATCTGTAATTCATCCAAACCCGAAGTAGCCTCCTTTCGATAGCGAGCAATGAATGGAACGGTTGCACCTTCCTTAAGGAGGTTTTGGATGGTTTGGATTTGATTTTGGGAGAAGGATTTGCGTTTTGACGAAGTGCTGTTCATACAGCAAAGATAAATTTTGTCTTAGTTATTGACTTACGTCGCCGCAATTCGTTTGAAGGAAAGCCATGGGTGTATTGTCATTGCTTTCAGCAGTTTTATAAATGGGATTTTTCGATCAATTTGACCTCTATTTCGATACCTGAAAGCAAGTTCACTGCAATAATAGAACAGGTGTTTCCTTGAAATATGAATATGAGTCTCTTTAATCCATTCCCTGATCATTTCTCGGACTTGAAATTTCGACTCACCAGATAGCGAGTCTGCTTCATGTAAATGTTTCAGCCATTGACCACCTAACGCCTTTGAATGGAGTAGCTTCGTCTTGTCGTCTGCTATTTTTTCAGTTCTATCAGTCCATATAGATTTAATGCGAAATGTTCGATTGAAATGTGTTGAATTCGCTAAGCTTCCATCTTGTTCAAATTGGATTTCACTATCGCGTCCAAGACTTTGCTCCAAGAGCATTTTTCTTTTCAGATCTTTGCCGGAAGGAATGACATTGAATTGATCTTCATGAAGTTGATCATTTTCAAATTTAGCACAGCTTTGTTGAACCTTTCTTTTAAAGAACCACGCTGTTTTCTGACATATGGTAAAATTTCGAGATAGTTCACAGCTGGATAAACCCTCAGGAATGTGGCTGAGGTGATAAACAATTTCAAAAGCTTCATTGAGTGGGAATTTGATTTTATGGAAAAGTGTTCCCGAAGTTGGAGATTCGTCATAACGGCATTTTAAGCATCGACGATTTAAACGCTTTTTTCCCATTCCAAATTTATGATGAGTACACTTTTTGCAACGATACCCGTTTTTCCATTTTAGCTCAACTAAAAATTCCAAACATTTTTCGTGATTCGTGAAGAGTCCTTGGGTGAATGTTTTTGTCAAGTCAGAGATGATCATTTGATTGTATTTCAGATGTTTACAAAACTAATGAAAGGTGTGGTAGGAGACAGCTTCATCGACAAACTGAACGCGGTCATACACAAAGTTCTTTGGCTTGGGTGCTTCTTGGCGACGTAAATCAATAGAGTGAAAATATTTGAGATCAGGACACTTGGCGACGTAAGTCAATAAGTCTGAAATTTGAACGCACGAGATATTTTGGAGACGTAAGTCAATAGCTAATTAATTCGTCCTAGCTTAAACCTTCCATTCCAATTCCGATTCCTTAAATTTGTAGGATACAAAACCCAAATAAAATGCTCACAGCTGAAATCCAAACAGAAAAAGGAACAATGAAAGTGGAGTTCTTCGAAAAAGATGCTCCTAATACGGTCAAAAACTTCACAGACCTCGCGAAAAAAGGTTTCTACGATGGACTCACTTTTCACCGAGTTATCCCAAACTTCGTGGTACAAGGTGGTTGTCCCGATGGAACGGGTGCTGGCGGACCAGGTTATAAAATTGATTGTGAATTGGATGGTGAGAATCAGTTTCACGACAAAGGTGTTTTAAGTATGGCTCACGCCGGAAGAAACACTGGTGGATCACAATTCTTTATTTGCCACAGCAGAGATAACACTGCTCACTTGGACAGAAATCATACTTGCTTCGGAAAAGTGGTTGAAGGATTAGATATTATCGATGACATTCGTCAAGGAGACAAAATGATCAAGGTCACTGTCAACGATTAAGACAAGCATAGCACCGAATGATAAAGCCATCTTGAAAACTCTTGATGGTTTTTTTTGTTCCCAATATTAAAGAGGGGATAATTCTCAAAAACGAGGATTGATTTAAGAAAATACACTATGAATGATTTAAGAGGAAAAAAAGTATTGATCACGGGAGGAAGCTCTGGTTTGGGAAAAGCAAGTGCTAAAAGCCTAATTGAAAATGGTGCTAATGTGCTCATTACAGGAAGAAATGAAGCGAAATTGAAACGGGTAGCTGATGAGTTGAATTGCCAATATCTCGCTTTTGATATGGCGGATGTCAATACCTTGGAAGAAAAGGCAATGAAGGCCGTTGATATCCTGGGTGGGATGGATGTGTTGATCAATAATGCGGGAATCGGAGAGTTTGCGCTTTTGGGCGAAATCGAACTGGAGTCCTTCCAGAGAGTTTTCCAAACGAATGTGTTCGGACTCTCAATGCTCACCCAATTTCTTCTCCCAGAACTTAAAAATTCGAAGGGTGACATTGTGAATATTGCAAGTACAGCCGCAGTTAAAGGGTTCGCTCACGGTAGTGTTTATGCGGGTTCTAAGTTTGCTTTGAGAGGAATAACACAGTGCTGGCAAGCAGAGTTGAGACCACACGACATTCGTGTTTTCTTGGTGAATCCTTCGGAAGTCCCCACTGCTTTTAATGTTCCTGACAGACAAGAAAGAGAATTGGTTGATAGCAAATTGAGTCCAGATGAGATAGCACATAGCATTCTTAGCATGCTCAAGATGCATCACAGAGGATTCATTCCTGAATTAACCGTTTGGGCAACAAATCCTTGATATATGGTAGAGTAGGGGGCAGCTTATTTTTTAAGCGACATGGGTTTTAAAATCTTTGCGTCAATGTAAAAGGTGCCAAAAGGAACCATACTTGATAGCAAAACTTTCCATGTTGTTTGGGTAAACTTCCATTCATGGAGTACATGAACAAGTAAGGCAAGTAGAACGAAGGCCATGAATAAAAAGCCATGTGCCATTCCTACATATTTCACAATGAAGTCTTGGCCAAATATGTATTTCAAAGGCATCCCTAAGAATAATAGGATGATGAGTGATAGACCTTCGAAAAAAGCGATGAATCGTAATAATCCAATGCTGCTGCCAAACAAGTTTTTCATGACTTTGTGTATGATTTTCAGGAGCAAAATTAATTCAGTTAATTGATTGTTTTGTCATGAATTCATCATGTTTCGTACATTATGTTAAGTAGATGTCACTATGTGGAGCTGTCCAGTTTGTAAGAGAAAATTCAATAAAGAAGATCAAAGGCATACTTGTTCAACGAAAGACGTTGGCGAGCTATTCATCAATAGGTCGGACGAGCTGGTTTTACTGTATGATGCACTAGCCAGTGTCATCGGAAATTGGGACAATGTGCAAATTCGAGCAGCGACGCACAGCGTCGTATTTTCAGTCGGACGTGCATTCTTAGTTCTGAAGCCAATGAAAGATCAATTGGATTTGAAAATCTACTTGAACGAAGAATTGGAAAGGGAGCTGTTTTTTAAGGTGAACAAATACTATGGTCGGTTTCAATGCCAAATTCGCTTGCAGAATGAATGGCAAATGACTGATGAATTTCTAGATCTGGTTCGATTATCTTATAACGAGGCACTGCAAGAACCAAAGTTCGCTTATCGCAGAAAGAGACGAAGACGGCGCCTGCCATAGATCTATTTCATATTACCCCATAAGGGAATATAATTAATATTATGTTAACTAAAGCTTGAAAGAGAAAGGACCATTTCATATTGGTCCTTGTCTCCTTCTTTTAAGAAGCTTATTTTCCTTCGAGCAATTTGGACATTTTCAATAGTCCTTCATCGTTACCAGTTCTGGCGTAAATGTCTCTCAATGATTTAATGGTCGACTGATCTTGACCGTCCAATTCAAATGCACGCTCCAAATATGGCAAAGCCTTTTCGAAGTCAGCATTGGCCTTATCTACCATTGCGTTATACTTCGCATTTTCTTTTGGTGGAATTTCGTTCGCCAATTTAATTTTCTGTACTCCTTGGTTAAAGTACATCGCACCAAGGTTGTAATTCGCATCAAAATATTCTGGATTGATCTCAATAGCTTTCAAATATGCGGCTTCAGCATCTTCAAGCTTGTTGAGGTTATCACTTACTGTTCCTAAACTGAACCACAACAATTCATTTGTTGGATCTTGTTCTGCAGCTAGCTCTAGGTTTTGTTTCGCCAGGTCAAACTCTCCCCTTTTAATGTAAATATTCAACTCCTCAATAATGAGTGATTGCTCTCTAGGGTATGTTTTTCTTGCTTCGCGAAGCGTTTCCAAGGCTGCATTATCATCTCCTGCCTGTCCTTGCATGTTGGCAATGAAAAGATAAACGTTCGGTACTTGGTAGTTTAACTCACCACATCTCAAGTATTTTTCAATAGCTTGATCCATCATTCCGGCTTTCTCAAAGCACAATGCAGTATTGAAAATACCTAATGTGTCGATTCGATCAAAAGCTCCAGCAACCACGGTTGACAAGTCAAACATGTTCGCTGCCTTCTTGAATTCTTGGGCTTGATAGTATCCAGCACCATAATTGTTGGCTAAGATTTGAGCGTTTTGAAGTCCGGCTTGGTCTTCGGCGTGATAAGATCCTCTGCTATCAAGTTCCATTGCTTTCTTGTACGACTCGATGGCCGTTCCTATGGCGGTAGGTTTTTGAACGAAAAGACTTGAGTCTCTCGCGATATTTAAATAAATGTCGCCACGATATCTCCAGGTTTTTTCCTTAACGCTCGCTTTTTCATTAGTGGTAGCACGATCAATGGCTTCTGCCGCTGCCATGTACTTACCTTCTTTGTTCAAGTTGTATGCCGTTACAACATCCTTCTGTCCGAAAACGGTGATGCTGATAACGAGGCATGCTAAAATTGACGTAATTTTTTTCATGGGTGATGAAGTGTTTTTATAGCTGATGCTAAATTAGCAATTATTCCACACTGCATAAGGCAAAACAAGTGCCAAAGTTCAGTATGGTGGTAAAGAAAAACGGTTGAACTTTCGATCCAACCGTTTTATATTTCTCATTGAGAAGGGCTTATCGTCCCTATTCTTCTTGCTTTTCTTGATTGTCGTCGTTGCTATCCTTCGCTTCTTCTCCTCCTTCAGTAGTATCCATTTCGATGATGTTCCCATCTTCGTCGTAGATCACTTCCTCTTCGTCTTCTTCGCGAAGAACTTTACAAACTGCTGCAATTTGATCCTTACCTTTCAAGTTGATCAGGCGCACACCTTGTGTTGCACGACCCATAACGCGAAGCTCATCAATGCGGAGTCGAATGGCAATCCCTGATTTATTGATGATCATCAAGTCATTCTCGTCCTCAACGTTCAAGATGGCGATCAAATCACCGGTCTTATCAGTAATGTTCAAGGTCTTGACTCCTTTTCCACCTCTGTTGGTGATACGATAATCTTCAACTGCAGAACGTTTTCCGTATCCATTTTCAGATACAACCAACACATCGCTTGAAGCATCACGGATGCAAATCATTCCAATCACTTCATCTTTATCGTGTCCTAAAGTGATTCCTTTCACCCCTTGAGCTGTTCTTCCTACCGCTCTCACAGTAGATTCGTTGAAACGAATGGCTTTACCACTCTTCAAGCCCATGATGATTTCATTGTTCCCGTCAGTCAATCGAGCGGCCAACAATTCATCTCCGTCGCGAACAGTAATGGCGTTGATTCCATTGGTTCTTGGTCGAGAATAAGCTTCGAGCGTGGTTTTCTTGATCAGACCTTTTTTAGTGCAAAGAATCAAGTTATTTGACTTCACGTATTCCTCCTCACGAATGTCTTGAACAGGTATGTAAGCCAGTACTTTATCTTCAGACTCAATGTTGATCAAATTCTGAATAGCGCGTCCTTTCGATTGCTTCGTTCCTTCAGGCACTTCAAAAATTCGCATCCAGAAACACTTACCTAACTTGGTAAAGATGAGCAACCAGTTGTGGTTGGTAGCGGTAAAGATGTGCTCCAAGAAATCATTGTCTCTGGTTGTACTTCCTTTCGACCCTACTCCTCCTCTACTTTGTGCGCGGTACTCGTTGAGTTTGGTTCTCTTAATGTATCCTGCATGACTAATGGTAATTACCACTCGTTCATCCGGAATCATGTCTTCAATGGAAAGATCGGCTGAACTAAACTCAATGTTAGATCGGCGCTCATCACCATACTTGTCGCGAACTTCAATCAATTCGTCTTTGATGATTTCCATTCTCAACTCACGTTTTCTTAGAATTTCTTCCAAACGGTTGATCAAGGCCATCAATTCATCAAACTCTTCACGCAATTTATCACGCTCGAGTCCGGTCAATTTCTGAAGTCGCATGTCCAAAATAGCGCGAGACTGTAGTTCTGACAAGTCAAAACGTTCCATCAATCCGTTACGTGCTTCTTCTGGTGTCTTGCTAGCCCGGATGAGTTTAATCACTTCATCGATGTTATCGAGAGCAATGATTAAACCTTCAAGGATGTGGGCACGTTCTTGTGCTTTGCGCAATTCAAACTCAGTTCTGCGTACAATAACTTCGTGTCTGTGCTCAACAAAACACTCAATCATCTGCTTGAGGTTGAGCATTTCTGGTCTACCCTTTACAAGCGCGATGTTGTTTACTGAGAAGGAGGTTTGCAAAGCGGTGTACTTGAACAATTTGTTCAATACCACATTTGGAATAGCATCTCTTTTCAATTCGTAAACGATGCGCATACCATTACGGTCACTTTCATCACGGATTTCAGAAATACCTTCGATCTTCTTATCGTTCACCAATTCAGCCGTCTTCTTAATCATGTCGGCTTTGTTCACTTGGTAAGGGATCTCGTCAACAATGATGACTTCTTTTCCAGTCTTGGTTTCTTCAAAGTGAGTTTTACCGCGTAGTACAACTCTTCCTTTCCCTGTCTCGAACGCAGATCGAACACCTTCCACACCATAAATAGTACCTCCAGTTGGGAAATCAGGTGCCTTTACGTGCTCCATCAATCCTTCGATGCTGATATCGTTATCATCGATATAAGCCACGATTCCGTTCACAACCTCTGTAAGATTATGAGGAGGCATGTTGGTGGCCATACCTACTGCAATCCCAGAAGCTCCGTTCACCAATAGATTGGGGATACGCGCTGGCAAAACAGTGGGCTCTTTTAACGATTCATCAAAGTTGGGTGCGAAGTCAACGGTTTCTTTCTCAAGATCAGACAACATTTCCTCTGCAATCTTTTTCAATCTTGCTTCGGTATACCTCATTGCCGCTGGGTTATCACCATCAATGGATCCAAAGTTACCTTGTCCGTCCACCATTGGATAACGCAAAGACCAATCTTGGGCCATACGCACCATTGTGTCATACACAGAGGAATCACCGTGCGGGTGATACTTACCGAGCACCTCCCCTACGATTCTTGCCGACTTCTTGTGCGGTCTGTTTGATAGTACGCCCAAATCGAGCATACCATATAATACCCTTCTGTGTACGGGTTTCAATCCGTCCCGAACATCAGGCAAGGCACGCGAAACGATCACCGACATCGAATAATCGATGTAAGCTGATTTCATTTCGTCTTCTATGTTAATGGAAATTATTCTTTCTCCCTCTGCCATATCTTCCTTAATTTAGGTTTAGCATAGTCTTTGATAAGACAAACGAAAATAAGCAATTCGCAAGGCTTAGCTCGTATTCGAAGGATGCAATTTTCCACAAAATTGCACAGGTAAATGTGAATAAAAAGAATATCTGTCATGGTTTGAAGTGTCAACTTCGGATATTTTTGATCTTTAGGACAATTTCGAACTAACTTGGGGGCTGACCTGTTAACAATAAGAAGAAAGAAACATTATGGATGCAAAATTTTCTCCCCGTGTAAAAGATGTCATTACTTATAGTCGTGAAGAGGCATTGCGCTTGGGACACAACTATATTGGAGTTGAACATCTGCTGCTCGGTATTATCCGTGAGGGAGAAGGAACGGCCATTAAAATTATGGAAGGTCTTTCTGTAGACTTAGCTAAACTTCGAAAAATGGTAGAAACTTCTATTCGTGCAAACGTTTCGAAAACGGCGAGTCAAGGAAACATTCCTTTAGTCAAACAGGCCGAAAAGATTCTGAAAATAACCTACCTCGAGGCGAAGATTTTTAAGTCTCCTGTAATTGGAACGGAACACCTCCTCCTCTCTATCCTTAAGGATGAAGATAACGTAGCAACAAAAACCCTACATTCTTTCAGCGTGGATTATGACGCAGCGAAAGAAGAATTTGAAAGTATACTCATGGAAAACGCAGATATGGATTTGCCGAAGTCCGAATTCCCTGGTACGTCAGACGATGACGATGATGGAGGATTCGCTGGCTCAAGCAGCAGCTCTTCAAGCAAAAAGCCTGGAGATAGTAAAAGTAAAACTCCTGTGCTCGACAACTTTGGTCGGGACCTGACAAAATTGGCAGAAGAAGGAAAACTCGATGCCATCGTTGGTAGAGAAAAAGAAACGGAACGTGTTTCACAAATCCTCTCTAGAAGAAAAAAGAACAACCCGATCCTAATTGGTGAGCCGGGTGTTGGTAAATCGGCCATCGCCGAAGGACTTGCCCTTCGTATCGTTCAGAAGAAAGTGTCTAGAGTGCTCTTCGGTAAAAGAATTGTTACGCTTGATGTGGCTTCTTTGGTGGCGGGTACAAAGTATCGTGGACAGTTTGAAGAGCGCATGAAGGCGGTGATGAATGAATTGGAAAAATCTCCGGACGTGATTCTCTTCATCGATGAGATCCATACCATTGTTGGTGCTGGTGGCGCTAGCGGTTCTTTGGATGCATCGAACATGTTCAAACCTGCTCTTGCTCGTGGTGAAATTCAATGCATTGGAGCCACTACGCTCGACGAATACCGTCAGCACATCGAAAAGGATGGCGCGCTCGAAAGACGTTTCCAAAAGGTGATGGTAGAACCAACAACTCCTGAAGAGACGATCCAGATCTTGAATAACATTAAGGACAAGTATGAGGAGCACCACAGTGTGAACTACACCGATGAGGCGCTCGAGGCCTGTGTGAACCTCACAACAAGATACATTACTGATCGTCACCTTCCTGACAAGGCGATCGATGCTTTGGACGAAGTGGGATCACGTGTACACTTGAAAAACATCAATGTTCCTAAAGAGATCCTCGATATCGAGGGGCAAATTGAAGACATCAAAGAAGAAAAAAACCAGGTTGTTCGCTCTCAGAAATACGAGGAAGCTGCAAAACTTCGCGACAAAGAACGTCAACTGATCGAACGTTTGGATGCTGCGAAACTGAAGTGGGAAGAAGACAGCAAAAATCACCGTGAAACCGTGACGGTAGATAATGTTGAAGAGGTGGTTGCGATGATGACTGGTATTCCTGTACAACGTATCGCTGAGAAAGAAAGCGGTAAGCTGGTGAGAATGGAGAATGAGCTTGAAGGAAAGGTCATTGGTCAAGATGAAGCGATTAAAAAAGTGGTTCAGTCCATTAAAAGAAATCGTGCCGGACTAAAAGACCCCAACAAACCGATTGGTTCGTTCATTTTCCTCGGTCCTACAGGTGTTGGTAAAACACAACTGGCAAAGGAATTAGCGAAATACTTGTTCGATTCTGAAGAGGCTTTGATCCGTATCGACATGAGTGAGTACATGGAGAAATTTGCTGTGTCTCGTCTTATTGGTGCACCTCCGGGATACATTGGTTACGAAGAAGGTGGTCAGCTTACCGAAAAAGTAAGACGTCGCCCCTACTCAATCATTCTTTTGGATGAGATTGAGAAAGCGCACCCTGATGTTTTCAACTTGCTGTTGCAGGCTTTGGATGATGGTCAATTGACAGACAGTCTTGGAAGAAAGATTGATTTCAGAAATACCATCATGATCATGACTTCTAACATTGGTGCTCGCCAATTGCAAGATTTCGGCACGGGTGTAGGTTTCTCCACGGCTGCGAAATCAAACAAAGAACTTGAGGCGAGAACAGGTGTGATTACTTCTGCTTTGAAAAAGGCCTTCGCTCCTGAATTCCTCAACCGGATTGATGATGTGGTGATGTTCAACTCCCTAAAAAGAGAACATATCCACCAAATTATCGATATCGAACTTTCACGTTTGTTTGTTCGTGTAGAGGACTTGGGTTACGAATTGAAACTCACAGAGGATGCCAAAGACTTCATCGCGAACAAGGGTTACGATGAGAAATATGGTGCACGTCCTTTGAAAAGAGCCATTCAAAAGTACCTCGAAGATCCATTGGCAGAACAAATCATCAATTCAAGTCTCAAAGAAGGAGACTTGATCAATGTTGGTTACGACGAGAAAAAAGAAGAAATCACCGTTGCAGTTAAAAAAGGTGGTGCAAAGAAGAAGGATAAAAAGAAAGGTAAACCTACCGAAAGCAAAGACGAAGAATAATTGTCCCACTTCGAATAAATCATTTTCAAAAAGCTCTGACACATTGGTGTTGGGGCTTTTTTGGTTTTGAACAGGTGCTTTTGGATAAGAATCGACAACTCGAGTGAAAAGGGAACGGATTTAGAAGCAATTTTGAATTATGAAACTCCACTGGAAATCCATCATTCGCAATAAATATATCGTAGCCACTTTGGCTTTTTTGGTGTGGATTACTTTCATCAATGATATTGACCTGCTTTTCATCATCAAGTCGAAAGGTGAATTGAACGAGATGAAAGATCGTTTGGAGTATTACGAACAAGAGAACAACTTGATTCAAGAGTCTTTAGAAGACTTGACAAGCAACAAGGCTTCGCTCGAAAAATTTGCCCGTGAACAGTATTACATGCACAAGGCGAAAGAAGATGTTTTTGTGATTCGAGAGCGCGAGCAATAGTTTTGGATTACCTCTTCCCTACTTTTCCGGTGCTTTTAAACGATGCTGCCTAACTGTGAAATAAAGTTCACATAAAGTTGGGGCTTGAGTAGAGCAATAACAATCAATCCCCACAACGCGCCATACAAGTGAGCATCATGGGCTATTCCAGAGTTTCCCTTCTTATTCATGTAAGATTCAAATGCAAAAAACAAGGCTCCCATCACAAAAGCAGGAATAGGTATTCCTGGAAGAAAGATGAACGATAGCTTGTTCTGAGGAAACATGATGATGTAAACAATCAATACTGCACTTACTGCTCCCGAAGCACCCAAAGAGTAATAATTCGGATTGTCTCTATGCTTCCTGATGGATGGCAATGTGGCAAATACAATCCCAAGAATGTACAACATGGCAAAACTCAGTAGACCAGCGTTTCCGTCAAACCCTTCAATTCCAGGGAAATTGCTCTTCCAGAGTTGAGGATTGCTAAAATTTTGTTCCACAGAACTCCCAAATCCAAACAAGACGTACATGTTGAAGAACAGGTGCATGTAATCGGCATGAATGAAACCGTGAGTCAAGGTTTTATACCATTTTTTGCCGTGTACTACGGAGTATGGATTCATCATCAGCGTGTGCCTGAGGTCTCCATTTTGAAAGGCCAAAAGCGATAGTCCGACAGAAACGATGATGACGATGAGGGTGAAAGATAGTACCATAATTAACTTGAATGATCTGTAACGATGAGCCATTCACCATTGATTTTACGCCAAAGCAAGCTGTAATGTCCGCCTACTTCTTCATCCTTCAGTTGAAGGTGCCATTCTCCGAGCACAAAGGCGTGTTCAGCATCGAGAACTTCCATATCAATGAGATCAAACTTCAATATCCCCATTGCGTCTCGGTCAGGATAGGATTGCTTGTAGTTGTTTAAGGTTCTTTGCCACCCTTTCTTCAAGCCACTTTTCCCAATAAACTTCAAGTCTTCACTCTTCCAATAGCCTTTCATAAAGTCTTCCAAGCTTCCCGTGTTCCAAGCAATTTCCTGGGCAATCATCACATTTCTGATGTCGTTCAGCGCTTCTTGTGCCTCTTCTTCTGAAAGGAACTTGTTTTCTTGAGTCTTGCTGGTTGCGGGAGCACTGGCCTGATGGATGTTTTCACCAGAGTCTGAACAGCTCGAAAAAAGAAAAAGCCCAAATGCCAGAGCAATGAGCTTTAAACTAGATTGAATTTCTTTCATCATGATGGTGAAGTTACAGAATTTTCTTCTGCCCTTACACGTTGAATCGGAAGTGCATGATGTCTCCATCCTGAACCACGTATTCTTTTCCTTCAACGCTCAATTTACCAGCTTCTTTCACTGCCTGTTCTGATCCTAAAGTAACGAAATCGTTGTACTTGATGACTTCAGCGCGAATGAAACCTTTTTCAAAATCGGTGTGAATTACACCTGCTGCTTGTGGCGCTCTAAAGCCTGTTTTGATGGTCCAAGCTCTTACCTCTTTCACCCCTGCCGTAAAATAGGTTTGTAGGTCCAGCAATCGGTAGGCTTGACGAATTAATTTTGATACTCCTGGTTCGTCCAGTCCAATGTCTCCCAAGAACATGCTACGTTCTTCAGGGTCTTCAAGTTCTTGGATTTCTGATTCAATTCCTGCTCCAATCACAAGTATTTCCGCATGCTCGTCTTTCACTGCTTCGCGCACGGCTTCAACATATTGATTTCCATCAACCACAGAACTTTCATCCACATTGCACACGTAAAGGATGGGCTTGGTGGTAAGCAATTGGAGTTCGTCCAAAATGACTTGCTCAGATTCTTCCGTTTCAATAGTTCTCGCGGATTTCCCAGATTCCAATACTTCTTTGATCTGAGTGTAAAAAGCAAGTTGCTTTTGCGCTTCTTTGTCCCCTGTTTTCGCTGCTCTAGCAATCTTGGCCATGCGTCCTTCAACGGTTTCAAGGTCTTTGAGTTGGAGCTCTATGTCAATCACTTCTTTGTCGCGAACAGGATTGACAGATCCATCAACGTGAACAATGTTGCCGTCGTCAAAACAGCGCAATACGTGAAGAATGGCGTCGGTTTCTCGAATGTTTCCAAGGAATTTATTTCCCAATCCTTCTCCCTTACTGGCGCCCTTAACGAGTCCGGCGATGTCAACGATCTCAACGGTAGTAGGTACTAGGTTTTGAGGTTGAACGATGTCAGCAAGTTTGTTCAAACGAGGGTCTGGAACTGTAATTACCCCGACGTTCGGTTCAATGGTGCAAAAAGGGAAATTTGCACTTTGTGCCTTTGCGTTGGAAAGACAATTAAACAAGGTAGATTTCCCAACGTTGGGGAGTCCGACAATTCCGCACTTTAAAGCCATAGAGGATAAAATTGAAGCGCGAATTTACGCCAATTCTTTTACTTGTGAAATGTAGTTCTGCGTTTCTATCTGAACTTTCCAAACCTTCCTGGATAGAGCACCAATTGGATGAAGTTGATTTCAATGATGTCCTGAATGGATTCAAAACCACTTTCGCTGTCAGCTATCTTCACTTGTGGCAGATAACGAATGTTGGTGCGCAAAATCAAGGATTGAAGTTGATTTGGTCGAATGTCCCACCCCAACACCAGCCCATAGTTCCATTGGTTCTGTTCAAATTCAAAAGGCGCTACTTCCAAAGAACGGTGACTCACTTGATGGTTCTCGTAGGATAAAATAGGACCAATGAAGGGAACAAATCCATGGTAATCTGCAAAAAACCATAAGGCCTCCACTCCTACCGCTCTTCGTTGGATGCGCTGTGTGCTGGTGTAGGCGTGTATTTCACTTTGGTATTGTCGAAAGGGGATGTTCAATTGGATGTCTGGTCGATGGAAATAATAACCCAATCCAAATTCAACGGTTCTTGCTAACTCGTGCTTGCCCAATGCAGGATGGTTTTCCTGGTTGAAGCGGCTACTTCCTTTTTGAAGAACGGAAGAAAATCCAAGTGCGAAGCTTAAGCTGTTCAATTCACCACGTCTTCCTAAAGAATCGGCCAAGGCCTGAGCTCTTCCTGATTTCCACGATTTTTCAGCGGCCAATGTGGTGTCAAAGGTTTTCTTTAAGCTGAACCCAAAGGTCCAGGGATTGATCTGAACTTTGTTGATTTCAAATTCATCTGTGTAGTATTCAAACTCATTCTGACCAAGAAGCGCAAAGTCTAAGCCGAAGAGGTAGTCGCCAAACTGTGCCGTTAGTCCGCCATGATATCGCGGAACAAAACGGTAGTCCACTGCGCCCATACTGCTGGAGTCTGGCCCCAACTGTTGGTAGTTACTGGTATTGAATGACAGTCCTAAATAAGGTCGGATGGCTTTTTTCTTAATGGACAATGGATAAAGTTTGGCGGATGTACTCACGCCATGCGAATACAAAGCCGTGTACTCGTTATCTCCGGCTTCTCTTCGAATCACGGGAATACTGATTTCAAAATCGGCATGTCCCCA
The DNA here is from genome assembly GCA_938085105.1 of uncultured Flavobacteriales bacterium. Taxonomy (GTDB): domain Bacteria; phylum Bacteroidota; class Bacteroidia; order Flavobacteriales_D; family Sanyastnellaceae; genus CALKGK01. Next base: position 35,611 of record CALKGK010000037.1, read on the forward strand.
AAAATGTGTTCCACCAATAATGAATCGCAATTCATTGATGTTGGGAGCGACTTTCTCCTCTCCTTCTTCTAAAGAAAAACTTCGGGTATAGTTGAATCCTGGTGAGCTTGAGAAGTTCAATCCTAGATTGAGCTGGGCAAAACGATGTCTGGTTTTAGCAGAATCTGCGGTGTAGACTTGTGCGGTGATTTCACTCACGAAAAAAAGTACGAGGGCGATCAGGAGGTGCTTTTTCATCACTCACAAGATAAAGAAGGCCTTTTTCTGGTAGATCTTTCTTATTAATAAGTTTTACACATTCCCTAAAAAGCAGGATTGAAGCCTTATTTTTGTGGCGTCAAATCATGATTATGAAAAACACGCAAGAATTACAAGAAGTAGCATCTCAGGTGCGAAGAGATATCGTCCGAATGGTGCATAAAGTTCAATCTGGTCACCCTGGTGGTTCATTGGGTTGCACTGATTTCCTCGTTTCGCTTTACTTCGAACACATGAACTTGGACCCGAAGAACTGGAACATGGACGGCAAGAACGAAGATTTGTTTTTCTTGAGTAACGGACACATTTCTCCAGTGTGGTACAGTGTTTTATCGCGCAGAGGATACTTCCCAGTGAGTGAATTGGGGACTTTCCGACATATCGACTCTCGTTTGCAGGGGCACCCAGCCACTGAAGAAGGACTAGAAGGTATTCGCGTGGCTTCAGGTTCATTGGGGCAAGGTCTTTCTGTTGCCCTTGGTGCTGCCCAAACAAAGAAATTGAACAAGGATGAAGGTATCGTTTATACCCTCCATGGAGATGGTGAAATGCAAGAGGGTCAAATTTGGGAAGCTGCGATGTATGCCGCTCACCATAAAGTGGACAACTTGATTGCGACCATCGATTACAACGGTCAGCAAATCGACGGATCTCTGGAAGACGTAATGTCGCTCGGTAACTTGGGTGATAAATGGCGTGCATTTGGTTGGGAAGTGATGGAAATGAAAGGTCATGATTTTGACAGTATTCGTGAAACCGTGAATGCAGCGAAAGCGAAACTTGGTCATGGAAAGCCGGTATTGATTTTAATGCATACCGACATGGGCCACGGTGTAGATTTCATGGCTGGTACACACAAGTGGCATGGTATTGCTCCAAATGATGAGCAACTTGATTTGGCCTTGGCTCAACTTCCAGAAACCCTCGGAGATTATTAATCTGCGCAGCATCTCGTCGTTTTTCGATGTATGATTAAACCCGTTCACAAATATCTCTTTTTAGCCTTGGCTATCCTTTGTTCGAATGCTCTTCGATCACAAGAAACCACGCGCATTCTTTTTGTGTTCGACGCTTCAAATAGCATGAACGCATATTGGGGAGGTGAACGAAAAATCAACACTGCGGTTCGCTTGTTGGGTTCATCTTTGGAGGAGTTGTATGGATTGGAGCATGTTCAGTTGGGCTTGCGGGTTTATGGACACCAAACGAAGCACATTCCTGGTCAGCAAGATTGTGACGACACCGAGCTCGTGGTTCCCATCAGCAAAGGGAATAATTTGGTGATCAAGAAAGCGCTTGAAGGCATTACACCTCAAGGAACAACACCCATTGCCCGTTCCCTAGAACGATCTGCAGACGACTTCAATTCTGCGGAAGGAAGGAACATCATCATCCTCATTACCGATGGAATTGAAGCTTGTGATGAAGACCCTTGTGCTGTTTCGAGAGCGCTTCAGTCCAAAAACATCATTGTTAAGCCCTTTATCATCGGCATTGGGATTGATGATAAATACAAATCGACCTTCGAATGTGTAGGGAATTACTTTGATGTTTCTGATGATGCGATGTTTGAGCAAGTTCTGGACATCGTGATTGCACAAGCTCTCAACAATACCAGTGTTCAAATCAACCTAAACGATTCACAAGGAAACCCAACAGAAACGAACCTCCCCTTTACCTTGTATGATTCAAATACTGGGGAGTTGAAGTACCATTTTGTGCATACCCTAAACACGAAAGGCCTTCCTGACACTTTGAATATTGACCCACTTATAACCTATGACCTTCATTTAGATACGTGGCCCAACTTAGAGAAAAAGAACATCCAGCTCATTCCAGGAGAGCACAACACCATTTCAATGGACGCTCCTCAGGGATCCATTCAATTGAACATGTCTGGATTTAAAGGAGGCTATGATAAATTGAAGTGCATCGTGAAGAAGCCTGGGACCTGTGAAGTGGTTCACGTTCAGGATTATCACACCATTGAAAAGTATTTGATTGGGAAGTATGATTTGGAAATACTCACCACACCGAGTATCTTTTTGTCCGACGTTGAAGTAGCTCAAAGCGAGCAAACCAACATTGAAATACCCGCTCCAGGAAGTGCAATAATTCAAACTGGAGGTAGCGGTTATGGAGGTATTTATTTGATTGACGGGAACGATCGCAAGTGCGTTATTCGTTTTGATGATGGAAACCCTTCAGGAAAATACGTTCTTCAACCTGGACAATATGTACTCGTGTTCAGGTCTTTTTCGGCCAGACAAACGGCCTATAGCATCGAAAAGGAATTTACAATTAACAGCGGTTCAAGTTCAAATGTACGCTTGAATTGATCACAACGAAAAGCATCAACCCACTATGAAAAAATTCAACATTACTGAGAAGAAAGATACCCGTTCAGGCTTCGGTGCGGGTTTGGCGGCTTTAGGGGAAACCAACCCAAACGTCGTTGCCTTGTGTGCTGACCTCACCGGTTCGCTTAAAATGAATGCGTTTAAAGATGCGCACCCCGATCGCTTTTTTCAGGTAGGTATTGCGGAAGCAAACATGATGGGACTGGCTGCTGGTATGACCATTGGTGGAAAAATTCCTTTTACTGGAACTTTCGCTAATTTTTCAACCGGACGGGTTTATGATCAAATTCGTCAAAGCATCGCTTACAGTGGTAAGAATGTGAAGATTTGTGCTTCTCACGCCGGATTAACTTTGGGTGAAGATGGAGCTACTCACCAGATTTTGGAAGATATCGGGATGATGCAGATGCTTCCTCACATGACCGTCATCAACCCTTGCGATTACAATCAAACCAAAGCAGCGACCATGGCCATCGCTGATTTTGAAGGTCCGGTTTACCTTCGTTTTGGCCGACCATCTGTTCCTGTATTTACCGATGCCGATCAAAAGTTTGAAATTGGTAAAGCTTGGTTGATTGATGAAGGAACCGATGTCAGCATTATCGCTACTGGTCATTTGGTATGGGAAGCCATTGAAGCCGCTCATGCACTCGAAGCAAAAGGAATCAGTGCTGAGGTGATCAACATCCACACCATCAAACCTTTGGACGTCGATGCCATTGTGAAAAGTGTGAAGAAAACGGGATGTGTAGTAACAGCAGAAGAACATCAAATTATTGGTGGATTGGGAAGTGTAGTAGCGCAATGCGTTTCTCAGCACTGTCCTAGCCCAATTGAATTTGTTGGTGTAAATGATTCGTTTGGAGAATCAGGAAAGCCGGCAGACTTGATGAAGAAATACGGACTTGATGCTGAGAACATTGTTCTTGCCGCAGAAAGAGCCATTGGGAAAAAGGCCTAAGCTATTCTCAAATCGAATTATTGGAACATTAAAAAGGTCGGGGCAGATGCCTCGACCTTTTTGTTTGATCACAATTTCAGTTTTTTAAACCTCTACCAAATCGTGTTCTGCCATTTGACGGTAGATGGCTTCGCTGGTGGAAGCACTTACGGGCAGCAAAGGCAATCGAAGGTAGTTTTCACAAATTCCACGATACTTTAAGGCCTCTTTGATTCCTGCAGGACTACCTTCTACGAACAGCAAGTTCATCAATTCAAGCAATTGATAATGATACACTCTAGCTTCATTCACTTGACCGAACAAAGCTTGGTTAACCATTTGAGAAAAGATCTTTGGAAAAGCATTGCCCACTACAGAAATCACTCCCTCTACTCCCATCGCTATCAAAGGTAAAGTCAGAGCATCATCACCAGAAATCACTTGGAAATCGGCCGGCTTCTTCAACAAAATCTCACCAATTTGATTCAAATCACCACTGGCCTCTTTGATGGCAACAATGTTATCTATTTTGGCCAGTTCAAGGGTTGATGCAGCTGACAAATTCACACCAGTTCTCCCAGGAACGTTGTACAAGATCACAGGAACCGGGGAAGCATTTGCAACTTGCTTGTAATGCTCGATCATTCCTGCCTGACTCGGTTTGTTGTAAAATGGACATACAGAAAGCACTCCACTCACTCCGGTCCAATCCATGCTGCGCATCATATCACAAATCACACGCGTATTGTTTCCTCCGAGTCCATAAACAATTGGAACACGCTTTTTGGTAATTTCGATGATAAAATCAAGAAGGCTTCGTTTCTCTTCGATCCCTAGACTGGGTGATTCGCCTGTAGTTCCTTGAACCACTAAGTAATCTACACCACCATCGATCATGTGTTCTACCAAGCGTTCAACACCGGCAAAATCGATTTGCCCTTTTTCATTAAATGGAGTAACCATGGCCACTCCTAAACCTCCAAATTTGCTCATTTTAAATTGTACTTGGTGAGTAATGTTTGATACTTTTTGAAAAGTGCTGAGACTTCTCCTTTCTCGTCTGCTATTCCAATTAAATCAGCGCTTTCAGCACAAACGCTATTGCTTGTAGTTACTTTCATTTTTGCTTTCGACCGATGCCAAAGGTACTCCAATGGCAGGTTCTCATCTTGGAAGAAATCCAAAAGGAGGTCGAATTCCTGATTTAAAAAGGGGCGAACTCCCGCATTGGGCAGGCGATTCCATTTCAAATCATCTTTGCAAAGAAAGGTATACTCCAGTTTTTTTAACTGATAAATGGGGAGATGCTTTTTCTTCTGATTCACAAAGCCTAAGGCCATTACAGACTTTATTCCATACTCGCCATGAAGCTCAGAAACAATGGATTTGATCTTTTTATAATGCGCTTCATCTCTGTCCAAATAAAGTAAACCAACATTGTTTGCCTCATTCAAGGTAGAACCCTTTCTCTTTCGGTCAACCGCAGGTTTTTTATTCAGAACATATCTCCCAAAAACTTCCATCGAAAGCAAATTTACGTCAGTCTATTCAGAAAAACCGACACCAAGGCAAGACAAATTAAGCCTTCACTTTTAATAAGTCCACAAATCCATCGCATAAGAGGAAGTATGCTACACTATTTTATTCAAAACGTCCTTTGAAAGCAATGTCAGACAGCGGTTTACGGGTTCTCTCGGCCGTTTCTCTTGACCTCAAAGGCTCCTCCAACATTTCTGGATTTCCTTGGCGACCTAAAGCAATAGCTACCACTGCCTCATAAACCTCAGGAGCATTGCACACCTCTGCCATCTTTTCGGGATCAAAACCACCCATTTGATGTAAATAGAGATCCATGGACTGGGCTTGAATTCCGAGTTGACCAACAGCCAAACCAAGTTCATACATCCACGTGGGGTTTTCCCGCTCTTTGTATTCGTGACGGGTTCTTCCAAATACCCCCATCAAAACAGGTGCATTTTTCGCCCAAACTTGATTTCCTTCAGCTAATGTGCTGAGTAAAGCATCAAATTCATCACTCCCTTTGTGAGCAAAGACAAACCGCCAAGGCTGTGTATTGTTACCGGAAGCAGCCCATCGAGCAGCCTCAAAAAGGGCGTTGAGTTCTTTTTGTGAGATGGATTCATTGGAAAACGCTCTCGGACTCCATCGTCCTGATATCTCTTTTAAAATCATGGATTCAATTTGTTTGGAGCAAAGTACAACACATCCTCTCCCCATCTGTTGTAATTCCATTAAAGCTTGTTAATACTTCTACCTATTGATTGCTCATACAGCAGGAAGTTTGTATTCTACTTTTTACGAATTTTGATGAATTACTTAAACTTGATAAAATGAACACATTATATAAGAACCTAGCCTTGATTTTAACCGTTGCCGCTTTGAGCTGTGCTTCTGGAGAGCCATCACCAAAAAACGCTTCAGTAAGCGCACCGATGGATTTTGATGCTTATTGGAATCAAGGGAAGGCAGAAATAAGCACGTATAGGTTGAGCCAAGCTCGCTATGGTGAACTTCGAGAAGGAACAGCTGTGAGTGTTTTTGTGACTGAGCCTTGGAATGAAGCCAAGATGGTAAAATCAGATCGTGATGGTGACTTTTCAGTCATGAAGTTGAACCTTACGAAGAATTTTGTCACCGGAATCTATCCATACAGTATGATGACATCAGCCTTTACGCCCATTGATGCTGCTAATGGCGATATTCAAAAGGTCACTTGTTCGAGTCAGGAGTGGTGCGGACAAAGTTTTGATCAGCTCAATCGATTGGATGATGGTAGCTTTGAAAGTTCTTCGTACTCTTACTTTGAATCTGAAGGAGATGAAATTGAGAACATCGAGGAAGTCTTATTGGAAGATGAAATATGGAACCGAATTCGATTGAATCCCGAAGCGTTGCCACAAGGTGAAATAGAAATGCTTCCGTCCACCATGTACTTGAGGTTGAGTCATGCAGAGGTTCAAGCCTACTCAGCCCGAGCGGAATTGAACAAAAGCGAACGTTATTGGACTTACACGATTCAATACCCCTCTCTGCAGCGCAGTATTTCTTATCGATTTGCTGCGCTTTTCCCCTATTCGATTCAATCTTGGGAGGAAGTGTATCGCGACGGATTCGGGTCGAATGCAAAGGAGTTGAAAACCACCGCTGAACTCATCACACGGGAGATGATTGATTATTGGAATAAGAACTCGAATGCTGATCGGGGATTGAGAAAAGAATTGGGATTGGAATAAATCCTACATTTACGGAAAATCATTTGGCATGATTTTTCATGCATTCTCCTTAAACAATAACAATGAAAGCACTACAAACCTCCTTCTTAGCAGTTCTCGCCTTGGCCATTTTAGGTTTTATGAGCAGCTGCAGCGCCCCCATCCAAGGCACGAAAGTCAAAGAGCCTTTTTCTTCATCGAAGTATGAAAGCAATAACCGCTGGTTCAGAGCAGTGGGTAAAGGAGTGAGCGTAAAAGACAATGTAGCCAAAGGCAAGGCTGATATTGAAGCAAAAAGAGAATTGGCTCAACAAGTTCAGACTTCTGTTAAAGTGGTAACTGATCAATTTTTGGCCGATACCCAAACCGCCAATGGTTCGGAAATCAATGATAAATTTCAAACCCTTATTCGCGAGGTGACGAATACAGAAATTGGTGACCTACGCAAAATCGGAGAAGAAAAGTATTTCGATGGTGAAAACTACACGGTTTACATCGCTTATGAAATCAAAAAAAGCGCCATGCTTCGTTTCTTGAAGAAGAAGGCCAAAACCGATGCAAAGATCGATAAGATAACGGCCGATAAAATGGCTGAAATTCTCGACCGTGAAATCGAGCGTTTGGAGTCAGAATAAGGAAGACTTAAAACGATTCGGGAATCCAATCAATGATTTTCGCAATTAGGGTGTAAAACCCAATGATGATCAAAAGGATCAGTATGCTTGTCACTGCAAAAGCAGCAATTACGATGGGCCATGCTGATCCTTTGTGTTTGTCCTCCTCATAATGTTCTCGAAGAAGTTTGACGTTGCGATCGTTGGCTTTGTAAGCGAAATCGATGAAGTAACCCAAAACGGGGATTTTACCAATCAAGAAGTCAATGAGAACATTGCCGAGCATTTTGAAAACAATCTTCTTTCCGGTGCCAAAGCGAAAAGCATGATAGACCACAAACAGGTGTATGCAATAGGTCACAACATCGCCCAAAACAGGCACCATTCCAATGATGGGATCCAGTCCGAATGTAATATCTGTCCCGGGAATTCGAAATTTGGAATCCATCCATTTCGACAATTGGTCGAGTTGTTTAAGATTAACTCCGTTATGATTCTTGGGTAGTTCTTGCTTTGTCATCGTATTCAAACCTATTTCTTTTGAAACGATTTTCAAAGCCATCAAATTGTTTCCCATGAAAAAACCCACAGATGTGCTTCCGTGGGTTTTTATTATGCTCTTTTTTCAAAGCGGCCTATTTCTCCAACATTCCTTCTTTGAGCTTGTCTTTGAAGCGCTTCTTGAACTTGTCCATTTTTGGAGTTATTACAATACTACAGTACTGCTGTTCTGAATTGTTGTTGTAGTAATCCTGGTGGTAAGCCTCTGCAGGATAGTAGTTGGAAATTGGGCTAATTTCTGTAACAATCTTGTTCGGCCATAAACCACTCTCCTCTGCCGCAGCCAATGAAGCCTCGGCAATTTGCTTTTGTTCGTCAGAGTGATAGAAGATGGCAGAACGGTATTGGGTTCCTTTATCAGCGCCTTGTTGATTCAATGTTGTAGGATCGTGTGTTTCCCAGAACACTTCCAAAAGCTCCGCGAAGCTGATCACCTTTGGATCAAAGCTCAACTGAATCACCTCGGCATGACCTGTTCTCCCAGAACAAACCTCTCGGTACGATGGATTCTTAATCGCTCCGCCGGCATAACCGGATTCGACTTTATGGACTCCTTCTAAGGATTGATAAATTGCTTCAACACACCAAAAGCATCCCGCTCCGAATGTGGCTATTTCTAATGAATCATTCATAGTATCGATTGAACTGATGGTTTTTTCTTTGGGGGCGTTTCCTGTGCAAGCACTGATGGAAAGCATTACCAAACATACTCCTAAAAACTTTTTGATGTTCTTCATAATGTGAATTTCATTGAAAGATTTCACAAGAGTATAACAAGGCTATGCGCATAATGTTATCAAAGGTGAAGAAATGCCAAATTTCGTGCTTCAAAAAGCTGCACAACAAAAAAATCCCGTGTCGTTACCCGGGATTTTTTCTTTGCCTTTCGGCATTAAACTTAAAACTACTACGTTGCTAATTACTTAGCGCTCAAACAATGTGATTCAAAGATGGGCCTTTGGTTTTAGCTAGGTTGTAGTCCATAGCTGTCTTTCCTTGTAGGAATATTCTGTCATTTCAACGAATGGCTTGATCTTTCAAATAAATCAATTCCTTGTAGAGGTATTTTTTCTGCTGTGATTCGAAGGGTCGATAAGTATAATACACTTCTCCCCCACTGATTTTGATGGTTTCTGGATGACGAAAATAGAGCTTGAAGGTTCCTAACAACTCTCCTGTTGTTTTATTGACTCCGCACAGATAAGCATTTCCATTCCGGCGATGCAAAGAGTAAACGTCTCCGGTCAATTCATCAAAAAGAACTTCATCATCCCAAGAGCGTCCCATCTTTCCGAGATGATAGGAAATGGGGATGCTGTCTCGATCTTGATAATTGTTGGTGTAGCAATACATGAAATTATCATAATGATCAATCACAAATGCACTGTCGTTAGAAACATACAAGGGTGCGTACAAAGAGCGGTAATAGGGACCATGCGTAAATCCACTCAGATAGGCTCCATAAATTTCTTTATCAATGCCCGTGCTCAATTCCAATCGAGCAGCTTGGAGTTTTGCTCGTGTACCCAACCACTTGTATTCTGAACGAAACTGAATCATCAGTTCCTCATCCACCACTTCCTTTATGTCGATAAGTGAGCTGTCTTCCATGTTGAAACCGAAGTACTTAAAACCTGGATAATCAGGGTTGTATGTGCTCGCCAAATCTTTGTTGTCGAGGCTGTCGATGAGCGGAAGGAAATAGTTATTGTAGTCGTCCATGCTCACTTTGGCACACTGAATTTCGTCGTTTTGGTTTTGAACATAGATGGGGTCGTCGAGGGTATTGAGCAATACGTCATCATAAAATTCGGTATAGAATCCAAGGGCTTTATCATCGATGCTTCGCGCGTCGGTCATGTTCCTTTGCTCGTCTAAAAGCACCAGTTTGACGCCTTCGTAAATGGTCTTCTTAGCGTCTTCTTGACGTTTCCATCGGTCTTCTTTCTCATAGGTTAAAAGCAGCAATTTACCGTTCAAAAAAGCGAGATCGCCAACGTGGTATTCTTGGTGACCATATACGGTATCGGGTTTTGCGTCAATCACTGCATCTCCGAGAAGATTTGGAGCGAAAACGAGTTCGAGACTTTGCGTGAATTTTCCATCGACAAAATCTTCTTTCTTCACGCTGATATCTTGCCTTTCATAGGCAACGTGACTTATTTTAATGAGATAGGAATTCAGTGGAAGACGTAGTACGACCTTTCCTTTTGCATCACTCGCAGCACCGAAACGCTGTTGTCCTTGTGCAATTACATTGACATCACTAATGGGTTCTTCATTCGCAGAATCAACAAAAGAGAGCTCCAAGGTTTGGATTTCTTGGGCCATAAAAAAAAGGGGGAGCATCATCCCTATCAAAATCATCAAGCATTGCTTCATGACTTTAAGATGCACTCCCCTCTTCATTTCCACAAAAAAATCTTTAGATCACTACATTCCAAGAAAAGCGATCTTCACTTCTTCCTGTTTTCATAGAATTCAAATCAGCCGCCGCTTTATTGGCAAAATCCCACTGCTCTGTGCTTGGAAGGTGATAATCTTTTCCTCTAAAATTGATCACTGAAATGGGGGCTATGGTAGCAGCTGTTCCTGCACCAAAAGCTTCGTGCAATTCCCCTTTTTCGAGCAGATCAACAATTTCAGCAACCTCGATTTTACGTTCTTCTACTTGATATCCATAATCTCGAGCCACATGAAGAATACTGTCTCTTGTTATTCCTCTTAGAATGGTTGTCGAAACGGCGGGCGAAAACACTTTATTTCCTGAGCGGAAAACGATGTTCATGGTACCACTTTCTTCAATGTACTTGTGCTCAATGGCATCTGTCCAAAGCAGTTGGTTGTATCCTTGGTCTTGCGCTAATTTCGCTGGGTAAAGCGACGCAGCATAATTTCCTGCAGCTTTCGCAAAACCAGTTCCTCCGGGCATTGAGCGACTAAATTCTTCTTCGATTTTCACTTTGACTGAACCCGCGTAGTATTTATTTACAGGGCAAGTGAAGATCATAAACTTATAAGTCTCCGATGGTTTTACTCCGATGTATTCATCTGTTGCAAACATGAACGGACGAATGTACAGTGCGGCGTCTTTATGGTCTGGCACCCAGTTTCGATCCAAATCCAGCAGTTTTTCCAATCCCTCTTGGAACAATGCTGGTGGTACTGATGGCATGCACATGCGCTCTGCCGATATGTTGAACCTTGCGATGTTTCGGTCAGGACGAAAGAGTCTTACTTTACCGTCTTCGGATTTAAACGCTTTCATCCCTTCAAAAATAGACTGCCCATAATGAATCACAGAAGTTGCTGGATTCAGGCTTAAATTTTGAAAGGGGATGATTTGGGGTTTATGCCAAGCTCCATCTTTGTAATCGATGGTAAACATATGGTCTGAAAACACTTTACCAAAGGGCAGGTTTTCAAAATCAACTTCCGGTAATCGGGAGTTGTTCGTTGGGTTAATTTCAATCATTTCTTCAGCAATCATAATCCTGTCATTTAGGCGTTGTGCGGCACGCTTACCGCTTTTGCTGGCCTCCTCATTAGGCGCGAATTTACGACTTTCAGTAGCAGATGTTCCTCACAAAAGTCTAAAACTTCCCAAAAGATCTTAGTTGAGCTTGGAAAACAGGAACTTATTCGGGCAAACCAAGCCTGATTTTACTGCATACATCACAATTGCGGCCGTATTATTAACTCCCAATTTCTGCATTATGTTCTTTCTGTGCGTCGTAATGGTATGGCTGCTCAGGAACAATTTGTCTGCAATTTGAATGTTGGTGTGTCCTTCTGCGATGAGTGTAATCACTTCCAATTCTCTAGCAGAAAGACTTACAGGTTCACATGTAATTTGAGATAAATTGAGTTCTTCTACGTCAATGCTCTCTTTAGCAATGGCGTCTAAAATTTGTCCGCAAAAGAACTTCCCGCCTGCTCCAGTTTCTTTAACTGAATCGACAATCTCGTTAATATCACAGTCTTTTTTGATATAGCTGTCCACTCCGGCTTTGAGGGCGTTTACGATGGTGTGTCCAGACTGCTCCGATGTGATGGCAACGAGGCGAAGTTTATTATTCAGTTGTTTAGCGCGATTAACGGTATCCACTGAGAATCCATCGGCCAAAAAATCAAGCATCACCAAATCCGGTTGAAAGTTGGTGATCATTTCAAAGAGGTCCAACTCATTGTTGGCCTCTCCCACAACAGCGATGCCTTCGTAGTTCCTCAAGATGGCACTGAGTCCGAAACGAATTAACTGGTTACTGTCGGCTATGATGACTTTTACTTCGCTCATTATTTAAACTGAATCTAAATAACAAAGGTAGCCCCTGGAAGTTCGATTATCAAGAATACTTATTCACATTTAAGAATCGATAACGATTTTTAGGCCTTCTTCTGCAAGCAGGGTGTTTGCAAAATGAGCATGAGCTTCTTCGAGGAAGCGTTCTAAATCACGGTATCTGCTTGAGAAATGTCCTAAAACGAGCTGCTCGACTCCTGCTTTTGATGCTACTTGCGCTGCTTGTTCAGCGGTGGTGTGATAGGTCTTTGCCGCACGTTCTTTTTGGTCGTTCAAAAAGGTGGACTCGTGATAGAGGCAGCTCACTCCTTGAACTTGTTCTACCACACGTTCATACATTTTCGTGTCGGAACAATAGGCATAGGATTTAGGCTCAGGAACTTTCAAGGTAAGTTTTTCCCAAGCTAGGATTTCACCATTCTCTCTTACAACGTCTTCCCTCCTTTTCAGCGCTATGATTTCAGGGATGAGCAATTGATGCTCTTTGATGACTGACTTGTTGATTTTCGGCTTTCTTTCCTTTTCCTGAAATAAAAATCCTGTGCAGGGGATTCTGTGTTTTAGGATAATGGTACTGATCGAAAAGGTTTCCGTGGTGTGAAGTTCTTCTTGTTCTTTGGGGTTGGTGAAATGGTAAATGAGTTCGAAATTCAACTGAGTAAAAGAATGGCGAAGATTGGTATCGATGATCTCGTCGATTCCTTTTGGTCCGTAAACATGAAGCTCTTTTCTTCTCCCCAATAGGTGCATGGAAGAAATGAGTCCGGGCAGACCTAAATAATGATCCCCATGCAAGTGGGAGATGAAAATGTGATTGATCCGAAGGAACCTCACTTTGTATTTCCTGAGTTGAATCTGTGTTCCTTCACCACAGTCTACCAGAAAGAGTTGTTCATTGAGCTGAACCACTTGAGCAGTGGGAAAACGCTTGGAAGTGGGCAATGCAGCGCCGCAACCGAGTATTGTAACTTCGAATTTCATAATAAAAAAAAACCTCCCACGGAATTCGGGGAGGTTTTGAATGCTTTTAAGTTGGCTTATCTATTGATGATGAGTCGTTTTGTTAGCACACCTTTTGACGTTTCAATACTGTAAAGGTAGATGCCTGCTTGCAATTTAGAACCGTTAAAATTGATGGCTCCTTTTCCTCGTTGACCTACCAAGTTTTCACTGAAAACAACTTCACCAAGGAGGTTACTCACTCTGAATGTGAAGGCTTCATTTTTAGGAAGTGTGTAAGCAATGCTCGTATTCTTGCTGAATGGGTTGGGGGCATTTTGCTCCATTTCCAATGCATAAGCCACTTGGTCTTCGATGCTGTTCGGATCGAAAATTGAGAAACTGTATTGATCGAAGGACACTTCCTGTGGCACTGGAATACCGAATACCGTGGTGTAACCAATTACATCGATAACCAATTGGAAATTTCCTCCTTGTGTTGGTGTACCTTCAATGCTTGCGCAGTACTGGGTTCCACCATAAAACGTACAAGGGTTTGGAGAATCTCCGTTGTTGTTACAAACGATGTTCAAGCCAAGGTCTTCAACGGCATAGCTCATGCCATCAAAATCATCAATAAGCGTTACTCCTGTAAGGATAATAGAATCAATGGGTGCTGCTTGAGGAAATGTTGGATCGATGTCTGCAGCCGATGTGGGTACCATGATATGAATAACATCACTGTAAGGAACATTAATTTCTGCAAGTTCAAAGCTCTCCCCTAAAATAGGGTCAGGACTCACTCCAAATGGCTCATCGCCAAAATCATAGTCAGCAACACATTGTGCGCTGGTGGCTAAACTTGCAAAAACAGCAAGGGAAAGTAAAAGTTTTTTCATAGTTGTAATTAAAGGTCACGTTCCACCTCTTCCATGTAAACAAGGTCGACGGCTTCATTCAATGTTGGGGTAATTTTTAGAACAGAGTCCAATTGTGAAATGGAAATCAACTTGGCTACAGTGGGCTGCAGTCCGCAAAGTACAAAAGAACCTTTCATGTCTCTGCAGAGGCGATTTCCAACGAGAACAGCGCTCAAACCACTGGAGTCGCAGTAACGTGATTCAGACATATCCAAAATAATGTTGCGCTCTCCATCTTTGTTCAAGAGGACCAGCTCCGACTTTAATTCTGGTGCATGCAAGGCATCAACTTTGTCAATCTTTGTTTTAACGATGCTTACTTTATCGCGTTTTTCAATTTCGTACTTCATGGATTCTATCGGGTTTAGCCAAATATAAGTAAAAATATCAGTTTCTTTTGATTTTTGCAGCGAGGAGGAAAATGACCGCCATTCTTACTGCCACGCCGTTTTCGACTTGGTCCAAAATGATGGCATGTTCGCTGTCTGCTACATCAGATGTAATTTCAACACCTCGATTGATGGGCCCTGGGTGCATCACCACAATCTTTTTATCCAAACGATCGAGGTGCGCTTTGGTGAGTCCGAAGCGCATGGAATACTCTCTTAAACTTGGGAAGTTTGCCACGTGATTGCCACTTCCTTGTCGTTCCAATTGAATCCGAAGCATGTTTGCAACGTCGCACCAATCAAGCGCTTCTTCGAGATGATGGCTCACCTTCACTCCTAGTTCTTCAATGTGTTTTGGGATCAGTGTTGATGGTCCGCATACCATGACTTCTGCGCCCAGTTTTTGAAGACAAAAGATGTTGGACAATGCAACTCGTGAATGTTTGATGTCACCAACAATAACTACTTTTTTCCCTTTAAGGTCTCCGAGTTTTTCCCTCATGGAGTAGGCATCGAGCAAGGCTTGAGTGGGATGTTCGTGGGTTCCGTCTCCAGCATTGATGATGGTGGTGTTCACGTGCTGACTCAAAAATTGGTGCGCTCCAGGGTTGGGATGGCGCATGACGACCATGTCCACCTTCATGGCCAAGATGTTGTTTACCGTATCGATGAGTGTCTCTCCTTTTGACACACTACTTCCGCTGGCTGAAAAATTCACCACATCTGCTGAGAGCCGTTTCTCCGCCAACTCAAAAGAGAGTTTGGTTCGTGTTGAATTTTCAAAGAACATGTTGGCAATCGTGATTTCCCGAAGTGTAGGCACTTTTTTAATGGGACGATTGATAACGTCTTTGAACTCATCAGCGTGTTTGAAGATGAGTTGAATGTCTTCTGTTGTGAGCTCTTTGATACCGAGCAAATGTTTGACGCTAAGTTGATTATTCATTGTGCGCGGAGGTATGAAGGACTACTCGATCTTTTTTGGCTTTGTTGATGTGTGCCCACTCTACAGTGACTCTTTGGGAATCAATGGAGTCAATGGCTTTTCCAACATAAGAGGCTTCAATTGGCAACTCACGAGAAAAACGGCGGTCAACCAATGTTAGCAATTCTACGAAACTTGGTCGGCCATAAGCCAACATTGCATCCATTGCCGCGCGTATGGTTCTACCGGTGTAGAGCACATCATCGACCAAAATGACTTTTCTATTTTCAATGATGAAGGGTACTGAAGTAGCATTGGCGGAAATCGGTTGCTCTCTTCTTCTGAAATCATCACGGAAGAAGGTGGTATCCAATACACCGTAGTCAACATGAGCCTTGGGGACAATACTCTTGAGTGTCTCAACAATACGTTCAGCGAGATAGATTCCTCGAGGTTGAATACCCAGGATCACCGTATTTGAGAAATCGTCATGATTTTCAACGAGTTCGTAGCAAAGTCGGTTGATGATCAGCCGGAACTGTTCTTGATCAATGAGCAGGGTTGGTTTCATAGTGGGGTCAAATATAAAAAGCTCAGTTCGTTTATTTTCATGGAAATAAAAAAATCCCTTCTCACAACGATAGGAGAAGGGATTTTAGATGGGATAAGAAGAAGAGGATTATTCTTCTGTTTTATCTTTTTTGTCGGCATCACCTTTAGCGTCACCGTCCATTTTTTCTTTCAATTCAGACAACACGCCCAAATCACCAAGTGTAGTTCTTTCTACTTTCTCGTTGAGTTGTTTCACTGCTTCTGAAGAACCACGTCCGCCGCCTGAAGCACGTTTCGCTGGTTTCTTTGCAGAAGGAGTTGGCATCGGTCCTTCCTCAAATGTTCTGAGGTGAGAAACGTTGATGCGTTTTGCGTTTTTGTTGAATTCCAATACCATGAAATCAAGCACTTCTTCGAGCTCGGCGTTGCTTCCGTCTGCTTTCTTGAGGTGTTTTGTCTGGCAGTAACCTTCTACACCATAAGGAAGTGTAACGATGGCTTGTGCTCCGTCTTTCTTGATAACGGTACCTTGGTGAGTTGATCCCACTTCGAATACGTTCTCGAATACATCCCATGGATTTTCTTCGAGTTGTTTGTGTCCGAGGCTCAATCTTCTGTTTTCTTTATCGAGTTCAAGAACGATCACCTCGAGTTCGTCGCCGATAGCGCAGAATTCAGATGGGTGCTTCACTTTCTTGCTCCAGCTCAAATCAGAGATGTGGATCAAACCATCAATGCCTTCTTCCAACTCAACGAATACACCAAAGTTGGTGAAGTTACGTACAGTGGCTTTGTGCTTCGATTGTACAGGGTATTTTGTTTCGATTTCAGCCCATGGATCTTGGATCAATTGCTTCATACCGAGCGACATTTTTCTGTCTTCACGATCTAAAGTCAATACTTCCGCCTCCACTTCGTCTCCTACTTTCAAGAAGTCTTGAGCTGAGCGAAGGTGCTGTGACCAAGACATTTCAGAAACGTGGATCAAGCCTTCAACTCCAGCTGCGATTTCAACAAACGCACCGTAATCGGCCAAAACAACCACTTTTCCTTTCACTTTGTCTCCAACGTTCAATCCTTCGTCGAGTGCATCCCATGGGTGAGAAGACAATTGCTTCAAACCAAGAGCGATACGTTTCTTGTCATCATCGAAGTCAAGAATAACCACGTTGATTTTAGAATCGAGTTCAACCACTTCTTCTGGGTGATTGATACGACCCCAAGAAAGATCGGTAATGTGGATCAATCCGTCTACGCCACCAAGGTCCACAAACACACCGTATGAAGTGATGTTTTTGACGATACCTTCGAGTACTTGACCTTTCTCCAATCCGGAGATGATTTGTTTTTTCTGTTCTTCGAGTTCTGCCTCGATGAGTGCTTTGTGAGAAACAACCACGTTTTTAAATTCTTGGTTGATTTTAACCACCTTGAATTCCATCAATTTTCCAACAAACTGATCGTAATCACGGATTGGCTTCACATCGATCTGAGAACCTGGCAAGAATGCTTCGATTCCGAATACATCGACAATCAAACCACCTTTTGTTCTGCATTTCACTTCACCTTTGATCACTTCACCGTTATCAAGAGCGTTATTCACGTTCTCCCATGCACTGTGTACACGTGCGGTTTTGTGAGAAATGATCAACTGACCACCTTTATCTTCTTGCTTCTCAATGTAAACAGGAACGGTGTCTCCAGCAGCTAAATCTGGGTTGTAACGGAATTCTGAAGAAGAAACAACACCTTCTGACTTGTAGCCAATGTTGATAACAACTTCTTTCTTTCCAACAGAAAGTACGGTTCCGTCAACCACTTCTTTTTCTTGAATGCTTGTCAAAGTGTTCCCGTATACATCGTTCAAGCGCGCGCGCTCTTCGTTGGTATACTCGTCTTGACCTGATTCGTAAGCGTCCCAATCAAATGGAGCTTCAGGAACAGTAAGATCCAACTCTTCGTCGTCTTCCTGATCCTCTTCTACTGCCTTCGCTGCTGTTTCTTCAACGGCTTCAGGAGTTGCTTCTTCTGTTGCTTTGCTTTCTTCAGCAGCGGCATTGGCTGCTTGATTTTGAGTTTCTTCAGTATTCTCTACTGAATCTTTGTTTTCTTCCGCCATGTGGAGGATGTTCATTTGTATCTTGCTCCTGAAGTAGCACAGAGCAAAAGTGTTTAACTTAACCGTTGGCTACAATACGGTTTCCCCAAATGGGGGCGCAAAGTTAATGAATAATTCCACACTTTCAGCGTTTTAGCTTAGTTTATCAACAAACGGATGGTGTATTGCTGGTTGATTTGGAGCAAATAGACTCCTGGAGCTAGATTTGGACAGTTCAATTGGTGAACATTCTCTTCTTGTAAAAGCACTCTTCCTCCCATGTCGCTCAAACGGATATCGCAGGATTCAGACAATTGAAGTACTGCCCCCGTGCTGATTGGGTTTGGGTACACTTTAACTTCTTTTCGACTCAAGTTCTCTACATTGATACTCGCCCCGTTGTTGGAATATTCAGGCGTCGTTTCGATGAAGGTAACCCAGTTCGGACTGCCATCGGTTTCTCTTCCAAAGCTCAGGTCCTCCCCTACAACTCCAAAACCGATGAAATCTGCCAGTGTAAAACCATCCGGACCATATAGCGATAGGCTTTCACCGTTATTGCTCAATCTAAAATTGGTGTGATTCCAGCCTTCCGATTGGTTTTCATCTGCGAAGAAAAGTAAATATCCACCTGCCGCAATGGTTGTTTCCTGTGGAACATCCAAAGGTACTTGCCACTTGTCTGGGTTGGCGGGATTGTCTGTCAAATAGTAACCAGCAATGTTGACCGCATTCGGACCTGGATTGTAAATTTCAAACCAATCTTCGTACTCCATTGCGCTATCTAGGGTATCCGACACATTATCGGTCATCAACTCATTGATGTATAATACTTCAGGCTGAACAATCACCAAGGTATTGGTTACACGCGGTGTTGGAATGTTAAAGGTGATGCTATTCGGACCACCATCGGCGCTTCTTCCCCAACTTACATTTTCAGGGATTTCAGGGAAAGAATACTCATCAACCAAAGAATCGTCATGGCCTCTTAATTCAAGACTCCCCGGTCCATTTAGCTCAAAAGCATGATCGACGCCTTCAATCTCTTCACCATCCATCCAAATCACTATAAATTCTCCCCCGCCAATTGCAGTGAGTGCAGGATTTGTGGTTGGGAAGGTATAGGAAACTTCATTCACAGGGTCGTGCAAAGCATACCGCGCCAAATTCACTTGAAAAGGGTTGGGATTATAAATCTCTACCCACGCTTCATGCTCACCACTTAAATCAACAATGTTTGTGCTGTTGTTCGAGAGCACTTCATTGATAAAAAGGGTTTCAACTTCTGGAATAATTTCCATATTCACATCATCAGGAGTGCTGTTGTCAAAAAAGACCCAATCATCACATCCATCACAACTTCTTCCATAAGAAACATCACTTGCTTGCTCGGGATAAGCAATTGAATCAACGATAGTTACTCCATCTGGCATCACCAAAAAGATCGTTTCCCCATCCCCACTTAAACGAAAGTTTGCGTGGTCTTCTCCTTGGGTGATATCGTTATCAATCCAAAAAAGAATGTGGTTGTTCGGAAGCACGGTGGTTAGTCCGGCATTGGTTGAAGGAATTTCCCACTTCGTGAGCAAATTGGGATCATCACTCATGAAGTATCCAGCCAAGTTGGTAATGCTCCCAGCGTTGTAAATTTCCAGCCAATCGTCCTGTTCGAAGAAGTCATCATTGATGCCTGCTTGGTTACTGGCCATCACTTCATTGATGTAAAGTTGTGCGGAAGTATTGAATTGAAACAGACCAATAGCAAGCACAACAAAAGCGCTTTGCAGTAGGCTAACTCGGAAGAAACTACAGTTTTTCATGGATACTTTTTCTTAACACAAAGAACATCTTTAGTTAAGAATGGAGCAAATTCTTGTGAAATAAAAATTGACATCATTGTTGTCCCACTTTTCCATTGACTAGGGTTTGAATCTCATTCACACTCACTCCAAATGCTTGGTAAGATTTAATGACCTCTTGGCAAGCCTCTTCGGAATTGAGTTCTCGAGAAACATAGGTGGTCTCCTCCCCTTTTGTCAACTGAATCACTCCGTGCTTTCTTTCAAGACTCAACATGGCCCGAGCCAAATCGGAAGGAACTTTGTCTTTAAAGGTTCCAAAAACCACACGGTAGCTGATGGTGTCGCTCGGAGCATCTGCTCTAACTTCTGGTGCAGTTTCTGTTTCCAGCTCGTCATTTGAAGGTGTGATGCTTGAAACGGCTACTTTTTGCCCATTTCTATATGCCGTCACAAAAGCATCTTGAATCCCAGCAGCTCGAATTTGCTCTTTTGCTGTATTGACCTCTTCTAATCGGGTAAATTTTCCTGAAGTATATCTGAACAATCCTTCTTTGATTTGTTCCACCATCACTTCGTTCACACCAGGAAGATTGGTCGGGTCGACTTGTTTAGAATAGACCCCAACTTGAACGGTGTAATAGCTTCCGGTAGTTTGACTCCAGTCCATTTCGGACGGAATTGCGTTTGCAGTTGCAGGGCTAGGGACAGCGGGAGCAACCGTTTCATTCGTTTCAACGGAGGCTTCTGGTCTGGTAGCTTCCACAGATCGAGCAGCATTTTCAGCCAAGGTTTCGGTTCCTTTGTCCTTACTTTCGGCACGTGCTTCGTACAGGGGAATTCGAACCCCATTTTTATACGCAACAACAAAAGCATCTTTATAGCCCATGCTTCTCACTTCTTTTTTAGCAAGGTCTGCCGAAGTAAAAGCCTTAAATAGTCCAACCGCGTAGCGAGTCAATCCGCTTGGACTTTCTTCTCCAGACACTGGAGCAAATTGCGCATAGAGGTTTTGGGGAATGTCTTTTCTAAAAGCACCTACTTGAACCTTGTACACAATGCCCTCTGGCAAGGCCGCATTGATTGGAATGGGTTGTTCTTCAGAATATGGACTCTCGCTTACGACATTGAACACCTCTGCTTCGAGCACCTTAGGAAAATTGAAATCATACTCTTCAAAACGGTTATTGTTCGCATAATAGAAAGCATTGGCTTCGCTTATTTCTGCTCGAATCGCAGTATTCTCAATGGCCACTACTTCAGATTTTTCCTCCCCATCTTCTCCTGAGCCATCAGCCAGAATTTCTGCAGTGTCTAAATCAAAAATGAAACTTGCCTTTGCTACTTCCATTTCATTGATCTCCTCTTCTACTGATTCAATTTCATCATCCAAGGTCTCGATCTGCGCATAGACCACACGAGCTTCGGATTTCAATTGCTCAAACTCGGCATTGAGTCCATCCTTCTCTGCTGCAGTCGTGCTCATCTCAGCTGCTTGCTTTACACGGAGCATTTCCGAGCGGATACCAGAAGCAGCCGATTGTGCCCCATTTCGATCCTTCACTAAAGCAGATCTTTTCGAAACCAAAGTCAGTTGTTCTTTATCCAGCTCCAACATTGGAGTGAAGTACTCACTATCTGAAATCTTTGAGCGATCGGACTCTGGCAGTTCTAGAGCCAATAATGCGTCGTTTGGATTGGTTACTTCCATTTCCTCCGCCAAAACCTCAATCTCTGGGAATTCGTTATTCACCTCGGCTTCTACTGCCAAGAGAACTTCAGCTTCGCGTTCATTCAGTGCTGCATCATCAGCAACATTGCCATCGGGAGTCAATGCATCTTCGCTCCCATCATTCATTGAAGGAAGCTCCTCGTTCGTTTCTTCACTCTCTGATGAAAAGTTTTCCGCTAAGATTTCTGCTTCAATTCGTTCTCCTGATTTCAGTTGCTCGATTTGTTCAGGATCAAGGCTGGCCACTTGATCTGAATTCTTGAGAAGGTTCAAAGCTGCATTTTGCAATTCGAGTGCATTCATCTGGAGAATCGCAGCTCTTTTATACATCTCTGCTTGTTTGATCTCATCGATCTCGGGAGCTGCCTCCGCAAGAATTTCCCGGGATAATTGTTGGGCTTCATCCGCCTCTTGCTCTTTTTCGCGCACTTTCAAAGCCAACCATTCTGCATTTTCAAGTGAAGGCGCTTGAGCTCTTTTTTCTTCCGCGATTTTGATCTCATTGTCTGTAAAACGCTGCTCAGCAACCACAACCATTGCTTCTGAAGTGCGAATCTCTGCTGCACTTCGATCGAAGAAAGCTTTTTCAATTTGTTTGTCCAGCTTCTTGATTTCGCGTCTCGACTCAACTTGAGCAATTTCTGACTCCAACACCTCAATTTCGGCAGCCTTCTCTTCCATTTCTGCCAAATCCTTGTCGAATTGTGCAGCTTCAACATCTGTGCTTAAGTCATCAAACTGTGAATGTCCCTGAATCGTGCTATTGGTTTGTACTTCCGTTTCATACAAATTGACAAAAGCAGCTTCGAACTGTTCCTCTTTCGAAAGTTCAGACCAGTCGGCCAGTGCTTTTGAAGAGTAATCTTCGGGCAATGCAAGCGCAACATTTCCGTCACTTCCACTTTCCGTATTCTCGTTCTCAAGTTCTAATTCGCGCTGTTTTTCGGCATCTTGATCCAGCTTTTCTTCTGATGCTGTTGCATCGGCAAGTGTACCTTCATCCTGACCTCCAATTGCGTCAGAATTGCTTACTGAATTTTCGTTCGCAACATTGCCATTCGTTTCATCTTGATTCTCCGTTTCAACAGACAAAGCGAGCGTTTCATTTTCAAGAGGAAGTTTATCCAAAGCAGCAATGAGCTTCAGCTGCTCTTGAGACTTTCTGTTAATGAGGGATTGCAAGCGAGTGATCTCCAATTGCAAACGTTCTTTTTCTTCAGTGGAAGTGCTCGCATCGATGGCAAAAACGCGTTCGTCCATCTTCATTTGAGCTTTCGAAACCAAATTCTCGTGCTGCTCGATACTTGTTTTCAATTCAAGCTCATTGAGGTCAGCCACCGTTGTATTATCATTCAAATCCAAGGCAGGGAATTCTGGATCAATTTGCTGGATCAATTCGCTTTCGGTTTCGGCAAGCACGATCAATTCTGGTGTAGCTTTAGGTTCAGCAGAAACATTGACCATCTCCAAGGCACCTAAACCATCAATCTCAGCTTGATTTTGAGCTTGGAGTTCAGCTATTTCTGCGCTTTCTTCCTCATTCTTTGGTTCGAAATTGGCCAAGAAATCTTTGTAATTGCTCAGGAGTTGAATTTGCTCTTTAGCATTCTCATTCGGGAAACTTTCAGCATTGCTCAACTGCAATCGTTTATTCTGAACATTGATGTTGGTCGCTTTTAAACTCAAAGCTTTGCTCTCTTGGAGTAATTCTAGACTCTCTTTCATCGCTGCATTTTCCCGCAGCAATTGATTCTTTTCGGCTTCGTCTTCCGAAGCGAGAATTTGTTTTTGATTGGATTTGATGTTTTGAGCAATCATATCCTCTGCATCTCTTGCAGCACTCAATTTTTCAAAGTCCAAATTATCTTCATTCCGAGCTTGATTGATCTCTTCTGCCAGTTCGGGTTGATATTCTTTCAAGAAAGTTAACGCCTCCGTGGAGTTCATTTGCACCGTATCGGTCTGTTCCTCAGATTGAGCGATGTCTTCATCCAAAACTGCAATCAATTCATCCATTGCTTTTAATTCTATTGCTACAGATGCTTTTTCTTCGGGGTCGTTCAGCTCGAGTGCTGACAAAAAGTTGCGCTGTTCAACAAGGCTTGACTTTGTATTTTGAGCCAAGACCAATTCTTTTGCAGGACTCGGTTTTGGGTCATCCTTCAATTCCAATTGAGCGGCTTGGTAGTTTGCTTGAATGGTGTTGACCGGTTTTAATTCTATCGACTGGGCATCTGCTTTTTCTCTTATTGCAGTAATTTCATTGAGCGCCAATGCTTCTTTAAGCGGACCCTCAGCAATGGCTTCCGTTTTGTGATCTCGATCAACTTGTAAAATTGCCAACTGCTCCTTTTCTTGAGCCAATTCAGTCTCAAAGTTTTGAATTTCATCGGCCACCAAGACCTTCTCATCCGGCTCGGGGTTTTCATTGCTTAGGGATTGGGCCAAGAGAGATTGTTGTCTGGCACGAAGGCCTTCCTCGCTTTTCAGATTCAATTGTTGTTTTGCCTTTTCTCCTTGTTCCTCAATGTATTCTAGTTCGCTTTCAAGTTGGAATAATTCTTCGGCAAGCTGGGCTTTGTCGCGTTGTTTTTTGGCGCTTTCGAGTGCGGTTTTCTTAGAAGTGATCTTGGCTTGAGTTGATCGTTCTTCTTCCTCCAAAGAAAGGCTTCTATTTTCCAATGACTTCACCTCTCTTTCCGAATTGCTCGCCAATTGACTTAAGTCGCCAATTTTATTTTTCAGCAGATCACTTCCTTCTCTTCTTCGTTCTTTTTCAGCTTGAAGTACAGCTACCAAAGCGTCCACATCCTCTTCGTTTGAGCTTCGGGCAATCTCTTGTGCGCTTTGTTCCAATGATGCTGCCAGTGCTTTGGTATCTTCAGCGCTTTGAAGCAGAACTTTGGCTACCTCCATCAAATCGTTGGCCTTGGCCTCTTCCTGTTCAGCTTCATTCACGAGCGCAATATACTCCTCGAAAGTCTCAAAATACGCTTCACCTTTAAGTTGGTCTAGGTCTTGAGCCAGGGTTTGTGCTTTTGCGTTGTTCAGAGCTACCTTTTCTTTGCTTTCTTGAGCAGCAGCGAGTGCACGATTTGCACGTTGACCATGAGCACGGGCTGTTTGAAGTTGTTCCTCCTTCTCTTGAAGAAGCTCATTTTTGATGGTAGCTGCATCTTGATCAGCATTCAAACCTGCCAACAAATGTGCATCATTGATATCTCTCTTAGGGTTGGCGATTTCTTTTGCTTGGGCGATGCGTTCTTCGTTAGCATTCACCTCGAGGCCTGCTTTTTGTCTTAAAACCTCAGCAGAAAGTGCTGCCAAATCTTCATTCAATTCACGATCAAAGAGGTTATTGATGATGAGTTTTTCTCTCCCATTATCGTCCACCAGTTTGAGCTCTTGTTCCAAGGCAACAGCATGATCGAAAGCGGGCAATTCAATGACTCCTTCATGAATCAAAGGTTCACCGAGCACTTGAAGGGATAAACGATAAAGTCCGGCCTTTGGAAAAGACAGCACATATCCACCATTAAAGTCGTCGGTTTGTGTTTCAGTGATCACCGTGCCGCTCAATTCATCAACAATGGTGATTTTCGCTGCACTTTGGCTGCTGTTCTTTTCGTTCACAAATGATCCTTTGACAAACATCAACTGAACAGGAATTCCATCCACCATCACCTTATACACATGCAGTTCTCCTTGACTGCTGTTTCTTCCCGAAGCAAAAAACGCTGTTTGGTGGGCGGAATCGGTTACAAAGAAGAGATCATCATCGGGTGTGTTTATGGCAAAGTCCAAGTTTTCGGGGCTTGAAAAGCTTTGAGCTGAACCATCGAAAATCGACTTGAAGATGTCATACCCCCCCATGGAATTGTGTCCTTTCGATGCGAAATAAAAGGTACTTCCATCTGGATGCATGTATGCGAACTCTTCGTCTTCTGGAGTATTGATGGTATTGGGCAACCTTTTGGGCTCTGAAAAACTTCCATCACCCAAAATATAAGCTTGAAAAATATCAATGCCATTTTCTCCTTTTTCACCGTAGCTCGAGAAGAATACCTCTGGACTTTCGCCATTCTTATAAAGAACACCTTGGTAGTCCATCTTTTTGTCCATTTTCGAACGCAATTCTTCT
>CALKGK010000038.1 GCA_938085105.1 uncultured Flavobacteriales bacterium
CATTTGAACAAAGGGTGCTTCCCTTCAAAAGAACCTTTTCGTGGAGCAACTTTAAGCCGCTTTCCACCAAAGAGTATCGAAACTTCAAGCAGCAAGAACTCAATGGGATGAGTTTCTGCTCGCAAGATAGTACGATCATGCTCAGTGCACTGGATTCAAAAACAGGACTACAACAAATATTTTTTCTTCCATCGGAAGAACTCAGCTCCGGAGAAATGCGCCAACTTCAAGTATTGCCGAGCAATTATTCCTGCCAGCACCCGTTCATCAGCCCAAGCGGAGATCAGCTCTACTTTGCGGCCAAGGCAGATTCGACCTCGTGGGACCTCTATTTTTCCAATAAAGTGGAAGGGGAATGGCAGGCGGCAAAGAAGGTTCAGGGGGCTGTGAACTCTAGTGAAGATGAGATTTACCCGGTGTTGAGAAACGGTGATTTGTACTTTTCATCCAACAATACTCCTGCAGGTGATTTTGACCTCTTCAAGGCAGAACGTCGATCTCAATGGCGCACGCTTGAGCGGATGGTGGCTCCCATCAATTCAAAAGCCAATGAATTGAACATCGTCTTTTTAAGTGATCAACGTTGTTTCATTGGTTCTGATCGCAAGGGTCATTTTGAGGTGATGAGTTTCCAAATGCAAGAGGATGCCCCCGTCTTTCTCAAATACACCGCTCTTTTAGAGGTGAAAGGAGTTCCCGTTCCCTTTTCAGAGGTGGAAGTGTTTAATGATTTGAACGAAAGAATCTTGGTTAATCAAACCAAAGAAGATGGAAAGTTTGACTTGGTGAACATGAAAGTGCGGAGAAGCTACAAAGTGAAGTTTGCTCAACTCAGCAAACAGGAATTGGAACACGCTGCACTCTATATCCTCAACGAAAAAGGGGAACGAATCATGGTTTTAAGGCCCGGTTTGGATGGTTTTTTTCTTTTTGAGGCATTGCCAAGTGACGAAATGGAGCAATTGGCCTTCATGGAAAATGAAGATGAGAGTCAGCTACTCAGTGTTGGTATTCGGGGTGAATTGCGCAATGAGGCTTCACTTCCCGTAGCGAAAGGAACGCCCATTTACATCGTGGATGAGAAGGGTGAATTATTGGAAATTGCCTACACCCGAGAAGGAGGTGATTTTCGTTTTGAAGAGTTAACCCCTCGCTCAAGCTATCGGTTCCGTTTGGATGAACAAGAAAAGAAGTTCACCATGGTGGTGATGGATGGCGATCGTGAAGTGGTGATTCCTATTGAGGCAGGAGAAGGCTTTTATGAAAGGGTGAAGGATACCGAAGCGCTACGGCTTACGAACGAAACGGGAGAACCAATCGTGATTCGAAAGAGCGAGGTGTTTGTCTTCCAAAGCATTTATTTTGAATTCGATCAGTTTGAACTCACCCCAGAAGCTAAAGAACGTTTGAAGCGCTTGGCAAGCATCTTGGCCAAGAATCCCGAGCTAAGCATCGAAATCACAAGCCATACCGACTCGAGAGGTACAAACGATTATAACCTCAACTTGTCCAACAAAAGGGCGCTTTCAACACAATCTTACTTGACTGCGCTAGGAGTAAACTTGTCGAGAATTCAAGCGAAAGGAAGGGGAGAAGAAGTGCTTTTGAACGGGTGTTCTGACGAGGTGGAATGCACAGAAGAAGAGCATGCTTTGAACCGAAGAACCGAGATCATGTTTGCTTTGTCAAATTGATCGGAATGTACCACTCAAAAACCGTATTTTTGCAAGATGTTAGTGAACATCATGAAGTCAAAACTCCACCGTGTCACAGTGACGCAAGCGGAGTTGCATTATATCGGAAGCATTACCATCGATGAAGATTTGATGGATGCTGCTAAGCTTATCGAAGGCGAGCGCATTCAAATAGTCAATGTTACCAATGGTGAGCGATTAGAAACCTATGCCATCCCTGGTGAAAGAGGATCGGGAAAAATTTGTCTGAACGGAGCAGCTGCCCGAAAAGTGGCTGTGGGAGACATTCTTATTCTCATCGCATACGCATGGATGGATGCTGAAGAGGCCAAAACCTTCAAGCCCGCCGTTGTTTTTCCAGATACGCCAACAAATAAACTCCTGAACTCTTGAATAAAAAGCTGAAGAAAGTCCTCACTTACTTGCTCTTCCTCGCTATTGGCGTGGTCTTGTTTTATCAAGTTTATACTTCAGTAGACGACAAGGAGAAGCTGTGGCAAGACATGCAAAGTGCCCATTGGATTGGTATTGTTGCTTCTTTTGTAATGGGCTATTTGGCTATTGTGAGTAGGGGGATGCGTTGGCTTCATTTGCTTGAACCGCTCGGGTACAAAGCGAAATCTTGGCACAGTATTCATGCAGTGGCATTCGCATACTTCGCAAATACTTTTGTGCCGCGTTCAGGTGAGCTTGCCCGCTGTGCTGCCTTAAATCAAACCGATGATATCCCAGTAGACGAACTGTTTGGTACGGTGGTTTCCGAGCGAATCGTTGATTTCGTCATGCTCAGTATTTTCATGGGTGTTGCTGTCATTAGTAACTTGGATGCTTTCCTGCAAATGAGCGAGAGTTTCCAAATTGGTAAAGGAGGCTTTCCTTGGCCGCTAGCAATTGCTGGTGTGAGCGCTTTGGTTTTGTTCCTTTTGTTGAGAAAGACCATCGCCCGAACAGCTTTCGGGCAAAAGGTGATTGGCTTTTTGAAAGGGGTTTTGAACGGACTAAAAAGCATTCGAAAAATGAAGAACAAGTGGGTTTTTATCGGCCATACTGTTTTCATTTGGGTGATGTACTTTTTCATGGCATATGTCATCTACAAATCAGTACCCGCTACCCAGAATTTTACGGTGTTTGAATGCCTCTTCATCATGGTGGCGGGTGGCCTCGGTATGATTATTCCCGCTCCAGGAGGTATTGGTTCCTATCAATTTGCGGTGAAACTGGGCTTCCAGGCACTTGGACACGATGGAGATCTCGGCTTTGCAATCGCCAACATCATTTGGGTGATTCAAACGGGAATGATTGTTATTACCGGTGGTATCGCTTACATCGCTTTACTTGCTGTTCGCTTGAAAAAGGATAAAGAACAAACTCCGCTTGCTGAATGAATGAGTTGAAAGCAGTTCAAGAACAAATCAAGAGATGGAAGGCAGCCAAGCAAAAGGTGGTCTTTACGAACGGTGTTTTCGATATCCTTCATCTTGGTCATGTCACTTATCTAGAAGCGGCAAAGGCACAAGGCGATAAGTTGGTTTTAGGGTTGAACAGCGATGAAAGTGTGCGCCGACTAAACAAGGGACCGGAACGACCAATTAACCCAGAGCACGCAAGAAAGGGAGTGCTTATGGCGCTAAAGGCAATCGATGCTGTTGTTGTTTTTGGAGATGATACTCCTTTAGAACTAATTAAAGCGCTTGAACCGGATGTATTGGTTAAAGGAGGTGATTATGACCCAAATGAAACTGACCCCAGCAAAAAGACCTTTATGGTCGGTTCTACTGAGGTCAGAGCTTCTGGTGGTGAGGTGATCGCTATTCCATTAGTCGATGGCTTCTCAACCACTAATATTGTGCGCCGAATGCGCGATTAAAACTCAAAGTCTTCGAGGAACTTCGTAGTGAAGTCTCCCTCTCTAAACTTCTCATTTTTCATGAGTGCTTGGTGGAATGGAATGGTTGTTTTCACTCCTTCAATGATGTATTCATCCAATGCGCGTTGCATCTTTTTAATGGCTTCTTCTCTGGTCTGAGCAACAGTAATCAACTTGGATACCATTGAATCATAGAAAGGAGGAATGATGTATCCAGCGTAGGCGTGCGTATCTACCCGAATACCGTGTCCCCCCGGAGCGTGGTAATCGGTGATTTTTCCCGGACTAGGAATAAATCCTTTGTGGGGGTCTTCCGCATTAATTCTGCACTGAATAGCGTGCATTTTTGGGTAGTAATTTCTTCCTGAGATGGGCTTACCTGCAGCGAGTTTGATTTGCTCTTTCACGAGGTCATAGTTCACTACTTCTTCCGTAATCGTGTGTTCCACTTGAATACGGGTATTCATCTCCATGAAGTAGAAATCGCGGTTCTTATCTACCAAGAACTCAACGGTACCTACACCTTCGTATTTCACGGCTTCTGCTGCGCGAATGGCGGCTTGTCCCATGGTTTCTCGAAGCTCATCCGTCATGTAAGGAGAAGGAGTTTCTTCAACCAATTTTTGGTGGCGACGTTGGATCGAGCAATCACGCTCTGAGAGGTGACACGCTTTTCCGTTTTTATCGCTAGCAATTTGAATCTCAATGTGGCGAGGTTCCTCGATGAATTTCTCCATGTACATGCCATCGTTACCAAAGGCAGCACCAGCTTCTCTTCGGGTGGTTTCCCATCCTTGCTTGAGCTCTTCGTCGTTCCGGCACATTTTCATCCCTTTACCACCACCTCCAGCAGTTGCCTTCAGCATGATTGGGTATTTGATTTCATTCGCAATGCGCTGAGCTTCTTCAAAACTTTCAAGTATCCCTTCAGAACCGGGAATGGTAGGCACACCAGCATCTTTCATGGTCTTCTTGGCCGAAGCCTTGTCGCCCATGGCGTCGATCATTTCCGGACTAGCACCAATGAATTTGATGTTGTTCTCTCCGCATACTCTTGAAAATTGAGCATTTTCCGAAAGGAAACCGTATCCAGGGTGAATAGCGTCTGCGTTGGTGATCTCAGCCGCAGCAATGATGTTTGGAATTCGAAGATAAGACTCCGAGCTTGAAGCCGGACCGATGCACACCGCTTCATCAGCGAAACGAACGTGCAAACTATCGGCATCAGCTTTCGAATACACCGCAACGGTGCGAATGCCCATTTCTTTGCAAGTGCGAATAACACGCAAGGCAATTTCGCCTCGATTGGCAATGAGGATTTTCTTAAACATAATGGATCTTTTTTGCAAGCTTTCGCTTACGATGGATCAATAATGAAGAGAGGTTGGTCGTACTCTACAGGAGAATTTTCATCTACCAAGACTTTCACCAATTTACCGCTCACTTCAGCTTCGATTTCATTGAAGAGTTTCATGGCTTCAATGATGCAAACAACATCACCTTTCTGTACCATGTCTCCTACTTCAACAAAGGCAGGCTTGTCTGGTGAAGGCTTACGATAGAAAGTACCAATCATTGGCGACTTGATATCGATGTGTTTGCTGTCTTTAGCTGGTTCTTCGGCAGCCGCTGCAGGAGCTGCTGCTGGTGCAGGAGCCGCTGGTGCAGGCGCTGAGGCAGGCATCTGTGGCATTGCCATTGCTTGCATCTGAGGAATAGCCATTGGCATGTGCTGAACCACTGTTTCAGGTTCGTTAGCGCCTCTTCTGCGTTTCGGGTTGGCGTCAGACTTTATCGTTATCTTGAAATCTTTCTTTTCAATTTCAACCTCTGTAACACCGGACTTTGATACAAACTTGATCAAATCCTGAATCTCATTTAAGTTCATAATCGGTTTTTAAGGTGAGCGAAAGTTAACCATTTTTTAGAAGGTTGACTTTACGCGTTATAGGCCCATTTTACGTAAACAGCACCCCATGTAAATCCGCCACCAAAGGCAGCTAAGACAATATTATCTCCTTTTTTCAACTTTTTCTCCCAGTCGTTCAAACAAAGGGGAATGGTTCCAGAGGTGGTGTTTCCATACTTCTGAATGTTGATCATTACCTTTTCATCACTTACTCCCATGCGTCTGGCAGTGGCGTCTATAATACGAAGGTTAGCTTGATGCGGAACAAGGTATGCCACGTCATCAGCGCTTAAATTATTTCGATCCATGATCTCCGCTGATACATCTGCCATATTGGTCACAGCCGCCTTAAATACTGGTCGGCCATCCTGGAAGATGTAGTGTTCCTTTGCATCAATAGATTCGTGACTCGCTGGTCGTAAAGACCCCCCAGCCTTCTGATGCAAATAAACACGTCCAGATCCATCACTGTAAAGCTTCGAGTCCAAAACACCTACTTCTTCCTCACTTGGCTCCAGCAATACAGCCCCAGCACCATCTCCAAAAATAACGCAGGTGGTACGGTCGGTATAATCAACGATGGACGACATTTTGTCTGCTCCAACGACCAATACTTTCTTGTGAGTTCCCGTTTCAATGAATTTGCTTGCAGTGGTCAATCCATAAAGGAAACCGGAACAAGCGGCCCCGAGATCAAATCCCCAGGCATTTTTTGCTCCAATCTTATCGCAAATAATGTTTGCAGTGGCTGGGAATGCCATGTCTGGAGTAACGGTACAACAAATGAGGAGGTCAATTTCTTCTGGAGCAATTCCCCTTTTCTTGAGGAGGTCTTCAACAGCTCCAACTCCGAGGTCAGAAGTTGCAGCGCCCTCTTCTTTCAAAATGTGACGTTGTTCAATTCCCGTTCGGGTTTTGATCCACTCATCCGTGGTGTCCACAATTTTCTCCAGGTCCTTGTTGGTAAGAATATCTTTGGGTACAAAACCACCCACGGCGGTAATTGCTGCAGTAATTTTAGACATTGTTCAGCGGTATTTTTCCTTGCAATCTTTGGATAAGGAACAAATGTACGTTTTTGAAATTGATCTAATCAAACACAACGAAAAAAGGGAGCATGGAGCTCCCTTTTAGGAAATGTCTTAAATACAATCGATGAAGAACTTATGCACTCATCTCTTTTTCCATCACTACTTTACCCTTGTAGTACAACTTTCCGTCGTACCAGTGCGCTTGGTGGCGAAGGTGTGGCTGACCAGTGGTTTGGCAAATTGAAACACTAGCGGTTTCAGCTTTGTAATGGGTACGGCGTTTTGCTGTACGTGTTTTCGACTGTTTTCTCTTAGGATGTGCCATCTCTATTGTTTTACTTCAAACCTTTTAATGCGTCCCACCTTGGATCGGACTTTTCTTCATCTAATGAGTAATCATCAATTAAATTGATCATATCCTCATTGCAATCTTCGCGGTTTTCATGAACCCGTTTAACAGGTAAACTCAACTGCGCATATTCATACAAGTATTGACTCAAATCCAGTTCGTACTCCGCCGTTCCCAAGATGAGAATTTCATCATTGTTCCTGTCAGTAGTATCTCCAAACTTCACGATCAAACGGTATTCACCGTCCAAATTTACAGTAATAGTGTCTCCACAACGGTCGCAAGATTGCTCTGCCGTTCCAAAAACATCAAAGTCGAGAGTCATCATGTTAGAGCCTTTGTCCAAGACTACATCCACATGAATTTCCGAAACTTCAATTTCGCCAAACTCAAACAAAGAAAAGAACGTTTCCGTGAGATCAAACTCATACTCATGTTTCCCAACACTCAATCCCACGAAGGGAATCTTATATTGTTTAAATGGATCCATGTTCTAAAAATAGGAGCGCAAAGATATAACTAATCCCTGAATATCAAAAGGTTCTAATGTTCCTTTTTTCGATCGCGCTGTTGTTTTTGTAGCGGATTAGCGCTGAGCTCTTTGTATTCCTTTCTGTTCTTGTAAATGTCGCAAGCCATGTAAACGGCATGACGCATGCTCGATGGGTCGGCTTCACCCTTCCCGGCAAGGTCATAAGCAGTTCCGTGATCCGGACTGGTTCTCACAATCGGTAAGCCGGCCGTGAAGTTTACACCATCCTCAAAAGCAAGTGCTTTGAAAGGAGCCAAACCTTGATCGTGGTACATGGCCAAAGTTGCGTCAAAATGCTTGTACTGATTCGTGCCAAAGAAGCCATCAGCACCATAAGGTCCGTACACCAACTTGCCCGATTCTTGCGCAGAACGAATGGCAGGTTGAATGACGGTTTTCTCTTCTTCACCTAATAATCCGTTGTCTCCAGCGTGCGGATTCAGACCCAAAACAGCAATTTTTGGGCTAGCAACTCCAAAATCACGAAGCAAACTTTCATGCATCAGGTCCAGCTTCTTCAATATGCTTTCTGTACTGAGTTGAGATGCTACGTCTTTGATGGGGACATGACCCGTAGCTACTCCAATGCGCATTCGTTCACTCACCAAAAACATGAGGCAATCTTCCACGTTGCTCATGGTTGCGAGGTATTCGGTGTGTCCAGGGAAGTCAAATTCTTCGCTCTGCATGACATCTTTGTTGATAGGAGCGGTCACCAAGGCGTCAATTTTGTTGGAGGCGAGATCAGTAACTGCGGCTTTCAATGATTCAAAGGCAAAAGTTCCGTTTTCCTTCTTCGCAACCCCAAATTCAATCTCTTTGTCCGATTCCCAAACGTTGATAACATTCACCGTTTTGTTTCTCGCCTCATCTGCAGATGCTACTGCTTGATGCTTGAACTCTGGAAGGTTGTTAGCGCGTCGGTGCTGTTTCAATAACTCTGAGTTACCATATATAATAGGACAACACATTTCCACCATGCGAGGGTCTGAAAAGACTTTGATAATGGTTTCTATTCCAATTCCAGCAGGGTCTCCAACTGTAATGCCAACGCGTACTTTATCTTGCTCTGAACTCATTTATTTCATGTTTTTCAAAAAATCAAACAACAAACGCACCCCCACGCCGCTGGCTCCTTTTGGTCGATATGTATTCGCGCCTGGTAAGAAACTTGGTCCGGCAATGTCAATGTGCACCCAAGGATAATCCGTAAAGTGCTCTAAGAATTTACCTGCAGTAATTTGTCCGGCAAGACCGCTACCCAGATTGTTTAAATCGGCAATCGGACTCTTCATTTCCTTCCCGTAATCCGCCCAAAGTGGGAATGGAACAACTCGCTCGTAGGTTTCCTCACCGCTGGCTTCAAGTTGTGAAATCACCTTTCTGTCTGCAGTTCCCATAATGGCGCTGGCGAAGGTCCCAATGGCACGAACGGCTGCTCCGGTAAGTGTAGCTGCATCCATCACCAAGGCAGGGTCGTATTTTTTGGCATAGCTCAAGGCATCGGCCAAAAGAAGTCGGCCTTCCGCATCGGTATTCAATACTTCTACCGTGGTGCCATCAAACATGGTGATGATGTCTCCCGGGGCGTAGGCATTTCCTCCCGGACGGTTGTCCGATGCAGGAATCAAAGCAATGATGTGTACGTTTAAATTGGCTTGCGCTGCTGCAGAAACGACTCCGGCCATCATTGCTGCTCCGGCCATGTCACTCTTCATCAGGTCCATGCTATTCGCTGTGGGCTTCAGGCTGAGTCCACCGGTATCATAGACCACTCCTTTCCCGACCAAAACAACGGGTTTCTTGTTCTTGGCTTTTTTGGGCTTCCACTCTAAAATACTGAAGGTTGGTGGGTCGATGCTGCCTTTGTTTACGGCTAACAGTCCGCCCATTTTAAGGGATTCAATTTTTTTCTTGTTGAGCACATTAACGCTAAACCCATCCTCTTTTCCCTTTCGTTCAAAAGCTTGGGAAAGGTCCAAAGCGGTCATGTGAGAAAGCGGCTCATTCACCAAATCTCGTACCCAAAGGGTAGCGTTGATTTGGGCTTGTAGTTCTTGTAATTTTTTTGGGCTGATGGCATCATCCACAAAACACAACTCACTTACTCCATGAGCAGTTTTTGCAGCGTCTTTTCGATGGTGAAGAAATTCATAAGCACTCAAGCCAAAGCCTTCAGCAAACAAAGCGCTTACTTCTTCTTTCGATGTGAGGTTTTTTACAAATACCTTCTCTGCGCCTTCCTCCTTGGCGCGATTAAAGACCTGGTGAGCAAGATTTCGAACACTTTCTCTTTCTTCAGCGCTCTTTAGGGCATCCGCCAAAAGCCCAACATAAATCAGTTGATCACCGGCAGGAAGCGTGAGGATGGAGCGTTTCTTTTCAAAACCCAACTCAATTGCCGATTTGTGCGTTCCCAATTCTTTTTTCCAACTTCCTTTTGAACTGATCAAATACAACTCAAATCCAGACTGCGACTCCTTAACTTTCCTAAATTTCACTCCCATCGGTAAACATTTTGGGATAAAATTAGTCTAATTGTGACAACCGCCACAAATTAGCCGGTGCAGATAATATTTTTAACGCATTTTTGTTTTGTATTTAGAGGGTAAACCCTTCAAAACTTGTATCTTGTTTACTATGACTTTTCTCCGTCGCATCTTTATGTTTTTCATCCTATTGCTCGCCAGTTTTGCGAGTTTCGCTACACACAATAGGGCAGGAGAAATTACTTACGAGCACATTTCAGGGTTTACTTACGAAATCACGATTACGACGTACACGAAAACGTCCGTAATTGCTGACCGCCCGTGGCTTTCAATCAATTGGGGAGATATTCCTGAAGGGGCTGTTCTCGACAGTTTGCCAAGACAACTGCCGATTCAATTCCTCTCCAACGATTCTCAAATCAATACGTACAAAGGAGTGCACACCTATGGCGGACCAGGTATCTTCACTTTATCAGTGCTCGATCCCAACCGAAATGAAAATGTCTTGAACATCCCAGGTTCGGTGCAAGTGCCATTTACCATTGAAACCACGCTCATCATCAACCCACAAACCGGACACAACAGTAGTGTAGTGCTGTTGAACCCTGCCCAAGAACGAGCCTGTCTGAACAAACTTTGGGTGCACAATCCTGCTGCTTACGACCCCGATGGCGACATCCTCACCTATAGTCTTGTGCCCTGTTTAGGTCAGAATTACGAGCCGGTTTTAGGCTATCAACCGCCCGATGAAGTGGACCCCGGGAACGATACTTTTACCATCGACCCGAACACAGGCAACGTGGAATGGGATGTTCCCCTGCAAATCGGTGAATACAATATTGGGATTTTAATTGAAGAATGGAGATTGGTGAATGGAGTGCTCATTAAGGTGGGAGATGTTGTTCGCGATATGCAAATTACCGTTGAAAACTGCACGAATAATCCTCCAGAACTTCCGCTTTTCAGCGATGTATGTGTGGAAGCGGGAAACTTGCTTACCCTCGATGTAAGCGCAACAGACCCCGATAATGACCCTGTGCTTATTTCAGCAATTGGTGGCCCAATGACGGAGACAGAGCATGTGGCTAATTTTAATTTCAACGGGAACAATAATGGAACTTTTTCTTGGCTACCGCAGTGCGAAGAGGTCAGACCAGGCCCTTATCAAGTAGTGTTTCGAGCAGAAGATACCGGAAATCAAGTGCCGCTAACCGACCTTGAAACCTGGAACATAACGGTGGTTGGTCCACCAGTGGAAAATCCGGTTGCAGAACCCGATGGCAATACCTTCCAACTCTCATGGGACCCAACGCCTTGCATTAGTATCTTTTCTGATGCAGAACTGGGTCAAGGATCGTACAAAATTTACCGACGATTGGGTGAGTTTGGTTTCGACCCCGAGAATTGTGAAATCGGGGTGCCCGAATATACTGGCTACTCACAGATTGGTGAAGTGGATGGATTGGCCTCAACTTCTTTTGTGGACGATGATGTCTTCTTTGGCGGACAGTATTGCTACATGGTGGTGACCTGCTTCCCTAACGGATCACTATCATTGGCGAGTGAAGAGTTTTGCGGATTCCTTAATAAAGAAGCTCCCGTCATTACCAATGTTTCTGTAGAGATCACTGATGAAGCCGCAGGAGAGGTTTATGTAGCTTGGTCGCCTCCGGGGGAGTTGGATACGGAAGTTTTTCCTGGACCTTATCGCTACCGACTCTTTCATGCTGAAGGTTTTGGAAACGCCCAAGAGTTGATTCTAGAAAC
>CALKGK010000039.1 GCA_938085105.1 uncultured Flavobacteriales bacterium
CGACCTATCCATTTAGAGCGCAAAAACCCATCAACAAGGAAATTCAAACTCCTCATTCCCCGCTCTCCGTCCTCACTCTGAAAATGCTATCGGCTTAAGTAGCCCAAATTTTCAACCCAGAGAGGGACCTATCCATTTAGAGCGCAAAAAACGATCAAAACCAAGAAAAGACCTACCAACTCTCCCCTCCATTCCATCATAAAGACACAAAAAAGATATAATTTCGCACCTTAATTGACGTTGTCAAACCATGCAAAAAAAGTCCGCTTTCCTCATCATCCTGCCTTTTCTCTGCTTTAGCCTTTTCTCCTGTGAAGAAAAGCGTTTTGATGTGGACATTTCCGCAATTGAGGTAGAACTCGAAAGTCATCGGCTCGATCTCGAACTCCAGGAGAGCCTGAACAACAAACAAGCGCTCGACATCAATTCCCTTCGAAAAAACAACGGGGCATTCATCAATGATTACATTGAGGATATTTTGAGAATTGGTCCGGCAGACAGCACCTACAGTGTGGAGGTTCTTGCCGACTTTGTAGCCTTCCCTGATACTCAAGAAGGTTTCGCGGCCATCGACAGCATTCACGGCCCGCAATGGAACCGCTATTTGGACGAACTCGAAATGGCATTTCGCTACTACACTTACCACTTCCCCAATACGAAAACCCCGAAGGTAATTGGAATGCACTCCGGTTACAACGCAAGCATTTACCCCTTCAACCCCGCGTACCTTGGAATCGGATTTGACTATTATTTGGGGAGCAAACACCCCATCACCGAACGCTTAGACCCAGCCATTTTCCCCATGTACATTAAGGATAAGATGAAACCAGAATACTTGACACCAAGTGCGATGAGAGGTTGGATCTTACTCCATCATCAGAATTTGTATTCCGACAAAAACCTCTTGAGCACAATTATGTACTGGGGCAAGATGATGCTTATTATGGATGCTGTGTTCCCAGAAATGCCCGACCACCTGAAAATCGACTATCAAAAAGAAGAAATCGATTGGTGTTTGCAGAAAGAACGCAGCGTGTGGATAGAATTGAGTCAGCACGACATGCTCTACGAAACAAAACCTTTTGAAATCAATCGCTGGACCGCCGAAGGCCCGTTCACCAATGCGGGCGACATCCCCCAAGACTCCCCTGCCCGACTCGGGATTTGGATGGGCTGGCAAATGATGCGGGATTATGCTGAGAAATTTCCAGAACTGAGCTTAGAACAAATTATCCAAGAAGAGAATTACATCAAGATACTGAATACCTACCGACCAGAATAAAGCACCATGAGCAAAGGAACCTCTACCATAAAAATTGACGTTACCACCGATGAGAACAACGTACCAGAAAACATTCACTGGTCGGCAAGCGATGCGGGAATCAAAGCCCAAGACGCCAAGGCAATGATTTTATCGATGTGGGATGATAAAGAACAAACCGCACTTCGAATTGACCTCTGGGACAAGGAGATGAAAGTGGATGAGATGAAACAGTTCGTTCACCAAACCATGGTAACACTTGCCGATAGCTTTGAACGCTCCACTGGAGAGGACAAAATGGCCATGGCGATGCGTGATTTCTGTGATTACTTTGCGGAAAAGATGAACCTCTTTCAGCCCTAATCCTGTCCGAAAAAGACATTGGTTTCCCCGATAAAATTGAGCAATTCGGTCTTCCCAAAGCCCGTTTCAGCGGAAGTATAGAAACACATGGGCATTTCCGTCCATGTTTTGAGCATCTCCTTTTGGTAGGCAGCCATGCTTTTGCTTCTCTGGGCTGAACTCAATTTATCGAATTTCGTGAAGGCGATGACAAAAGGGATATCGTTTTCCCCTAGCCACTCCATGAATTCCAAATCGATGCGTTGCGGTTTGTGACGAGCGTCAATCAAGACCACCGCACCCATCAAGCTTTCGCGAAAGAGAAAGTATTCTCGAATAAAATCGGCCCATTTGTGGCGTTCTTTTTTCGGTGCTTTAGCGAAACCGTAGCCCGGCAAATCCACAATGTACCAGGGCTCCTTTCCTTCATTAATGATAAAATGATTGATCAGCTGGGTTTTCCCTGGAGTGGAAGATGTTTTCGCCAAGCTCTTTTGGTTCACCAAACTATTGATGAGCGATGATTTCCCCACATTTGAACGTCCGATAAACGCATATTCCGGGTACTCCGGCGCAGGACATTCTTTTACTACTGCACTGCTTTTCACAAAGCTTGCTGAACCTACATTCATCGTTAAAGGTTTTTGGCCTTAAGCCATTCATCAAGAATTTCGTTGAAACGCTCTGGGTGCTCCATCATTGGTGCATGTCCGCATTTATCAATCCAGTATAAACTGGAATCAGGAAGCTTCTCGTGAAACTCTTCCGCCACTTCAGGTGGAGTGATGGTATCATTCTTACCCCAAATCAAACATGCAGGCATACTCATATCCTTGAGGTCCTTTGCCATGTTGTGCCGGATGGCTGACTTTGCAATGGCCAAAATTCGCAATACTCGATTTCGGTCGTTCACAATTTCAAAACATTCATCCACCAACTCATCGGAAGCAAACTTCGGATCATAAAAAGTAAGGGCCACTTTGTTGCGAATAAACTCTTTGTCCTCCCTGCGAGGGAAGCTTGAGCCAAAGGCATTCTCATACAGTCCAGAACTTGCCGTCAAGATGAGCGCCTTCACCATTTCAGGATACTTTTTGGTGAAGATCAAACCAACGTGTCCGCCCAAAGAATTCCCCAACAAATAAACCTCTTCGTAGCCTTTGTGATCGACAAAAGCCTTCAGAAATTTGGACAAACGCTTGGCACTGGTTTCGAGTACGGGAAGGTCGTACAAGGGCAACATTGGAATGACCACTTTGTAGCGACCAGAGAAATGATCCACCACCTCCTTAAAATTACTCAAGGCACCAAATAGTCCGTGCAAAAGGATGAGCGGTTTCCCCTCCCCTTTTTCGATGTAACTGAATTTTCCTTCGGTAATAATTTCTTCTTGCATAGGCATGATAATGGGCAAAAATAGCGAAAAAGCCAAAGCTCGAACCTCAAAGAGAAATTGAAGCGCACTTTCCCAGCATTTTCTTTCACCCAAGATCATCAAAAATCCGGAAATAAAAACCAGGAAGTTCGAGAGCGAATCACGCCATTCACAAATGTTCAAAACCTGTTGAAAGCGATTTCCCCTCTTCAGCAAAAGAACTCCACCCCCTAAACTCCGTCAAATCAAAAAACTCAACAAAACCAATGCTTCCAAGAGACAAAAACCTGCAATAAGCTCAAGTTTTCAACCCAATCAAAATGATAAGTTTTCCACACTGTGGTAAATAGTGGGAGCTGGTGGTAAGAAGTGGTAAAATATTGCTACTTTTGAATTGTTAAGCGCCACAGATGCTGAATTTACTTGGAGAACATAGTTGTAAGGTTGACTCGAAAGGACGAGTGATGTTCCCGGCCAAACTGCGAAAGCAGCTTGAACCGGTGATTTCAAGCGGACTCGTGCTCAATCGTGACATCTTCGAGAAGTGCTTGATTCTCTACCCAAAACCGGAGTGGGATCGAGTGAACGCGGAAATGAGTCGCTTGAGCAGGTACGACCGAAAGCATCAACTCTTTCAGCGGAAATTCATGAAAGGTGCCACGCTAGTAGATTTTGACTCCACTGGCCGACTCCTTCTTCCAGCTGCTCTTTTGGATTACGCCATGATCAGCGAACACGGAAACGAACTCGTCGTTTCGGGAGTGGGTGAAACCATGGAAATCTGGAGTAAGAAACAGTATGAAGACGTGGTGCTCAATGCTGACGATGATGATTTGAGTGCACTCATTGAAGATGTTCGTAAAGACATCGAGAGAGACCCCAACAACAAGGAATAAACATGGACGCCCCTAACTATCACATACCGGTATTGCTCCACGACACGGTCGCTGGGCTGAATATCGACCCAAACGGGGTGTACGTGGATGTGACCTTTGGAGGTGGCGGCCACTCTAGAGAAATCCTCTCTCAACTAAAGGACGGAAGACTCTTCGCATTCGACCAAGATCCTGATGCCGCCGAAAACGCGCCCAACGATGAACGCTTCACCTTGATCCCGCAAAACTTCAGACACCTGCAGAATTATCTGCGCTTTTATGGAGTGAAGGAAGTGGACGGCATCCTGGCCGACCTTGGTGTATCATCACATCAATTTGACGTGCCCGACCGCGGATTCTCCATCCGTTTTGATGCGCCGCTTGACATGAGAATGAACCCTGCAGCGAAACTGCATGCCGGGGAGATCGTGAACAACTGGACGGAAGAACAACTTCGCGACCTCTTTAAGAGATATGGCGAGTTGAGAAATGCAGGGAGAGCAGCAAAACGTTTAGTGGAACTTCGAGCAGAAGCTCCGATCAACACCACCTTTGAGCTTATCAAAGCACTTAACCCGCTTGCTCCTCACAGTAAAGAACACAAGTTTCACGCCCAAGTATTCCAAGCCCTCCGCATTACCGTGAACGAGGAAATGGACGCACTGGAAGCCCTTTTGGAACAAGGAATGAAACTCCTCAAACCGGGCGGGAGATTTTCCGTGCTTTCCTACCACTCTTTGGAAGACCGCATGGTAAAATACTTTTTCCGCGCTGGGAAACTGGACGGAGAAGTGGAGAAAGATTTTTTCGGAAAACACCTCACGCCATTTAAGCAGATCGTGAAAGGAGAGGCAGCCACAGAAGAAGAAAAAGCTAAAAACCCCAGAGCAAGAAGCGCTCGATTAAGAGTCGCAGAGAAAAAATGAGAAACGCATTCAAAGAAAGCCAAGAAAGCAAGGAGCCGAAATCGAAGAAGAAAAATCGTGTTTCCAAAACCTTCAACGCGCTACTCAACGGTGAATTCCTCACCAGAGAAGGTGTTGTGGCGCATTTGCCCTTCCTTCTTTTCTTGAGCGCCCTTTTTGTGCTTTACATCGCCATGGGGTATTCCTTCGAGCAAACTGAACGACAAAAAGTAAAAGTGGGTAGGCAGCTCGAAGAAGAGATTACAGAATTTAAATCGCTCAAAAGCGAACTCGAAGCACGAAAAAGACAGAGTTCTGTGCTACAACGCATCGAAGAAATGGACCTCATCGATTCGGACACACCCCCTGAATTCATTGAAGTAAACAAAGGATACCTTGAAGAATAGTACTGACATATCGTTGCGTACCTGGGTGGTTTTTGCCTTGATGTGCCTCATTGGAATTGGAATCCTTGGTCGCATCATCTACATCCAAACCTTTGAGTCTGCAAAATGGACCCAAATGGGCGAAAACTACACTCAACAAGTGAGAAGCATCTCTCCGTCAAGAGGGCAGATCTACTCTGAGGGCGGCCACTTGCTTGCTACCTCTGTTCCGTCCTACAATATCTATTGGGACAGTCAGTCAGAAGGCATCAAACAAGACAGCTTAGAAAAGCATCTCCCGGCCATTAGTGAACTTTTTGCCCAAACATTCAAAGACAGAACCAACAAGGAATACTACCAGCTTTTGAAGGAAGCACAACGCAAAGAATTGCGCTATCAACTCATCCAAAAGAATGTGGACTTCTTGACCCGAAAAGCTCTGCTAAAAGCCGACTTCATTTCCTTAGGAGCCAATCGAAGTGGGTTCATTTTTGAACGGGTAGACATCCGCAAAAAGCCCTTTGGCAAACTCGCTGGAAGAACCATTGGTAGAGATCGTGAAGGGAGCCGCGTTGGACTTGAACTTGCTTACAACGAAGAACTCGCAGGAATTGAAGGAAAGCAGCTTCAACAACGTTTAGCAGGGAATGTATGGAAACCACTGAGCAACGATTTCATTGTTGAACCAAAAGAAGGCCTTGATCTCATCACCACCATTGACGTGCATCTTCAAGACGTTGCTTCGCATGCATTAGAACGTCAGCTCAAACAACACGAAGCCACCTGGGGTACTGTTATTCTCATGGAGGTAAATACGGGCTACATCAAGGCCATCTCCAACCTCATTCGGGATCCAGAAAATGGCCAGTACTACGAAACGCACAACAAGGCCATTGCGGCTACTGTTGAACCGGGTTCAACTTTCAAGCTAGCATCCATCATCGCCGGACTTGATGATGGAATGTTTTCCCTCACCGACAGTATAGACACGGGAAATGGAGTTGAATACTTCTACAACAAACCGATGAAGGACTCCAACTATAAGAGTGACGGCAGCGGTGGACACGGGAAAATTACCATGGAAGAGGTATTTGAGCAATCGTCCAACATTGGAACTGCTCTCGCGATTCGGGAAGCCTATGGAATGAACCCACAAGCATTTCTAGACAAGCTCCACGCCATGGGTTTAGGTCAGAAACTCGGCATTCGTATCCCGGGTGAAGGAGCTCCGAAAATCTATAAAAAAGAGCGTGAAGGTAGCTGGAGTGGACTCTCTCTTACTCAAATGGCCATTGGCTATGAAGTACAGCAAACGCCATTGCAAACCCTTGCCTTTTACAACGCAATTGCCAACGGAGGAACCATGCTTCGCCCTCAATTCGTCAAAGAAATTCAGAACAAAGGAAAAGTTGTTCAATCCTTCGCCCCCATTGTTTTAAAAGAGCGCATCTGTAAAGACCAAACCTTGGGTCTTGCTCGAAAAATGATGGAAGGCGTGTGTGAAGAAGGTGGCACTGCAGATTACGTTTTCAAATCGTGCAAATTCAAGTGTGCAGGAAAAACCGGAACCGCAAAGATTTCGAAAACGGGTGGATACTACAACAACCGTTACCGCGCATCCTTCTGTGGGTACTTTCCTGCTGAAAACCCGAAGTACAGCTGCATTGTACTCGTGAACGACACCAAAACAGGAGTTTACTACGGATCGAGTATCGCAGCACCTGTATTCCGTGAATTGGCCG
The DNA here is from genome assembly GCA_938085105.1 of uncultured Flavobacteriales bacterium. Lineage (GTDB taxonomy): Bacteria > Bacteroidota > Bacteroidia > Flavobacteriales_D > Sanyastnellaceae > CALKGK01. The sequence goes on from CALKGK010000039.1 coordinate 6,887, forward strand.
ATAAAATTTACGCCACACGTTACGAAATGCACCAAGACAATACTCCGGAAATCAATCTAGCAGAAGCAAAACTCCCTACCTCCATGGACGGAAGTTGGGAAGACCTCAACTTGGTGTTCAGCACACTGAACATCCCTACAGAGGGTAGTATCCAAAGCGATTGGGCATCGATTTCAACGAAGCAAGACAAAGTAGCCTTGGGCGAACGTAAAACGACGAGCGGACTCGTACCCAATGTAAAAGGAATGGGACTGCAAGACGCCCTTTACCTCCTCGAAAATGCCGGCCTCAAGGTTCAGGTAAAAGGAACAGGAATGGTAAAAAGTCAGTCGGTTTTACCCGGATCTAGAATACCCTCGAACAAACTCATCACCATCGCACTATCGTAATGAAAATACTTAGCGACATATTATATCAAGTTAGGATCAAGAAGGTCGTTGGCTCAACGAACGTAGCGGTAGAACACCTCTCCATGGATTCTCGACTCGTGCGTCCGTTCAGCGTTTTCATTGCTGTGCGCGGAACTCAAGTTGACGGCCACCAATACATCAACCAAGCCATCGAAGCCGGTGCTGTGGCGATTGTTGCCGAGAACTTGCCAGATGACCTTCCCAAAAGCATCGTTGGAGTTCAAGTTCAAGACAGCTCAGAAGCCCTTGGGTGGATGGCTTCTAATTTTTACGACAACCCGTCGAAGCGCATTAAGCTCATTGGCATTACTGGAACCAACGGTAAAACCACCACTACAACATTGCTCTTTCAACTCTTCCGCTTTTTAGGGAAGAAAGTTGGACTGCTCTCTACAGTGGTAAATAAAATCAACAACAAGGAAATTCCTTCCACGCATACCACACCCAACGCCATTGAATTAAACGCTTTGTTGCATGAAATGTTGGACCAAGGGTGTACTCATTGTTTTATGGAAGTCAGCTCTCACGCCATTCACCAACACCGAGTTACGGGAGCACATTTTAGTGGAGCGGTATTCACGAACATCACCCACGACCACCTCGATTATCACAAGACCTTCAATCACTACATCAAAGCGAAAAAAGGTCTATTCGACATGCTGCCTAACGGAAGCTTCGCGCTTGTGAACAACGACAATTTGCACGCGGAATCCATGATTCACGACACCAAAGGCAAGAAGCGGAGTTTCGGACTCAAAACCATGGCCGACTACAAAGCCAAGGTTTTGGAAAGTTCTTTTGGAGGCTTGCAGATGATGATTGACGGACAAGAATTCTTCACTCCAATCATTGGCGGTTTTAACGCCAGCAACTTACTCGCGGTATATGCTGTGGGCATTGAGCTAGGCATTGACAAGATCGAATTGCTCACGGGGATGAGTACTCTTCAAGCAGTGAATGGTCGTTTCCAGCACTTTCGCACAGAAAGCGGAATTACTGCAGTGGTGGATTATGCCCACACTCCCGATGCGCTTGAAAACGTGCTTAAAACCATCGCAGACATCCGAAGTGGAAATGAACAAGTGATTACCGTAGTGGGCTGTGGAGGAGATCGAGATGCCACTAAACGCCCCATCATGGCGCAGATTGCAAGCGATGGAAGCGATCGAACGGTGATCACCTCAGACAACCCTCGAACAGAAGATCCCGACGCCATCATCAAAGACATGGAAGCCGGATTAGATCCTGTTCAACTCAAGAAAAACATCTCCATCAGCAGTCGGAAAGAAGCCATCAAGCTCGCTTGCACATTGGCAGCGAAAGACGACATCATTTTGATTGCTGGAAAAGGACATGAAACCTATCAAGACATCATGGGCGTGAAACAGCCTTTCGATGATTTCCAAATCGTGAAAGAAACCCTGAAAACCCTCAACAAGTAATGCTCTATCACCTATTTCAATATCTCGAAGAAGCGTATCAATTTCCAGGAGCGGGGCTGTTTCAATACATCTCATTTCGGGCAGCGATGAGTGTCATCACCTCCTTGGTGATCTCTATGGTTTTTGGTAAAAAAATCATCCAATGGCTACAATTGAAGCAGGTTGGAGAAATTGTTCGCGATCTCGGTTTGGACGGTCAAATGCAAAAGCAAGGAACTCCAACCATGGGTGGAATCATCATTTTGGCTTCCATCCTCATTCCTACACTCCTGTTTGCTAATCTGACCAACATCTACGTGCAAACGATGATTGTTGCTACCGTTTGGCTCGGAAGTATTGGGTTTATTGATGACTACATTAAAGTCTTTAAGAAAAATAAAAAAGGACTCGCAGGAAAATTCAAAATCATTGGTCAAGTAGGCGGTGGAATCATCGTAGGCTCCATGCTATACTTCTCTCCAGACGTTGCCATCAAGCAAGCCGTGTTGAATGAAGAAGGGGAGCATGTGAGTGTGATCAATGAAATGGGCGAAGAAGTGTTGCAGTGGGACACCCATAAATCGAGCATCACCACCATCCCTTTCGTTAAGGACAACGAGTTTGACTACGCTTGGTTGATCTCTTGGATGGGAGAAGGCGCCTCTGATTACGTTTGGATCATTTTCATCCTTGCCACCATCCTCATTGTAACAGCCGTGAGCAATGGGGCCAACATGACCGACGGACTGGACGGACTCGCGACGGGAACGAGCGCCATCATCGGTGTTACCCTTGCCATACTCGCTTACCTCTCTGGAAACTACATCTTTGCCGACTACCTCAACATTATGTTCATCCCGAGCAGTGGAGAAATGGTGGTTTTCATCAGCGCCTTCGTGGGAGCTTGTATTGGCTTTCTTTGGTACAATGCCTATCCAGCTCAAGTCTTCATGGGAGACACTGGAAGTTTGGCTTTGGGGGGAATCATTGCTGTATTTGCCATCGCCATTCGCAAAGAACTTTTGATCCCGATTCTCTGCGGAATCTTCCTCATTGAAAACCTATCGGTTGTTGTACAAGTAGGCTACTTCAAGTACACCAAAAAACGCTTGGGCGAAGGAAAACGGGTATTCTTGATGGCACCTTTACACCATCACTACCAGAAGAAAAACATTCCTGAGCCAAAAATCGTAGCACGTTTCTGGATCCTCGGAATCATGCTTGCTGTAATCACCATCGTAACCCTCAAAATCCGATGAATCAGCCGCGCACCTACATACTAGGAGCCGGTGAAAGCGGCGTGGGAAGTGCACTCTTGGCACAGAAACTCGGGCATGATGTGTTCGTTTCTGACCAAGGGAGCATCAAAGCGAAGTACAAAAACGAATTGCTGGAAGCAGGAATTGAGTTTGAGGAAAACACGCACAGCACAGCACGCATCTTGGAAGCAGATCAAATCATTAAGAGTCCGGGAATACCCGACCACGCTCCGTTGATTGTTCAGCTTCGCGAAGCCAACATTCCTGTGATCTCTGAAATTGAGTTTGCAGGAAAGCACACATCCGCCCAAAAAGTGTGCATTACTGGGAGCAATGGGAAGACCACCACTACCCTATTGACCTACCACATCTTAAAAGAAGGTGGGCTGAACGTGGGCTTGGCTGGGAACATCGGCCAAAGCTTTGCACGACAAGTTGCCATAGATGAAAAAGACATTTATGTATTGGAGTTGAGCAGCTTTCAATTGGACGGCTGTTTTGACTTTAAAGCAGACATCGCCGTCTTGCTCAATATCACGCCTGATCATCTGGACCGCTACGACTATGACCTGAGCAAGTACGCTGCAAGCAAGTTTCGGATCCTTCAGAACCAAGGTCCGGAAGACCACCTCATTTACAACCTCGACAACAGCATTGTTCGCGAAGGCATCCAAGCCCTTAAACCAATCGCGAACCAGTACCCAATTACCCTAAATCAACATGCAGAACCACCTTTTGACCAGGGCGCCTTCTGTTTTGAAGATCAATTGAACATCACAACCCAAAACCAACAATTTACCATGAAGATCCAAGATCTCGCCCTCCAAGGCAAACACAACCTATTCAACTCCATGGCATCAGGAGTTACCGGAAGAATCTTTGAATTGCGCAAAGAAAACGTTCGCGACAGCCTTACCAACTTTGAAAACATTGAGCACCGACTTGAGAACGTTGGAAAAGTGAACGGCGTTAGCTTCATCAACGATAGCAAGGCCACCAACATCAACTCCACCTGGTATGCACTTGAGAGCATCGACAAGCCCATCGTTTGGATTGCTGGAGGTGTTGACAAAGGAAACGATTACAGCGAATTGTATGAGATGGTAGATGACAAGGTGAAAGCCATCATCTGCATGGGAACAGACAACAAGAAATTAAGAGCCGCATTCACCGGACGAGTGGAGCAAGTGCTTGAAGTGAGATCTGCAGACGAAGCCGTACGTTTGGCTTACGACCTTTCGAACGAAGGGGACACCGTTTTGCTATCACCTGCATGTGCTTCTTTTGATCTTTTCGAGAATTACGAAGATCGCGGACACAAGTTCAAGCAAGCTGTACGCAGACTCTAAGCAAATCCCCATGCAAGCATTTTTCAAACGACTCCAAGGAGATCGAGTGATATGGATGGTCGCGATCCTTTTATCCGTCATCTCACTCTTGGCTGTTTACAGCTCCATATCCTCTTTGGCCTATAAAAACGATGGAAACTCACTGAAGTTTCTGCTCAAGCATTTCATGATGTTGGTTTTGGGCTTGGGCACCATGTTTGTGGTCCATCGAATAAAGTTTCGTTATTTCTCACGACTGTCTCAAATCATCTTTTGGGCGGCCGTGATCATGCTTGTATTTACCTTCTTTTTCGGGGTGAACTATAACAGTGCTACCCGATGGATACGCATCCCATTCATCGGAATCACCTTTCAGACCTCCGATTTTGCCAAGATTGCACTCATCACACATTTGGCCCGGCTGCTCAACTTAAACCGGACCATTCTGCATGATTTCTGGAAAGGCGTTTGGCCCATTCTATGGCCAATATTGTTGATTTGCGGACTCATCTTACCTTCAGATTTTAGCACTGCAGCCCTACTAGGAGGTACCTGCTTTCTCTTGATCTTTATTGGAGGTGTCCCGCTAAAGCACATGCTTAAAATCATGGGAATGGGTATAGCTGGTCTTGCCCTTTTGTACCTCGTGGGTAAAGCGGCCCCCGGGACATTCACCCGTTTTGATACTTGGATCGCTCGAATTGAAAGTTTCAGCAATGCCGAAGCCGAAGGGAACTACCAGATTGACTTTGCACAAGTGGCCATTAATGAAGGTGGACTGTTTCCCTCCGGGCCAGGAACAGGGAACTCCCGGAACTTCTTGCCTCACCCCTATTCTGACATGATTTACGCATTCATCATTGAAGAATACGGCTCACTTTTGGGTGGGTTTGGACTCTTGTTGCTCTACCTCATTTTCATGTATCGCAGCATTCGGACTGCTACACGAACACCCAAGCATTTTGGAGGATTGCTCGCTTTAGGCTTGGGTTTCCTCCTCACTTTTCAAGCCATGATCAACATGGCCGTAGCCGTAAAACTCTTTCCAACCACTGGTCAGCCCCTCCCTCTTGTATCCATGGGAGGAACCTCCATTGTGTTCACCTGCCTTAGCATCGGCATGATTCTATCGGTGAGCAGAAGCGTTTACAACAAGGAGGAATGGGAGAAAGAGCAAGAAAACAATGTGGACAACAAACAAAACGAAGCGAACTATGGCATTGCGTAGAGTGATCATTAGTGGAGGAGGAACTGGCGGACACATCTATCCCGCCCTGGCCATTGCGGAAGAAATCAAAGCGCGATTCCCCGAAGCGGAACTCTTGTTTGTTGGGGCGAAAGGGCGAATGGAAATGGAGAAAATTCCAGCTGAAGGATACGCCATAGAGGGACTGTGGATCAGCGGAATTGAACGTAAAATCTTCAGCACAAAAAACCTTTCTTTCCCATTTAAATTGATCTCTAGCCTCACCAAGGCCAAAGCCATTATTCGAAAATTTAAACCTGAAATTGTCATCGGTGTAGGCGGATTTGCAAGTGGTCCACTCCTTCATGTGGCGAGCAAAAAAGGTATTCCAACGCTCATCCAAGAGCAAAACTCATTTCCCGGAATCACCAACCGGATATTAGCAAAGAAAGTTGACCGGATCTGTACTGGGTTTGATAATATGAATCGCTGGTTTCCAAAAGCCAAAACCCAATACACCGGCAACCCTATTCGTATGGGCGTCTTGAAGTCCACGGAAAGCACTTCAAGCGCCCGTACACATTTCCAATTGGACGAAAACAAACCCACCCTTTTTGTGATGGGAGGAAGTTTGGGAGCCGCATCCATCAATGCCGCCGTGCAAGAACACCTCGAAGCATGGACCATTGAAGGAATACAGGTGCTCTGGCAAACCGGGAAACGCTATCTACCCGAAATCCAAAACTGGCTTGAAGGCAAGGACTTGGAGGGTGTTGTGGCTACGGACTTTATTTCGAGAATGGATCTTGCCTACATTTCTGCCGACCTCATCGTGAGCCGAGCAGGAGCCATGAGCATCGCTGAACTGGCCATTGTGGGGAAACCTTGTGTCCTCGTTCCATCACCAAATGTGTCGGAAGACCATCAGAGCAAGAACGCCCATAGCATGACCGAGCATGGAGCAGCGGTCTTGATCAAAGATTCTGAGGTGAAAGCTGTATTGGGGTCCACTGTGATTCAGCTCATCCAAGACAAAACGGAATACGAAAAGATGTCGGACGCCATGAAAGCTCTGGCCAGACCACAAGCCGCTGCCGCCATTGTTGACGAAATACTTGACCTCCTCGAATCATGAAATTGGACGACATTCAAAGCGTTTACTTCATTGGCATTGGAGGCATCGGAATGAGTGCCCTTGCGCGATATTTCAAGCAACTCAACAAGCACGTTGAAGGCTACGACAAAACACCGAGTAGAATTACCAAAGAGTTGCTCGAAGAGGGCATTCCTGTTCATTTCGATGACAGCATGAAAGCCATTCCTGAAATGCTCTTTTTGGCAAAGCAGTCTCGGGTTCTAGTGGTTTACACCCCAGCTGTTCCCAATGCCCACCCTCAGCTTCGTTACCTCACTGCCGCAGGATTTCAAGTAATGAAGAGAAGCGCCGCTTTGGGCATCATCACCAAAGAACACAAAACCATCGCTGTTGCAGGAACTCATGGGAAAACAAGCACCTCCTCACTCATTGCACACATCTTACAAGACAGCGGGATGGGCTGTAACGCATTTTTGGGAGGAATCGTCTCTGGCTACAACACCAATCTGCTCTTTTCAAGTGAAGACGCTTGGACCGTTTTAGAAGCGGATGAATACGACCGTTCCTTCTTGAGCTTGAATCCAACCATGGCCATCATCACCTCCATCGACCCTGACCATTTGGACATCTATAAAGACCAGCAACACTTTTTCGATAGTTTTCAAGCCTTTGCAAACAAAGTGTCATCGGAAGGAAGACTTTATTTGAATGAAAGCATTAAAGGCATTGCTGCTGAGGCAAAAATATTGAGGTACGGAAAAAGTGAGGAAAATGATGGTGTTTTCACTCAAGCCTCCTTGCGGGATGGAAAGTGGTATTTTGACATCCACACCCCAAAAGCCACCATCGAAAACATTGAATTCAAGATGCCTGGGGAGCACAATCAAGCCAACGCCTGTGCTGCAGTGCTCGCTTGTTTGGAAGTAGGTGTAACTCCTGAAGCCATCAAAAAAGCATTGGCCTCTTTCCAAGGAATATACCGCCGGTTTGAATACCACAAGAACGACGAAAACGGGGTGTATATTGACGACTACGCGCATCATCCAAGCGAACTACAAGCAGCCATTCAAGCCGCAAGAGAACGTCACCCCGGAAAAAAAATCTGTGGCATTTTTCAAGCACACCTTTATTCTAGAACTAAAGACTTTGGCGATGAATTCGCTAGATCCCTTGAATTACTTGATGAAGTTTTGCTTTTGGACATCTACCCAGCACGTGAAATGCCCATCGAAGGAATTGATTCACAATGGTTATTGGATAAAATCTCCGGCATCCCCAAAAAGTGCGTTTCAAAAGTGCGTTTATTGCCTGAATTACAGGAACTCCATTTCGACGTGCTCATGACCTTAGGGGCAGGAGACATCGACCGATTGGTACCTGACATTAGCACGTGGATGAACACCCGAACCAGTAAGCTTTGAAGAAAAAAGCCATTAAAAATATCGCCCTTTGGTCTGCAGCTCTCTTGAGTTGTCTGGTACTTTTTGGTTTTGCTCGAAAGGAACAAGGAAATGCTGCATGTTGGAAAATGGACATCTCTGTTACACAGCTCGAAGGCATGTACTTCATTGATGATGAAGCCATTGAAAACCGCATCCTCGATTTGGGCAGCCCGATTCTTGGAAGCACTTTGAACGACATCAACATCAACCAAATCCAAAAACACCTCTTAAAGATGCCGTCGGTAAAAGACGCTACGGTATATCCATCGGTGGACGGTGTTTTGAAAATCCGTGTTGAGCAACGCAGACCCGTTCTTCGCATCATCAATCCTGACGGAGAAAGCTATTACATCGACGAAGCAGGTAAAAAAATGCCGCTTTCCGACACCTACACCGCCCGAGTTTTGATTGCCGTGATGGAACAGACAGAAGCCCTTGCAACGAACACCTCACCGGCCCAAGTGATGGAGCAAATCGACCTCGCCCCCAACACCTTGCTGGACGATGTATTTGCTTTACAGCAGATCTTGGATCAGGATGCATTTTGGTCGGCACAAATCGAACACCTGTACGTTCGTGCCAACGGAGAAATTGAAATGATTCCACGGCTGGGCAAGCACCGCATTCTTTTGGGAAAAGCGGAGCGCATCACTCGTAAACTGAACAAATTGAAGGCTTTCTACGATGCTACAGTGCACACGAGAAACCTGAATGAATACAAAACAATCAACCTCAAGTATAGAGATCAAGTGGTGTGTGAACGCTACTTCTAACAACAGTATCAACCATAAATTGTCACGGATATGGAACCAGAAATCGTCGTAGGACTCGACATCGGTACAACAAAAATCGCCTGCTTAGTGGGCCGACGTACTGAGCACGGTAAAATTGAAATTCTTGGATACGGCAAGAGCGAATCAGTAGGAGTAACTCGTGGAGTTGTTTCCAACATCGAAAAAACCGTTGAGTCGATCAAAGCAGCAGTAGCGCAGGCAGAAGAAATGTCGAAAGTCAGTATTGGGGTGGTCAACGTCGGAATCGCTGGTCAGCACATCAAGAGCATCCAACACCGCGGTTTAAGAACTCGTGACAACTTGGACGAGGAGATTTCGATGCGCGACATCAATGCGCTCGTAGAAGACATGCACAAATTGGTGATGCTACCTGGAGAAGAAATCATCCACGTATTGCCACAAGAGTACACCGTTGACAACGAACAAGGCATTAAAGAACCCATCGGAATGTCGGGCATTCGCTTGGAAGCGAACTTCCACATCATTACCGGACAAATTGCCGCTGCTAGAAACATCTACAAATGTGTGAGCAAAGCCGGACTTGAGGTGAATGACCTCATCCTTGAACCACTTGCATCATCCTCATCCGTGTTGAGCGATGAAGAAAAAGAAGCTGGGGTAGTTTTGGTTGATATTGGTGGTGGTACCACAGACATTGCCATTTTCCAAGAAGGCATCATTCGCCACACAGCCGTGATTCCTTTTGGAGGGAACGTAATTACTGAAGACATCAAAAGCGGTTGCACCATCATGAAAAAGCAAGCAGAAGAACTCAAGCGCAAGTTTGGTAGTGCTTTGGCTTACGAGATGAAAGACAACGAAATTGTTTGTATTCCTGGTCTGCGTGGACGTGAACCAAAAGAAATCTCCGTAAAAAACCTCGCCCACATCATCCAAGCGAGAATGGAAGAAATCATCGAGCACGTGCATTACGAAATTCGCAACAGTGGTTATGAAAACGACCTCATTGGAGGAATTGTAGTTACCGGTGGTGGATCTCAAATGAAGCACATTACTCAGCTCTTTGAATACATGATTGGCACCGACTGTCGCATTGGTTTCCCCAACGAGCACCTCGCCAAAGCACCAAGTGACGAACTCATTAGTCCGCTCTTTGCAACCGGTGTTGGTCTTGTGTTGAAAGGATACGAAAAGATGCCTCGTCCGCTTCGCCAAGAAGAGAGTGAAGCCGAGCATTTGCGGAAGAAACGAGAAGATCGCGGATCGCTTTCTTTCTTGAAAAAGATCAAAGAATGGTTCGAAAATGAAGACGAATAGCGTTTTCAACAATTTAAAGTGAATGCATTGAATAAGTTATTGTGAAAAGCATTCGCAAATTATTTTTCTTAGTAGTAGTCGAATTGTGAGCAGTGAACACATTAAAACACACTGAACACCAATATAATAGCATGAGCATGGACCAAGAGAATTTCGAAATGATGCGTTTTGATTTGCCAAAAGATCAATCGTCGATCATCAAAGTTATCGGTGTAGGAGGCGGTGGAAGCAACGCTGTGAATTACATGTATGAGCAAGGCATTAAGGATGTGGACTTCATTGTTTGCAATACCGATGCTCAGGCATTGGACAAGAGCCCAGTACCCGTCAAAGTTCAGTTGGGCGCAACCCTAACGGAAGGACGAGGAGCAGGATCCTTGCCAGAAGTTGGACGAAATGCAGCCGTAGAAACCTTGGAAGACATCAAGGCCATTCTTGCTAAAAACACCACAATGGTTTTCATCACTGCCGGAATGGGCGGTGGAACTGGAACCGGAGCAGCACCTGTGATTGCAGAAGCTGCTCGTGAGATGGGAATCCTCACTGTGGGTATCGTTACCGTTCCTTTCTTGTTTGAAGGAAAGAGAAGATCGACACAAGCCGAGTCTGGATTGAAAGAAATGCGCGAAGCTGTGGATACGCTCTTGGTAATTCGCAACGATAAATTGAGAGAACTTTATGGAAATCTATCCCTAAAGAAGGCTTTCGATCATGCAGACGAAGTACTTTGTACAGCTGCAAAAGGAATTGCTGAGGTGATTACCCTCACTGGTGAAATTAACGTGGATATGAATGATGTGAACACCGTAATGAGAAATAGCGGTGTAGCCATCATGGGATCAGGTAAAGCTTCTGGTGAAGGCCGAGCAATGGCTGCCGTGACTCAAGCATTGGAATCTCCACTCTTGAACGACAACGACATCACCGGTGCCAACTTCGTACTCTTGAACATCACCTACGGAATGGATGAAGTTTTGATGGACGAAATCACGGAAATCACGGATCACATTCAAGAGAAAGCAGGTATGAGCGCTGAAGTAATTTGGGGCTACGGTGCAGACGAAACCTTGGATGAAGATCTTTGCATTACCGTAATCGCTACCGGATTTACCGCCAATGAAATTGATGCTGGAATTCCCATGGAAGCGCCCAAAACGGTGAAGCACAATTTAGCCGAGGTAAAAGGGAAGGAAATTACTGCACCAGTAAACACCCCTACCGATTCAAACAAACAAAAGAACTACATCGCTTTTGAAGCTGAGGATGCCACTCCCTTTTTGAAATCAACTCCTGAAGAGAACAAAGAAGAAATCACTCCTGAAACACCAGCAGCTACTCCGGAATTTGTTTTCCATAGCTTGGAAGAAGTGACAGAAGAGGAGTTGGAAGATGAGAGCCCAACGCTTTTCAATTTGCAAGAAGAAGAAAGCGAAGAAAAAGAAGCTTCTCCATCTGATCAACTCAAAATGCAAGAAGCGAGTCCGGCAGAAGCTCCAAAGCCGGTATATTATAACCTTGAGAGCGACGAGCCCCAAAGTGCACCAAGCACTGAAGTCACCGACAGCTTGAAGCACGAAGAGGAAGAAATGAAAATGGAAGAGCGTCCGAGCAGACAAGAGCTCAGCAACCGCAATCGTGAAAGAGAACACCGCATTCGTGAGTTCACCGTAAAGCTCAAAACACCAAATGGATTGGCTGATCTCGAGAACGAACCTGCTTACCGCAGAAGAGAAATCTCTTTGGACAACACGCCTCACTCTTCCGATTCCAACGTATCGCGCTACACCCTTTCTGAGGAAAGCGACGAAGACGGAAACAAAAAAGTGAATTTGAAAGGAAACAATCCTTTTTTACACGATAATGTAGATTAGTAGTTAGTTTTGGTTAAACAAAAAGCCCCTGATGCAGTAATGTGCTTCAGGGGCTTTTGTTTTTTTCAAGAATATTGAATTGTAAGAAAGCTAAGTTACACCTCTTCTCCAATCGTATTGAAGAAGTCATCCAAACCAAAAAAAATAACTGCCCAAAATCACGCTTCATCAATAACTTATGAGGCGATAAGCACTGTTCAAACACTAAACCAAAAAACAAAGCCTACTCACGATTGATGTGAGAAGGCTTTTCTTATTTTTACAGCAAAACACAGCCATGAACATTACAGAGCAAATTCAGAACGACATCAAAGAAGCCATGAAAGCCAAAGACCGTGAACGCCTCAGTGCTTTGCGCGACATCAAATCGAAACTCCTTTTGGAGATGACCAAAGATGGTGGCGACGGTGATGTGGATGAAAATGCTGCTCTTAAAATCTTGAACAAGCTCTATAAGCAACGCACCGATGCCGCGGCCATTTACAAAGAGCAAAACCGCGAAGATTTATACGACGAGGAAATGAGTCAGGCAAATGTGATCAAGTCTTATCTCCCCGAGCCTATGAGCGCTGAAGAAATTGAATCCAAAGTCAAAGGCATCATCGAATCAATGGGAGCAAGCGGCATGGGCGACATGGGGAAAGTAATGGGTGCAGCAAGCGCTCAACTTGGAGCAAGAGCTGACGGAAAAACCGTGTCCACCATCGTGAGGAAATTACTTGCCTGAGTCGGCACGCAAACTCTCCTTCTCAATCTTTCTCATCGCTTTTTCAAAATCGCGCATGTTATCTTCAATGTACTCCATGTCGGGCACCAACTTGCGGTAATCGGCTTGGTAGTTAAATTTCGCAACGGGCTGTTCGAAAGCTGAAACGTCGGCATCTTCAGGAGCTTTGAAAAGGAGCATATCCAATTTCAAGGCTACACCTTTTTTGGTCACCTCCAGGTTTCGCGCATCGATTTCGACCTTTTTGTTCACGTAATCTTTGCCGCCAAAAGTCATGGTGTACACTTCACCCACAGGCAGGTTGAACTCATATTCACCATCTTCATTGGCCTTAAAAGCGATGTAAATTTCATCATCGGGAGTAGAAACCACGCACCAAGTATTGGCCGCATCCACCATGGAACCATCGGCCCATTGCAGATTTTCCATGTTTCCATACACCAAAAAGTACTCGCCGCTATTGGGTTTAGGTGCAGCAGCCATCATCACAGCTCCGAGGAGCACGAAGGAGATCATTTTCATATTCTTACAGTTTAAGGAGCGCCTTTTCCTGCTTTCCGCTTTAGTTGCTTTTCAAAACACGCTTCTACATCTTGGCACAAGGAGCTTCTTTGGTCGCTCTTGCACCCAGTGTTTCAGTGCGTTTTGTTCAAGCAAGCTATCGCTGCTATCAGGGGCGTTGAATCCTCTTTACGGAAATGACTGACAAAAGTTTCGGAAGTGGAAGCATGAAGCTAACGGCTTAAGTAGCCCAGATTTCAACCTAGGGAAAAAGCCTATCCATTTAGAGCGCAAAACCTCATCAACAGCGAAATGCACCATCTTCATTCTCCGTCCTCCACTCTCACTCTGTAAACGCTATCGGCTTAAGTAGCCCATGAAAACATCCAGTTTTACCACAAATACTTCACCACCATCAC
>CALKGK010000040.1 GCA_938085105.1 uncultured Flavobacteriales bacterium
ACATATGAAAGGGGCTTTTTATTCCGAAAGCGCACCATTCTTCCTTTGTACAAAGGCCAAACCTTGAGACTCAAACAAACGCCTTTCACCAAAAGAAGAAAACTTGCACACCTCACCTTTTCCACGGCTTCCGGGAATAGAAGCATCCGCTACCTCCCCATTGATGAAGCCATGAAGGTGTACAACTACCTTTTGGCGCAAGTAGAACAGTCCTCCAAAAGCTGGATGTAAGTAGCACTGCTTCAAGCCCTCAAAACTGAAAACAGTGCATAATTGTGGAGGGTTTTTTTCCAATAAATCCATATCTTTACATTCATGAAAAAGCTCCTCGCCTATTTCTTCCTTTGCCTTACGCTGATTTCTTCAGTGAATGTGATGGTGGACATGCACCTTTGTGAGGGCCAGGTGAAGTCGTATGCTTTCTTCAAAGCAGCTAAAAAGTGCTTCGGTTATTTTGAGGCTGTAGAGATGGCCTTAAGTAATGCCGCTTCTCAAGAAGATGCCGTGACGAGAAAGTCCTGTTGCAGCTCTGCGCAAATTCAAGTAGAAGCTCAGGAACTGAAAAACGACCATTTTTCGGATCATTTGGTTTTTTCTGGGGCTAACCCCGACCTTGTACAAGCCTTCATCATCCCTTCAGCCAAGCCCTTTGAAAACATTGAATTAGCCGATGTTTCCTTCAAAGAAAAAATCCCTGAAACCCATCTTTGGAAAGAGTGGGAGAACTTTCGATTGTAGACCTTTAAATGTTCCTGCCATTTAATCATTAAACAACGAAAATTCAATCCCATGAAAAATATTTTTACCCTCCTTTTTATCGCGTTTATTGCTTCAAACGCCGCTGCCCAAAACGACCTTTACCTCGACTTTAACCACCTTTGGAACGGAAATGCTTTTGTTCAAGATGTGGAAGTGCTTTCGAACAATGGAAGCGCCATCAAAGTTGGCCGACTCGAATTTTACCTCTCTGGCTTTAGCATTCAACACGATGGCGGACAAGTCACTGAAATCGATGACCAGTGGTTGCTCGTTCGTCCGGAAGACAACGAATCCTTTTACCTCGGTAATTTTGATATCGATCAAGTCGAAGCCATCACTTTTTCTTGCGGTGTTGAAGAAGAATACAATCACCTCGATCCTTCTACGTATGCCGTGGGGCACCCGCTCGCTCCGCAAAACCCCTCGATGCATTGGGGGTGGGCAAGTGGTTATCGATTCATCGCTTTTGAAGGAACCTCTGGAGCCGCTTTCAGTCAAATCTGGGAGATCCACGCCTTGGGTGATGCTCACTACATTGAACAAACCGTCTACACGGGTGCAGAAAACATTTCAGGCGACCTCCGCATTTCCTTGGACGGCAATTATGCCAACCTTCTTGGTGCACTCAACGTTTCAAACGGCATGATTGAGCACAGTGAAACCGGACAAACCATCAATGCAGTATTCAACAACATGCAGAACAGTGTTTTCACTGCTAGTGATGGAACGGTGAACATTGTTAAAACGGAACGTTCTTCATCCATTTCGATCTTCCCAAACCCTAGTGATGGTGAGATTAAAATCAAGAGCGATTCACCATTGGAAATGATTCAAGTGTTCAATGCTCAAGGACAGATCGTGTACGAACTCAACATCGCTGGTCAAATTCAGAACACACTCTCATTGGAAACGCTTCCTGCAGGTATTTACACATTGCTGGGCACGGTCGGAAGTCATCAAGAAACTCAGCAATTCATCCTGAAATAATCTCGGTAAAATCACTTTGCTCAGATTTTTGTTCTCCTTTTTGATATTTAGGAAGTCTTGAACACGAAGGAAGATCTCATCAGCCCAATAAACTTTTGAGCTTCAGCCCTTTTCTGTTTGCAATTGACCTGAGCACCTCAATCTATTCCAATGAAAACGAATTACTTTATACTTATCATCGGATCCATCTTATTGTTCGCTTGTAAAAAAGATGAAGAACCGGAAGCTATAACCAACGTAGCAGCTCCTAGCTATGATCCTAGCCCATATATCATTGAGTACCCCATTCACTTTTCACCCCCGCAATTGCCTGAAGACAATCCGCTTACGGAACAAGGAGTGAAGTTGGGCAAAATGCTATTCCATGAGACGGCACTGTCTTCAGACAACAGTCAATCTTGTGCGTCATGCCACTTGCAATCGGCAGGCTTCTCTGATCCTGAGCAGTTCAGTATTGGCGTTGAAGGATTGCCCGGTTTACGTCATGCCATGTCGGTTTTCAACATGGCTTGGAACGACAATGGATTCTTTTGGGACGGCAGGGCTGCTGAGTTGAGAGACCAAGCCTTATTACCGATTCAAGACGAATTGGAAATGGACGAAAGTTTGGAGAATGTGGTGCAGAAGCTCTCAGACATGGATGTCTATCGGAATCAATTCATTCGTGCATTTGGTAGTGAAGAAATCTCCCCAGAACTCATCTCTTTGGCCTTGGAGCAGTTCATGTTTTCCATCGTTTCCGTCAATTCAAAATACGATCGTTTTCTCCTTGGTGAAGAAACATTGACGCCCGCTGAAGAACGAGGTCGCCTGCTCTTTTTCACAGAGTACAACCCTTTCTTTCCAGAAGAATCTGGAGCGGATTGCGCACATTGCCATTCGGGAATTAATTTTGAGAACGACCAGTACATGAATAACGGCTTGGACAGTGAAGCAGAAATCACGGATGAGGGAAGAAAGAACGCCACCGGTTTGGAAGAAGATCGGGGTCGATTCAAAGTTACATCGCTCAGGAACATCGCCCACACCGCGCCATACATGCACGACGGGAGATTCAACACCCTTGAGGAAGTGATTAACCACTACAACTCTGGCATTCAAAACTCCAACAGTGTTGATCCCGCCATTCTCGCAACCCAAGAAACGGGGCTGATGCTGAGCCAAGAAGACATTGCCGACCTCATTGCGTTTTTGCACACCTTGAGCGATGATGATTTGTTCACTTCGAGCGAATACCAAATGGAATAATTCCGAGTTCTGGATCACGGGTTATGAAATAAAACAAGAAGGATAAATGCTGATTTTCGTCAGTTTTGTCCTTTTTTTGTGCATTCGTTCCCCAGAGAAGCCAAGATTGGGCTCACATTAACTATCTTTAAATTCACTTACAACTAATTGTTTAATATTTCTCAGATGATAAAATCGCTACGCTACAGTTTATTGGTTTTAATTTCGGTTCTGGGCCTTGGTAATTCTTTGCACGCTCAAGAACACACAATTGCTCGAGAATGGAACGAAGTGCTTTTGGATGCAATTCGGGACGATTTTGCTCAACCAACCGTACACGCTAGGAATCTCTTTCACACATCGGTTGTGATGTATGATTCATGGGCGGCTTATAACCAAACGGCGGAACCTTACTTCTTAGGTAGAACCCATGGTGAGTTCGAAGTTCCCTTTGAAGGAGTGGCTGCGCTCAATGGTGAACTTGCTGCCGAAGAAGAGGCGATGTCTTACGCTTGTTATCGCTTGCTTACCCATCGTTTTCAAGATTCACCCAACAATTTCCCCACGCAACAACGCTTCGATTTGTTGATGGACGAGTTGGGCTACGATATTGCCTACACCGAAACCAACTACCAAAATGGAGTTCCTGCAGCACTCGGTAATTATTTGGCTGAACAGATGATTGCTTTCGGACTTCAAGATGGTTCGAACGAACAAGGAGAATATGTCAACCAATACTACGAATCCATTAATCCAGAATTGGAAATGGATTTCCCAGGGAACCC
>CALKGK010000041.1 GCA_938085105.1 uncultured Flavobacteriales bacterium
ACGGTTCCCGATGTCTTCCGTTGCTTGCAATTTCCAAGTGAAGCCTCCGTCTGAAGAACGATACAGGCCTGTGTTTTCACTCTCAATAAGTGCATACACCGTTTTGGGATCACTCTGAGCAATGGCAATTCCAATTCGTCCGTAAGGTCCATCAGGCAACCCATTTTTTCCGTTCAAACGGTCCCAGCTCTTTCCACCATCGAGGGTCATGCTCAAGCTGGACCCTTCACCACCGGAGTTGAAAGTCCAAGGTTTTCTTCCGTATTCCCACATTGCGGCAAATAGTTTATCGCTATTGACGGGGTCCATCACCAAGTCTGCACAACCTGTGCTTTGGTTCACGTAAAGCGACTTTTCCCAAGTTTGTCCGCCATCTTCACTCTTAAAAACGCCTCGTTCTGGATTTTCTCCCCAAATGCTACCCAGGGCAGCAACGTAGATGTTTTGATCGTTTTGCTGGTCGATCACAATGCGGTGAATGTTTCGTGTTGCTTCCAATCCCATCAACTCCCAAGATCTTCCACCGTTCAGTGAGCGATAGATTCCTTTTCCGCTGGAATGTGAATTTCTTGGATTTCCTTCTCCAGTACCGATCCACACTTGATCTGGTTTTCTCTGGTTGATGGCAATCGCACCCACGGAAGCTGTTGCTTCATGATCAAAAATGGGTTCCCAAGTGATTCCCCCACTTATCGATTTCCAAGCACCTCCTGAAGCCGTTCCGATGTAGATGGTTTCGGGGTGGTCTTGAATGAGATCAATGCTGGTTACTCGTCCACTCATGGTGCCCGGACCCAAGTGACGCATGTTCATTCCGGAGAGATAAAGACTATCGTTTTGGGCTTGTATTGAACCAAGGACAAAACAGAGAAAAACAAATGAGATGATACCTTTCATGAGCACAAGATAACAAGACTGGAAAATCTTCCTCTCCTTTTTTATGACGAGCGGAGCTATTGTCTACTTTTAAGGCAATGAAAGCAAAGATTGGCATCATTACAACTTGGTTTGAGCGCGGCGCTGCTCACGTTTCAAAGGCCATCATGGATGTGATTGATCGCGATTTTGAGGTGCATATTTATGCCCGAGGAGGTGAGGTGGAAGCAGGACACCCTTCTGCTTGGGGCGGGGAAAATGTGCATTGGGGAAGCACGGTTCCTTATGCCATGAAAACCCATATCGACCTCAAAGACTTTCAGAAATGGTTGAAAGAAACAAATCCAGATGTACTGCTCTTCAACGAGCAACATTCATGGGAGGTGGTGCTTTGGCTGAAAGAAAACACCGACATTCCTATTGGGGCTTACATCGATTATTACACCGATGAATCCCGACCCTTCTTCGCTTTGTATGACTACCTCATCTGCAACACTCGCAGGCACCACATGGCATTTCAAGATCACCCCTCAGTATTCTATATCCCTTGGGGAACAAACTTGGATGTTTTTCAGCCAAAAAAAAACAAAAACCATTCAGCAACGCCCCTCCGCTTTTTTCACAATGCAGGAATGAACCCTTATCGCAAGGGCTGTGACTTGGTATTGGAGGCTTTTTCTTTAATGAAAGAGAAAAACTGCGAGCTCATTGTTCACGCTCAGCTGGGACTTGAAGACGTGGATAAAAAGTATCAAAACTGGGTTTCGGATTCGCGGGTAACTTGGTTGAACGAAGAAGTTCCCGCTCCGGGTTTGTACCATTTGGGAGACGTTTATGTTTATCCTTCTCGTTTGGATGGCATTGGGCTGTCTTTGCCCGAGGCTTTGGCTTGCGGACTGCCCGCTATTGTGCCAAACGAAGGTCCGATGAACGAATTTGTGGTGGACGGAAAAAACGGAAAATGGGTGGACCTTGCTAAACGATGGAAGCGCTCAGATCACTATTTCTGGCCCATGAATGAAGTCAAAGCAGAAGAACTGGCCAAAGCAATGGACCAATTTGTTCTTGACGGTCACACCATTCAAACTTGGAAAGCGCGAACTCGAGTGCACGCAGAAAAGCACCTTGACTGGAAGAAAAATGCTGCTCAACTTCCAAGCTTACTGCTTCAAATACAATCACGAAAGCCCGAAGCTGCTTTACTGAAAGATGCTGCACAATTTCAAAAAAGCTTGGAACCTGTTTTGACTACGAAGATGAAGTTTCATCGACTGCTCGTGCGTTTGGGAGCTCGAAAAGTAAAGCACATCTTTGTGAAGTAATGGAACTCAAAAATCAACATATTTTTTTGCTGTCGACCGAGTTTTGGGGTTCCCACTACCTTTCGAAACACCACTATGCACTTGCTTTGAAGGCACTTGGAAATGAGGTTTACTTCATTCAACCCGGAAAGAAAAAAGGTGCATTCTGCGCAGGGGAGAGTCCGGAAGGCATTCCCTTGATCGACTTCAAGCCTTCTAGCGGACAGCGACACCTTCCCAAAAGTATCGCCCTAAACATCCAAAAACGCGAATGGCAAAAAATCATTACTGTTGCCGGGCACCTTCCTGATATGATTTGGAGCTTTGACAATTCCCGACTCTTTCATTTGGACGCTCTTGGTGGTGACGTGAAAAGCATCCATCACGTTGTGGACCTCAATCAGGATTTTGAATTGGGGTTCGCAGCGAGCAGTGCCAATTTATGCCTCGGAACTACACGGTTTATTGTAGACAAGCTCAAAAGGCATCAAGATGAAAGCCATTTCCTTCATCACGGCTGTGTAGCAAAGCCTTGCGAACCGAAAAGTATTCAAGAACGACTGCAATTGGCTTATTTAGGCAATGTTTTGCTCCGTTTTGTGGACCGACCCTTTGTGCTTTCCATGATCGAGAGGTATCCCGAAATCGACTTTCACTTTATTGGTGGATATACACAAAACAACCTCATCCACACCATCGCCTCGGAAGACCGGGAATACTTGGAAAGATTGCAAGCATTACCCAATACCATCTTGCACGGAGCAGTGCCCCAAGATCAACTTCAAGTAGCGTTTGAGAAGATGGATGCTTTTTTCATCGTCTATGCCAAGGAACACTACGCCCAGGCTGCGAATCCGCACAAAGTGATGGAGCTCATCTCCAGTGGGAAACCCATTTTAAGCTTCACCATTGACACCTTCAAAACAGAAAAACTATTGCACTTCGCCGATGATGCTGCCCACTTTTTTGAACTCATCGATCAATTGAAGAACGGGCAACTTACCGACCGACGAAGCGAACAATTGGCTTTTGCGGAAAGGCATAGTTACCCTAAACAAATTCAAAAAATAACCTCATGGATCAGCCATTGGTGAGCATCATTTTGCCCGTTTATCAAGGGGAAGCTACGCTGAAACGTGCGGTGCTTTCTGTGCTTGAACAAAAAGAAGAACGCTGGGAATTGCTCCTCATCGACAACGGCTCAAACGATAGCAGCTATGAAATCGCACAAAATTTCTCAGACGAAAGAATTCGGGTTTTTCAGGAGAAAAGAAGGGGAGTGTCGTTTGCTCGAAATCTCGGTCTGGACAAAGCTCAAGGCCAGTACCTCTGTTTTTTGGATGCAGATGATCGATTACCCCCGGATAGTCTTTCAGCGAGAATCCATCACTTCGAAAAACATCCTGAAATTACCGCTGTGGATGGCTTCGTTGAGCGAAAACGCCAAAACACCGTCTGGAATCCTCAAAGCAAAGGAGCCGTTTTGAAAACACTGCTCGCTTTGGAAGATCATGCTTTTACAGGAATTACTTGGATGTTGAAACGGGAGCAAGTAGCCCAACTCCGATTCAACACGGAACTCAGTCATTGTGAGGACCTCTATTTTTTCATCGAATACTCCATGAGAGCCGACCACTACAGCTTTGTTGAGCAAGCAGTTTATGAAGTCATTGGTAGAGCAGGAAGCGCCATGAGTCAGCTAGCATCATTGGAGCGGTCTTATGCGCGCCTCATCTCTTTGTTGAAGCAAAAGAAGATGGACAGCGAAATTTTGAAACGCCTTGAAGTGAAAACAAAGAGCATCATGTGGCGCTCTTACTTGAAACGGGGCCAGATTTCGTCTGCCTTGCGCGTCTTTTTCTCATCTTTACGCTCATGAAGGTAGACATCATCATCGGTACACGTCCTGAAGCAATAAAAATGGCTCCCATCATCAAGGGATTGGCTCATTTTCCAAAAATCAAACTTCGGGTTGTGGGAACGGGCCAGCACCTGAGTCTTCTCGACGGAATGCTCTCGAGTTTTGGCTTGACCTTGGACGAGTACTGGCCTTTTGAGGATGGCAGGACCCAACAAGAACTCCTGGCTCAACTCATGAAAAGGTGCACCGAACATTGGACCAAAGAACAAGTTGATTTGGTATTGGTCCAGGGCGACACCACCTCAGCATGGTCTGCCGCTCAATCTGCCGCATTGATGGGCATTGCTGTTGGACACATTGAAGCCGGGTTGCGCACTTATCAATTGGACGCACCCTTCCCTGAAGAACTGAACCGACAATGGATCTCTCGTTGTGCACGTTTGCACTTTGCTCCTACGCAAGTTGCCTTTGATCGTTTAAAAAATGAACGTGTTCAAGGAGAAGTACACTTGGTAGGAAACACCGTTGTTGACGCCTTAGAAGAAATGCTTCGCGAAGCTAAAAAACCACTCCACCCGAAATACGACATTCTAGTTACTGCTCATCGACGAGAATCTTTTTACGGAGGAATTGAGCGCATCTCTAAATCTCTGGAAATCCTCGCTGAGCACTACCGTATTGGGTTGATTCTTCACCCTAACCCCAAGAGTAAAACGGTTTTTGAAACCCAACTTGCTGATAAAACCAACATCGACCTCTTGGATCCTGTGCCGTATGCACAAATGCCTGAATTGCTGATGAATTGTAGGCTACTTTTGACCGACAGTGGTGGTTTACAAGAAGAAGCTCCCTCCTTCCAACTTCCTGTTTTGGTTTTGCGAGACAGTACTGAAAGGGAAGAATTGATCGCTGCAGGAGCCGGGATCTTGGTGGGGACATCAACCGAAAAAATAGTTTTGAAGAGCAAAGAAATACTGGAAAACCCCGAGCTCTATCGCCAGATGACCCAAAATTCCAATCCTTTTGGTGACGGACTTTCAGGAATTCGAATAGCAGAAATTTGTCACGACTGGCTCCAGCGAACTGTCCAACGATGAACATCCTTGTTCTTACATATTGGAGTTTGAACGAACCGCTCACCCGATCGGCCGTTTTGCCCTATTTGGACATGATCACCGATGCCAACACCAGAAGTGAAACCCGCTTTGTGCTTTTCACTTTGGAGAAAGAACGTTATGCCCTAGACCAACAAGAAACGACCCAACTCAAATTGCGATTTTCACAGCAAAACGTGCTTTGGATGCCTCGCCCCTACTTTCGTTTTGGTTTTCAAGCGGGCTTCAGCTGGTTCAAAAGTTTGCTTTTGTTGAGGAGGGTGATTCGCGAAAAAAATATCGATGTAATTCATGCTTTTGGTTCACCAGCGGGAATGGCTGCACACATTTTGCACCGTTGGCTAAAGCTGCCTTACGTTGTCGACAGCTACGAGCCCCATGCCAGATCTATGGTAGAGAACGGCTCTTGGCGAAAAAAATCGCCCGTATTCTATCTGTTGAAGTATTTTGAAAGCAAGCAAGCTCAACACGCGAAAATGGTGATTGCTACCAGTGAAGGCATGCGGCAGTATTGTGCTGAAGAGTATGGACATGTTCCCAAAAGTTTCACTGTAAAGCCCGCCTGCATTGATTTGGATCGTTTTCAAATTGAGGGAGCTCGTCCGGAACTCAAAGAGGCGCTGAACATTCACGAAGAAGTGGTGGGCGTTTATGCGGGGAAGCTGGGAGGAATTTACCTGAAACAAGAAACCTTTGATCTTTTTAAAGCCTGTTACGACATTTGGGAAGGGAATTTTATTGCCCTTTTGCTCACCGATGCATCCATGGAAGAAGTAACCCCTCTTGCTCAAAAGGCCGGTTTGCCTCTCAGTGCGTTGCGCATGCGTTTTGTGGATCACGATAAAGTTCAGCATTATTTACACCTCGCTCATTTTGCCATGAACATGGTGAACCCCATTCCTTCTAAACGCTTTTGCACCTCCATCAAAGACGGAGAATATTGGGCTTGTGGCTTGCCCGTGATTATTCCCAAAGACATCTCTGACGATTCTCAGATCATTGCCGAAAATGGCGTTGGTGTTGTTCTGGAAGGTTTTGAAAGGGAACAATTGGAGTTTGGCGCTAAAGAGATGAAGTCCTTACTGGCTCGGGAAGGTCGAGAAAAATTGGCTGAAAAACTGCGCCAAATTGTTCATAAATACCGTTCTTACGACATCGCCAGAGCTGCATATTCGGAGGTATATGAAGCCTCTTCCTCCCTTTTGAAACCACTAAAACATTTTTTGGTTCTCATTTACAACAGCTACCGCGACCCACTGTATCAGAACTTGATCCATTCCTTCTTGCTTCGGCAAGCAGCTCTAAATCCCGACTACCGTTTTGAGCTTCTCACCTTTGAGCAAAAACGTTATGCGCTGAGTAAATCTGAAAAGCAAAGAGAAATCGCTCAACTCAGCGGAAAAGGCATTCATTGGCATCCTTTGGCCTATCACAGTGGTTCTTGGATGTTTTTTGTGAAGTCTTACGACCTGCTCAGCGCCTTCATCCAGACCCTTCGCCTCCATCGTCAGCACCAACTTAAGGCCGTAATTAGCTTTGCCAATGCCGCAGCCGCGATTGGAGTAATTGTTTCGAAATTGATCCAGAGTAAATTGGTGGTGTACAGTTTTGAACCTCACCACGAATTTCTGGCCGAATTTGGCATTTGGCGACGCAAAGGTTGGCGCTACCGACTCCTAAAAAAAGCCGAGCAACTTACACTCAAAAAAGCATCTCACATCATTACCGGAACGAAATACCTTGCTGAAAAAATCAAGCCTCTGACAAAAGCCCAGGTCTACCGAGCACCCTCCGCCGTTGACCCCAAAGCCTTTCAATTCAATGCAGCAGCTCGTGAAAAGTGGAGAAATTTGTGGGGAATTGAGAACCAACACGTATTGATCTACGTGGGAAAATTTGATGGAATTTATTACGGAAAGGAGATTCCCCAATTCTGCGCGAATTTGGCGACTAGAGCTCCATTTTTCTTTGTTTTCATTACTCAACAAGACCATAATGAAGTCCGGGGATTGCTCAAAAAATACGGCTTGAAGAACGAACAGTATTATCTTGGTTCGGCCAATTCACGTAGCGCAATTGCTGGCTTGAACTCTGCGGCCGACATTGGGCTCACGGCCATTCCTCCTTACCCTAGTCAGCGGTACCGGTCTCCAGTTAAGGTGGGAGAATATTTGATGAGCGGACTCCCCTACATCACCTGCGAAGGTGTTTCTGAAGATGACGACGTGGCGGTGCAATCTGATGTTGGTATTGTGTTGAAAGACTTGGAAACACCCATGAGTGACAAAAAACTCATTGCACTTTTGGACCTCCTTTCTCAAGATAAAACCACCATGCGAGATCGATGCAGAAAAGCGGGAATTGACTACCGTTCGCGCAGCATCGCCGATGGAATCTTTGATGAAATTCTTCGGGACGTTTAGTTCATGTCTTGCTGAAACTCGCGCAAGTCGATGTCTTTTTCGAGCATCACATCCACCTTTCTGCTCACGAAGAACGCTCTGCCCTTCATGTAGCCATCCACCTTCACCTTTGAAGACGAAGCGAAGAGCACCGTTAGAATGCTCTCAAGGAAACTCGATTCCATGGCTTCGTAATCTCCCTTCATGAGAATGGTTCTGGTATTCAGAGTTTTCCTTGGAAGGATGATTTTCTCTTTGAGTTGAATTCGGCCAATTTTCTTTCCATTGAGGTAAACATCGATGTCTGAATCCGTAAGCAAAACCCGGTACCAGTTTGGATTGTTGATCACCACTTCCACTTCTGCTTCCACAAAATCTTTATCGAAACGGGTCACATGGATATCTTTCACCTCACTCACCTCCACCTCTTTGTAGAAGGAGCAAGCGCTCAGCTGAACGACCAGCATCAGGGCAATCCAAATTCGAAGCATCCTCATTTGCTCATCAAATCAGTGTAGTGCTTGTAGAAAAGTGGAATCGTTTCAATCCCTTTCAAATAATTGAACACTCCGTAATGCTCGTTAGGAGAGTGAATGGCATCCGAATCCAAACCAAAGCCCATCAATACTGTTTTGAGTCCGAGAATCTGTTCAAATGCCGCTACAATTGGAATGCTTCCTCCTCCTCTAAAAGGAACCGGTTTCTTTCCGAAAGTCTCTTCCATTGCCGCAGAAGCAGCTTTGTATGCCGGATGATCGATCGGCGTAACAGCTGGCTGACCACCGTGAAGTGGATTCACCTTAACTTTTACACTTTTAGGAGCGATCGATTCAAAATGAGCTTGGAACAATTGGGTAATTTCTTCCGGCGATTGTCCGGGCACCAAGCGCATGGAAATCTTCGCGTTGGCCACAGAAGGAATCACCGTTTTGGCTCCTTCACCCGTGTATCCACCCCAAATCCCATTTACATCAAGGGTAGGACGAATGCTCATTCTTTCGGGAACATTGTATCCTCTTTCGCCCTCAACATCATTGATATCGATGCTCTTTTTGAACGCCTCTTGATCGAAAGGTGCTTCAGCCATTGCCTGACGTTCCTCCTTGCTGAGTTCAATCACATTGTCGTAGAAACCCTTCACAGTAATGCGCTGGTCTTCATCTTTGAGGGAAGCGATCATTTCACAGAGGATATTGATGGGGTTGGGTACTCCTCCTCCATACAAACCACTGTGCAAATCACGATTGGGTCCCGTAACCTGCACCTCGCAATAGCTCAAACCGCGCAAGCCCACTGTGATGGACGGAATATCGTTTGCAATGATTCCGGTGTCCGACACCAAAACCACGTCTGCAGAAAGTTTCTCTTTATTGTCTTTGAGGAATTGATCCAAATTCACCGAGCCTACCTCTTCCTCTCCTTCAATCATGAACTTCACGTTGCAAGGAAGAGTGTCGGTTTTCATCATCAATTCAAAAGCTTTTAGGTGCATAAACATTTGTCCCTTATCATCACAAGCACCACGGGCAAAAATTGCTCCTTCGGGGTGGATTTCCGTTGTGCGAATCTCCGGTTGGAAAGGAGGTGTGGTCCACAAATCCACTGGATCGGGCGGCTGAACATCGTAATGACCGTAAACCAATACCGTTGGAAGATCTGGGTTGATCTTCTTTTCACCATAAACGATAGGCAATCCCTTGGTAGGACAAATCTCCACTCCATCTGCTCCGGCGTCCTGGAGGAACTGAGCAACGAGATCGGCCGTTTTAAGCACATCTGCCTTGAAAGCATTGTCGGCTGAAATGCTTGGAATACGAAGCAAATCAAAAAGTTCTGAAATGAAACGATCTTTGTTTTGGGTGATGTAATTGGTTTGGGTCATAATGTCCTTTGAGATTTCATCCAAAATTAAGAAAATGGGAAGGCCAGAGCGAAATTATTTTTCATCGAAAATGAACAGCAGCCTTGGTCCATGTGTATATTTGTGAGCCGAAAAAAATGAACCTTTCCTTCGAAAATACCGCCGCAGCCTTTGGACATAAGAACAAAGCGCAATTGCGAAAGGCCTATCTCTTGTTCAGATTGGTTGCCAGTCCTGCACTCGTAAAAGTTGGGAAAATCTTTCTCAATATCGCCTTGAAGCTGAGAATCCCCATTGCTTGGGCCATCAAACCCACCATCTTCCAGCAATTTTGCGGGGGTGAAACCATTCAAGACTGTGCTGGAACAACGAAGATTTTAGATCAATTTGGAATTGGGACCATCTTGGATTATAGCGTAGAAGGAAAGAGTACCGATGCTGATTTTGACGCTACCTGCACGGAAATTCTGGAAACCATCCAAACCGGGAACGACAACGAGCACATTCCTTTTTGTGTGTTTAAAGTGACGGGAATTGGTCGGTTCTCCATTCTTCAAAAGGTGAATGAGAAGAAATCTTTAACTGAATTGGAGCAGTCGGAATACGACCGGATTCATTACCGAATCGATCGTATATGTGCAGCAGCAGCTGAAGCAAAAACCCCCGTGTTTATTGATGCTGAAGAGAGCTGGATTCAAGATACCATCGACGCCCTTGTTGAGGAAATGATGGAGAAGTACAATTTGGGAAATGTTTGGGTGTACAATACGGTCCAGTTGTATCGCCATGACCGCCTCGACTATTTGAAGAAGCTTCATCTCGAATCGAAAGAGAAAAAGTACCTCTTGGGCGTGAAGTTGGTGCGTGGAGCCTACATGGAAAAAGAACGTGCTCGAGCTCAGGAAAAAGGTTATCCATCGCCCATTCAGCCAGACAAAGCCAGTTCAGACCGCGACTACGACGCCGCTTTGAAGTATTGTGTAGAAAACGTGGAAGACATTTCCACAGTGGCCGGAACCCACAACGAAGCCAGTTCAAAATACCTTGCTCAATTGATTCAAGATGCCGGTTTGCAGCCCAGCGACGGACGACTCTATTTCGCTCAGCTCTACGGAATGAGCGACCACATCAGTTTCAATCTCTCCGCTGCAGGTTACAAAGTAGCCAAATACGTGCCTTACGGCCCGATTAGAGAAGTAATGCCTTACTTGCTTCGGAGAGCTGAGGAAAACACTTCTGTAAAGGGCCAAACCTCAAGAGAGTTGTCTTTGATCTTGCAGGAGATGGGGCGTCGGAAGATGGAGGACTTTTAAGGCTTTTAATTTGATTTAAAACCTCTAAAATCGACCTTCGTTCATCCTTGTTCCGTGTTCCGTGTTCTTTTATAGGGTAGAACAATAATCCGTTCATCAAAGAAGCAGCAAAAAAGAAAACGAAAGGGTTAAAACACAAAGGACTTTGCGAAGAAGCATTCTTCTTTTGAGAATAAGATCCTACTCACAACCACATTCCTTCTCCTCCATCGAAACAGGAAAAAGGGTGGAAAACAAAGCACCTGAATCGGTCATGAAAACCAAGGCGTCGAATTGTTCGCCAGAGAGGTAGTATTTTCTCGGGTTGGCTCTTGTTTCACTTTTGGGAAATTCGACTTCATTCTCGAGAAGGGCATTACTGAAATCATCATCAGTAAATCCATAGCAACTCATTTGACAATCGAAATTGCTGGACCGATGAACCACTTGCTCATTGATTTCTTGCATGATACGATTGCCTGGAAGCCACTTTCCACAGCCCCTTCCACTGAAGAAAAAGAGGCTAAGAAGCACACCAATAAAAATACCAATGCCGTAGCGAGAAAGACGTTGTTTGAAGTTCATGGCTCAAAGTTACGAGAAAGCACCCGCCCTCATTTCTCAGAATAACACTTTTTTGCAAAGATGAGCACAAGTGTTACTTACTCGAACCTGAATTTTTGGGTACTTTTGAGCATGCTTGTAGCAAAAGACCTAAAGTTTACTTATTCGAACGGACCCTCCTTCGCTTTTCCTGATTTTACTTGTGAGAAGGAAGGGCAGTTGCTTTTATTGGGCGAGTCGGGCAAGGGGAAGACCACCTTGCTCCACTTGTTGGCTGGAATGCTGAAGGCCAGTAGTGGATCTTTGGAATTGATGGGGACAGATTTACGAAGCCTTAGCGCTGGGGATTTGGACCGTTTTCGTGGTGAACACATTGGCATTATTTTTCAAACTGCCCATTTTGTGGAAAGTTTGAATGTAGAAGATAACCTCATTATGCCGCAATACTTGTGCTCAAAAAAAATCGACCGACAAAAAGCAAGAACCATTCTGATCCGTTTGAACTTGGAGCACAAGCTGAAAGAACTTCCAAAGAACCTCAGTGTAGGTGAACAACAAAGGGTGGCCATTGCAAGGGCTTTGATGAACGACCCGCAAGTAATTTTAGCAGATGAACCTACATCGGCCCTTGACGATAAAAATGCCATGGAAGTTATTCAATTGTTAGAAGAACAAGCCAAAGCAACTGGTGCGGCACTTGTTATCGTAACGCACGACCAACGTCTAAAAGATCACGTTCAAAAGCACATCCAACTATGAATTTATTCAAGATCGCTTTTAAGAACATCCAGTTTCGTCCTCTCAACACGAGTTTGAGTTTGATCCTTCTTTCTTTCGGTGTGGGCATTATTTCGCTTTTACTGCTGCTCGAAGTTCAACTTCGCGAAGAGTTTGATCGCAACATCAAAGACATTGATTTGGTGCTTGGAGCTAAAGGATCTCCCCTGCAATTGATCCTCGCCAATGTTTACCATATCGACGCCCCCACAGGCAATATCAAGCTCAAAGAAGCCAAGCGTGTGATGCGTCATCCTTACATCAAAGAAGCTATTCCTTTGGCCTATGGAGATAATTACGATCGTTTTCGAATTGTAGGAACCGAGCACAACTACCCCGCACATTATGGCGCAGAGGTGAAGGAAGGCAAACTGTGGTCCGGGAAGTTTGAAGCCACCATTGGCGCAGATGTAGCCCAGAAAACCGGCCTGAAGATTGGAGATGAGTTTTACAGTGCTCATGGTTTGTCTGACAGTGCTGACATTCACGACGATAAAGCCTTTACCGTTGTGGGTATATTCGAAACAAGCAATTCAGTGATTGACCAGTTGATTCTTACAGAAATTGCGTCCATTTGGGGAGTGCATGAGGATCACGATGGGAATCATAAAGAGGAAAAGAGCCTTGAAGAAATGGAAGATGAACGGGAAATCACTGCCGTTTTGTTGAAGAAGAAGAATCCGCTTGCCATCATTACTTTGCCCAGTTTCATCAAAGAAACGAACATGCAAATTGCCTTGCCTTCGGTAGAAATCAATCGTTTGAATGAAAACTTCGGCATCGGGATGAGCACCTTGAGGTGGGTAGCCATCTTGATCATGATCATCAGCTTCATCTCTGTTTTCATCAGCCTTTACAACTCCTTGAAACAACGAAAGTACGAGCTCGCTTTGATGCGCAGTATGGGTGGTGGAAAAGGACGTTTGTTCTCCATGTTGCTTCTTGAAGGTTTGATTATGGTGATTCTAGGTATTGCTTTGGGGTTGATACTCTCAAGAGTTGCCTTGCTTTTGCTCTCCGGTGCACTCGAAAGTCAGTTTCATTACGATATTTCAAATGCTGGTTTGCTTATCAACGAATTGAAGCTCATCCTGATTACTATCTTTGTAGGTATTCTGGCATCTTTATTGCCAGCTATACAAGCAGTGAGAATCGATATTTCAAAAACGCTTTCAGATGCCTAAATGGATAAAATATACCCTCGGAGCTATGATCATTTTGTTCGTAGCAGGAATGAACCTCAGTTCAATGTGTCACCCTCCTGCTGAGGCACTCGAACAAGGGGAATACATTGAAGGACGAATGAGCATCCCGAGTATTGAAGCGGTAATGACCGAAAGCGTTGAACCCGAAGTGAGTTTAAGTGCAAGTGAAGACCTTGCCGGTATAAAAGAACTAACATGGGCTACCCTTGCCGATGTTGATTTTAAAGATGTTTACGTAGAAGAACTCGATGCCTACTACTGGAAGCCAACGTTTGGCCCCTCAGTAAAAGCTGCTGAAGGCACTGAAGTGTACATCACGGGGTACATCATCCCGGTTGATTATGACGAAGATTTTTATGTCTTGTCTCGCTATCAATTCGCCAACTGCTTTTTCTGTGGTGGTGCTGGACCTGAAAGTGTTGTTGACCTGCGTTTCCCTGCAAAAACGCGCGCATACAAAACCGATGAGCGCCTTACCTTTAAAGGAAAATTAGCACTGAACGCCGACGACATTTACCAGATGAACTACATCCTGGAAGGCGCTGTGGAATACACTCCCTGATTTCTTTATGATTTCTAACCGTCTTGGACTACTCTTCTTCGCATCGAAGTAACAAAAAAGCCCGAAGTAGAACTTCAGGCTTTGTGCTTTAAATTTCGGTTGGAGCATTGGTGGCTTTGTATTTCAAGGCAGCAGATCGCCCCTTTCGATACGTTTTGTTGCTCACAGTATTTTTCCTGCGCCATTCCTTTTGACCTTCTTCACTCATGTGAATCACCTCTTGGCACTCGTCACTACAACATCCCTCTGATTTTGCCTTGCAGGCATCGCACTGGATGAAAAGTAAATTACAGCCCGGATTCACGCAATTGGTATGCTCATCGCAAGCATCGCCGCATTGATGGCAAACGGCAATCACATCGTCAGAAATGCGTTCTGCTCGTCGTTCGTCAAACACAAAGTTTTTCCCTTTAAACCTATTGGGAAGCCCTTGCTCTTGCACTTGTCTGTGGTATTCAATGATTCCGCCTTCAAGTTGATGCACATTTTCGAAGCCTTGGTGTTTGAACCAAGCACTTGCTTTTTCGCACCGAATTCCTCCCGTACAGTACATCACTACATTCTTGTCTTCCTTCCCTTTGAGCATCTCGGTCACCACCTCAATCTCTTCTCGGAAGGTATCTACGTCCGGACAAACCGCTCCTTCAAAATGCCCCACTTCACTTTCGTAATGATTGCGCATGTCGATGAGGATCGTATCTTCTTGACTGGTGAGTTCATTAAAAGCCGCGGCATCGAGATGTTTTCCCTTATTGGTTACATCGAAGCTGTCGTCGTTCAAGCCGTCGGCAACGATTTTTTCTCTCACTTTGATTTTGAGTTTGAAAAAGGACTTTCCGTCATCCTCGCGGGCAATATTCAAACGAATTCCCTCCAAAAAGGAAATGCTGTTAAGGTGCTCCCTGAACGCTTCAAAGTTAGCTTTAGGTAAGGACAATTGGGCGTTAATGCCTTCGTTGGCGACGTATATTCTGCCAAATACTCCAAGGGGTTCCCAATGGAGATAGAGAAAATCTCTAAAGAGTTGAGGGTTTCCTATTTGCGCATACTGGTAGAAAGAGATGGTCATTCTTAACTCATCACTCTGCTCCATTAAATCGCGCAAAACCCTACTGTCGATGTGGTTGTGTAGTCTCTTCATAGTACAATTACAAGTTATATATGATGGACAATCACACTTCAAAAGTGGTCATTGCTGCTGCAAAGATACCATTTCTCCTTCATTGCATCATCCTTCAGCAAAAAGGAGTGAAATGCTAAATAAATTAAACAAAGCAATCTGTATTGATTTCAGTCCGTTATTTGTCAAGTTGATGCTCATGAAACGATGTTAAAAACTCTTCCTGAGTGCAAGTAAGAGGAGCAAAACAAATGAGTAACTTGAAACTATAAACCCTGGAAAAAATGTTGGAATTCTGCAAGAAAGTGTTGATTAAGGTAAGTTTTGACCGTAGTTTATTCTCAAAAGAGCTCAAAAAGTCCATCGCTTGGCTTAAGAAAGACGAGCTCATTTTATTCAAAGAGTGGTGTCTGAATCGATTTGGTACTACTTACGGTGACGTCATTCAAGCATCTTTCGCCTGATCGTATAAAAAGCGAATATTCCGAGTTAGTCCACTGAACTTTGTGCGTTTCACTGCCGATTTACTAAAGAGGTAGCTGAACTGACTTTGATCCAAGTGTTCCCAATCCTTTTTACTCATCGCGAGTAGTTCTTGTTTTGGCTTGAAGGCTTCTTCTTGATGCTCTTTGCTGAAACGATTCCAAGGACAAACATCTTGGCAGACGTCACAACCAAACATCCAATCGTCCATTTTCCCTTTGAATTCTTGAGGAATGCCCTCTTTCAATTCGATGGTGAAGTAGGAAATGCATTTGCTTCCATCCACTATATAAGGTTGAATGATGGCTCCTGTTGGGCAGGCGTCAATGCAAGCCGTGCATCGTCCGCAATGATCTTGCACAGGACCATCCGCTTCCAGTTCGAGATCAAGGATAATTTCAGCAATGAAAAAGAAACTTCCCTTTTGTTTCGAAAGAAGGTTGGAATGCTTCCCAATCCATCCAAGTCCGCTTCTTTGCGCCCATGCCTTGTCCAACACAGGTGCAGAATCAACAAATACTCTACCCTCCAATGCTCCCCACTCCGCTTTCATCTGGTCGAAGAGCTGATTGAGGTAACGTTTCACTACAAAATGGTAGTCCTCTCCGTAGGCGTACTTACTGATCTTTGGTGCCGTTGGATCTTGCTGCTGCTTGTCTGTATAGTAGTTGAATAAAAGGGAGATAACACTTTTCGCACCTGGAACTAGCAAACGAGGATCGAGACGCTTATCGAAGTGGTTCTCCATGTAGGCCATCTTTCCGTGCTTTCCTTCCCTTAGCCACGCCTCCAAACGTGGAGCCTCTTGTTCTAGAAAGTCGGCCTTGGAAATTCCGCATGACAAAAACCCCAAGTCTTTTGCCCAAGACTTAATTTTCTCACTCTTCTCCTTTGCTCCGTCCGAAGCCATTAAAACAAGGTATTGCCGTTCGCCCCTGGAATTTTGCCCAAGTGTTTATATGCCGCCTCGGTGACTTGTCTTCCGCGAGGAGTTCTCACCATAAAGCCCTCTTGAATGAGGAAGGGCTCGTAAACCTCTTCGATCGTGCCAGCTTGTTCGCCAACAGCCGTTGCGACAGTGTTTAAACCCACCGGACCGCCTTTGAACTTCTCGATGATGGTGAGTAGAATCTTATTGTCCATCTCGTCCAAACCATGTTGATCCACATTCAGGGCGTTCAAGGCATAATTGGTGATTTTGAGATCTATTACTCCTTCTCCTTTGATTTGAGCAAAATCGCGCACTCTTCTCAACAGTGCGTTGGCAATTCTAGGTGTTCCCCTGCTCCGCGAAGCAATCTCGTAGCTTGCCTCGTGATCGATGGGGATTTCCAGAATTCCTGCACTCCGCTCAATGATATCGGTGAGTGTCTTTGCGTCGTAATACTTCAGTCGAGCGTTGATGCCAAAACGAGCACGAAGTGGCGCAGTAAGCAGCCCAGAACGCGTTGTAGCTCCAACTAGGGTAAAAGGATTTAGGGTGATTTGAACTGTTCGTGCATTCGGACCAGCATCAATGACCAAATCGATACGATAATCTTCCATGGCCGAATAGAGGTATTCCTCCACTACCGGGGAGAGTCGATGGATCTCGTCAATGAAGAGCACATCATTTTCTTCCAGATTCGTGAGCAATCCAGCAAGATCACCTGGCTTATCCAGAACAGGACCTGAAGTGGTTTTAATGCCCACTCCCATTTCATTTGCAATGATGTTGGCAAGGGTGGTCTTTCCGAGTCCAGGAGGACCATGAAGCAAGACGTGATCTAAGGCCTCTTCTCGTTGCTTAGCCGCTGCAACAAAGATCAGGAGGTTCTCCAGTACATCTCTTTGTCCGGTAAAATCGTCAAAGGATGAAGGCCGCAATACCCTTTCCAGTTCTCCATCTGACGCTTGTCCGGCTTCTTCTCTATAATCGAAATCCTCTTCCATTCGTATTTACTGTAGTATCCTTAGCGTTTATTGTTCCAGGTCTTGCCTCAATTTCCCAAGTTTCACTCGGAATCGGAGACCCCAAGTTGGAGCCGTAAATTGTTTATCGATAGCATGATTGTTGATCAACATCAATCTTAATCCTACTTGTGCCCCGACGGCAAAATAGTCCAAAAACCCGTATTCCAAAGCCATTGATGGTTCATATAACAAAACAAAACCAGCATTTCGGCGCTCGTTGTCATCATTCAATAACCAGGAAGTGCCCGCACCTATTTGTACTGGGAGAATGATCCTCCAGTCTTTATCATGATAGAAGGCATATTCAAAAAATGCACTTCCATAGAGCATCCGGACATCAGCGATACGCAGCGCTCCCTCATCGTTCACCAATTCACTTTCTATCCCTCTCGTCATCCAATGCAAGCCACCTCCGTATGCAACTCTATCCGAATGACTTCTTCCAACCTTTAAGCCAAGCGTGCGTATCGGCTGACCGGTAATGAAGGTGTTTTGCGCTTGAAACTTCACCAACCAATTGGCTGGTTGTTCGAAAGCCCAGATGAGCGAATCAGACAAGCTGGGTGGTTGAGCCTTAGCTGCGGTGCTAAGGCCAATAAAAAACAGAAGCAAAGAAAATGTCCGTATCATACTCGAGGTAAAGATACGGACATTGTAAAAGATTTTCAGATTTCTAGTGATCCTCTTCTCCTGCCTTCAATGGCACTGTCTGAGGTACAAAATCTTCTTCATAATTCGGGTTACTGTAATCGTAAGCCCAACGGTGAACTTCAGGAAGTGCTCCCGGCCAGTTTCCGTGAACGTGTTCTACTGGAGTTGTCCACTCCAATGTGTTGGCTTGCCATGGATTTGCTGTTGCCACTTGTCCTCTAAAAATACTGAAGAAGAAGTTGAACAAGAAAACCAATTGAGCAAGTGCACCAATGATTGCGAAAGTCGAAATGATTGGTTGAAGGTCCATTACCCAATCCAAGAATTCGAATTGAGAATACTCGTAATATCTACGTGGTGCTCCAGCCATACCAACAAAGTGCATCGGGAAGAATGTTCCGTATCCACAGATCAGGGTTAGCCAGAAGTGTGCAAAACCAAGCTTGGTATTGAGCATCTTTCCAAACATCTTCGGGAACCAGTGATATACACCCGCTAACATTCCAAAAATAGCAGATAGCCCCATTACAATGTGGAAGTGAGCAACTACGAAATAGGTGTCATGAACGTTTACATCCAAAGCAGAATCCGCAAGAACAATACCTGTCAAACCACCTGTAACGAAGGTAGATACCAAACCGATACTGAACAACATTGCAGGAGTCAATCGGATGTTACCTTTCCACAAAGTTGTGATATAGTTAAATGCTTTTACAGCTGAAGGAATCGCAATCAACAAAGTGGTGAATACGAACACAGATCCCAAGAATGGGTTCATTCCTGTCACAAACATGTGGTGGCCCCAAACAATAAACGAAAGGAAACCAATTGCGAGGATCGAACCAATCATCGCGCGGTAACCGAAGATCGGCTTACGAGAGTTGGTTGAAATGATTTCTGAAGAAATACCTAATGCTGGGAGCAATACGATATACACCTCTGGGTGACCAAGGAACCAGAAAAGGTGTTGGTACAAAATTGGTGAACCACCGGTTACATCCAAAGCCTCACCTGCAATGTGGATGTCACTCAAGTAGAATGCAGTACCCATAGAACGGTCCATGATCAACAATACAACTGCAGAAACCAAAACTGGGAAAGAAAGTACACCCAAGATGGCCGTTACCAAGAATGCCCAAATGGTCAAAGGCAAGCGGGTCATCTTCATTCCTTTTGTTCTCAAGTTGATGATGGTTACAATGTAGTTCAAACCACCAAGAAGTGAAGAAGCTACAAAAAGCACCATAGATACCAACCAAAGTGTCATCCCCATACCTGAACCAGGCATCGCTTGAGGAAGTGCAGAAAGCGGTGGGTAAACCGTCCATCCCCCTGAAGCAGCACCACCTTCAACAAAGAGTGAAGAGATCATGATTACAGAAGAAGCCAAGAACATCCAATAAGACAGCATGTTCAAGAAACCAGATGCCATATCACGTGCTCCAATCTGCAACGGAATAAGAAGGTTTGAGAAGGTACCTGACAGTCCTCCAGTCAATACAAAGAAGACCATGATGGTACCGTGAATGGTTACCAACGCCAGATAAGCGTTTCGGTCAAGAACTCCATCAGGAGCCCATTTTCCAAGAAATGTTTCTAAGATACCGAAAGATTGTCCCGGCCATCCCAATTGCAATCGGAAGAATACCGACAACATTACCGCAACAATTCCCATAAAAATTGCTGTGATAAGGAATTGCTTCGAGATCATTTTATGATCATGAGAGAAGATGTACTTCGAAACAAAACTTTCTTCGTGGTGTGCGTTAGCTGCCATGTCTATTTACTAATTAAGTTCTTTCTTAGTTAATTGAAGCGGTTGGTTCACCCTCTGCTGCTGGAGCAGCTGGGACTTCTTCTTCCTTCACCTCTTCAACAAAAAATGTTTTCTGTTCGTTGAGCCAGTTATCGTAATCTTCTTGAGATTCTACGATGACCTTCATCTGCATGTTAAAGTGAGCACTTCCACATACTTTGTTGCACAACAACACATAATTAAACTCAGGATCATCCATGATTGTTCTCATGCTATCCGTGGTAATGGTAGGAGTCATCTTAAAACGGGTAGGAACTCCAGGTACGCAGTTCATTTGTGTTCTAAAGTGGGGCATGTAAGCTGAGTGAATGACATCACGAGAACGGAATACAAACTCTACTTCTTTACCGATTGGCAAGTGGAATTCACCTTTAACGATCTTATCGTCTTTTCCTGCTTCCCATGCAGACAAACTTTGCTCATCGCTAAAATCGAAGTTCTCGATGTCCAAAACACGTTGTTTGTGTCGCTTCAAACGATACAACTTGTCTTGTTTCGCCTCCAAAGCAACGTCACTAAGTACGCTCACCTTATCCGACTTCAACATTTCTTCGATCTTCGCGATTTCACTTTTCAATTGCTCTTCTGTCAAGCCTTCGTGACCATGATGTTCATCGTGACCTTCTTCAGCATGTTCATCAGCGTGGCCATGTCCAGCATGGTGCTCATGTAGGTGCTTCAACTGCTTTTCGAAATCTTTTTTCTTATTTACTAATACCCCGCGCTCGTAGTTGACAGTTGTTTCCAACTCTTCAATCTTCGCGTCCAACTCGGCCAAGCTTTCGTTGATTCCTTCGTTGGTAACAATACCGAGAGGGTTATTGCTTGTGATCAAATTGAAATTTGAAACACCAAACTCCTCATTTGCACCAGCATAACGCGCCGTCCAGTCAAATTGCTTTGAATACAACTCAATAAGGATGGCATCATCGCTCGCCTCGCCAGTCATATCATTCCAAGTTCTCAAACCGAAAATGATGATACCCGCTAGCACAATAGATGGGATTACCGTCCAAATCATCTCCAGACGATTATCGTGTGGAAAGAATTTAGCTTTGCGATCCTTTTTGTAATAGTACTTTGCAGTGAAGACGAACAGTAATGTATTCACCAAGAAGAATACCGCAGTAATGATCCAGATATTTACACTCATGAGTGCATCCACACCAACACCGTGCTCAGATGCAGAAGTAGGCAAGTAATCGCCATAGGCCGCATAGAGGTAAATAGTAGCTGCATAAAACGCCAACATGAACACGATGAACAATGAAGCGTTCAATCGATTGTCTGCGTGTGAGATGTCTTCCTCACGTCTCTTTCTCAATTTTGCAGAGAGCTCATAAACCCGAGCTAGTTGTGCCAAAGCAACAACACCTACAACAACTACGAGCAGAATTAGAAGTTTCATATAACTTGAATTATCGTTCTTTCTTTATTAATGATGTAGTTCTTTACTTTCCTCCAACAATGGATGGTTTTTAGGCATCAATGGAGCTTTACTCAGGGCATTTAAGGTTGAATAAAGGAACAATCCAAAGAATCCAAGGAACATTCCTAGGTCAAATATCCCAAAAGAAACGTGATTGTGCATCGTTCCAGGAATAACCAACAAGTAGGTGTCCATAAAGTGACCAATAAAAATGAGGAAGGCAACGGGCACAATGAACCCGATGTTTCTCTTGGCATCTCTCGCCATCAACATGTAGAAAGGAACAGCGAAATTGATACCGAACGTCAAGAAGAATGGAATCTGATAATCCTCAGAGAAAATACGTTGAGTGTAGTAGGTTACTTCCTCTGGAATATCCGAGTACCAAATCAACAAGAATTGGCTGAACCAAAGGTAGCTCCAAAGCATTGAGATGGCGAACATCCACTTACTCATATCGTGAATGTGAGAATCGTTCACTGTTGTAAAGTGGCCTTTTTTCTTCAACCACAAAACAAGGATCAATGCGAAAATCATCGCGCTCACCCACATACCAGAGAACAAGTACCATCCAAAGAGTGTAGAGAACCAGTGCGTGTCGATAGACATCACCCAGTCCCAAGTCAACGTAGAAGAGAATACAGCAAAGAAAACGAGGAACAAAGCCGAACGCTTGTATTGCTTCTTGTGCAATTCGATACCACCTACTTCGTCTTCTTTCAAAGACCACTTTCTAAATAGGAAAGCAAAAATCAAAAAGGTTCCGATGTAAACAACGCTT
>CALKGK010000042.1 GCA_938085105.1 uncultured Flavobacteriales bacterium
ATCTTGAGTATTTTTTGTGCATTGGGCACCCTGTTAGGCTTGGCTGTTTTTATTTTCGGGATGATCTCGAAAAATGGTCGCACAAAACGAATGCTGGGAGCTACCCTTTTTATCGTTTCCTTTTTCTCCCTCTTCTTCCTACTGTCCAAATTCGGCTCATTCAACTTTGTTCCTGAATCCAGCACATCGTCTCAGCAAGAACGCGGTAGCTCCGTGAAAACAGTTCCTGGGCTTCACAGGATTTATTCATATGATAGAATGGTTCGATCGAAATCGGACCCATTCAATGCTGAAATCACCCCACTGATGGGACTTCTTGAGCTCCCGATTGAAATGGCTTATGATTCTACTTTTCGGGTCTATTCGAACAAAGAACTCGTGTTTGAACGGACGCTCGCACGCACTGACAGTCTGTGGATACTCGATTGCGGATCATTGAATCCATCTCTTCCTTTCTGTGGAGAATTCATCTTCAACGAAAATGCGGAATTCATGGTTCTGCATGAGCATGTGTCCTCCATAAACGGTCAAGACACCTATGAAGTGATCCAGATTTTTAAGTAAAGCCTCATAAAAATCAGCCAGAAAAAAAGGCACAAAAAAGAGGAATACATCTCGTGCATCCCTCTTTTGATCTATTTCTTGGTAGTGTTCTGGATTAGAACTTGTAGTTAAATCCAATCGCCAATACTTCTTTGAATTGTACTGCCGGACCAATATCTTGAATGGTTACTTCTTCTCCATTCACTACTTCTTGGCGCTCTCCACGAACAACATCCACATCGTCGTCATACAACAGCTGTGTTGAGATGGTTGTAGAAAGGTATTTGTTGATCTTCATTGAAATCAAGGTTTCCCAGTTAACATCAATGTTTTGCGGATTGTTTGCGTAGTTCGAGAAGAGGTCGATACGTGTTTGTAAGCTTACGTTTTCAACCAAATCTGTTTTGTATTCCATCTTCAAGTATCCCCCGATTTCACTGCGTAGGTTTTCGCCATCGGCAATCTTTTCTCCAAGGTCATTAAATTCAGCAGCTTCCACACCAAAAGCTCCGGCATCTGCCAAATCTTGATTACCTACTACGGTAAGTTTATAGGTGATTGGTGAGATGAAGGCTGTGAACTTTTTGTTGGGCTTAAAATCCATACCCAGCGCGAGCAAACCGTAAGCTGGAGCCAAGAAGTCAGAGATCAATTGATCTTCATCTTGAACACCATCTACAATATTGTAACCTGGTGCAAATTGAGAACGGAAATTGAGCAAGGCACTGTAGTACCACTTTTTAGAAGCTCTGTAACCGTATTTTGATGAGAAATCAATCTTATCATCGGTTTTCAAAACACCTCCACTGTTTCCTTGGCGAAGAAGT
This sequence comes from uncultured Flavobacteriales bacterium, assembly GCA_938085105.1. Lineage (GTDB taxonomy): Bacteria > Bacteroidota > Bacteroidia > Flavobacteriales_D > Sanyastnellaceae > CALKGK01. The sequence goes on from CALKGK010000042.1 coordinate 1,371, forward strand.
CCGTAAGCCAAATCAATCGAGTTGTCCCAAGTCGCTCTACCTTTAGCGTACTTCGCAAATCCACTTACCAAAACGGTTCCGGAGACAGAGCTTTGTCCACCGGCAGCCCAGTTATCCAAGTATGTTTGAGTAAAGTTCAAACCAAACGTCCCTCCCGTGGCCCAGGTGGTGTCTTTAGGTTCTTCAGCAGCTGGGGTGGCCATGGCAGAATCTACCTTCGCCTGTTCCTCCGCTGTGAGCACTTTGTTGTCTTGAGCAAAGCTGGTCATTGCCGCAAGACAGAGAGTAAAAAGCATTGTTTTCTTCATCGTAAGATAATTGAGTTACGTTTTATTTAAGTTGATTTTATTTTGAAACATTATTGAATCATGTGAACATCCACTTGAGGGAATGGAATGGAAACTCCTGCCTGGTCGAGGGCTTTTTTACCATTTTCTAAAGTGTCGAAATACACGTCCCAATACACTGCTGGGTCACACCATGGACGAACCACCAAATTCACGGCATTGTCTCCCAATTCAGATACAGCTACCAATGGCGCAGGCTCAGCAAGTACCCTTGGATCGTTCTTCAATACTTCCACCAACACCGATTTCGCGGTCTTCAAATCAGAATCATAAGCCACACCAATGTTGGTATCTACCCTGATTTTCCCTTCTTTCGAATAGTTGATAATGTGATTGTTCATGACAGCGCCGTTGGGCAAAATTGCAGTTTTATTTTCGGGTGTGAGCATAATGGTGTTGAAGATTTGTACCTCCTTCACTGAGCCAAGCACGCCTTGCGACTCCACGAGGTCACCAATTTTGTAAGGTTTAAAGAGCATGATCAGAACTCCGCCGGCAAAATTAGCCAAAGTCCCTTGAAGTGCAAGCCCAATGGCTAAACCTGCTGCACCAATGATGGCAACAAAGCTGGTGGTCTCTACTCCGAACATGTCTGCTACAGCAATGAAAAGAAGAATTTTCAAGATCCAACCGCCGAGACTAACGAAAAAACTTTTTAGTGCATCCTCTACATTGCTTTTATCTGCCGCTTTTCGAATGAGTTTTTGAATGACTTTAATGATGCGCAAACCGATGAACAGCACGAGCAAAGCCAAGAGCACCTTCGGCGCATAAGCTAAAATCATTTCTGAGCCCTGGTCCCAGAGTTTTGAGAAGTCTAAATTTTCCATGTTTTAAGTAGTATTTGTTTTTGGTTTCTTGCTGATGATTTAAGGTCGTTTAGGCATCAGCGTTTTGTTTGTAAGTACTTATTCTTGTTCCTTTTCTTGCGATAGGATGATGACGTCTTCCTCCACGAGTCGGCGAGATGGAAATACCATCTGCTGGTCTTTTTGCTGAAGGGTCACTGAGATGCTATCGATCTTTACGATGGTTCCTTCTGAGTCTCCAATTCGGATGCGCTGCCCCTCAGTGAATTTCCCCTTCCCGTAGTACGAAGAAAGGAGGTTACTCACTAGGTTTCGACTTGCAAAGCCGTATGAAATGGCAAAGGCTAAGAGTATGGAACCAAGAATGAGAGTGATGTTTGAGGTAATGATGTTGGTATCAACTCCCGCTTGGTTCAAGGCAGTGATTGCAATGAAGATAAAAAGCAAGTAGTACACAATATTAGCAATGGCCTTCGCTCCAGAAACCCCAATGGAGTTGGCTGCTGTATAGATCATGTTCTTGATAAGCTCAGCGATATAAACGCCCACCACGAAAATCACTAGGGCTACACTTAGGGTTGGAAGGTATGAAATGAAGCTTGCGATTCCGTTGGTAATCATGTCCCAGCCGAGAACTTGAGCAGCGGAAGTAATGAAGAGTAGCATGAGAATGTAATACACCGCTTTACTTAAGATCTTAGCTGCGCTCAAGCCATCTTTGATTTTGGCAAGCATCTTATCCAAACCAACCTTGTTCAAAATATCATCCAGCTTGATCATTCCCAGGGCCTTCAACACCAATTTGGAGAGGATTTTTGAAATGATCCATCCTACGAGGAGTATGACAAGGGCAGAGATGATAATGGGAACATAATTAGCAATGGCAGTTCCGAAATTCTCAAAAGATTTCATGAGTGCATCTTGAATGCGATAAAGTGTTTCTTCCATGACGGCTATTTTGAAGAGTCCTTAGTTTTAGTGTTTGTTGGGGTGTTCGTTTTGAATTTGTCGACAAATACGGCGGCATAATCGCCCATGAAAAGTTGAACGAAGCGCAAGACAAGCACAAGCGACTTCACACTGCCCATCACATCTTTTTTCATCTGCTCGGGCAATTGCTCTCGGGGCTCTATGATTTTGAAGGGGTTAGTATCCATCTTTGTACTTTGTTTTGTACACCTCCACCGCCTTGGCTTTGGCTCGTTTTACACGCATTTTCACTGCACTCTCTGAAACTTCCAAGGCGGCCTGTATCTCCTTTATTGAAAGTTCATCTTGATATTTCATCAACAAGATCATTTTATCGTCTGCTGGAATGACATCCAGAACGGCGCTTAGTCTTTCCGACGCGATGCTCATCAATTCTCGTTCATTCTTCTCATCATCATCGTCGGGAATGTTCACCAACAAGTCATCATTGTTGACCATGACTTTGTTGTTCTTCCGCAGATAATCAATGCAAAAGTTGTAGGTAAGCGAGTACAACCAAGTGGAGAATTTCGACTTGCCTTGGAACTTTTTAAGATTGATGAATGTTTTGAGGAAGACATCGTGTGCAAGGTCTTGGGCCAAGTCTACATCCTTCACAAAAGAAATGCACTTGTGGTACACTTTTTCCGCATAGCGATCGTAGAGCAGCCCGAACTCTTCATGACGGTTTTCTTCCACAATGATTTTCACCAATGCTTCATCTGAGGTATTTTTAAGTTTCCTTTTAAACAAGGTCGAGGCTATAGTTTGCTCCTTTCAGACGCAAGTCAAAACAGAAAGTCACAACACGAAGAAACAAAGATGCGCACCACCCCTCCCAAAGCCTCCCAAAAGTAGTTCACAAGCCCTCGTGAAGTACTCCACGGAAAAGGACGTGCTGCGCCCGTCCCTTGAAGACGTGCTGCGCCACGACCGTGTAGACGTGCTGCGCTCGGCGCGTGCAAACACGTCGCGCCCGGCGAAAACGCTCCTCCTTCAAAAAGGACGCGATCGGCGCGTCCCTTTCGGGGGTTCCCGAAAAAAAAATCGAAAAGATAAACGCGCTCAGCGCGTCCCTTTCCGAGGTTTCCTCGAAAAAATGAAAATTAAGCCCAGGACTCCAAAGCCGGTGCATGCCCAATATGCATGCGGGATATGACTGAGGTCTCCTGCGTAATACTGTCCAGAAGAAAATGCACCCAATCCAATACCTAACTCCAAAGAAAGGAGCATGGTGGCCAATGCTAGACCAATTTTCCCTGGCTTGGCAAGATCGGTGGTCCAAGCGAAAACGGTGGGCATGTTGATCCCCACAGAAATACCGTAAACAAAACCTGCAATACTCACGCTCAAAACACTGTCTGCCGAAGCAATCAATGCCATGCCAATCACCAACAACACCATCCCAGCACGTAAAACAGGAATTCGCCCGTAAGTATCGCTGACTTTTCCAGCAAACAAACGGGTGAGAATGCTGCTCACAACGATGATTCCGTTAAACAGACCTTTGTATTTGAAGCCCAAAGACTCCACAAAATCTGGCGAAACGGTGAGGAAAACGCCAAAGGCAAAACACACAGGAAGAAGGAATACCGCCGCTGGCCAAGATGACCAATCCAAAATTTGCCCTTTAAACACATTGACATGCTTCCAGGCTAGTTTTTCGGGATTCTCTAACGTTTCGGGGAGTTTTAAAGTGATCAATAGAGAGATTACTCCGAGCAGTGCACTGGCGATGAACATGGAATTGTAACCAAATTCAACAGCAAGTACACTTCCGAGAACAGGACCCAGCGCCATACCTGTTGAACCTGCGATACCCAGGAAACCCAACGCTTCGCCTCTTCGGGATGGTGGTACGATATCGGTGAGATATGTGGTTGAACCTACCGGACGAAAGCCCGTGCTCAAACCATGGATAAAACGCAAAAACAAAAACGAAGGAATTGACCAAACAAGTAGATAGCCTAGTCCGCATGCGATGGTAACAATGCTGCCAAAAATCATCACCCAAACCCGTCCTACTCGATCTGAAATTCGTCCGCTAAAAAATCGTGAAAGCAACGCAGACATGGTGAAAAGACCGACAATAAAGCCAATGTATTTTTCCCCTCCTAAATCACTCAAGTACTTCGGAAGCTCTGGAAGAATCATACTGAAACTCGCCATGAATACGACAGCGCTTCCGTACAAAAGGAGGAATGAGCGACTAAAAAGAGAAACCTTGCTGTTTGAATTCACCCGGCAAAGGTAGTCCTCTTATTCCACGTGGAGACTCACAAAAAAACTTTTGAAGATGACATCTCTTTTTCAACGTGGCATGATGCTTGTCTTTTCATCATCAAATCCATAAACACAACAATTATGAGACATCTTATGAAACAAACGCTAATTGCCCTTTTGAGCATCTTTACCCTAGGAAGCGTGCTCACAGGATGCATTTTTATCGAAGAAATGGAATACGGTCCGCACGGACGAGATGGTAAAGCCTACTTCGGAATTGATTACGACACTTTTGAACCCTACAGCTATTGGGACAACAACCCCTCTCTTCCCAACAATCCTTGGTTTGGAGAAATGTACCGAAGCAATCAAGGGACCTTTGATTTTGAATACTTCATCAACCAAAACGAGTACTGGTATGGAACTTATACGCTTCGAGTAAATCGCGGAACTCCGGGTCAGCCCAACAATGTGGCTGGATTTGATGGAAACGACACTTACCTGCTACTGATCTGCAATCGCAACGGATTCTACTTTGAAGATTGGGAAAACTGCGGATGTACGAGAAGCACATCTGAAGACGAGCAAGTGATTGAAATGGATCATGGAGATTACAAGTTTACCATTCAAATGAAAAAAACCACCGTTCGAGATCGAGCACCTCTTGGTACTAACAAGTTAAAGTGAAAATTAGCCCTTCGGGGCTTTTTTTTATGAGTGATCTTTTCAGTGGGGCTGCAATTCCGAATTGAACGTCGAGTTCGAAGGGAGCATTGTATTGCTTTAAAAAAACCTTGAAAAACACCCATTCTCTCCTCCAAAAACATGCCCGTCCCGGGCCCCACCCTAGCCCCCCACCCCCGCCTACCATCCAGCAAATCGAATATATGGCACTCGTTCACCCAGCGCTTGATAACTTTACCATCACCCCCTTTTCTTTTGTGGATGAAAAACGCCTTTCTGACTTCCTTTTGGATAATTAAAAAAGAAACTGACAATGAATCTCTAACTTTGAGCTATGGAATTCACCCTAGCCGCTCAAGGCACCCTCACCCAACTTTTCGCCAACGACCGAGACAATAATTTGCCTACCCACCCTTTTTTGGCGCTGGATCTGGAGCTTCCTGGCATCACCCAAGACCGACATTTTGGTTTTATGAAAGGTGCGGGAGCCAGGGAGAAAGCTTTGTTTCGAAGAGGTACTGAAATCAAAAACCATCGCTCTTGGTCGGCATTGTCGGAAGAAGAAATGGAGGCGATAGCCGAAAAAATGGGCATTCCACATCTTGACCCTGGCTTGATTGGCGCGAACCTCGTAGTAAAAGGCATTCCTAATTTTACCCAGATACCTCCGCTTTCTCGCTTGAGGATGGGCGAAGTTGTGCTGGTGGTGTATGAAGAGAACTATCCTTGTCATCTCCCTCAGCCGTACATTGAAAAGGAATTTGGAGGGAAAACGAAGCTCCCTTTTTCGAAGGCGGGAATGGGACTTCGCGGACTCGTTGGCTGGGTGGAACGAGAAGGGATCATTCGACCAGATACTCCCATTGAAGTCTTTATCCCCAAGGTCTACAAAAACCTGAAGGACAATCCTTGGATGAAATTCTGAAAGGTTCGACCTTTGTATTATGCCAACCAAAAGCTATCCACTTAAAATCATTCTCGCTTGGGGCGAGGCCATTTCTGGGAACGATAAGATCAGAAACTGGCTCATGCAAAACGGTTATGAAGAACTGGGGATCTTTTGCTTTGCTCTGAGAAATAAGGCCGACGCTCGAAAATGGCTGATGGACAACAAGCACCCCGAACTGATGGCGCTCATCAATGCTGCGGAAGGCAATCCTTCTGCCCTGCTCTGGCTCAAAAACAATCAATTCATTTTACTACATACAATGGCACTGGCTGTGGACAATGATGACGATGCGCTTCGCGACTTGATGCAGCATGGAGAAAAGGAATGGGCGGGCTTAGCGATCAAAATGCGAGCGGTGAAAAACAGCATTGAGTGGGACAACAATGATGTCCACAAAATATCCCGAGAATAGGACTATACTTTTCCGCCGTAGGTCAATGAACTGAGTACCTTGGGATCAAACATCTCGTTGGCCAAAGCAAGTATTTCCTTGGAGGTGAGTCGCTCAATTTTGGCATACACTTCTTGCAAAGAATCTACTCGATCATACAGCATAAAACTTTTCCCAAGCCCCAACATGGTTCCAGAACCGCTTTCCTGTGAAAGGGCGATTTGTCCCATCAACTGCTGCTTGGCCTGATGCAACTGAGTCGCGCTCATTTCTTTCTCGCGAAGCAAGGTCAACTCTCGATCTACCAACTTCTTAGTACGGTTAAAGAACTTGGGGTCGGTACCCAGATACACTTGAAAAACACCGGTGTCTGAATAGCTGTGGTACGACGATTCAATATTATAAGCATAACCGTACTTCTCCCGAATGCGAAGATTCAGGCGCGAATTCATCGCTGGTCCGCCGAGATAATTGTTGAGCAAAATCATGCCCGTGCGCTTGGGGTCGGCATGGCTGTAACTCACTCCCCCCAGAACGTAGTGCATTTGAAAGGTATCGCGTTCTGCGGCGATGTGCCTTGGAATGTAATTATCGAACGGCAGTCGATTTCCAACACTTGCCTCACTTTGAAAAGCGCCCAAATACTTTTCGCAAAGGCGCTTTACTTTTTTGGCCGATGTCATTCCTACAGAGCTAAACACAATTTGGTCTGTGCGGTACCTTCGCCCCATAAATTCAAACACATCTTCTCGTCCTAGCTTGCGAACGCTTTCCTCTGTCCCCAGGATGTTCCGGCCAATGGCGTGTCCTTCAAAAATCTGCTCTTCGAAATCGTCGAAAATCTGTTCTCCTGGACTGTCCAAATACGAGTTGATCTCGTCAATAATCACGTCTTTTTCTTTGGTAATTTCTTTCTCTGGGAAGATGGAGTTGAAGGTGATGTCTGAAATCAATTCCAAAGCGCGTTCAAAATGCTGCTCCATCATGGAGGCATAAACCCACGTTTCTTCCTTGGTGGTATAGGCGTTGATCTCCGCTCCTACGCGGTCGAGCCGACTCAAAATATGAAAGGCCTTTCTTTTCTTCGTCCCTTTAAAAATGGAATGCTCAATGAAGTGCGCCAATCCTTGTTGGTGCTCCAATTCATCTCTCGACCCCGCGTTGATAATGAGTCCGCAATGACTCACTTCTCGTGGTGTTTGACGATGAATAACGCGGATCCCGTTGGGAAGAGTGAAGGTGTAGAATTCCATAGCGGAGGCAAAGATAGTGCTTCGCGATGGGGAAATGATTTTCAGATGATTAAAAACAACCTTTAACTCTATAAAGGATGACCTTGAAGGTTCTATTTACTGAAAGTAGAAATCCCCCCTCAACATAACAAACCAATTAATGGCAAAATAAAAAAATAGACGCGGAACACTTGAACACCCAAATCCTTCAAAAACAAGAACTTCCCCCGTCAAATCAGTAGCTCACTGCAGCACTAAACTGAAGCCCGAAGGATCTTCTCCATGGCCTTTCCCTTGGCCAATTCATCAACCAACTTATCGAGGTAGCGCACCTTTTGCGTGAGCGGGTTTTCGATCTCTTGAACCTTATATCCACAAATCGACCCGGTGATTTGCGAGGCATTTTGGTGAAGCTGTGCTTGTTCAAAGAAGGTTTCAAAACTGGCCTTCTCATCCATCAACCTTTGCAAATCATCTGTTTTGAAAGACGTGAGCCATTCAATCACTCGATGCAATTCTTCCTTCGTTCTCCCCTTCTTTTCAACTTTAGCGAGGTAGTGCGGATAAACGGAAGCAAAAGTCATTTTCGCGATGCGTTGATTGTGTTCTGGAGTGGTTTTCATCTTGGAACATGGTTTTTAAACCTGTGAAAAAGTCATTTTTGCAGAATTCAAGTTAGGGAATTCTCATGCCAACAAATCAAGACAACTAGTTTCCGCTATTTTCTTTCCGAAAGAAGGAGGTAGCTTTTCTTCAACTTAAAATCAATCAAAATGCATCTTCATCCCCTCCGGGCTAGCTACAAATCCCAAGTTCTCATGGTCTTGATCCATTCTCCATTTTTCAGGGAATAGCTTTCTTCGGATTTCCCTCCTTCGCCATTTTATAAAATGCAATCGCGTTTTCTTTATTCTTCGCTAGTCCCAATTTGCTTTATTCCTTTGTTCCGACACAACTTCCAAAGAACACTTCACCGAATTCATTTTCATATTCAATGTCAAAACGAATGCTATCATTCGAAAAATAACCCGAACTACTGCGAACGATATCACCGTTCACTGCTTGTTGGAAAATGGTCATCACATCGTTGCTTATTTGGCATTCAACATCGAAATTCACTCCACTGAAAGCATTGTTTTTATTGGCGTAGTTGGAAATCTTCAAATGGTTTGGTTCACAATCTGCCCTTACTACTTCGATGGTATATGCATCATAATACCACTCCATCGTTGGGGGACCCGTGATCGAATCTTGCACGGAATAAACGCCCAATAATTCTTCATTCAAAAACTCGCATGAATTGTCATCCTTTTTCGCCTTATCATTGAAATTGCTTGCATTACAATCCGTACAACCTTCCCTTCTGCAAGAGAGCATGGATGTGATAAGCATTGCTGCGAGAATGAGTTTTGTGGTGTGTTTCATGTCTGGGTTTATTAGGGGTGAAGATCGGGCTTTCTGTGAATTTACTCTTCCAATTCAATACCTGTTCCATTTTTAGGGAGGTCTACAGTCCGTAAACCTAATTGGATTTTTTTGGTCGAGCTAGGAAGTTATAATTGCCAAGGTAAATAATACAACTGTCAGTCCTGACGCAAAAATTTGAATGTTCTATTTCTGGTCGTTGTCGTTATTCTTTTTCCGCTTGTGGACAGCGGTTTCAGCTATGCGCAGTATCCCGAAGGGTATTGCGTATAGGTGTTATTGTAAGCAGTTTTAATTTTCATTTATCCGTTTTAATAGGTTGTCCAAATTTATTCTGCCTGTATTACTTAAACCTCCAAATTTCCTATTCGGCGAAAAGGGAATTGATTCTGTCATTCCACAACCTTCAACACACAGCCAGACTGTTCCTATTTCGTTCTCTTGATTGTCAAAAAATCTCAAGATATATTCTGATTCATTTAATTTCCAAGTGGTTTCGCCCCAGTCAAAATTGTCGGGGTTGTTTAATAAATCAATGATAGACTTTGCATCCTTATTTGATAAAGTCCTTGAAGTAATTCGACTCGTCAAGAATTGATTCTTGTAAATTTTCACTTTCTCAACATTTCCTCTTGGGAATGTATATTGAGGATTTCCATAATTCCTTTCGTATGCTTTTTGTACCTCGTCAATAGTCTTGTAGAAATGAAATTCTTTTAATTCTTCTTCCGGTATATGCCGAGAATAGAAAATATCTCTATCAGCTATATCCATTGCGACAAGAACTCCAATTCCTATTGCAACCAAGACAACAAATAATATTTTCTTTATCAATTTCATTCGGGTTTCTTCAATTGCTTACAACGTTTTGGCTAAACTGCGTTTTAATGCGGTTTAGGTTTTGTTTGCATTTCTTTTTTTTATCATTTAGATTAGTTTTACTTAAGAGGTTCATTTATAGTAAAGCCTAAGATTTAAAAAGGTCATAAACACTTATTATACGAAAATTAGATGACTCCTGTGGATCAATAAAACCTCTGATATAATTAGCATTGTAACCTTCATCTTCATAGGATTTGTAAACTCTTATTTCTCTATTTTTTGCAAACTTTAAGAAAGAATCTGACGGAATGAAATTATTATTTTTTTGGAGATTTTCCCAGCCACTACAAAAATGATGGACCTTTATTCTCGGATAATCAGAATTTTTCCTCCATGAGGTTCGATATTCTCTACTTTCATCAAAGAAAGCAGCAAATTTTACTACTAATTCTGGTGTAATTTTCCCAAATAATGCAATTAACCAAAAGTCAATCTTTTTT
>CALKGK010000043.1 GCA_938085105.1 uncultured Flavobacteriales bacterium
TGAGCGTTAAGAATCGCGGAGAAGTTCCTGCCCCTTTTCAAGTGGTGGCTTACCGAGATAGCTCAGTGGTTTTCGATCAGTGGTTTGAGCCTTTGGAGCCCGGAAATCGAACAAAACTAGAGCTTGGTGTGTCTAGCGACCGGGTTGAAATTGACCCCAACTGGGAATCCTTGGATGTGCGCAGACAAAACAACGTTTATCGCACAGATGACATCGTGGGCGGCATTGAGCCCTTGAAGGTTAAATTTCTTACCGACATCGAAGACCCTTCTCGAACGCAATTGTTTTGGACTCCCGTCCTGGCATTCAACGATCAAGATAAATTCATGTTTGGTTTGAACTTGCACAATGCCACCATTCCCTTGAAGAAGTTCGAATTCTCCCTTACACCGCTGTACAGTGCCGAAACCAACCGAGTATTGGGCTTTGGAAGGCTTTCTTATTTTGAAGGGAAGAGTGCCGTTCATCTTCAAACGCGCAGGTTTACTCAATACGATAATAACAATACTTCATTCAGCCAAGAGCTGATATATACGCGAACCAGTCTCACCTTCGAACAGCAATTCAACCGCCGACCTAGCAGCAATCTATCGAGCCAATTGGAAGTCGAACTGGCTCACATTTACGTCGACGAAACGGAAACCCGCAACCAGAACCCAGAGTTGAACGGCCCGGTCAGTTTCAAATCATTTCAGCACAATGGACAAAGTATCATCAGGTATTCCGTGGAAAAAACGGGCTTGGTGCGGCACCGTGCTGTTATTGGACTTCGAAGCTATTTTGGAGACATGACCGATCCCAACTTCAGCTTATTCGACAAGCAAACACGAAATTTGGCCGAGTTCACTTACCATGGAAAAACCGCCTACATGAAGGGGCACGACATCCACTGGAGAGCTTACGCTGGAATGACCTTTAACCAATATTCGCCTTATACTCTTTCTTCTTTTGGTTGGAGAGGAACAACTGATTTTACCTACGACTATCTCTTTTTGAGCCGAGGGTTTACAAATAGCGAGGTCCTTCCTAGAATGGTAAGAGGCGACCAAGGAGCTTTGTTCAATGGTCTTTTTTCTAATCACTTCATGACTACTTTTCGAGCCGATGTGGAACTGCCTAAAGTTAAGTTCATCTCCCTTTTTGCGGGCATTGGTTTGACCAAAAACTACAACTTCTTCTACCCTTCTTTGGATGATCGCGAATTCATTTTAAAGGGTGATTTTTCTGCCGGTTTCATTGTAAACATCGTTCGGGATGGAATTTCGGTGAATATTCCATTGCTGAACAATGAGATTTTGTCGGGAAGACAAAACATTGGGAACATGGTTTCTTTTGTTTTTAACATCGACAAATTCAATCCATTCTTCCTTGCAAGAAATAATGTGAAGTAAGCACTTCAATCGAAGCATTTGGAACAATTTCAGTATTGAAAATGCAGTTGAACTACTGCTCGCTTTGATTTGTTCTGGCATTTTTATTGGCTGAAAACAACGGAATGAACCCATTTAGAAAAGGGAGAAATTCTGAATCGAGAAGCAAAGAAGTTTCTTATATTTGCCCCCGCTGAAAAGCATTTGGGGCTATAGCTCAGTTGGCTAGAGTGCTTGACTGGCAGTCAAGAGGTCGGGGGTTCGAATCCCCCTAGCTCCACAAAACAATATTGAGAGCGAGTAAGGAGCACGAGGAAAACTCACTTTTTTTACTCGCTTTCTTTTTTGTTCATCTCTCATCAAAGGCAAGCCAATTCTGGCTCCGTAGTATAATGGATATTATGTGGGTTTCCGGTACCCAAGATCCAGGTTCGATTCCTGGCGGGGCTACTAAAATCAGAATGAAAAACAGAGCGAAAGCGAAGTATTTTCATTCTGATTTTAACTTCATTCTCTTTCTGTTTCTCACTCTTTACTATCACCCAAATTTTCAAACCGTACTTTCCACCTCACTCTAATAAAAGAAAGGATCGCTAAGGGGCTGAGCATCGTCTAGCAGGTGCTCAAAATTTTTCAGCAACACACCTTCATCTATCCTCAATTAAAAAGGTAAGTTTTGGAAGATTTTATTTTTTCACTTCAAACTCAAGGAGCATAGATCGACTCCAATTGTTGAATTTTAGGCACCCTTACGAAAAAGGACTTTCCTTCGTGGATGAATTCCAACATGCCTTGAAATTTAGGCAAGAGGGTGTCGGTTTTCATATACTCCACTTGAACGAGATCCATTCCGGGAGCGGGTTGATAGTAATTTCTACTGGTGAAAAGATCGAGTTTACCTTGACCATTGAGCAGGTATTGAGAGCCTGTCATTCTTTCGTCGTTCCACATGGCGTGGGCCACGTTCAATTTTACCGAATCCACCCACAAATAGGCAGCCTGCGTGTTGGGTTCAAATTCCCCCAACATGGAGACGGCATACGATCGGGTCTTTTTCAGGTTTGAAAACACACCGGGATATGCATCTTGATAAGTGGCGAGTCGCACTTCAGCATTTTTCACGGGTATGATGGTTTGATTTCCCCGCATCCCATTTCGTCCACAAGAGAGGAAAACAGCCAAAAAAGCAGCAAAAAACAAGAGAGATATTGGCGCTTTTGTACGTTTCATGAGCTAAAGTTAGTTCGTTTTCTCGAATGTGCATATTTTTACCGCCCGCATGAGTCCACTCTTAAAAAATAAAATCAAAAAAATCCTTTCTGCACTGGGTGTGAACCTCACCCAGAACCAGCGCTACGACGCCCAATCACTTCGGATCATGCGTAAAGTTTTGACGCCGGACGCTGTCTGTATCGACGTGGGGGCGCACAAAGGAGAGGTTTTGGACGATATGATCGCTCTTGCGCCCAATGCCGTGCACATGGCTTTTGAACCCATTCCTTCCTTCTACAACGATTTGATTCTTCGATATGAAGGAAAAGCCAAGGTCTTTAATTTGGCGCTTTCCGACAAAGCTGGCAGCACCACTTTTCAGCATGTGGTGAGTAATCCCGCTTATTCCGGCATGAAGCAAAGAGCCTATCAGCAAGAAGAAACCATCGAAGAAATTAAGGTGGAAATGGCTCGCTTGGATGATTTGGTCAAGCTCGAACAAAAAATCAACTTGATTAAAATCGACGTTGAAGGGGCCGAGCTTCAGGTGCTCAAAGGAGCTGAACAATTGCTTAAAAAATGGAAACCAACCATTATCTTCGAACACGGTAAAGGAGCTTCTGAATTTTATGGAACGAGTCCACAACTCCTCTTCGAATTTCTGAGTAACTGCGGTATGAAGGTTTCTTTAATGAAATCTTACCTAGAGGGAAAAGCGCCTATGAATCTTGCTGATTTTATTGGTCAGTATGAGCGCGAGGAGAACTATTACTTTGTGGCGCACAAGTGATTCAGAGTGAGAATGAGCGCGAAAAGCAGAGGAGAAAGTAAGAGTTGGAGCAAGCGTAGTGAGCGTATTTTTCTGGCGATGAGGATTTAGCTCAACAGAAAATAGAGCTCTACAAAAAAGAAAAGCCAAACAGTTCCCAGTATTCCTAACGTGAGCCAAGTGCGGTTCATCGACCAGAAAAGGGAAAAAAGCAATCCACCGAATACCATCACCAACAACGGATTCCATTCCATCTGACGATAAAACAGTCCGACCACTACGAATAGATAAAGCGCCGAACTTATCATTCTGGAAAAACGACTCTCAGCATCGCAATACACCATCAAAAGAGGAAGTACGGATAAAAACAGCCAGTGTACATCTGAAAAATGGGAAAGGTTCCCCTCAAATAGCATCGATCCAAGCACGGTAAACAAAGGATACAACAAGAGCTTGCGGTCAAACCTGCTATCTTCCTTCAAAAGGAATGGTTTCCACTTTTTCAAATGAAGGCCAAGCAAAACGATGAAGATGCTCAGCGATAAGCCAAATACAAGACCAAAACTCCATGCCAATTCGCGAAGAACAACACCCGTGTTATTCATATCCTGAAACAAGAGAACAGGGAAAGCAATAGATATTGAAAAGCCCAGAATCAAGGACAAGGCCGATCCTGAAAGGAACCAGTTCTTGACCTTAGAAGAAGAAGCATTTAAAAGTACAAGAGGAAGCAAAGCTATGGTGAAAGGATAAAGAAAGGCGGTGAGAAATAAAATCAGTCTTAGACCTATCCGATGTTGAAGGTGATCGAAAGTGAGGTAAATAAAAAACAACGCAGGTAAATAGGAGCCCGACTCTGGATAAAAATACCACTGAAAACTCGGAAGCAAGAGTCCCAAGACATAGTACTTCAGTGGCATACGAATGCTTCCAGACAAAATGGAGAAGGTCAACAGGTTTAAGACTCCTGGGAGCAGTACTTTCCACGCTTCACTTTGAAAAGAGAGGTTTTCTAAAGACCCAGAAAATTTGAGGACAAGCACGGGCAACATCCATGCGATCAACGCAATCAAGGTGTACTTGTACCACGGACTCAATTCTTCATTCATCGGGCGATGAGCAATCTGGTGGTGAACATTTCAGCTCCACGAAAGACCTGAATCAAATACATTCCATCTTCCAGTTGGCTCAAAGACAAGTTGGTTGAATCCAATCGACCTTCTTGAAAGCTTCTTCCACTCAAATCGGAAATGCGGTACGTCCCTCCCAAAAATGCAGGATTGAAATGCACTTGTTCTTTTGCAGGGTTGGGATACAGACCAAATTGTTCTTGAAAGGCTTCATCCAAACTGGCCACAATGGTGTTGTCTGCAATAACTTCGTTCTCGAAAGTGTATTCACTTGCGATGAAAGTGTTCGGAAGCCGGAAAACGTAAGCATTTTTATCCATGTCGCCATAACTCCTCGTCCACCCACAAACGATGAACCTTCCCATGGCGTCTTCAATGATATCGTAAGCCTCATCGTCTTCCACTCCACCAAAAACGTGGGCATTGTTCCACGATCCTTCATTGATTCGTCGCTCAATGTAAATGCCGTTCTCGCCTAGCCCAAAAGTAGCGTCGGTCTTGGCGCAGTTCACTCCAACATCCAAAGCCCACTCAAAACAAGCTGCTTCCTGATCTCCGGCAAGCTCTACTTGAAAACGCCCCAACTCCACGCCATTTGCATCCAAGCGGAGCAACACATTATCGTTGGAATAGTCCGGATCATTGAAACGAGTGTAGGCCAAGCCCAATTGATTGATCTCGTCGAAATCGAGGTTTTTGGCTTCATAATGGATGGGGTCTTCGGCTTCCTGCTCCCAATTCCAAAGTGGATCCCAATTGAGATCGAAGGCGCGGATACCGATACCGGCTCCCCCTAGCGGACCACGATCAAAGGACAAATAAACTTGATTTTCGAATGCACAAGCATCACTGAGAACATTCCTTTCTTCACTTTCAAAGGTCCATTCTTCTGCCAGGCTTCCGTCATCATTCACCTTACACACCCAAAGATTACCGTTTTCGTGTCCTTCGCGATAGGTCGTTCCGGCAAAATAGAGTTCGTCTTGAAAAAGAAACAGCGACTTTGCGATGTCCCAAGCTTCACTCCCAATGTAATTCCTCCACTGCTGCTCAAGCACTCCATCCACGAGTTGGTATTTCGCCAAAAGTGCATCGTAGCCTCCAATTTCTCCGTTGCTGGCTTGTGTCAGCACAAGGATTTCGTCCAAATCGTTCACCAAAACATCCACTCCCCGCTCGCTTCCTGGGTTGAAATAATCAAGGGCAAAGGTGGATGCACTGAAATCAAGGTTTTCGTCCAAATGAACAAGGTAGCTTTTGGCTGTATTGGTCAAAGGGGCTGATGATGATCCGACGAATACATAGCTGCCATCGCTCAGATTGGCGGCGGCATGAAACGCTTCGTCTCCCCCACTATCAATCACACGTTCTTCAGCAATTTGTGCTTGGATTATATGACCCAAGAACACAAAAAGAATGAAGAGCAATCCTTTTATTTTACGGCATCCTGTATTCTGCATAATTTCTCTAAGAGGGCTTCCAACTGGTTCAAAGGAAGCATGTTCGCTCCGTCCGATTTGGCTTTGGACGGGTCGGGATGGGTTTCGATGAAGATTCCGTCGGCACCAACTGCAATTGCGGCTTTTCCAATGGTTTCGATAAGCTGAGGTTTACCCCCCGTAACTCCTGAACTTTGGTTGGGCTGCTGCAAGCTGTGGGTGAGATCAACCACGGTGGGTGCCATGGTTTTCATCACTGGAATTCCTCTAAAATCAACCACCAAATCGGTATACCCAAAGGTGGTTCCTCGTTCACACAACCATACTTGATCGTTCCCGCTTTCTCTCACTTTGTCTACGGCAAATCGCATGGCATCGGCCGAAAGAAATTGTCCTTTCTTGATGTTCACCAATTTCCCCGTTTTCGCCGCAGCTACAAGCAAATCCGTTTGTCTGCACAAAAATGCAGGAATCTGGAGTGCGTCAACATACTCCGCTGCCATGGCTGCTTCTGCTGCGCTGTGAATGTCCGTAGTTACGGGCAAATCCAACTCTTGCCCCACCTTTTGAAGAATGCGCAAGGCTTTCTCGTCACCAATTCCTGTGAACGAATCGAGCCTGCTCCTATTGGCTTTGCGGTACGATCCTTTGAAGATGTAAGGAATGCCCAATCGGGTGGTCATTTCCTTAACGGCGTGAGCTATTTCAAATGCAAGTTCTTCACTTTCAATGGCGCAAGGGCCAGCAATTAGGAAGAAACGACCGTTTTCGGTGTTTTTTATTTTAGGGAGATTTTCGATCATGGTTCTGTAAAAGTCGGGAGAAGCGAACGTAAAGTCCTCTTCCTTTCATGTTGTTCAATACGAATCCGGGGACGTCCTCGGTAATGAGTGCAAGGTACCAATTGTTCCCCATCCATTTTTCAATGCTGGCTCCAAAGCGCAAACCGCCGTAGCCGCCATATCGGAAGCGGGCAGAAACCAAGGTTTTTGGGTTGGTAAAGTACGAGTAGGCTCCGAAAAGTTGCGGGATGTAACCGGTTTGTGGCCTTACATTCACACCCAATTCAAAGAAGTCATGGTCTGTATTTCGTCGGTGCAAAGAAACATCCACCGATGCGGGTAACCATTGAAAATGCGTTTTCTGTTCTTGATTGTATCCAAGGGTGTCTTCCAAAGCAGGAAACTGCCACCCTGCGGTTTGCCCGAGTTCATCATCGAACAGATCCTCTAGCTGAAAACCGGTGTAATTGAATACGGTATCGGCAGAATAATGATGAGTGTTCTTGTTCCAAACCACAAAACCGAGATCGCGGAAAGAGATGCTCAAAAAGCCCTTCCCATCTTCCAAGGGCAAATTCCAATCGGCATCAATGGCAGCTCCAATTCCATTGCCGTTTCCAAAGCTGTTGAAGGTGGTGTCTGACTGATAAAAATCTCCGTCATAACGCAAACTCAAACTGTCTCCCGAAAAACTGGTGTAAAGATCAGCCTCATTCACATCAACCCGAGAAAAACGTTGCCCATTCACCAAACTCAATCGTATGCCAGAAAGGGTTTCTTTTTTGAACAGACCAACACCGAATTTTTGGTAGGTGATGCTATTGAAATTGCTCGAAGAGAGATCGGCGTGTGCTCCACGAAATTGTTTGTTTCCCTGAAAGCCCAAGCGAAAAGCGTCTGCGGTAAAACTAGAATAAATGCTGCTTCGATGAGCAATTTGAAAACTCCATCCCCAATGCGGATTATTGAATAGGGAGTCTTGTAAATCAAGGACTTCAACAGACAAATTCAAATCAGCCCCAAAACGATTTATATCCCGCAGGTTCTCCTCCATATCTTGAAGGTTCCTCGGGTCGAGCGTTCCACCGAAGGCGAGTTTGTCGGTCATTTGATTGTCAAAAACATTGGATCGATACACTCCTAAACCCTCCACGAGCAGCGCACCTTTTGCGTTTTGCCAGCTTTGATCTTTCCCCATCAGCCAGAGGTCTTGCGCTTGAGCTCCAACTGCCGCCAAGCAAAAACAGATGTAAAGGAGGTACTTCATTCGACGCTGATGCTTGTGTTGATGTCTGCGACGATTTTCGCCTTGAGTTCTTCTTCACCACTGATCTTCATCTGTTGGTTCCCGCCCAAAAGCGTTACACTCATGATGAATTGAGCTCCGTTGCGAAGGAGTTCAAATTCTTCTCTCTCGAGGTGAATGCTTACTTGACTGCTTACCGGAGAAACAAGGCTTGATAATGGATCTTGTATGCCGGGTTCAAAGATGCCTTCAGATACAAAGAGGTCACCTTCTGGGTGGGTGATGTAAAGCTGAATCTCCCCACCCAAAGGAAAACGGTTTTCCAAGTACAAATGGATATCACCACTAGATTCCGGTAGGTCTTCTAGATTGTCTTCAATGAAGAGGGTGTCGCTCAAGGTGAGTCCGTCCACACCAACGCACAAGGGTAGATCGAGGCCTAAAATAAGGTCGATGGTGTTGTCAGTATAGATAAAATCATTCCCTCCACTAATATCGCCCAAAGGATTCATGTTCAATGCGGCATCTACTTGGATGTTGTGAGGAACCATCCCAATAAAATCAAGCACATTGGAGTTGTCTTGATCAAATACAAAGGTGTTGGTGGTGGACAAAACATTGGGCGCAGGGTTGAGCATGGAGGCCCGCGTAATGTTGATGGGACTACCAATGATGTTGTGGTCCAATGCGGTGCTGATTTGTCCTTCTCGTTGCGCTTCGAGACCGTTGATAAGCACTTGGGCATCAACACCAACGTGGTTGTTCAATTCAAGTTGAAGTTCAATTTGTTCGAGCTGAATGGCCGATCCGCTCAAGATTTCAGACAGGTTCTCCAACTCCACATTTTCAGAAAGATCATAAACGTCGTTCCCAAAAAAGCCTCGAGCAAAAGACACGTTGGCATCTATAAAACTCAATTTCACACTCACAAGGTCATCGCCATAAACCTCGGCGTTTTGACTGGCCAATTCGTAAACACTCACCGCATAAATGCTGTTGATCTTATTAAACTCATTGCCCTGATCTCCCCGCAAATCAATTTCAAATCCGCTGAGATCGATGAATCCGGTTTCCACAAAAGGGTTCAAGCTAGAGCCTGGAGTACTGATCACTTCCAAAGACAACGACTCCCCATTTTTAACGGCTCCAGGAAGGTCCAGTTGGATGGACAATTCTCCGTCAATTTCAGAAATCAACTCGTAGTAAAGAAATCCCGAACTCAAATGGGCTTCTCTTAATTCCACATTGTTGATGTTGAACTGAATGTTGGTATTGTCGGTATACAACTCGTTCCCCGCAGGAACGGAGAAGGGTCCGCCAGCAAAAGGCAAGGAAAAAGAGTTGGTAATGTTGGTGTCAGGAAGCTGAACAAGGGTATCGAGGTCGAGCGCCTGAATGGTATCCTTGTAAATGAGGTGCATGAGTCCTTCATCATCCAGCTCAAAATAGTCTTCTTGATCTTGGATAAGATTAGCAAACGAAACCTTCCCTTGAGCTATGGGAAACAATGCATCAACCCTCCAAACCGTTGGCTCTTCTCGCTTGCAGGCGGTCATGATCACCATCGACAAGAGCAGCGTTACGATCAGACTCCCTTTTAAAAATTTCTTTTTTTCTGCTTGATGCATTGATTAAGATTTGGCTCAGCACTTATGATACAGTTTCAAACTTGCTTACCCCACAAACTTGGCAAGGTGGCGAGGCGGATACAAAGCACAAAATTGGCAGCACCCAATGCCCAAAAACTGTGATGAAAATCCATCGGCCACCACCATTCTGAACAAAGAAAAACAAATAAAACGATGCTGCAAAAAGCGAAATAATGCTTGATCCAAGAGCGTCGGAGCAAAAACAATGCAATCAAATGCAGGGGTGTTGCCCACACCAAGTTCAGGTTAATCTTGGTAATGGTGTGATCTGTAGCGAACCAAAGTAGAAAAACTGCCAGACCTAAGAATCCAAACAAAAACAAGAGCAATCGATCAAACCACAATTTCTCCTTTTCACGGCGCACCGCTTTGAAGCTCCAAACAATGGTGAGCAAACAAAGAACAACGGCGATAAGATAAGGCCAATCGAAGGCTTTTGTGCCCAAATGTTCGACCATCAAAGGCACGATTTCAATGGGCGGTGAACAGAGGGTTGCTCCTCGGTATTGAGCATCTCCAAGGTGTTTCATCAAATAATCAGGGATGAACATGTCTTCTTCCGCTTCGATGTAGCGATCACAAGGAACTCCCAAAGCGAGGTCAATTCCAAAATCTCCCCAAGGCATGTGTCCTTGGTAGCTTTCAATCATTTCCCGAAAGGTCATGCTCTCTGGAGCAATGGGATGTGGAAAGATGAGCTCTTCTCCTAACACCGTTTTCAACAAATCGCGAATTCGGGTAGAGCAATTGTCAAAGAAGAAGTCGTAACGGTAGTATCGATTTTCTGGTTGGTAGTTTTCTTCCAAAGCATCCAGCAGACGCTGGCGATCAACCAGCGGTATCTCGAGTCGCTGCTCAAGAACTTGTCGGCCAAAATAAATGTACTCGTTGGTAAATTGTGTGAGGTCGGTTTTACTCAAAGCGTAGTCCAACTTTCCTTGAGCAAAACGCAAATAGAACCCTTCGCTAAACTCAAAGGTGCCGTAATTATAGACCCAATCGATGTTTCTTTCGGGGTCATAAACGCGCACGGCACTGTGTCCGAAAGTGCTGTACAACTCCTCCCCCGGCGAACAGGTAAGGATGCTCACATGACTCTTTTCACTGAGTTCGAGGGCAGATAACTTTCCCAAACCCAGCAAAACAGTTCCAAAAACAAGTAGGTATGTTCGTAATTGTGTTCCCATTTTCAGCTAGAATGTGCTTAAAGGTGATGTTCAAATAAAGGTTCGATAGGACGCTTTACCATACGACCGAGATTTACTCCGCGCGATTCACAGGCCTGACGCAATTCGTCTTCAAAAACGATGGCTATCGAGCCCACCATGTGCAATGGCCAAGTCTTAAATTGGGGATAACGACAGATGTAATGATCGAGAAAATCTGAAAATGCAGCATTCAAAATTTCTTGAACAGCGGGATCATTTCGGTGCTTGACGGCAAAGGTGGTGAGTTTCGCCATCCAACGATTGGCCAGTCCTCCTTGATACACTCTGGCAATGATTTCGTCGTGAGTCATCCCCAGGTCCTCCAATAGCCCAGCGCTCAATTCACTCTTTCCTTCATCCAAAAGGCAATGGTGCAGCAAACGTTTACCGATGTCGGCACCACTTCCTTCATCCCCCAAAACGTAGCCCAAAGAAGGGACATTATGCGTGATTTCACCTTCACTAAAGACACAGGAATTGGCCCCAGTTCCCAAGATGCCTACCATTCCGTTTTCACCAGAACATGCGGCAAAACATGCACCAAGGAGGTCATGTTCTACTCGAATTTGCGCATTTGGAAAACACTGCTGAAAGGCTTGTTCAAATCGTAGGGTTTCAATCTTGTTGGACAATCCCGCTCCGTAGAAGTAGATTCCTGTGATGGACATGGGATCGTCCAGCTCAAACATCAACTCTTGGAGCACTTTCAGCAATTGATCATTGTTCACGAAATAAGGATTGAGTCCTTCCGTTCGAATTTTCTTGGCTGATTTTAATTCGGTTCCCACCAGCCAATCGGTTTTGGTTGAACCACTATCTGCAACAATGATCATAAGCTCCAGCTTCCTTTAAAGACGAATTCTGCCGGACCCTCCAAATAGATGTTTTCGTAGCCTCCGCCACCTTGTTGAAAGCGGATTCGCAGTCTTCCTCCCTTGGTAAAAACCAATCGTTCTTTTTCTCCCCCGTGTTCGTTGTAATCATTGATGGCAACCGCCGTTACTCCTGTTCCACAACTGAGGGTTTCTTCTTCCACACCGCGCTCATAGGTTCGAACAAACAAGCCTTCGCTTCCCCTTTGCACAAAATTGACATTGACACCCGATTCTCGGTATTGTTTGCTATACCTCACTTCGTGGGCTGCCGAATAAAGGTCCACCATGTTGACATCATCACAATAAATGATGTAGTGCGGAGAGCCTGTATCCAAAAAAAAGTGCTTCGCTTCTTTCTTCAAACTCACGGGGTTGTCCAAGGCCCGCTCGATGCGTTCAGGAACTCCTGTTGGACGCATGCCCATGGAATAAATATCGTCGAGAACGGCATAAGTATGCTCTCCGTCAATGGCTTCGAAGGTCCCCGATGCTTTAGCAACACCGAGGGTTTGCGCAAAGGCCAGTGCACAACGACTCCCGTTACCGCAAAAAGATTGACTGGCATCGGGGTTGTAAAACACCATTTTGTAATCGGCGTCAGCACTGGGCTCGATGAGAATGAGTCCGTCAGACCCAATCCCAAACCGGCGATCGCAAATGAGTTCGATGTCCTCCTCCGAAAGCACAATGCTACCATCAAGATTATTGAACAATACAAAGTCATTTCCAGTACCGTGGTACTTTGAAAAAGGGAGGGTCATCGTGTGCGTTTTGCACAAAAGTACGTTTTTGAAACGAGCCAGAGAATCCGACTTCAATTTGAAAAAAGGGAGAAAACAAAACAGTCTCGAACCACCGAGACTGTTTCTAACTTAACCAAAATGCTACGTATACTTTTTACTACTATATTCAAACACGCAGGTGACCTTTTGTGCCCAGTCACAAAGCAAACTTAGAGCACTTTATTCGTCTTGCTGTGAGAATTAAGGCTTCCTTTGGTGTAGGAATGCTCTGACCCCGCACAAAATCGAGCTCTTTTGATTAACTTGCACGCCCTAAAAGAAGAGTGAAATGGCGAGTAAAGCAGCGACAAATAAAACAGCAAGTACATCCGAGGAACAATTGCTGAAAGCGTATGAATTGATGACCACCGCTAGGGCCATGTCAGACATCTACGAAGCAAATGCGAAACTCACTTCCAAATACGTTCACGCCACTTCTCGCGGACACGAAGCCATTCAGATCGCTGCTGGATTGCAACTTCGTCCGACCGATTACTTGAGTGCATACTACCGCGATGACAGCATCTTGCTCTCGATGGGAATGACACCCTACGAACTCATGCTCCAACTCTTCGCCAAAAAAGACGATCCCTTTTCCGGCGGAAGAACTTACTATTCTCACCCCTCATTGAACCAAGAAGGGAGAACAAAAATCCCTCATCAGAGCTCTGCCACGGGCATGCAAGCCATTCCCGCCACAGGAGTAGCTATGGGAATTCAGTACATGGAGTCAAAAGGACTGCTCGAAAAAGAAAAGGAAAGCATCATGCTTTGTTCGATTGGGGATGCTGCCATGACTGAAGGAGAAGTAGCCGAAGCCTTCCACATGGCCGCCTTGAAGCAATTCCCCATTGTTTATTTGGTTCAAGACAACGAATGGGACATTTCAGCAAACGCAGAAGAAATTCACTTTGCAGACGCTCAAACCTTTGCCAAAGCATTTCCGGGCATCAAAGTGTTTTCAAGTACGGGTCACGACATCATTGACAGCATCAAAACCATGGAAGCAGCCGTGGAATATACTCGGAAAGAACGCAAACCCGCCATGGTTCACGCCAAAGTACCACTCCTTGGTCATCACACCAGCGGAGTTCGAAGAGAATGGTACCGAGACGACCTGGAAGAAGCCGCTCTTCGCGACCCCCTTCCCCACTTCGAAAAGCAATTGATCGAATTGGGCATCGCAGAAACACAATTAAAAGACATTTTTACGGCAAGCGTTAAATCGGTGGAAGAAGCCTATGAAAAAGCCAAAAATGCTGAGGAGCCGGATCCAAAATCCATTTTCGACCACGCCTACGCTCCTACTCCAATTCACCAAGAAGCGGGAACACGATCTCCCCAAAACGGAGAAATGACCCTCATGGTGGATTGCGCCCTCTTTGCCGTTCAAGAAATATTGGAAAAACACCCCGAAGCCCTGCTCTATGGTCAAGACGTAGGAGGAAGACTCGGAGGTGTATTTCGTGAAGCAGCCACCTTGGCGAAGAAATTTGGCGACGATCGGGTTTTCAATACGCCCATTCAGGAAGCTTTTATCATTGGTTCTACTGCCGGAATGAGCGCCGTTGGTGCGAAACCCATCGTCGAAGTACAATTTGCCGATTACATTTGGCCCGGACTCAATCAGCTCTTCACCGAGTTGAGCAGAAGTTGTTATTTGTCGAACGGACAATGGCCCGTGAGCTCACTCATTCGTGTTCCCATTGGAGCTTATGGAAGTGGCGGACCTTATCACTCTTCTAGCGTTGAATCAGTGCTCAGCAACATTCGTGGAGTAAAAGTGTGTTATCCAAGCACGGGAGCCGACATGAAAGGATTGATGAAAGCCGCCTTTTATGACCCAAATCCTGTAGTGATGTTGGAACACAAAGGACTCTACTGGTCGAAAATCCCAGGAACCGAGGGAGCGAAAAGTGTGCTTCCTGACGAAGACTACGTTCTACCATTGGGCAAGGCCAGTACCCGACTCAGTGCAGAAGAAGCGCAAGACACAAAAGTTGCCGTCATCACCTACGGAATGGGCGTTTATTGGGCATTGAGTGCTGCCAAAAAATTCCCCGGACAAATTGAGGTAGTGGATCTCAGAACCATCGTTCCTTTGGATGAAGAGCATGTTTTTGCCGCAGTAGAAAAATGCAGTAGAGCACTCGTGCTCACGGAAGAACCAGCAAGTGGAACCTTTGCTCGCGCTTTGTCTGGACGAATTTCAGAAGCCTGCTTCAAACATCTCGACGCTCCCGTGCGAACATTAGGAGCAGCAGAAACTCCAGCCATTCCGCTGAACGAAGTATTGGAAGCCGAAGCACTCCCCAATGCGCACAAAGTAGAACTCGCACTGCAAGACTTGCTCGATTATTAGTAATTTCACCGAAAGAAAAAAATCGGACATGCCACCTCTGCTCAGAAATTTAATCGCAATTGCTTTCCTCTTATCAAGCACTGCTCTGTTTGCGCAGAATTTTCAAGGTTTGGTCATTTATAAAGTGGAATACAAGCAAATTCCAGAAGGAGTTTCGAGCGATCGTCTCTGTGACCAACTCTACTTCTATACCAACGGAGAACAGCACCGCATCGAAGAAAAAGGTTTGCCCAACGGCAATGTTTTTCTTTACAGTGAAGGCTACCCCTTCGAAACCGTATTGCTCAATTGGCTTGGTCATCCAGTAGCCATTTCCGATCCCATCGAATACCCGGCTTCTCCCCTTAAAATGGAGGTGGAAAAAGCCGAAGTGGCCGGACAAAAATGCTCTTCCTTCAGGATTGATGATCACATTGTATTTTGTGCAGATCAACGCATGGGCCACTTTCCTTGGTTGCCCATGTTGGAATACCTCCCATTGTCTTTCACCCTAGAAAGAGAAGGTTTTGAAATGGAACTGACCGCCATTCAAATAGAAGACATGCCCATTGCGGCAAGCTATTTCACCGTTCCCAAAGAGTACCACATGATGAGCAAAGGGGAACTGCAAGAATTGTTTGGAGAATTTGATACGCAATACAGCAAGGAATGAAAAAATTCAAGAACATCGCCTTCGTTCTCCTAGCGGCGGGAATTGGCGTTTTTTTATACCAACGCTACCGAGTTGCCCCCGACGTTGATCCACTCAAGATTGAAGTCTTGGATGAAAACGGACAAGTAAAAACCCTCGGAGAGCTTCACCAAGGAACCCTTTTGATCAATTTCTACGCTGCGTGGTGTGGACCTTGCATGGGAGAAATGGAATCGCTTCAGGCAGGCTCAGAAAATACATTGGACATTCAATTTATTGGTTTAACCGACGATACTCCAGAGCGCATTCAGCAAGTGAAAGACCACTTTGGAATTACTTACCCCATTTATAAATTAGCCACAACTTTAAAGGAGAACGACGTGTACTCCATCCCAACCACTTACGTTTTTGAAGACGGAGTGGAAATCATAAATTATTTAGGACCCCGTGATTGGAGCGATGAGGAACTACTTCAAAGTTTTTCAAAGCAAGCCATCAACAACCCATAGAATCCCATGTCAGAAATTAAAAATGCACAAATAGAAGTAAGGCTTGACGACGAGCAGTTTGAATTTCAATTGAACCAAAAAGGAGATGTTATTCTTGACGCGGCCATTGACGCCGGTGCGGATGCTCCTTTTAGCTGCAAAGGTGGAATTTGTACTACGTGCAAGGCAAAACTCATCGAGGGAACAGTGAGCATGGATGCAAATTTTGCACTCACTGATGGCGAAATCGCAGAGGGATACATCCTCACCTGTCAATCTCACCCAACTTCCGAAAAGGTGGTTTTGAGCTACGACGAGTAAGCTTCTAAAAATCCTGCCCGTACTTTTTAAGGAATCCCAATGAATTTGTGGGTCTGCAATGAAAGTCGCCATTCTGGGTGATTGCGGACATAATTGAGGATCAAGGGTAAATTCTGCTCCTGCTTGTCCCACTCTGGCTGAAGGAAAGTTTGTGCCTCTTTGTTGAGTAAATCTGCGTGTCCCTGCGCCCATTCGATGTCAGAAGGATGGAAGATCACCACCTTCAACTCATGCGCTTTTTCGTAGGCCTGGGCCATCGGTTTCTTGAATTTTTTCGGGCTGAAGCAAATCCAATCCCAAGTCCCGGTGATGGGGTAAACTCCACTGGTTTCCAAGTGCGTTCGAATACCAGCAGTTTGCAAGGCCAAGGTGAGTTCGCTCAAATCATACATGCAGGGCTCTCCTCCCGTGATGACCGCGATTTTCGCTCCCGACTCCAACACTTCATCAACGATGCTTTCAACACTTTTTGGAGGGTGAGCATCGGCGTCCCAACTCTCCTTCACATCGCACCAAACACAACCGACATCGCACCCGCCTGTTCGGATAAAGTACGCTGGTGAGCCGGTAAATGCTCCTTCGCCTTGAACAGTATAGAACTGCTCCATGATGGGAATGTGTGTTGATGCCTGTTTCATGCGCTGCAAAAGTACTATTCAGTTTGCACTGAAGCGCCATGAAATGAAAAAAACCGCAGTATTTCATCGGTCAGACGCGGACAAATGAAGGTCAAAGCAAGAAAATCACATCTTCTTACCTGCTCTTCAAAACCGATGAAACGCTTGCGGTCCATTCAATCAGAACAGCTATAATGTACTCATTTCCATTTAAATAAGCCAATATACCAGATCGCGCTTATCAACAATGCACTCAAAGCAATGATCAACAATGGTGGGCAAGCCTACTTTAACTGGCTGCTAAAATGATCTTCCTTCCGCTTAAAGAGCACGTTGAAGGTCGTTAAACTTCCATAGCATCGAGTGATGTATTGTTGAAGGTTCACTTTTTCCTCATCACTCAAACTTTTGTGCGAGTTGACGTTCTGTTCCAGCACACGAAGGCGGTCTCGAAGCATAACGATTTTGTGGAAGAAGGTTTCAATGGGCAAGTCTTTTCCTTGTAAGTCTTTATCAGCCGGCAAGAGCTGCATTGTTCCGCCTTCCCACTTGTTGCCAAGCTCCACGAGTTCCATGCTTTCTTCACGTCGATCAAAAACCGCTTCTACTGCATTGATCAAGTCTTCTTGAGTAAAGCCTGCCGATTCCAAGCCCGCTTCCATCAATTCCAAGCCCTCGTAGCTTTTTCCGATGTGTTCTTCTCCATGCTCTTGGAAAAAGATTTTCCAAGCATTGTCCGTTTCTCCAAAAATGGCACCTTCTCCTTTGATGGGATGTTTTACAAGTGCTCCAAGTGATCGTTTCATTTCTTTCAGTTGATTTTATCGTATTGATGAATGTTTTCGATGTTCATTCTCGCCTCTCCGTTATCCAAAACCTCGAAGGACGGTTTAAATTTAGCATCAAATTCGAACTCTTCCGCAGTGTATGAAAAACGAGCATGAACATCCTGATTGAAAGTGTCATCAAAACCCGATATCAGAATCAAAACCTCGGCTTGCTGCTGAATGAGCTGGTTTTTACTTAATCCAAAAAGCGGACTCTCTTCGTCCAAAGGATGAACAACGGTCCAAGACAAAGCCAAAAACTGAACTTCATTTCGTTCCAAAGGCAAGGTATAATAGCTCCTTTGGTTGGGGTCTGCCTTGTTCTCTTTGATCATAAAAATTACTTCGGCTTTCATTTTCATGAGTACGTTCGAACGACGGTTGGCCAAGCGGAACATCAAGGCTTCTTTGCCACGGTAGGGAGCGATAATGGCTTTTTCTGAGAAGATCAGTTTCGATTTTGGTCGCGAAAACCGTCCGTAAAGCACACCGGTGACCAAGGCAAAATACATGCTTCCCGCCAGGGCCTCAATGCTCGCAACGGCATTCGCTCCAAAGCCAAGCGGAGCTACTGCACCGTAGCCCACAGTGGTGAAGGTTTGGATGGAAAAGTAGAAGCACTTGAAAAAAGCATCCAAATGGGTCGCTTGCTCTCCTCCACTCAAGTTTTCGGCTCCATTGAAGTAATAAATCGCAGCAAACACGGCATTGGTAGCGAAGTAAAGAAGCGTCACATACCCCACAAACCACCAATTGTTGATGCTAATCAGCTTCTGATAAATGTCTTTGAGCCCGCCATCAATTCCCTCGCGTTTCACATTGAACGACCCGTCTTTATTGATGATTCGCTTTGCTCCACGTCCCGATTTTGACCCAAAGCCAGGATCTTGCGCTTGATTTTTCATATTAATCCATTGAAATTACGTACCTTAGATATCCCTGAATGATCTAACCAAGGCACACACCATGTCTCTTCGAAGATATATTTTCTTTATCGTCTTAACAATCTGCAGTTTTGCCACTTCCGCGCAAGCTCCTTTTAATGGCTTGGTGGTTGAACAGATTCCTATACCTCCTGCAATTGCTGCTGACATTCAAGCAGACCATAATGATCATCCCGCCGTGATTGCAGATCCTACAAAAGCTTTTAGTTCTCTTCCAAGGTGCTGGAGAGTCTATGCTTGTCAAAGCGACCAAGATTGGGAACTTCAAGCGATTTTCGGTTTGGATTACCTCGCCGATAACTTCCCCCTTTCCTTGAATACATCTACTGGTTTCTATCAGCATGACTTTGCACTAAACAGTGGATTACGTGATGAAAACCCGGCCATTCTTCCGTTTGCACCTTTACTAAGCTATGATTCTTGGATTACGATTGGTTCAGATCCAAGAGTAGGTTCAAATGGTGACATCGCAACAACCAGTAGTTTGAATCAATTATCCAACATTTTTGAAGTCCAGTGCTCCAGCTTTACTATTGATGACAACGTTGGAACTGTACTTTATTCTCTTGTGATTCCTGCTCCCGGCGTTCCATCACCGGGTATTCCCAATGCAGATGCAAGAGTGCTTTTTGCACAGTTAACAACAGACGAAGTAGTTACGGGAAACATTAACTTACAATACCGTTTTTTGAATCCTGATGGTTCTTTATATGATCCTCCAGGACTTGATCCTATTATCGTGCAAGTGACAAACATTCCTTTGGACCTTACCCCTGGAGTTCTCCCAATTGAGTGTTCGATTCAATTTCTTCCTGTAGAGCTGACCAGTTTCGATGCCTATCCGCAAGAAACAGACGTTGTGATTCGTTGGGAAACCGCTTCTGAAAAAGACAATGATTATTTTATCGTGCAGAGGAGTACAGACCTGCAGAACTGGGAAGACATCGGCCAAATTGATGGTGCAGGGAATTCAGACCTTCACCGCTACTATGTAACCAAAGACGAGAAACCCATTTGGGGAGAAAGCTACTACCGACTAAAGCAAGTCGATTTTAACGGACAGAGCGAAACTCATGCGCCCAAGACCATCTTGTTTCAGCCAGAAAACGGCATTGAAGTCTATCCCAACCCGGCGAAAGACCGCATTTCCATTGATGGATTGAACGATCAAGTACTGCAAGTAGAGCTGATCAATGCTCACGGACAAATCGTCAAGACTTGGGCCTCCACAAAGGAGATTCGCAGAGAATTGGATTTGCAACAACTCACACCGGGCATGTACATCGTTCAAATCGTTTTCGAACGAGGTGAAGCAGTACGAAAGCGCCTCGTCATTCAATAAAAAAAGCCCTTCATCGTTTTTCAACAGAAGAAAGGCTTTGAGCTA
Organism: uncultured Flavobacteriales bacterium; assembly: GCA_938085105.1. GTDB lineage: Bacteria > Bacteroidota > Bacteroidia > Flavobacteriales_D > Sanyastnellaceae > CALKGK01. The sequence continues at coordinate 20,040 of CALKGK010000043.1, forward strand.
ATCCAATATGTTTTAAGCAAGTTCTAACCTGCTACGGAACCATATAAATCATAGTGATCTGCATCGTGAATTTCGATGTTCGCGAAGTCCCCAATGCGCAGGTAAGTATCGTTTTCCGCCTTGATCAATACTTCATTGTCTACCTCCGGCGAATCAAATTCTGTTCTCCCAATAAAGAAGTCACCTTCCTTGCGATCGATCAGTACTTTGAACGTTTGACCAATTTTGGCTTGGTTGAGTTCGTATGAAATCTGGGATTGAATCTCCATGATCTCTTCAGCACGGGCTTTCTTCACTGCAGGAGGCACATCGTCTTCGAAATTGTGTGCATGGGTATTCTCCTCATGAGAATACTCGAATATCCCAAGGCGGTCAAAACGCATCTCCTTCACCCAAGCCTTCATCTCTTCAAAATCCGCTTCGGTTTCTCCTGGGTATCCACTGATGAGTGTGGTACGCATCGCAATTCCAGGAACGGTTTCGCGAATTTTCGCCATTAGTTCCGTTGTTTTCTCGCGTGTAATTCCTCTCCTCATGGCCTTCAACATGTTTGTACTTCCATGCTGAAGCGGCATATCGAGGTAGTTGCAAATGTTCTCGCGCTCGGCCATCACCTCCAAAGCATCCATCGGGAATCCACTTGGGAAGGCGTAATGCACACGAATCCAATCAATTCCTTCTACATCTGAAAGCTGTCTGAGCAATTCCGCCAACTTGCGTTCCTTGTATAAATCGAGTCCGTAATACGTACTGTCTTGTGCAATGAGCATCAACTCCTTCACTCCCTTAGCCGCCAAACTCTTCGCCTGCACAACAAGGTCTTCAATGGGAGTTGAACGGTGCTTTCCACGCATGAGGGGAATGGCGCAAAAAGAGCAAGGACGATCACACCCTTCTGAAATTTTAAAGTAAGCAAAGTGGTTTGGTGTGGTCAACAAACGTTCCCCCACCAACTCGTGCTTGTAATCTGCTTTTAAAGTCTTGAGTAATCGGGGGAGCTCACGCGTGCCGAAGTAGGCATCCACATTCGAAATTTCTTCGGTGAGTTCATCCTTGTAGCGTTCAGAAAGACAACCGGTCACATAAACCTTGTCTACCAAACCCTTCTCTTTTGCATCCGAAAATTGCAAAATTGTGTTGATGGATTCTTCCTTGGCATTGTCGATAAACCCGCAAGTATTGATGATCACAATCGCAGCATCGTCACTGTCTGATTCGTGCTCGACGTCGAAAGAATTCGCTTTGAGTTGAGCCATCATCACTTCAGAATCAAAAATATTCTTTGCACATCCAAGGGTCACCACGTTCACCTTGTTCTTTTTGAGTGTTTTCGTTTTCACGCTTTGTCGCTGCTAAATAATGAATCTACAAATTCTGTTCGGTTGAAGACCTGGAGGTCGTTCATCCCTTCACCAACTCCAATGTACTTCACTGGAATCTTAAATTGATCGGAAATTCCAATCACCACCCCTCCTTTTGCAGTCCCATCAATTTTGGTTAGCGCCAAGGCAGTTACCTCCGTTGCTTTGGTGAACTGTTTTGCCTGTTCGATGGCATTTTGTCCGGTTGATCCGTCCAACACCAAAAGCACTTCGTGGGGCGCATCTGGAATGACCTTCTGCATTACACGCTTAATTTTGGATAGCTCGTTCATGAGGTTCACCTTATTATGGAGTCTTCCCGCAGTGTCAATCAGCACCACGTCGGCATTTTGACCGACAGCAGATTGCAGCGTATCGAAGGCAACTGAAGCGGGGTCGGCGTTCATTCCTTGGGAAACGATGGGAACCCCTGCTCGTTCACTCCAAATGATGAGCTGATCAACGGCTGCCGCACGAAAAGTATCTGCCGCACCCAAAACCACTTTATTTCCAGCTGTTTTGAATTGATGAGCGAGCTTACCAATGGTTGTGGTCTTCCCCACACCGTTCACACCAACCACCATGATCACGTGAGGAACTGATTTCTCTGGAACCTTAAATTCTTCTCCATCTTCAGAGTTGTTCTCACTCAAAAGAGCAGCAATCTCCTCCTTCAAGAGTTCGTGCAGTTCCGAAGTACCGAGGTACTTGTCTTTTGCCACACGTGCCTCGATGCGTTCAATAATTTTCAAGGTGGTTTCTACACCAACATCGGAAGAAACCAATACTTCTTCCAAGTTGTCGAGCACCTCATCGTCCACCTTGCTTTTACCGGCAATGGCTTTAGACAATTTTGAGAAAACGCTTGTTTTGGTCTTTTCTAGACCTTTATCAAGGGTTTCTTTTTTCTCACGCGAGAATATTTTTTTGAAAAAACTCATGGGTGTATGTTGGGGAGAGTAAAATACAAAAAAGGCCTTTTCACATGGAAAAAGCCTTTAAATATCGTGCGTATTCAGCGATCTTAACCTTTGAAAAAGGCTTCGATGTTATCGTTGTGTACAATTTCTTCAGTGAAGACGTAAGCTCCTGATTTCTCAGAACGAACCATCTTAATCACTTTTGAGTGTTGTTTACCTCCACCTTTCTGGAGCGATGCTACCGTTTTCTTTGCCATGGTTCAGCTTATTTAATTTCTTTATGAACAGTCATTTTACGCAAGATCGGATTGAATTTCTTGATCTCCATACGATCTGGTGTATTCTTGCGGTTCTTTGTTGTCACGTATCGTGAAGTTCCAGGCATCCCGGAATCTTTGTGCTCGGTGCACTCAAGAATAACCTGTACTCTATTTCCTTTTCCTTTCTTGGCCATTTCTGTTACTTTAACTTTTAAGGAGTGCAAAGATACGAAGTTCCATTGAATTAAAAAACATTCCAGTGCATTTCGCGTTTTCACCTTTGTATGTTGATACTTACTTGCAATGCTCCCCGCAGCCGTGGCGACTTCTGCTACCTTTGAACATTGGTAAATTTTATATGGCGAAGAAACGAAATAAGGCGCAAAGCTCGACCGAGCCCAAGAAAAACAGGGTGAAAGGCAGCGAACCTGCTCCGTCGAAGAAAAAGGCAAAAGCAAAAATGTCCGAAAAGCTGAAGTTTATTCGAGACGAACGTTTTCGAAAAATTCTTGGTATCGTCCTCCTAATTATAGCGGTATTCCTTTCCATCTCCGGCATCAGCTTCCTGTTTACCGGTGCGCACGACCTGCATATTCTTGCTGGTGAGGTGTTGGACTTGGAAGAAACGCCTCGGTTTAAAAATGTTGCTGGTCGACTGGGTGCCAGTTCCGCCAAGGCTTTGATGCATGATGGATTTGGTTTGGCCGGACTCATTATTCCTTTTTTGATTTTTCTCATAGGTGTTCGCATCGCCTTCAAAAAGACCTTACTTCCTTTTGCGAAGACCTTTAGAATTAGTCTTTTCTCCTTGCTCTTTGTTCCATTGTTGATCGCTTTCTTCTTTCATCATTCACATGCTGAAAATGGACAAATCATCCTTTCCTGCAATGACAATCTTGTGGGTGCTTTCGGGGTATCGATAACACGTTGGTTCGTTTTTACCATTGGTTGGTTTGGAACCTTGTTGTTCATCCTCGTCATTTTAGCCGGGTTTGTCATCATCAACTTCAACCCAAGTATTCCTTCTCTCGCTTTTTTGAATGGAATTTTCCCTTCAAAGAAACAAGCGGCTGAGAACGATGAAACGGAGGAAGAACAAGAAGAAACTGCTCCTGCTCCGGTTCAGAACCGAAGAAACGTTGCCCACACTGATGAAGCTTTAAACAGCAACAACATGGACGATCTTCTGGATGAAATGATTGGCAGTACCGAAAAGGAGGTCCCTTCTCCCCCACCGAACGAGATCACACTTGAAGAGCAGGAAGAAACCACTGAAGCCGAAGAGACTCCTCCCTTCAGCCTCGATACCACCACTGAAATTGAAGCGCAGGATCTTGAATTGGATGCCAGTGTTCCTGAACCTCAGGAAAAGAAATTCGAAGCCGACGATGAACTCGAAATTGAGAGTATCAAAGAGGAAGTTGAGCTGAGCGAGGATCAAATCGACCAAAAAGTTCAAGAATTTGGAGAGTACGACCCAACGCTGGACCTCTCTCGTTACGAACTCCCCAACATCGACCTTCTTGAAGCACACGGCACAGGGACGCTCGCTGTGGACAAGGATGAATTGGAGAACAACAAAAACCGAATTGTTGAAACGCTCAACCATTACAAAATTGAGATCAGCAAGATCAAGGCAACCATTGGTCCTACAGTGACCCTCTATGAAATTGTTCCCGCTCCAGGTGTTCGAATTTCGAAGATCAAGAACTTGGAAGATGACATTGCATTGAGTTTGGCCGCGCTTGGAATTCGAATCATTGCCCCAATTCCTGGAAAAGGAACCATTGGTATTGAAGTACCGAACTCCAATGCAGATGTGGTCTCCATGCGTTCGCTTATTGCTTCAGACAAGTTTCAGAATGCGAAAATGGAATTGCCCATTGCCATCGGTAAAAGCATCTCCAACGAAACGCACGTCTTTGACCTCGCCAAAATGCCTCACCTTTTGATGGCCGGTGCTACCGGACAAGGTAAATCGGTTGGATTGAACGCCATGTTGGTTTCACTCCTATATAAAAAGCATCCGGCGCAACTCAAATTCGTGTTGGTCGATCCCAAAAAAGTAGAGCTTACCCTTTACAACAGGATCGAACGTCACTTCCTCGCGAAGCTTCCCGACGAAGAAGAAGCCATCATTACCGACACCAGTAAAGTGGTGAAAACCCTCAATTCCCTGTGCATTGAGATGGATGACCGATATGAATTGCTGAAAGAAGCACAATGCCGAAACATCAAAGAATACAACGTCAAATTCATTAAACGAAAATTGAATCCGGAGAATGGACACCGTTACTTACCTTACATTGTTTTGGTGGTGGATGAGTTTGCCGATTTGATCATGACTGCGGGAAAAGAAGTGGAAACACCCATTGCCCGATTGGCGCAGTTGGCCCGAGCCATTGGAATTCACCTGATCATCGCAACACAGCGTCCGTCAGTGAACATCATTACCGGAACCATCAAAGCCAACTTCCCCGCCAGAATTGCCTTCCGTGTGACCAGTAAGATTGACAGTAGAACCATTCTCGATGCGGGAGGTGCGGATCAATTGATTGGTAGGGGGGATATGTTGATGTCCACAGGGAACGATTTGATCCGACTCCAATGTGGTTTTGTGGACACTCCCGAAGTGGAAGAGATCACCGACTTTATCGGAACACAGCAAGGATATCCGGACGCTTTTCATCTTCCTGAGGTGGCTGACGAAGGTGGCTCGGAAATTGGTAATATTGCAGACGAAGATCGCGACGTTTTATTTGAAGAAGCAGCACGTATGATTGTGATGCATCAACAAGGATCGGCCTCGCTGCTTCAACGAAAATTAAAGCTAGGGTACAATCGTGCCGGACGAATCATCGATCAACTCGAAGCGGCGGGAGTTATTGGTCCGTTCGAAGGAAGCAAGGCAAGAAAGGTTTTGGTTCCCGATGAAATGAGTTTGGAACAGTTATTGAAACAACCCTAATAAATTTAGAACACACCACTGTAAAGTTCTGTAAAGTAAAGAACCATGAAAAAAATAAGTTTCCTTTTGTTGCTCATGATTGCAGCCCTTGGCACCCAAGCTCAAGATGCTGACAAAATCCTCAATGAGCTCAGCGCCAAAGCGAAAAAATACCAGTCCATTGAAGCAGAATACACTTCAAGAATGGTTGATCAAATGAACGGGATTGACCTCTCTACCAAGGGAAGCATCAAAATCAAAGGGGAAAAGTACCATCTAAACCTCGGAGATTACACCCTCATTTCAGACGGATCTACGCTCTGGACCATTCAGAAAGAAAGCAACGAATGCATGATTGACGATTTGGCCGACATGGAAGACGAAGCGTTCAAACCTTCGGACATGTTCACGCTTTGGGAACAAGGCTTTAAGAATGAATACAAAGGCGAAATCAACGTTGACGGTGTTGACTGTTACCTCATCCACCTTTACCCTACAGACACAGAGGAACGCGATTTTCACACCATCAAAATGTACATCGATAAGAACAGAATGGAATTGTTCAAAATGGAAGTGAAAGGAAGAGAAGGCAGCGACATGATTTACAAAGTGAAGAGCTTTAAAACCAACAGCGCTTTGAGCGACGGGGTGTTCCAATTTAAGGAAAGTGACTATCCCGGAATTGAGATTATTGATAATCGTTTCTAGAGAAGCACAAGATTTAAGGAATTCAAAAGCCTCCCAATTGGGGGGCTTTTTTTGTGCATCGCCTTTTTTCGAGAGCAGCGCAGAGCTCTTCAACCATTCTGTTGAGGTGAACTTCTCTCAAATCATCAAAAGCCCTAAATCGAGCATCAGCGATTAAAATTTCGGTACAGAAAAATTCCCTGCCCCCACTGAATAGCGGGCAAACACCTTCATTTTAAAGGAATTAAAGCCAAAATTGAAGACAAGTATTCTAAAAATTTTGTTAGCTTGTAAGAACCTTAGTACTTAAAAACCAACTAAACCATTTAATCAACCTTGGGCCGACTACTCTCCAAAGGCTCAGCAACACACTCTACAATGAACACTTTCCCGCGCTATCTCGTAGCATTCGTTTGCTGCTTAGGCTTTGTATTTCTCAATATTGGAGAACTGAAGGCTCAAGTCAATTGCGGTGGTTGTACCGACCCCACTGCCTGTAACTACAACCCCTCTGCTACTGAAGATGATGGGTCTTGTATATCCACTCCCGATTGTGGGCTATGGGCGGCAGATGACATTTTGTGCATCAATGAAGGAGAAAACTTGTCTTACAACGTACTTTGCAACGACAATGTTTCCGACTTTCCATTCGTTATTGAAGCCCAAGGAAACGATTGTTTTTCCATCAGCGAAAACGGTGATGTGATTCAAAACAATCTCCAAGACATCGACTGCTGTGGAGAGCATTTCATTCCTTACACCATCTTTTTTCAAGACGGCACCCAACAAGTGCTCCAGGCCAATTTGCGCATTACTGTCAAATGTGGAAAGCCGGACTGTTCCATCATCGATTTAGAAACCGTGATTGGCAGTCCAGTAGGTGATGGAGGCTTAAGTGTGGTGGATTGTTTTGACGTTTGTGAAAATTCGGTAAGTACACTTCAATACCCTTTCAACCCTTCTTTTTCCTACGATTGGACGGGCGTCATCGGTGGAGTTGGGAGTCTGGGAGCGAATCCTGCAGAACTTATTGTCTCTTGGAATAATTTCGGCAGTGGTTTCGTGAGTTTGGATGTGTATGACGGAAACGGAAACGTCACAAGCTTCAACTTTTGTGTGAACATCTTAGAAGGTCCTGTTGCTGATTTTAGCTCCACGGGATACGTTTGTTTGGATTCACCCATCTGCTTCACCAATTTGAGCAGCAATGCAGATGGTTATCAGTGGGACTTTGGAGACGGTGTTGTTTCGAACATGTCTGATCCATGCCACACGTACTCTTCACCCGGAACCTACACAGTAACCCTCACTGCCACCAAAGCCAATTTTGATGCAGAAGGAAACCCGCTATGCTGTTGCACCGATGTGTCAACAGCCACTGTCGTTGTAGACGATCTTCCAGGACCAAACATCTATTGGATTTCTACTTTATGCGAAGGAGACAACTCCAACTATTGGACCGATGCGGCCAACTGTGGAAGTTACTTTTGGACGGTTGAAGATGCCGATGGAAACCCTGTACTTTTCACTGGGCAAGGAACTCCAGACATCAATGTAACGTGGGGAGCGGGTCCGGTGGGTACCGTTACTCTCGCCGTTACTGATTGCGATGATGATTACTGCTCCAACCCAACAAGCGTCACTGTTCCTATTATTTCAGCCAACGGCACCATTGATGGCTCCGATGCTGTATGTGAATTTAGTACTCAGACTTACTGCGTTCCGAAATGGCAAAGCACCGTTTACAATTGGACCATCACGGGAGGAAGCATTGTTTCTTCACCCGATGGCAACTGCATTACCGTAGTTTGGGGTCCTGCTGGCGTGGGAACACTTCATGTTGACTACTCAAGTGCTTTTCTAGCTGGATTGCCGAATCACAGTGCTGGAGATTGTGAAGGCTCTGCCGACCTTACGGTTAACATCATTCCTTCATACGATGTGATTAACACAGGTCCATCCGTGGTTTGTGTTGGAGATGTATCCAACATCATCACCAGTTCTAGCCCGAACCCCAATTGCACGTGGAACATCAGTCCTGCTCATCCCTTCACTGGAGATGGAACAGATCAGATCAGCATCAACTGGACCACACCTGGAACTTACATCATTGAAGCAGTACCAGTGAACCCAATGGATTATTGCAACGGTCCGGAGTCCATCATCATTCAAGTTCAAGACATCCCGGCACCAACGGCCATTGATGGAAACCTCTCCGTTTGTCCGAACTCCACCCACTACTACAGCATTCCTAGTCCAAATCCGAGTTACAGCTACTTTTGGTCGACAACCAACGGCACACCTGTATCGGGCACAGGGACCAGTATCGGAGTAACTTGGGACAATATCCCTGGTCCGTTCAGCTTGACCGTTTATGCTCAGTCGAATGGGACTTCAGGCTGTCAATCGGAAGATTTCACCATCACCATCGAACCAAAAACCATTGATGGTCCGCTAGCCATCTCACCTGATGTTGCTTGTTCCAACACCATCAGCTCACACAGTTTAACGCCAATGCAGGATGATGATGCCACCATCACTTGGTCTGTTGTTCCTGCCGTTGCCGGGAGCGTATTGGTTCAGAACGATGAGAACACTCAAATTCAATGGAACGATTGGTCGGGAAGTGCACAGATTATCGTGGAAGTTGAACTTTGCGGAATCACGGACAGTGAAAGCATCACCGTGCCTGTCAATCAGCCGATCGTCCCTGTGATCACACAAACAGGAGTACTTTGCACGGGCTCCAATGCGACCCTTTCGACCACGGTTCCGTTCAGTTCATACGATTGGTCAACGTTCGACACGAGCCCAACAACGGTCATTTCGAGCCAAGGAAATTACGCTGTGACGACCGTAGATGGGAACGGATGTGTTGCCACGTCCAGCTTTGATGCCAACGAAATACCCGGACCAAGCGCATCGATCTCCACAGGAAACAATACCACCATCTGCCTATCGAACCCACACACGGTTACCCTCATTGCTCAGTTCAATGCCAACTTCAGTTATCAGTGGTATTGCGGCGGAGTCCTTGTGCCGGGTGCAACTGGAGACACTTATGATCACCCTTTCCAAGGAGTAGCAGGCTCCTATCCTTATTGGGTTGTGGTGACCGACAATACTTCTGGTTGCATGAACACCTCCGACACGATTGTGGTGAACGAATCCACCTGCCCACCCAACCCATGCACACCTGAACCGCATTCGTTCAACATCACGACCGCTCAAAATCAAGCTACAAACTGCAACGTTATTGATTTTGAAACCACCATGAGCAATGCCACCTTCAGCACATGGAGCTTTGGGGATGGTGCCTTATCGGGCTTAAACCCAACTTCTCACACCTACACCACAGCTGGGTGTTACAACGTGATTGCTACGGGTTCAGCTCCTGACGTGAACGGAAATGGAAATTGTTCCGTGAATGATCAAGTCACCGTATGCGTTCCTGTAGCTGCTGAATTTGACTTCGCTTTCTTGAGCTGTACCAATGTTCAATTCAACGAATTCGCAACCTTCATCAATACAGACCCCGCCAATACGATTGTGTCTTACCTTTGGGACTTCGATGGTTTTGGTACTTCAACTGCCATGAACCCCAGCTTTGATTTTGCGCTGCCCATTCCTCCAGGAAATCACCCCGTAACACTTACGGTCACTACCGATGGTGGTTGTCAAGCAAGCATTACTCACGACGTCTTCATTGATTCTGTCGGAGCCACAGCAATTAACGTTGTTCCCGGACCAACATGCGTTGGTGACCCCATTGCCATGAGCGCTTCTGCCAGTGGTGCAACTACTTATGATTGGGACTTTGGAGATCTTTCCTACTTCCTTGGAGCATCTACAACGCATACCTATACTGCACCTGGGAACTACACAATCACAGTGGTTTCAACGAACGCCGCTGGATGCAGTTCAAGCACGAGCATCCCCATCACCATTTTCCCAGCCATTCCCGACCTCAGCATCACTGCGAGTCCCGATTTGGCTATTTGTGAAGGCCAAACCACCACGCTTTCTGCTCCTCCAGGATATGCTTATCAATGGTCCAATGGAATGACCACACAGAGCATTACTGTTGGTGCAGGTTTGTATTCGGTATTGATTACCGATGGCAATGGATGTGAATCAGAGTTGGAAGAAGTTGAAGTTACAGAACTTCCTCTTCCAGATGCTAGCATTAGTGGAAATACCTTCATTTGTGATGCCGGATGCTCCTTGTTGAGCGCCCCTTCCGGTGTTGGGCTCTCTTATGAGTGGTACGATGCCCTTTCGAACTCTTTGGGTACAGGAAGTCAGATCAACGTTTGCACGCCCTTGCTTTCGAATCAGTTCTTTGTGGAAATTACTGATCAAAATGGATGCAAAAATGTTTCGGCACCGTTTGATGTTTTCCAAGCGACATCGCCCTCTTTCAGTGTAACTGTTGCCCCTAATGGATGTGCAGGAGAGTTGAATACCTTGAGTGTTGTTCCTGTTCAGCCGGGTGTATCCTACGTTTGGAGCGATGGTACCACAGGTCCTAGCATGACAACAACCCAAGCAGGCACGTATTACGTTACTGGAACCGACGACGCCACTGGGTGTAGCTTCAGTTCTCAAGGAACGGTAAACCCGCAGCCAGATCTTTGTTTGGTTCCTGTAGGATGTTATACCGCTTGCGAGCCCTATGAATTGTGTGCTCCGATTGGTTTTGTGAGCTACCAATGGAATCTTGATGGCAATCCTATTCCTGGTGCTACAATGCCATGCTATACCGCTACCATGAGTGGAACTTATACGGTGACGGCGATGAACAACTTTAATTGTTCGGACACTTCGGGCGACCTCGTCTTGGAAATCATTCCTTGCAATGGCTGTGAAGATGTGAGCGTGAGCTCAACGCCAGCGGTGAACAATAACGAGCCCGACCCTTGCTGTTTTGACCTCCACTACAGCAATGGATATAGTGGTCCGCTCCAAGGCTTGTCGGTTTACACTTCAGACAGCGACTTTGCCTTTGACGTGGCCTCCATCAATCCTCTTCTTGGTTTGACAGGCAGCACCTCCAATTCGGTGGATCTTATCTCCATCACCCCCGGTTCACCTATTCCAACAGGCACCTTAAGCAATGTGATCTCCTTGTGTTTGGAAAATGTGGTGAACAGTCCGCAAACAGTGTACATTGACTGGTATGATTTCGATAATGAAGTGGTTTGTCAAGATTCCTTGATTTTCGATTGTCCTGTTGAGCCGGACTGCCTCTATCTAAGCGATCAAGATATCTATTGTGAGAACGGTCAAACCGTTTACGAGTTTACTGTTTGCAACCCGAACGACGCGGATTGGCCTGTTGCATATTTCAGTATGGATGCCATTACCCCAGGATTCTTGGTTTCCAGTCCATCTGACTTCACCCCTTCTCCTGCAATCGCTCCTGGATCTTGTCAAAGCTTCACGGCTATATTAAGCGGACCTGGTATTGGTGGGGAAGTGTTCTGCTTCAACCTCATCGCTCATGAATTTGATCCTTTGGAAGTACCCAACACAGAATGTTGCAGTTTGGACACACTGTATTGCATTGATATTCCACCGTGCGATCCTTGTGAAGACGTGGGCGTATTTGATGTAACGAGTACCGATCCTGATGACTGCTGTTTGAGCGTGGACCTCTTTAACAACTACTCTTCTTCCTTCTTTGATGAGATTGCTGTTTGTGCCATCACGCCTTCCACTACACTTACTGTAGGTAACTACATTGGTTCTGGATGGACCACCAGCAATTACACGGGAACTTCATTCAGTTTGATTCCAGATGCCACTTTTGGGAATTTTGTTCCAGGTGGGAATTTCACCTTGCCTGAAATATGTGCTCAAACCAGCGTTGCTCCGCCCCAATTGATGGAAATCAAGTGGATGGTGGAAGGAGAAATTGTTTGTAGGGACACCATTGCGAATTTCTGCGAACCGGATTGTGCCTATTTCCAAGACGAGATCATAGAATGCAATCAAAACACTTGGAACTGGTCAGCAAACATTAAGAACACCTCCGACTTCGTTGTTTCAGAAGCCGTAATCAACTTCAATGACCCCGCCCTTGCCGCCTATAACCAAGTGGTGAGCACAGGCTCTCTGGCACCGGGGGCTACATTCGGACCTATCAATCTGTCCATTGGTTCACCAGCATTGGCAGGACAAACCATCTGCTTTACGGTAACCATTCATGAGATTGGTTCGAACGGACAATACCTGAGCTGTTGTAATTTTGAACATTGCATCACGCTTCCCGACTGTGGATTTGCCAGTGAGTGTTCCTGTGATGAGAGTTTCTTCGATGCGGTTAATCTTGGATTCACTACCGCGTCGATTGGTCCCAATACCCTCGGCTTCACCATGACCGACTACCTCTACTTTGGTGAGTGTGATATCATGTATTGGAAGTTTGGTGATGGAACGCCAATTGAAACTTCTCTCGGAAACCAATCCATCATTCACACCTATCCTGGTCCTGGTATTTACACCGTTTGTGTTCGCGTGTACCGAACGGCAGCAGACGGCAGTACTTGTGTTCGAAAAGTATGCACTGAGATCTTTGTTCCAAGTGCCTTCGGATTGGAGGACCTCATCACGGTGTTCCCCAACCCGAACAATGGTGACTTTAAAATCGCCATTAACCAAGCCTTGGATGAAGGAATGGACATCAATATCTATGATGGAACGCAGCGATTGATTCACTCCAGATCATTGTCAAGCATCAAGGAGGCTCAAGTTCAGCGATTCGACTTGAAAGAATATGGTAAAGGGCTCTACTTTATTCATTTCAGACGAGGGAATGAGCTGCACATTGAGAAGATTATTGTGTTCTAGGTTTCTAGGCACCACTTCTAAAAGTGAAAATAAAACAAGAGCGTCGGCAAGTGAGCCGACGCTTTTGTTATGCAATGCTTTTTATCGTTCGGGAAAAGAGAAAAACAAGTGGTACTGGGTGAAGGTTAATGGCTTTCGAGTGGCTACTCCACCAAGTTGTTTCTCATTGCAAAAAGCACGATTCCTACCCTTGTTTTCACGTTGAGTTTATCGCAGATGGCTTTTCTCCAACCCTCTGAAGTTCTGGGCGAAACGTGCATTTCTCCCGCAATTTCTTTGTTAGACAATTCAGTGCAGAGGTATTGAATGAATTTGATCTCTTGCTCTGAGAAGGAAATGCCTGCTTGAGCTTCAGGGCTGAGCTGATTGGTGTGCACTGTTTTGATCAATTTTCCTGAGACGAGATCTGAAAAATGATAGCCTGTGTTGTGTACATCTCGAATAGCCCTTTGCATTTGTTCTCTTCTTGAGCTTTTGAGCAGGTAAGCTCTTGCTCCGGCCTTGAGCATGCGAATCACATTGATGTCGTCTTCGAGGGCGCTGAGAGCGATTACTTTGAGTTCTGGACGATGTTCCTGAAGCCAGAGTGTGGTTTCTATGCCATCCATCTCTGGCATGTTGATATCCATCAGCACCAAATCCAAAGAAACGCCTTCCATCTTTTTGATCAAATCTGCACCGTTATTGGCGTGGATCAATACTTCGGCATCTTCCTCCTCCACGAGTCGGGCAATTCCCTCCCGAATTAAATCGTGGTCGTCAACAATGGCAATTTTTAATTTCATGGATGATTTTCTTGTGGCAAGACGATTTCAACTCGTGTTCCTTTGCCTAAGGTACTTTGAATATTCAGCTCTCCCCCCATCATGTCCACCCGATTTTTCAAACTTTTCATTCCTAGTCCGGAAAATTCCAAGCTTGGATCAAAGCCCACACCAAAGTCCTCTATGGTAAGTGTGAGTGATTGATTTTGGAGACTCAAGCTGACTAAGATTTTGTCAGTTTGAGCGTGCTTCATCACATTGGAAAGCATTTCTTGTGCGCAGCGGTAGAGAATGATCTCTTCTTGCTCGCTCAAGGCGAAGTGTTCTGTGGGGGGCGAATAGATGCAGCTTTTCCCGGTAGCCTTTTCGATGAGTTGACATTCTTTCTCCAAAGCCAAATCGAGCCCCATGTCCTTAACTCGGGGAGAATGAAGGCTTCGTGATAGGTCTCTCAAATCGCTCAACATTTCTTGAAGAAGCAGTTTCATCTCCTCCCCTCCAAGTCCTTGTTGATTCATTTGAATGGCGAGGGTCATTCGTTGACCAATGTTGTCATGAATTTCTTGAGCAATTTGATTCATGGTGATTTGCGCCGTTTCCAACTGAGAACTCAGCAATTCTGATTGAAACTCTTTTTGAAGAAGTACCCGGTCTTTTAGATATGACTTTTGAGTTTTCCTGTATAGCAGGACAAACATCACTAGGGCAACAGCTAGCATCAGAAATAAGAGAGCACCTCCATATATCACTATTCGAGCCTCTGGGGTCATAGATGAAATGCATTAACTGATGGCGTAGGACTTTTTTGTGGAAGAAGAAAAGCGATGCCAAAACACAGGTAATATAAAATCGAAAACGAAATGTGTAAATCAACAATGAGGGGGCCATTTCCCAAGGAGGACATAACGGTGTTGAAATACCCCAAATAGGTGAAGAAGGTGCATTGATAGACAATAATATTGGAGGCCATCAAAAAGTGCACGTTTTGATACAAAGGCCTATCGTCTGATTTCTCAAGAAGCGCGAATAAACCAAGGAGGGCCGAAAAAACAATCAGCAAGATGCTTGAAAGAATAAAGGCAGACGGAAACCGTGTTGAAATTGAAAAGAATTTGACAACACCAATTGCGGCTATGGCAATCGCGAAGACCAGAAGTAGTGTTTTTTGCTTCTCACGTACCAATATATTTCGGAAAGCAAGAACATAAAATGCTGCACTGATTCCGCCATAAAGCCAATACAGCCTGAAATCACTGAAAAGTGGATCGACTTGCCCAACCCACTCATGAATTGCAGTATAGACCAATAAAGCACTGATGATCTTCATGGAAGTATCCAGTTGCCGAAATCGATAGACCCCCACGAAAGCGACGAATATTAGAACAAAAAGATAGGCCTGTATGAGCATGAAAATGATTATCGTTTACTGACAGGGTTCTGCACAATTGGTTTGAGGGTAGTTTTCCCGAGCCAAATCAAGTTTCCCCAAGTATTCAGAGGGACATATCTCAGGACACGTAGGCAAGAATTCAAAAGCAACAATGTTGGTATCACCCGCAGTGATGCTGTATTGATTTTCATACGTTCCACCCTTTTCGAAGGTAGGGCAAATTACCAAAGTCATTGCATTTTCCAAAAGGCCTTGTGTTTGACCTAATTTGTAAGGTTGCTGACGAAGTGCAGGATAGATGCGTATGCCTGAGAATGAATCGGGTGCTCCACTTTGACGTTTTTTCAGCAAGGCTTTTAAGTCATCTTCAGAAATGAACCAGGAGTGCACGAATGCATCAGGCACCGAATCTACCGTGGAACAGACATTGGGTTCTGAGGCAATGGGCGCCATTAAAGGAGCATTGATGGATTTATTAAAATCTCGAAAGCCGTTCACCCAACACAGCGCTTTTTTGGTGGCAATGGGATGCATGGTTGGAGCTGGAGACAGTGGCACTTGGAGAATGGCCAACTCAGGTACCCCTGAAGTAGATTCTTTTGCAGTGGCTTCCTTCATGTTCATGATCATGACAGCCATTAAGGAGCCGAGGACACCTCCTAGAAGCAGATAATATAAGCCGCTGATTTTCATAATACTTGTCTTTAGTAGTTCATATTAGAGTGGGAATCAAAAGTGCAGACTTTTCATACTGAATACAAGCTAACTGAAAAAGATGAGTAAATACACTTGATGCGTGCGTAAATCTACGGTGCGACATTCCGTAATGCCGCTCTTGAATTTAAGGCAAGGGATTATGAATATTTGAATAACTGAAAAACAATCTTCCTCGTTTGGTGGATACTAGCGGAATCGGAACTAATGCACACGGCTTGTTCGGAGTAAATTGTTTTAAGTTTTACAAAGGATTGTTTTGAAGGTTCTGAGCTCAAGACAAGTAAGACTCTCGAAACTAACATCTTTGAACCAACGACCCATTCACTCATCGCACCAAACTCAAAAAAGCTCCAACGGGAGCTTTTTTTGATGATTAATCTTTTCTAGGTGCCTTCAATGATGATTACACCCAATCAATTCCCTTCTTCAACAATGACAAAGTTCGTGCTTCTTCACTTCCTTCTTCTGTTTCATGCTGATAGGCCCAATTGGCGGTGTTTGGAAGACTCATCAAGATGCTTTCTGTTCTTCCATTCGATACCAAACCAAAACGAGTTCCGCGATCGTGCACGAGGTTGAACTCGACATAGCGCCCTCTACGAAGCAACTGCCACTCGCGGTCTGCGTCTGTTCGTTCAAGGTTCCTGTTTTTGTTAACGAGCGCAGTGTACACTGGTGCAAATTGTTGAGCCAGATCAATGGTAAACGCTTTGATTTCATCCATGGCACTCTGGTCGTTCTTGCCCAAATGGTCATAAAAAACGCCACCTATTCCGCGGGTTTCTTCTCTGTGCGGCAAATAGAAGTAATCGTCTGCCCAAGCTTTGAACTTGCTGTAATTGGCCACTTCACTGTGCTGATCGCATACCTTTTTTAAAGCTTGATGGAAAAAGTGGGCGTCTTCGTCGTTAATGAAATGTGGGGTGAGATCAATTCCACCGCCAAACCAAGCCACTCCGTCTGACAACTCGAAATAACGAACGTTCATGTGGATGATGGGCACTCTGGGGTGGTTGGGATGAATAACAATGGATACCCCTGTGGCATAAAATCGCTCGGCTTTGGTGTCCAGTTGTTTCTGGAGTCCGACGGTCACTTCACCGTGAACCTCACTAAAGTTCACTCCACCTTTTTCGAAAATGTCACCTTCAGCGATCACACGCGATCTTCCCCCGCCGCCGCCTTCTCTTTCCCAAGAATCTTCTTGAAAACCCGCTTTCCCATCGCATTCGGCCAAAGCCATACAGATGTCGTCTTGAATTTGCTGAAAGGAGGCTTTCAACTGCTCTTTATCCACCATGTACTATTTCGAGTTGATAGTTATCGTAGCGCAGGAGAACGGTACTCTCGTTTTCGTAGCCCGACTCCATTCCGGTTTTGTAATAATCCATTCCCAGGTGCAGTAAGCCTTTTTGCTTCACCGCATCAAATTCATTGGGGAAATTCAATCCAAATTGCAGCAGTGCTTGTCCGTAAAAAAGCATCACATCATACCCCAAGAATCCATAATCTCCAGGTTCTGTCGCGTAATTTCTCTTGAAGTTCTTCACGAGCGTTTGTACTTCTGCGTTATCGTAATCAATGTGCATGGAGGTAGGAACGCACAAATGGATCTTGTTTTTAAAAGCAGCATCAAGAAAGTCGAAGCTCATCCAGTCTTCCGTTCCGAAAACAACCACATCGTAAACCTCATCATCCAAAAGTTGAAGAATGGTTTGAAGGTTCGCAATCATGGATCGACTTTCTTTTCCGGCCGGAACCACCAATACGTTTCTTCTGAACTTGCTCAACTTACCTTGCAGTTCACCAACAAACTTTGAAGAAGCTGTGAATTCCACAAATCCCCGCTGCGCTGAGTCGGCAAGATTCACGGTGTATTCTCCGTAATATTTTTTGAACAACTGCACTTTTCGAGCATCAGAAACGTCCATACTGTTAATCAAAATCACTTGATCTTGGCTGTGATTTTTCGCAATGAACTTGGCCATCGTTTTGATGTGTGAACTTTCTGAACTTTTCACTTTAGAAAGGTTAGAGCTCGCCAAAAGGATGCTGTTTTTACTGATGGTAGGGCACACCACATGGATGCCTCGTGGATTGGCAAATTTCGAGATGCTGATCAAGGTGCTTTTCTGAAGCGGACCAATGATCAAATCGCAGTTGTCTAGTTTTTTCGAAGTGATGAGCGCATTCACATCATCATCACTACTGACATCCAATACTTGAACTTTCAGGTTGGCACCACGAGCTTTCAAACTGTCAAGGGCCATGCTCGCTCCTCGGTAAAAACTCATCCCAATTTCTTGGAGTCTGCGACTTTTCGAATCCAGCTCCATGTCTGGGTCCTTGAGGCTTTCCAAATAAAACGGAAGCATGATGGCCACATTGTATTCCTCTTTCAGCAATAGGGAATCTGGCAAATCAAGCTTGAAGTCCATTTTTCCGCCCCCCATAAAATCTTCTTTCACTTCAGGTAAACGAAGCACTTGACCGATATCCAAACCTAGCTCTGCTCCGGGGTTAAGGGCAACAATGTCATCCACACGGTGTCCGTATAATTTTGAAATGCTGTACAAGGTTTCACCAGCAAGGACAATGTGGGTTTCGAGGGAATCTTCAGGTATTTCTGGAAGATCGATGGCCACGCTCTCAATCTCGATTTGCTTGGGGATGCGCAATTCCACACCTTCCTTCAAACCCAATTCAATTCCTGGATTCAAAGCGAGCATGTCGTTCATGTCCACCTTATATTGCTTGCTGATGCTATAGAGCGTCTCTTTTCGTTGAACTCGGTGAATCATGAACCCGTTCTCAATACGAATGGGGTTTTCCCAACGATCATCACGATAAGAATTGGGAACGGGGATGTACAAGGTTTGTCCAATGCTTAGGCCCTGATCTGCCCCTTTGTTGTGCTTCACGATGTCTTCTACTTCCACTCCATACAATTTCGAAAGGGAATAGAGGGTGTGTCCGCTTGCTACCTGATGTACGAAGAAGGATTCTCCATTTCGCTCTTCAATTACTCGATCTTGACCAAACGAGGTGGCCGCGATGAGGAAGAAGATGAGCAGGAGTACTCCCGTTTTTAGTTTTTCGTTCAATCCTTTTATTTTATCCATTATTCCCATTCAATGGTTGCTGGTGGTTTACTGCTGATGTCGTACACCACGCGGTTCACTCCTTTCACCCGATTGATGATTTCATTCGAAACTCGTGCCAAAAATTCATAGGGGAGGTGACACCAGTCTGCCGTCATTCCATCGGTGGAGCTCACGGCTCTCAAAGCAACGGCTTGTTCGTAGGTTCTTTCGTCTCCCATTACACCAACGCTCTGCACGGGCAACAATATTGCACCTGCTTGCCAAACATCATCGTAGAGATTGGCTTTTTTCAATCCTTGAATCCAGATGTGGTCTACTTCCTGAAGGATACGCACTTTTTCTGGAGTGATGTCTCCCAAGATACGAATTCCCAATCCAGGCCCTGGGAAAGGGTGTCGGCCCAAAATACTTTGCTTAATTCCAAGTGCTTTCCCCACGCGTCTCACCTCATCTTTGAAAAGCAAACGCAACGGTTCAACCACTTGTAATTTCATATAATCGGGCAATCCTCCTACGTTGTGGTGTGATTTGATGGTGGCTGATGGTCCGCCACTGGCAGAAACCGACTCAATCACATCCGGGTAAATGGTTCCTTGTCCGAGCCACTTTGCATCGCTCACCAAGTGAGATTCTTCATCAAAAACATCGATGAATACTTTCCCAATTGCCTTTCTTTTCTTTTCTGGATCAGTGTGTCCTTCAAGTTCAGCATAAAAACGATCTGCGGCGCGCACCCCTTTCACGTTCAAGCCCATATCTTTATAACTCTCCAAGACCTCTTCAAATTCATTCTTACGAAGGAGTCCATTATCTACAAAAATGCAATGCAAGTTTTTTCCAATTGCCTTGTGCAGGAGCATTGCAGCTACAGAGCTATCTACTCCGCCTGAAAGACCCAGAATCACCTTATCGGAACCCAATTTAGTCTTCAGAGCATCCACCGTTTCTTCAACAAAAGACATCGGTGTCCAATCCTGCTTGCATCCTGCAATGTTCACTACAAAATTCTTCAACAAAACTGCCCCATCTGTGCTGTGGTACACCTCCGGGTGGAATTGAATTCCGAAAGTTTCTTCTCCTTCAATGGCGTAACCGGCAAATTCCACATCGGAAGTACTGCAAATGGTTTTGAAATTGGCAGGAGCGCTTTTGATGGTATCTCCGTGGGACATCCACACCTGAGAACCGCTATTCACGCCACTCACCAATGGGTGTTGATCATCCACAAAGGAAAGGTTGGCTCTTCCATACTCACGAATCTCTGAGGGGAGCACCTCACCTCCATTGGATTGGGCCAAGTATTGAGCACCAAAGCAAACACCGAGCAAAGGCAATTTCCCTCGGTAGGCAGACAAATCGGGCTTGGGCGCCTTCTCATCGCGCACTGAGTGTGGGCTTCCAGAAAGGATAATGGCTTTCACTGAATCGTCCAACTCTGGAGCTTTGTTCCAGGGGTGGATCTCTGAATAAATGTTCAGTTCACGGATTCTTCGGGCAATCAACTGTGTGTATTGCGAACCGAAATCGAGGATAATGACCTTCTCTTGCATGTTGCAAAATTAGTCTTATTGAGGCTTGTGCAAAAGCGACTTATTAACCTTTTATCCCAAAGCCACTATTTTTCCATTCTTCGCTACCTTGCGGGCACTATGCGCAGCCTACTAAAAAAGACCCTCGACGGTCGGAAAATCATTCTTGCTAGCAAATCTCCACGCCGACAAGAACTCTTGAAAATGTTGGAATTGGACTTTGAAATTCGGACCAAAGAAACCGACGAATCGTACTCCGAAAACCTCAAAGGCGCTGAAGTTGCAAGGTATTTGGCTGAAAAAAAAGCCCTGGCCTTTCAAGGTGAATTAAATGCGGACGACCTCCTCATCACCTCCGATACTACCGTTTGCGTTGACGATCAAATATTGAATAAACCCGAGAATAAAGAGGAGGCCATGAAGATGCTGAAGCAATTGAGTGGAAGGAAACATGAGGTGATCACGGCCTGCGCGCTATTCAGTAAAGAAGGTTTGAAGGTGTTTCACGACAGCACTGAAGTCCATTTTCGCGAACTCAGTTTGGAGGAAATCGAACATTATGTAGATGGTTATGCACCTTTTGACAAAGCTGGAGCATATGGAATTCAGGATTTTATTGGAGCCATCGGAGTAGATCGCATTCACGGTTCCTATTATACCGTTATGGGCTTACCTTTGCACCTGCTTTACAAGGAGCTCAAAAATCTCCTGGAGAAAAAGTAGATAAATACCGCTTAATAGGTATTGGTTTTTGATGAATTAGGAACGAATTTCGCAGTCCAATCTGCCACAGAAGCATGCTAAAAATTGCCCTCGTAGGAAACCCCAATTGTGGAAAGACATCTTTGTTCAATGTGCTCACTGGGCTCAAGCAAAAGGTGGGCAACTTTGCCGGCGTAACGGTGGACAAAAAGTTGGGGCACTTTTCACTTCCTTCGGGAAATAAAGTGCAAGTGACCGATCTTCCTGGAGCTTATAGTTTGTATCCCAAAAGTTTGGATGAACAAGTGGTGCACGATGCCCTTTTGAATCATGACTCTCCAGAATACCCCCAACTACTTGTCCTTGTGCTCGATGCATCTAACCTCAAAAGAAACCTCTTCCTTGCCTCCCAAGTTTTGGACCTCGGCATCCCCGCCATTTGTGTTTTGAACATGACCGATTTGGCTGAGGAAAAAGGATTTCAGATCGATTTAGAAGGATTGGAAAGCACCATCGGTATTCCTGTTCTTAGTTTGAACGCATCCACAGGCCTTGGGATTGAAAAGCTCAAATCTGCTTTGGACCAAGCCAACTTTCGCACGGGAACTACAGGTCTTCAATATGGAGACTGGTTGCGAGAGGAAGAGGGGCATCAACCTGATTTGACGGGCTATCGAAGATTTCACACCTTGGCCTCACTTCCTTTGAAAACTTGGATTTCCGAAGAGGATAAAGCTGTTTTTCAAGACGAGTTCGCAGCACTGGGCAAATCAGAAAGCGAGTGGCAACTTTGGGAAATCAGTGAGCGCTATCATTGGATCAATCAAGTGCATAAAGATTTTGTGCACCGACCAAGAGCCAGTGAAAAGAGTGCTTTGATGAGCAAGCGCTTGGACAGAGTTCTGACCCATAAAGTGTGGGGTACTTTGATCTTTTTGGGGGTGTTCTTCCTTTTGTTTCAAGCCGTATTCACGCTCGCGGCCTACCCTATGGAGTGGATCGATTCTGGAATGGCTTGGTTGATTGAAGCTGTGGGAACAGCCATGCCTGAGGGTTTACTGAATAGCTTTGTTACCGACGGCATTCTCGCTGGGCTGGCTGGAGTGGTGATCTTTATTCCACAGATCATGATCCTCTTTGGACTCATTACAGCTTTGGAAGACAGCGGTTACATGTCGCGCGTGAGCTTCATTAACGACCGACTGCTCAGCAAAGTAGGTTTGAACGGCAAGAGCATTGTTCCCTTGGTTGGAGGGTTCGCTTGTGCTGTTCCTGCGGTGATGGCAGCAAGAAGCATTGAGAATGTGAAAGAGCGTTTGCTCACCATCTTCATTACTCCGCTCATGAGTTGCTCTGCTCGATTACCGGTTTACGTCTTCTTAGTGGCCTTTATCGTTCCTGATAAAAACCTGTTTGGATTGATCAACCTACAAGGTTTATTCATGCTGGGACTTTACCTGTTGGGCATTTTCATGTCAGCAGCCGTGGCTTGGGTAATGAACCGATTCATTCAACAAAATCAGCGCTCTACCTTTGTCATGGAGCTCCCATTGTTCAAAAAACCGACCTATAAAAATGTTTTGAGTAGCATGTGGGCGAAGGGAAGAACATTTGTGACGGAAGCCGGTAAAGTCATCATGGTGGTTTCCATGATTCTTTGGGTACTGAGTAGCTTTGGTCCTGGAGACACCTTCGAGAAAATCGAAGAAAAATATGCCATCGAAAGCAACAAACTCTCGCTTTCGGAAGAAGAAATTCAAGTTCAGATCAACAGTGAAAAACTGCGAGAAAGTTACGCCGGACAAATGGGACGCTTAATTGAACCGGCCATTCGTCCTTTGGGCTTCGATTGGAAAATTGGAATTGCTTTGATTACCTCTTTTGCTGCAAGAGAAGTGTTTGTGGGAACAATGAGTACCATTTACAGTGTTGAAGGAGATGAAGCTCACAGCATTCAAGGCCTGCAAGATAAACTGATGAACCAAGTTGATCCAGACACGGGAAAAGCCGTCTTTTCTCGAGCTACCGCACTTAGTTTGGTCATCTTTTACGTTTTTGCAATGCAATGCATGAGTACAGTTGCCATCGTGAAGAAAGAGACCGGCGGTTGGAAATGGGCGCTTGCTCAATTAATTTTCCTCACAGCTTTGGCCTATGTAGCTAGCTTGATTACATATCAACTTTTCGCTTAAAAGAGGATCTTAGATTTTAGAAATGGTGACGAAACTTACAAAGGGCTCACCTGAACCATGATGTATTTGGCATCGCGTTTTCTCAGAGAGAGTTTATAGCCTGAAAGCGTCACGGCAATGGGGTCGCCAAATGGAGCGATGTGATCCAAACGGAGGGTCTCACCAGGTAAACAGCCCATCTCCATGAGCTTGGTTACCTTCTCCGGGCTTCTCACTTCAGTAATGATTCCGCTCTCTCCAAGCAGGAGTTCTGATAAAGCTTTGATGCTTCTTTCCATGGCTCAAAAGTAAAGCAGAAAATTGGAGCAACTCATCCCCTTTTCGTGGTATTTTACAATTGGGACTTGAGTGATTTCTCAATGCTGAAATGAAAAGTACTCCCCTCTCCATACACTGAGCTCACACTGATCTCTCCCCCGTGCAGTTCAACCACTTTTTTGCAATGGGCTAGGCCAATTCCCGTTCCCTCAAAAGTTTCGCGAGTATGCAAGCGTTGGAAGATGAGGAAGATGCGTTCTAAATATTCTGCTTCAATTCCGATACCGTTGTCTGACAGGGCAAATTCCCAATGAGTAGGTCCTTCGGTACACGACAAGTGAATTTTTGGCGTCTCCCCCTCTTTTTGAAACTTTACTGCATTACTCAAAAGGTTGATTAGCAGCAATCTTAGTTCTGTATTGAGCGCATTTAAAGTGGGTAAAGGGTCTGAAGTAAAAACAACCTTTTTCTCTTGGCACGTCGCATTGAGGTCGGCAAGCACATCTGCCACCAGATGCTCCATGTTGCACGGCGTGAAGTTCAAATTGTTCCCAATTTTTGAATATTCTAGGATGTCTTGAATTTGCCTACTCATTCTTCTCGAAGCCCCATCAACAAAACCCAAATGCCTTTTGATCTCGCCAACTCCCTCTGGAGTTAAAGGTTCAGAAAGAGCATCTCCGATGATTTCACTAAAAGCAATTACGGTTCTTAAGGGTTCTTGTAAATCGTGTGAAGTGAGGTAAGCAAACTGCTCCAATTCTTTGTTTGATCGCTCCAATGATTCCAAGGCCTCGTGTTTATCACTGGTATCCCTGAGAATAACAATCACCTGCACTACCTCTGAAGAAGTGGGATCTTTTACTGTAGAGAGCGTAACGTTCGCCCAAAACACCTCGCCATTGCTTCTTTGAAGCTGGCGTTCATCTTGAACAACCTTGATGACTCCTGAGATTAAATTGTCGAAACTTACCTTTAATGAAGTTTTGTCTGTAGGAATATCAAATTGGTTGATATTCTTTCCCTTCAATTTTTCGGAGTCATCCACAGCAAAAAGCGCAGACATCTTTCCGTTTGAAGAAGTGATCTCTCCATTTACATTCACCAATGCCATCCCAACGCCTGCATTCTCAAAGGCACTTCTAAATCGCTCCTCACTGGATTTGAGGGCGATTTCAAAATTCTTCCGTTCGGTGATGTCTACATGACTCCCAACTGCACGCAAAGGAGCTCCATTAGCATCCCACTCAATCACTTTCCCTTTGCACCAAACCCAAACGATGGATCCGTTTTTATGAAAATACCTCACTTCACAGGTAAAAGGAATCTCTCCCCTACTAGCAACATGCGCTTCGAAGGCCGCGAAAGTAATGGCCAAGTCGTCTGGATGCATGATGCGTTGCCAAGAGTCTGGAGCGTTTTCCATTTCATGGTCTTGATATCCAAACATTTCTTTGAAAGTAGGGCTTAAGAACTCTTTATTGCTGGGAATATCCCAATCCCAATATCCTGCAAGTGTGCCTTCGATAACGGACTGAAGCACCTGATTTTTATCGTGAAGTTCTTGCTTTAAGCTTTGAATTTCCTCGTGAACCGTTGAGGAGACTGAATTTGGAGAGCTGCCCATAGTGAAGTACTTCTGCGTTTGGTTAAAGTAGGTCCTTTAAAATAATGAAAAATATTGAATAATAAAAACGAACAAATGAAGCTTTGATTTTAAGGTGCTTTGTAAACCCGGAGATGTTCATCTTTGAAAACCAGCGGGAAGAATGGCGGTAAATCACATGCTGTTCCTTCGAAAATGACAATAAAATTGAGACTTTGTTCTAAATATGGGCGAAGAAAAGATTCATTTACATCCTGTTGCGAACTCGTCCACCCTTTTCTCCCGAGGGCTAATAAAGAACCATTTCTGCTTCGGTCTCCAAGAGCGAGGATGCGCTTATTTTCATCAATCCCCAAACTTTTAAGATGCGGTTTTAGGGATTGAGCCTGACGATAGGCAATTGCATAAACGGGATCTTGATGTACTACTCTTTGATTAAACTTCTTGTGAGCATAATTCCCGCTGAGCACTGTGATGATGATCAAAAGTGATGGAAGAAGAAAGCGAAACCTCCCGTTTTTTAATGTTTCACGAAGAATATAGACCCCTACCGTCACCCACAAAAAAAGAACAGGGAGAAGATTGAGGATGTAATAATCGTGGTCTTTGAACTGAGCATAGAAGAGGAGAAAGTAACTCAAGCTACCCAAGGTGAGCAGGATGAATAAAGGTGCCAGTTGTTTGCATTTCTTCCAGCTAAACAAAACTCCAAGGACCATGAGCCCATAAAATGCGTGCCAAGTGCTCATGTAGTAGTATTCCACCCGCCAAAAACTGCTCATATAATTCCAAACTTCCTTTACTTCTGTCCCGTTCAAGTTCCAAATCGGACGAGGATGAGTGAGGAAATAATCATCGTGATGCAACTCATTGAAGTACAGGACATACATGTTCCACAGCACCACAAACAGGAATCCACTTCCAAAAAACAACAAAACTGAACGGTAAGCCTGAATAAAATCTTTTACGCTGCCTTTTTTGAGGAAATGGTTCAAGAATAAAAACCCAAAAGCCGCCAATGGATGGATGAGAAAGCTCACTTTTAGTAGTCCGGCTGCAGCAAATAGAACGAAGGCGCGCATCCCGACCTTTTTTTGATCAGAAAGCCAAAAACGTGCAAAGGCATGCCATCCCATCAAACATAAACCCAAGGCCGAAGCGTCTGGGAGGAAGCTCGCCGAATAATAGAGCAAAACGGTTGATGTTAGGAACCAGACACCAAGTATTGTAGGGATCAGTTGATTTCGGAAAACAAGCTCCAGTGTTTTAAACAGGGCAAGAAAACCGAGAGTACTAATGAGCAGTGTCAGGCCTCGCAATACCCAAGGTTGTTCGCCAACCAAGAAATACATCAGTGCACTAATGTAATAGAGCATGGGGAATTCGCACGCCGCTTTGGCCTCTTCGCTTTGAAGGTTGAAAAGTCCTGGACTGAAGAAATCCATTCCAAAATGGTAATAATGACTTGCGAAGGAAAGACTATCGCTTTGGCGCACGAAATGGATACCTGAAGGGTCCATGTTGAGCATGGAAAACAAGCCCATCATCAGGTAAAATACAAGAATCACCGAAAGGTAAAACCAGGAAGAGTTTCCATTGAGCAGGCGCTTCATTTTCCAAATTTAGGCTTTTGCGCGATAGCTCCTAAGACTAATGAATGATACTTGTACCACGTTGTTGAAACTCCAAAGGAGAATGCTTGTGCATGCGCTTGAAAAGTCGGTTAAAATAAGAACGGTTTTCGAAGCCGCACTCGATAAACACTTCTTTGATGGAGTAGTTCGGGTTTCTCAGCATTTTCGCCGCTTTTTGCAGTCGTTCAGTATTGATAAAGTCTACTGGCGACATGCCCATTTCATGGCGAAAAACCTTTCTGAAATTGGACTCGCTCATGCACGCCATGTTGCTCAGTTGCTTCAAAGAAATGCTTTGGTGCAGATTACTTTTGATGAATTCAATCACATGGGCCAAGCGGCTTTGAGTGGCGTTTTTACTCGAATTGTCCAAGTGCATTTGACGGGAGTTCGTCTGCATCACACGCACAATTAGTTCCTCCAGCATATTGTTGACAAACAATTCTTTTGAGGGGTGATTTTCTGCAAAGAGATAAATCAAACGTTGCAAGATTTGATAAATCCCTTGATCGTTCGTGAAGTGAAAATTGTAATCCAAAATACCCCATGTTTTTGAATCGCACTTGCTCATGTCTTCGTTCATAAAATCGATAACTTTATGAATCTTCTCTTCGTCTATTGCCATCGCCAAACAACGTGTGGGAGTGTCTACCGTAGCCTCGGGAAAATCGATGCACATGAGCTCTTTGGAAGGGAGAATTAAGGATTCCCCTGGGAGGAAGGTAAAGGACTCGTCTTCTCTCAGGTGCATCACTTTTTTACCCGTAATCATGCTTGCCAAAACCGGCTGATCAAATTGGAGCAACACTTTATCTGCATTTTGATGGGTTTCAAAAACATGCAAAGCAGCTTGATCCAAAGTGTAGGACGTTTGGTTCTCAACGAGGGTCTCTAATTTTCGTTGTGCTAGAAACTGATTGGGTAAATTCATCTTTCTTCGATAAGGTGGTCTTTAATACTACCATTTGGGGGGAATGGCCCTCCTTTGAGGACTTATAAGTTACAAAAATCGACGGGGTCCGCAATGCTTTTTACGATTCGATCGAATTGTTCACTTCCTTGATCGAATTGTTCACGAATCGAAGCTCTTCCTTGATGTAGTTTTGAGAACCGCCTAAGAATCAAGCCATTGAAATAGAGGGAGAAAACGGCGGAGCTTCTCTCTTTCGAACTTTATAAATACAAGATCATGAGTACAACAGAAACCATGAATAAAGCTCAAATCGAGCGACCAAAATTCAAAGATCAGTACGAAAACTATATCGGTGGAAAGTGGACAGCTCCTTTGAGCGGACAATATTTCGACAACGTGTCTCCGGTTGACGGGAACAGCTTTACAAAAATTGCACGTTCGAACGAGGACGACATCAACCTTGCCGTTGACGCTGCGTGGCGTGCCGCTCCATCTTGGAACAGCTCATCAGCGACCAGCAGAAGCAACATGCTTTTGAAAATTGCGGACGTTATGGAAGCCAACATGGAAGTATTGGCCCGTGCGGAAACCTGGGACAATGGAAAGGCTGTAAGAGAAACCATGGCTGCCGATATGCCATTGGCCATTGATCACTTTCGCTACTTCGCGGGTGTTATTCGCGCAGAAGAAGGATCAGTAAGTGAATTGGATTCGAGCACTGTTTCGATGAATGTTTTAGAGCCCCTCGGTGTTGTAGGACAAATTATTCCTTGGAACTTCCCTATCCTAATGGCTGCTTGGAAAATTGCTCCAGCACTTGCTGCAGGAAACTGTATAATTCTCAAGCCAGCAGAGCAAACGCCCGTTGGTATTCTCATCCTGGCAGAGTTGATTGAAGGAATTCTACCTGACGGTGTATTGAACATCGTGAACGGATTTGGAATCGAAGCCGGTAAGCCACTCGCATCGCACCCAAAAATCAACAAAATTGCCTTTACTGGAGAAACCACTACTGGACAATTGATCATGCAATACGCATCGAAAAACATCATTCCGGTGACTTTGGAATTGGGAGGTAAATCACCCAACATTTTCTTCGAAAGTATCATGGAAGCGGACGATGAGTACTTCGATAAGTGCATTGAAGGAGCGGTGATGTTTGCCTTGAATCAAGGGGAAGTATGCACTTGTCCGTCAAGACTTCTCGTTCAAGAAAGCATTTATGATGCCTTCATCGAGCGTGTCATTGAGCGCACAAAAGCCATCAAAATTGGTCACCCACTCGATCCTTCAACCATGATGGGAGCTCAAGCATCGAACGATCAGTATGAGAAGATTTTGAACTACATCAAAATTGGAAAAGAAGAAGGTTGTGAAGTATTGACTGGAGGTGAAGCTGCTTTCAATGAAGGGCTTACTGGAGGATACTACATCCAACCAACCATCTTGAAAGGGAACAACAAAATGCGTGTATTCCAAGAAGAAATCTTTGGTCCTGTACTTTGTGTTACCACTTTTAAGGATGAAGCGGAAGCCATTGAAATTGCCAACGACACCCCTTATGGATTGGGTGCTGGAGTTTGGACAAGAGACACGCATCAAGCTTACCAAATTTCGAGAGCTGTTCAAGCAGGTAGAGTTTGGGTGAATTGCTACCACGCTTATCCAGCACATGCTCCATTTGGAGGATACAAGAAATCTGGAATCGGTCGTGAAACGCACAAAATGATGCTCAACCACTATCGTCAAACGAAGAACATGTTGATTTCTTACGACAAGAAAGCGCTTGGATTCTTCTAAAGATTAAATCACATTTCATGCTGCGGGAGGTCATTGATCTCCCGCATTTTTTCATCCAAAAATCGAAGAACCATGAATGTTCAACGCATCAGTATCAGTGAAGCCGCTTTGGAACTGCTGGAAAAACTCAAAGGACAACACGGCGAACTCATTTTTCATCAAAGTGGCGGGTGTTGCGATGGGTCTGCCCCCATGTGTTTGCCCAAAAGTGACTTTTACATTGACGATAACGATTACCACCTTGGAGCCATTGGAAATTGCGACTTTTTCATCAGTGCAGAGCAATATGAATACTGGCAATACAGTCACCTTCACGTCGATGTTTGTGAAGGAAGAGGCTCAAGTTTTTCTTTAGAAATCCCTCACGGTTTGCGGTTCATTACCAAGTCCCGACTCTTCACCCCAACAGAACAATTGCATTTAAAAGCTGCAAAAAAAGGACTCCCAGCCGAGTTTCCATCGGCCTAAAAAAAACCTCCAAATCAACGTTTTGACTTGGAGGTATGGCTAACAGTTCTCGGCAAAAGGATCATACTGCCCGAGAAAAGATCTTAAGTACTTTGTACGATGAGGAAATACAATGGCATTCCAATCGTAATGTTTACTGGAAACGTAATGGCCAGTGCCATGGGGATATATAAACTTGGGTTGGCCTTCGGAACCACCAAACGCATGGCAGCTGGAACCGCAATGTAAGACGCTCCCGCCGCCAAAATAGAGAGGAGGAACCGGTTACCAATTTCATCACTCAAGCCCGAACTCACAAAAGCAACGATGCTTCCATTGATGAGCGGAACGATAACCGCAAATGCAAAAGGAAACCATCCCTTTTTGAAAAAGGACCGCAATTTTTGTCCGCTAGATATCCCCATATCCAGCAAGAAAATTGCCAAGAATCCTTTAAAAATATCAGTAGTGAACGGCTTAATTCCCGCTGCTTGTGCGTCGCTAGCAATAAACCCAATCAACAAACTTCCCATAATCAACAAGACGCTTCCGTTGGTCAGGGAATGTTTGAGCAAACTCAAAAAAGGCACCCCTTCTTTTTTATCCTTTGAGAACCACGAAATCAGCAATACACCGATGATAATACTCGGGGCTTCCATCAATGCCATGGTAGCCACCATGTGTCCGCCAAAAGCAATGTCGTGCAAATCCAAATAAGACACCGCTGTAATAAAAGTAACGGCCGAAACCGAACCATAAGCGGCAGCCACTGCCCCAGAGTTTTCCACGCTAAACTTTCTTCGCAAGACAAAAAAAGCAAGTACAGGAACCGCCAAGGCTAAAAAAACACCGAAAAAGAGGGTTTGAAAAACTTCGGCATCGAGCGGACTGTGGGCCAATTCTTGTCCACCTTTGAAACCAATACTGAAGAGCAGATAAATGGAAATGAACTTCGACGAATTCGGCGGAATTTGAAGGTCGCTCTTGAGTTGCACAGCAATGATCCCCAAGAAAAAGAAGAGCAAAGCTGGATTGGTTAGGTTATCAATAAGTAAATGTAAATCCATTACAGAGAGAGAAATGCGCTAGAACTTCAGGTTTTACGACTGAGGAACTTTGAGTTTGATGTCAATGGATGAGTGGATTTCTAAAGTTGCACCTGCATCTTGAGCCATTTTGAGAATCTCTGCAATTTGCGTTTTGGCGGCATTTAATTCTTCCAAGCGCTCCTCCGAGTGCGAAGTATCGCCATTAAAGCGCTCACGAATACTGAGCATTTGAATGTTGTGAAAACGGATTTTATCACTAATTACTGAAAACAATACATCGGCTGCTTCCGATACATTGTAGGTTCCGTCGATGAGTTTGATTTGATCCATGCCATTAATTTTGGGCAAAGTTGAAGAGGATTATCCATATATTTTTATTTAACTTTCGAATACAAATCATAAGCTCTACTTATGCACTATACCTTGAATCAGTTGCGGATTTTTCGAATGATCGTGGAAAAAAAGAGCATAACCAAGGCAGCTGAGGCGCTTCATTTAACCCAGCCTGCGGTGTCCATTCAACTTCGAAAACTTCAAGATCAATTTGATATTCCATTGACGGAGGTGATTGGCAGGAAAATTTACATTACTGACTTTGGCTACGAAATTGCCGATGCTGCGGACCGAATTATGGATGAAGTGAGCGCCATCAAACACCGAGCAGCTTCCCATCAAGGCAAAATCAGCGGCCGACTCAAACTCGCTATTGTTTCTACAGCAAAATATGTAATGCCATTCTTTTTGAGTGATTTCCTCTCCAACAATGAGGATGTGGAGCTTGAAATGGACGTGACGAACAAAGCCAAGGTAGTTGAAAGTCTTGGGGCGAATGAAGTCGACTTCGCTTTGGTTTCGGTACTTCCCGAACAGCTCCAATGTGAAACAGAAACCCTCATGGAAAATCGTCTTTACTTGGTGGGGCCTGCGGGCATTGACATCGAAGAGCATCAAGATATTCACCTTCTCGAATCCTTGCCACTCATCTTTCGAGAGTCGGGATCTGCCACGAGAAGAACCATGGAAGAATTCACCAATCAACAATCCCTTCAGGTGAACATCAAAATGGAACTCACCAGCAACGAAGCAGTAAAACAAGCGGTGATAGCTGGTTTGGGATTTAGCATCATGCCGCTGATTGGTATTCGAAATGAACTCAATTCAGGTCGATTAAAAATCATCGAAATTCCCGGACTCCCCCTCGTCACTTCTTGGAACTTGGTTTGGCTCAAAGGAAAGCAGCCCGCTCCAGTCGCCTCGGCTTTTTTGGAAGACCTTCGCAAAAACAAAAGCAAGATCATCACCAAAGCCTTTCCAGGATTTTAAATTGCATCTCTTCCCGCACTCAAAACGCTTGAAAATCATGAAAACACCCCTCCTCTCTACCCCTTTTCTCACCCTCTGTTTTTTCTGTCTAATTAGCGCCTGTTCCCTCTTTGAATCCAAACCAAAAGTGGAAGAACGTTTTGCAGACATCATTGGTATTTCTGAAGTCACCACCCATCCTGAAGATCAAGTCAAACTGCATCAATACTTGGAAGATACCTTGAACAAATACCCTCGTTTGAGTCAAGACTCCCTATTTTACAGCCAGGAGTTTGACGATTTCCTTTACAAGAATCAAATCGAATTGGCCGAGTACATCGATTGGAAAAGCATCACCACACCACGGATTGAGTCCTTCGCTGAAGATCGCTTGGAGGAGTTTTATTCCGCTGAACTACCTTACGAACGTCAGCTGAAATTCGAAGGCTCGATACCGGACAGCCTCTATGAACTGACCGAAGAATGGGTCGTTCGCGTTGGTGATTATCTGATGGAGCGAGATTTCGCCTTATGCAATTTGGACTGCAATTGTGACTGTGTTCGGATGATGCTCATTCCTGATGAATCCTATGAAAAAACCCGAATGCACGCCTTCAACCTGGGCTGCAATTTGGAGCATTGGGGAAAGGATTAGTGGGAGCCGTTTGAAGTTCGGATAATCAGAATTTCTGAGCGAATTTTGGAACCGCAATAAAACCAATGGTTTTTGAACGATTTTCGACCTCATGAAGAAACACAGAAAAAAAACAATTAACCGACGAGTCCTCTGGGTTTTGGTACTTTTCTTCTTGTTGGGGTTCATCCTTCCTGAAAACTTCAAAATGCCCGTAGAAGGAGCCACCAAGGGCGATTATAATCAAAAGAGTTTTTGGTTTTACCCCTGGGGGAAATCGGTAACCCATAAGGGAGTTGATGTATTTGCTCCTACGGGAACGCGCTTGAATTCTGCTACCAATGGAGTTGTGCTTTACGCAGGAGAAATTAGTTTCGGAGGAAAAGTCGTTGTGGTGCTCGGACCAAAATGGCGCTTGCATTACTATGCCCATTTAGATCAAATTGAAACTCAGCCCTTAAACTTTGTAGGCTCTTCCACAAAAATTGGAAGTGTTGGCAGTTCGGGGAATGCCGCGGGAAAAGCGCCCCACCTGCATTATTCTATCATGACTCCACTCCCTCATTTTTGGAAAATGGATGACGACCATCAGGCTTGGAAAAAAATGTTTTACATCGACCCTACCCCTTTGCTTAATGCTGGATATTGATAAATCGAAGAGTCAGGACGGGATATTAGTCCATTTCTGAATTTCCAGCATTTGGATCTTCTTCCACATGTATTTTGCTTGAACCCTCGCTCAAACGATTGATTTCGTCCAATTCATCTTGGGTGAGGAAGCGCCATTTTCCTACTGGAAGGTCTAGGCGAACGTTCATAATTCGGATACGCTTGAGCTTGGTTACCTCATAACCGAGATACTCGCACATTCGACGAATTTGTCGGTTCAATCCTTGGGTAAGGATAATTCTGAATTTGAAACGCCCCAGCTGCTCCACTTCGCAATCCCTTGTCACTTGATCGAGGATGGGAATTCCATTGCTCATTTTGTGTACGAAGTCTTTATTGATGGGCTTGTCCACGGTAACGATGTATTCCTTCTCGTGGTTGTTTCGTGCACGTAAGATTTTGTTGACGATATCCCCATCATTGGTCAAGAAAATCAAACCTTCGCTCGGCTTATCGAGTCGGCCAATAGGGAAGATTCGCTTTTTGAAGCCAATGTAATCGATGATGTTGTCTCGTTCAACCCTTCGATCCGTGGTACACACAATGCCGATGGGCTTATTGAAAGCGATGTACACCGGTTGTTCGTTACTGTGCTTCACCAGCTCGCCATTCACACGAACCTCATCCCCTTCTTTGACCTTGGTTCCCATTTCTGGCACCTTTCCATTGATGGTTACCTTTCCTTGGTCGATCAATTTATCTGCTGCTCTTCTTGAACAGTAGCCAACTTCACTGAGGTATTTGTTGATTCGGGTTTCTGACATGCTTTATTCTTCTGGTGGCGAAAATACAACATTTCGTTGCAGCCTAAATGTCTTCCGGCGCTTGATCATCTGGATAAATCTCAAACTGAAGGGTGATGTGATCGAGCTTGAACTCTTCTTTTAGGCTTCGTTCCAATTGAGATCGAATTCGCCCGATTTCTTCCAATCGAATTTCAGGATCGGCCTGAATGTGCGCTGAAAGCAATGAATACTCTCCGTCCAAAGTCCATACATGAATGTCATGCGCCTCCTTCACTTCAGGAATTTTTTCCATGGCTAATTTCAACTTCTTCACCTCCAAATGCTCCGGTACCCTTTCCAGCATGATTTTAAAACCGCGGAGTAAATTCTTCAGCACGTTAAACAAAATGTAAAGGGTGATCAAGATCGAAAGAGCGGCATCCATCCAGGGAATGTGGAAGAAATACATCAATACTGATCCCAAAAGCACCACCACCCAGCCCAAGACATCTTCAATGAGGTGCCAAGTGATCATCGTTTCATTCAAGGAGGTTCCCGCCTTTTTCATTCTCCAAACAGCAAGACTGTTCACCAACAAACCCAGCACCGCAATGCCAATCATGCCTTCTACTTCCACTTCTTCTGGTGCGAAAAGACGAGGAATAGCTTCGCTAAGAATAACGACTGAACCCGTAGCAAGGATGGTCCCGGTAATCAGAGCTCCAAGAATGTTGAACCGTTTGTAACCAAAGGTGTAGGTAGTGCTCCTACCCTTTCTCGACAATCCTTGTAAATACCAAGCTAGTCCCAGTGCCAGAGTGTCTCCAGCATCGTGAAGGGCATCGGATTGTATGGCAATGGAATTGGTCCAAAAAGCACCCACAAATTCCACCAAAGTGAAGCCCAAGTTGAGGAAAAAAGCAATTGCTATGTTCCGGTTAAGCACTTCAGGGACCTCGTTTCCTCCCTCTTTGTTTGAATTCTGACTCATTACCGAAAAGGTCGGTCAATTTGAATCAATAAAAAAGGGGGCTTCAACTTATTTTCCGAGGTGTTTTTGAAAGAAGGCAAAAGATTTATGCGCTACATCTCTACCCAGTCGTAGTCCGGCAACATTGTCTGCCTGAATGTGATACCCTCCCAATACACGGGAGAATCCGGCCATTTCTGCAGTTTCAGTAAAGGTGGGAAAAACAATTTTCACCGTATCTCCTAAACTTTCGGGATGGGTCAATGCGCCTGCCACAAGTTCTACTTCAGCTCCAAATTCTTCACTTCCCGTAAAAAGTTTCAAGGCTTCAGCACAAGCCCCGCTCACACAACTGTGTCCGGAAACATAGCTCGGGAAAGGTGGACAAAGAAAAGCGGCCGGTGAATAAGGGCGCCATTCTTCCCCCAAAATGGTGGTCATGCCCGCTTCCGGACCCGCCCAAGCTTGAATGCTGTCACCCTCGAATTGAGCGTGAACCAAAGCGTAGGGTCGGGCAAAATCATAGTACATTTTTGAATCCCACGAAGCGATAAAAGCATCCATGGCCGTGACTTGATTGAGGAAATACATCTTCACATCCTCATCCAAACTGTTTTGATCTCTTCGGGAAACCTCTTGGGCAAACAAAAGCCAGTGACCGGCCTGTTGTACCGATTTCGGTCCGTCTCGCATGAACTCTACCAAAGCTTTCTGCATATCGGTGAGCCCTGCTTGCAGTTCAACCACTTCTTCAACCTCTCGGATCAACTGAGGAGAGTCCAAACTTGGTGGCGGACCCGGTCGAAACTCGCTTGCAGAATCCAAGCTGATGGGCTTCACCTGCGGCCAAAATGGCGTGAGACATCCCGGAGCAAAACGCTCACCTTCAAGGGTTTCGAAGTACTTGGGTTGCCAACGTTCTAAATCGGTAAGTTGATCTGCGTCGTTCACGGGGAAATAGCCCGAATAATCAAAATAGGGCATCCCATTGCTTCCGGGAGCCTCTGCGTATTGATTTGCACCGTCATTCTTTCGAGCTTCGATGACCGCCCGTGCTGCCAAATACCCAATACCTTCAGGAGTGTTGGGATCTAAACTGATCAGAGAAGGATCCAAACCAAATTGATTCATCTGTTCTTTGAAGTACGTAGAGTCGGCGTAATAGTATTCTTTCAATGTGTGAAAGGCCGCATAAGAGATGGCGATGGCCTTGTTTTCTTCTGTGCGTTGTAATGCTTCTTGACGCTCGATTTCAGTGAGGTAAACCGGGATTGCGCTTTCGTCGTATCGGCTCCAAGCATCAAAAACTGCCGTAAAAATCAAACCCAAGTAGCGCGAGGTAATCGTTGGTCGGGGAGAGTTCCTCTCCGTATCTCTCGCGGTCGCCTCCAAGGCAATTTCGCCAATAGCATAAGCCCTGTTGCCTTCCCAAGTGTTCGCCTCAACACTCTTCTGAACAGGTTCTTCTTTATTTTGTGACTTCTCTCCACAAGCGATGAAAGAGAATGCCAATAGTAGAAGCACGAAAGTGCTCCACCGACTTGAATTGATATTCATAGAACAAATTTGTGCACGAGTTTATGAAATACTACTAGGATAATCATCTAAATCATGAACTCAAGGCGCAATAAAGATTTGTTCTGTATTAAAGAATACGTGATCGAGTGATAGTGTGAGGAAGTAAGTTCCCTGCGCTGGCACATTGGAAAAGCGAAGGTATTCTTGGTTTTCTCCAGCCACTCCACCCAGTTTTCCTTCTTGGATGAGCTCGCCGCGAACGTTGGTGAGAAAGTACCTCACATCTCTTTCCAGTTCCAATTGATAATCGAGGGCGATCCGCTGTGAATCCGGCTCGTAGCGGGCCTTAAAAGTGAAGTCGTTTTGACCCGGAACTGCAACCACTCCAACACTACCGCTTCGCACCAAACGCACCTCGTAAACACTGTTGTCTGCGCTTGTAACCCCAGTATTATTGAACGAGAAAGCATGGGCTTCTTCACTTTGGATTCCACCAACAATGTGACCAATGAAAAGCGTATCGGCTGAATTTTCATCAAACACAAGCACATCATTTTCCAAAAGTGATGCTTGTTCTAAAGGGATGAACTCCGCACTGGACCCTTTCAGGTTGGGCATGGATGTGGACATCACGAATTCTTCCAAGATGCCGTCTTCGCGTCGTTCCAAACGAGAGATGGTGTTAACGAAAGGCACCAAATCGTCTTGCATGAGCACTCCGTTTTGATAAAAATACTGACTCATTCCGCCAAAAAACAAATGGTGCATGCTGTTGTCGTCTTCATTCAAGAAAGATGCATGAGCACTGTGGTAATTGCTGAGGTATTGATTGAAGCCGGTTTCAGGTGTTACCCCTTCATCATCAATAAAAACAGGATATAAATAAGGAAGGTCTGCGTTGGTTTGGAATACTCCAGAAGAAATCATCAGACCAAAATCACCGTTGGCTTTCACTTCAGGCATCAGGTTGTAATCTCTTCGGTGCAAGTGCACGGCATCACTAATGCTCGATTCAAAAGTCACTTCCAAAGGGTCAAAACTGATTTGAAAGCGTCTAATTTCATTGCTGTAAGTTTGGGTGTAGGTGGGCATTCCCATGGGGTTGTAACGACCATCGAAACGGTGTCCGCCAACCAAATAAAACATCCCATTAAGAACATTCAATTGAGCGCCAGTAATCGCAAATTCGTCGTTTTCTTCTTGTTGAAAAGGAGCCTCAGTTAAAGCATTTTGCATCACTTCATCAATCAAACTGGGAACGTGCACCGCCGTGAGGTAGGGAAAAGTGATGTGATCCTGCACCGTTTCTGAATAGGCATAACCACCAATTAAAACAAGGTGGTCGCCTTCTTGATGAAAATTCATGTTGCTGCTTCTCAACTGTTCTTTGAGAACATCTGGAAGTTGATCGATGCTGGCAGACCAAACATTTTCGCCCTCGAAATCGACCACAAAAATAGCGTCATTGTTATCGGAAGAAGGAAAAGCATTGAAGGGTTGTCGAGCATGCAGTCCGTCCGTCCGTCCTCCCAAAATTACCCAATACCCTTCATGTTGGGCATAAGCATAGGAGTGAATTCCTGGAAGGCCAGGGAGTTCTTTGGGGGTGAGTTGAACTTCGTAGGGGAAGGAAATTTGTGCAGTGGTAGACAATGACCACAGCATCATCAAAAAAAGCAATCGTTTCATAGCGTAGGTGTTATTCTAGCTGACAATATTAAACACCTTTGTTGTCTTAGAATGTGACTTAAATCACATTTCCGGAAAAATTCCGATGAAAAACACAATTAACATGAATTTCACCCTGAATTTACCTCCCCCCGATTTTATTATCGTAATATTGCAATGAAGCTATGGGGACAACAAAAACAGATCTTTTTACGGCAGAGCAAAACGCCTTGGCCCGACTTGCGAAAGCACTCGGTCATCCAGCGCGCATCGCCATTTTGCAGCACCTTTTGAACGCGAAGGCCTGCATTAACTCTGATCTCGTGCAGGAAACCGGACTAGCGCAAGCCACCGTTTCTCAGCACTTGAGGGAGCTCAAAGACCTTGGCTTAATTCAAGGAAACATTGAAGGGAGCTCGATGAATTACTGCATCAATCCTGAAGCATGGAAAGCCAGTGCTGACCAGTTCAAAGATCTTTTTGTTCACCTCCCTTCGGATCAACCATGTTGTTAAAACGAATATTATGAAACTGAGCACCCTCAAGAATTATCTGGTTCAAATGGAACAACTCCAGTTTGACCTCCCCAACAACACCAGCATTCCAGCACACTTCCACATCACCGAAGTGGGCAAGGTGGACAAAACCTTCATCGATTGTGGAGGAACGCTTCGCAGTGAGCTGAAAATTGGGTTGCAATTGTGGTACAGTGTTGACACCGATCACCGTTTGTCTGCTCAAAAATTGCTTTCCATTTTGAATATGGCTGAAGATCAACTTGACCTTCCCAATGCAGAAATCGAGGTGGAATATCAAGCAGAAAGCATTGGGAAATACGGACTCGGTTTCGTTGAAGATGAAAACGGTGCACGATTCAAACTTCTGAACACCCAAACGACTTGTCTTGCAGAAGACCAATGCAGTATCACCGAAGCCAAAGAGCAGGTGACTTTCCAAACCATGGGCACCTCCAGCAACACTTGTGCTCCAGGCTCTGGATGCTGTTAATGACTCCCTGAAATGAATAACTTGATTCCTTTGATACAGGAAGAAGCATTGAGCGCAGAACGTCGTGAACGCCTTCTTCCTTTGGTGGACTATTTGCGCCAGAAAAGCAGCGAGAATGCTCCCATTCAATTGAATTTCATCTGCACGCACAACTCGAGAAGGAGTCAGTTTGCGCAATTTTGGAGTGCGGTATGGGCCAATCATTTTGGCATTGCAGTGAACAGTTTTTCCGGCGGAACGGAAGCTACTGCGGTCTATTCTGACGTACTGAACAGCT
Source organism: uncultured Flavobacteriales bacterium (assembly GCA_938085105.1). Taxonomy (GTDB): domain Bacteria; phylum Bacteroidota; class Bacteroidia; order Flavobacteriales_D; family Sanyastnellaceae; genus CALKGK01. Next base: position 59,943 of record CALKGK010000043.1, read on the forward strand.
TGGAGCGTTTTGGCTTTAAGGTGAACAGATCATCAGGCAGTAATCCAAAACACATGGTGCACCTTTCGAACTCAAATTCGATCGAGCTTTTTTCAAAGGTGTTTGACGATCCCAGCAATCCAACACAGGATTTTGCCGCGGTCATGACCTGTGCAGATGCCGACGAAAACTGTCCGTTCATCCCCGGATGTGAGGCGCGGATCGCCCTCAACTATTCCGATCCAAAAGCATTTGATAACACCCCCATTCAATCCAGCATGTATGATGCCCGATCTTGGCAAATCGCCACGGAATTGTACCATGTTTATCAAACCCTTCAAAACGAACACCATGTCGGATAAAGACCAAACACAAAGCATCGGATTTTTTGAAAAGTACCTCACACTTTGGGTACTCTTATGCATTGGCGTAGGCATTGCCTTGGGTTCTTCTTTGGGCGATGACATCAAAGTGCTCAGCGATTGGAACATTGGAACCGTGAACCTGCCCGTAGCCATCTTGGTGTGGTTGATGATTTATCCCATGATGGTACAAATCGACTTCTCCTCCCTCAAGTACGTTTCTCGAAATTGGAAAGGCCTTGCCCTTACCGTAGCGGTGAATTGGTTGATCAAACCCTTCACCATGGCCCTGTTTGCTGCCCTGTTTTTTTACGGCATTTACAAGTCCATAATCAGTCCTGAAGACGCCGAGCACTACCTTGCCGGAGCCATTCTCCTTGGAGCCGCGCCGTGCACCGCCATGGTTTTTGTGTGGTCTTACTTAACGAAGGGCGACGCCAATTATACCTTGGTTCAAGTATCGGTAAACGACCTCATTCTGCTCATCGCCTTTGTGCCCATCGTGGGCTTTCTCTTTTCCGTGTTTGGAATTGACTTTGTGAATGAAGCTGGCGAAAGCATCGGCATCCCCTATAAAACACTCCTTACCTCCGTGATTGTCTTTGTGGTGATTCCCTTGTTCACAGGCTACCTTTCGAACCGCTTCCTCATCCGCACGAAAGGACAAGCTTGGTTTGAGAACGTCTTTTTGAAGCGATTAAAGCCCATTTCCATATTCGCCCTGCTCTCTACCCTCGTGTTGATTTTTGCTTTTCAGGGTGAAACGATCTTGGCTAATCCACTTGCGATTGTGCTGATCTCCATCCCCTTGGCGCTTCAAACTTATTTTATCTTTTTCGTTTCGTGGTTTGCTGGAAGATGGATGAAACTCCCACATCAAATCTGCGCACCTGCCGCCATGATTGGAGCCAGCAATTTCTTTGAACTTGCGGTTGCCGTGGCTATTGCCCTTTTCGGACTCAATTCTGGAGCTTCTCTAGCCACCGTTGTTGGGGTGTTGATTGAAGTTCCCGTGATGTTGTCTTTGGTGAGTTTGGCGAATCGTTGGCGCTGAGTTGGGATTATAGGGTGAAGTAGCTTCACCTCAAAAACTAATGATTTTTATTCACCCTCGACAAAACCTCCTGCGTTTTGTTTTTATTCAATAACTTAAGGGATTGATAATGGTCTCAATCTGAATCACATGAAAAAAATCATTTCCCTTAGCTCTTTCGTCTTTTTGTTATCACTCGGATTCATTTCTTGTTCGAAGAATGAGGACAAACCAAGCCAGGTTCAAAACACCATCCAAGAAGACTCGAACCCCTCCAGCTTTTCGTACAGCATTCCTAAAGACATGCTTGAACAAGAGTTACTGTCTTTGATGGAAGCCAAAGAAGAAGGCGAAAGTAAGTACCAAAAAGCCAGCATTCAGGCCTTGGGTGATCATTATGAGATTACGATTTCTGAATAAGCTGTGTTCCATTCATCTGAAGTCAGGATTTCCTATGGAGAAGTCTTACTGCTTCGAACCCGCGATCCTCCTGATGAAAAATCGGGATGCACTATCCAGCTGAGCAAATTGTTGGACAAAAAAAAGAGGCCTCGTATTGAGACCTCCTTGAGTGATCGCGCCAGGATTCGAACCTGGGACCGTCTGCTTAGAAGGCAGATGCTCTATCCAGCTGAGCTACGCGACCAAATTAAATTTGGAGTGCAAAAATACAAATTCGTGCTAATTTGCCTAAGTAATTCTCACAAATCAATCGCTCAACTCGAAAAATCACCCTTTCCTCGAGGATAATCTATACTCTAAGCCTTTGGAAAAGAAAGTCTTTGCTCAAAGTGAAAAAAAGATTTCGTAGCTTAAATCTGATTAACTACTTTTGTCGTCCACAAAATCACAGAGGAGAGGTGGCAGAGTGGTAATGCAGCAGCCTGCTAAGCTGTGCACCGTTTAGGTGTCCTGGGTTCGAATCCCAGTCTCTCCGCTCCTTAAAAAGTCCTTTTGCATTTGCAGAAGGGCTTTTTGTTTGGTGGAAACACTTTAAAATCAGGACTTAAGAGAAAAAGGGTGAATTTTTCTTCTGAAACACGTTCAATTTAAATCAAAACCACTAAATTTGCCGTCCAATTCAGAACAAGGAAACTTGTTTTGATAATGGCGGGGCGTAGCGCAGTCCGGTTAGCGCACCTGGTTTGGGACCAGGGGGTCGCAGGTTCGAATCCTGCCGCCCCGACGAAACAAAAAAAGCTGATTCATTGAGAGTCAGCTTTTTTTGTTTTTAAACCTTTTCATTATTCGCGGTGGGGTGCATTGCGCTGAGCCCATCCCTTCTTTGGAAAATGAAACCTAAGACTTGAACTTCAAAACGTTCTAAGCAGGATCTCTGCCACAGCGGTCACTCCAAGAGACATCATACCGATGTAGTGACTGTTTTCTGCTCATTATCATAGACTCATAACTAAAAAAAGCTCTTCAAAGCTTGAATACTCCCCACCACACCCTCTCTTTATTATTGTAGGATGGCGACTTACACATATGTATCCGAGAAAAACTATCTTTGCTTTACCTAACTAATTTTATACTGTGCAAGTAGTCTATTGTATTGATGATAACGAGATGATCGTAAAGATGCTCTCTTATCAATTGGAGAAATTTTTCGACCCGACATGTTTTGTCGTAGAAGGGCATTCCTGTCCTTTGAAGGCCATTGAATCTATCAGAAAAAATTATTCAGACGGCTTCCCGCCCATTGTTTGCATCGTTGATTTTCAAATGCCAAACATGAATGGTGATGAATTCATCAAAGTCATTCGTTCCGAGTTCCCAATGAGTAAAGCATTGATGTTATCTGGTGAATCCAATGCCTTCGCTGTTTCTGATTTAGTAGAAGAAAATTTGCTTGATCACTACATGAGTAAGCCTTGGGATGAAAGAGACCTTTTTACAAAAGTCAAAAGTTGTTTACCTCTTAATTTACAAATGAAGACCAATGACCCTAGCTAGACTACTCACTTTCCTGGCGCTGGTTTCTGTAAGTGTAATTGCTTCAGCTCAAAAAAAAGTTCAAATTAATGGTTTCGGACACATTGAAAGTCATTTAGAATACTTCAATGAAGAAGAAACGATTAACAGTTACTTTTCACTGGGTGAGCAAGACCTTTTTATTAACGCCATCATCAATAAGCGATTAAGTTTCTTGGGAGAAACTGTTGTGAAATTTGATTCTGAAACAGCAGCTAATTTTGCCCCCAGTATTGAGCGAGCCCGTTTTAAGTACGAGTACCGCAATAATCATTCGATACTTCTAGGGAAAATGCACACCCCAGTTAATTATTGGAACGATGTTTACCACCATGGAAGGTTGTTCTTTCCTACCATCGATCGTCCGCAGATGTTTTCCTACTTTTTACCCGTACACACATTAGGAATTCGAGCTCAAGGACAAAATTTGGGTAAATTGAATTTCGGCTACGATGTACAAGTTGGAAATGGAATCGAGTCAAGTGACGTGTTTGATGCTGGTGCGAATTATTCCTTTCTCGCTGCCATGCACATCAAACCCCAGTATGGAACGCGCATTGGGGCCTCGTATTATTACGACCACCTGAGCACCAATTCTTACGGTGTTCATGCTCACTCGCATGGTTCACACAACACTGAATACCGGGGTCCGGTTGACTTCCAAATGATTGCCGTAAGCATTGCAAGGTTTGAGAAAAAAATTGAGGTGTTAAGTGAAACTGCATTGAACATTACCAGAACTGACACCCTCGGCTATGCCAATTCGTTCAATACCTATCTTTATGTAGGGTACAACTTCAAAGAAAATCACACACCATACCTCATGGGGGACCTTCTTCACATTGGGGAGAATGATCTTCATTCCGACCACGCTTCAAAAATAAAATTTTCATTAGGCTACAAGTATGAGTTCGATCCTTTTGCTAACATCAAATTTCAAGTAGAACAATATCTCAGTTCGCCTTGGAATCATCATGGAGATTACACTCCTAAGACAGAGTTCAAAATTCAGTTTTCCTATGGCATCTAATATAATCAAGTACTTGATCGTGATGTTGGTGGTGAGCGTCAGCGCACATAGCTTCGGCCAAAAGGAGTGGGACTCAATTAAGGTTATTGGCAATAACATTGGAGAGAAATCAATGTCGCAAAAATCACTTATTGAGGTATTTAGGGGACAAAAGAATTATTGGGAAACCAATGAAGGTGTGTTACTTATTTTGCCTTCAGATAAACATCCTGGTGCAGGAATAGCATCAGCCATACTGTACGACATGAGCATCTCTGAAATGCAAAAATTCTGGCTGGCAATGGTATTTCAAGGTAGAACGAATCCGCCCGTTTTTGAGCTTAACAACGCAGATATTCTAACAATAGTTTCGGAAACACCCGGTGCAATTGGCATCTTGATCAACTATCAAGGACAAATTCCACCCGAACTTTTGATCAACATTCAATAGATGAGGATTCTCAGATCACTTGCTTTTAAAATTTGGTTGATATTCACCATTGTAGGCTTAAGTTTATCTGTCCCCATGGCAGTGCATTACAATAAAGTGCATTTTGATTTGCTAAAAAATCATTCCCAAGAATCACTGTATTCAAATGCCCTAATTACCAAACAAGCCATTTCCATCGCCATAGAAAATTCCGACCTTCAGGGACTGAAAAGGCAGTTAGATGAGATTAAAAAAAGCAGCGAATTCTCCTACATTGCACTCATCGAGGGAGAGGGCAGAGAAAGGCACATCTTTGCATGCTATCCCGATTCACTACAAGCCTACGTATTCGTTGAAAATGAAAATTACATTTCAATAGAAGAACCTCTAGACTCAAAACTGCTCAAAGGTAGTATCATCATGGCCTCCTCACTTGATGAAGACCTAAAAACACTCTCCCAAATCAACAGACCGGTAATCTATCTCAGTACCATCGCGATAATAAGTTCTATTATTCTTTTTGGCTTCTCTTTGTTCTTCATCAGCAGGCCCATTTCTAGGGCTGTTTTGTTCGCTAAAAACTTAGAAGACAAGAAATATGACCATGGTTTTAAACGGAAACAAGGAAAAGATGAAATATCTACCTTAAACAACGCTTTAATTTCTTTGAGCTCAAATTTAGAAAATCTCGAAAAGCAAAACGCCCAGCTTCTGCACAACTTGGAAGATGAAGTAGAAATTAAAACAGCTCAACTTAGGACACAAAATGAGTTAAACAAGGCACTTTTTGAAATGTCAAAATCATTCATCAATGCCAATACTGAAAACTACCGTGAAATTGTTGCAGCCGGACTCCAAAGCCTCATCGGTTTTTTCAACTTGGATTTGGTCATGTTTTGCGACCTGTACGAAGAGTCTGTTGTGGTGAGTCACTCCAACAGGATTAAGCTCATCAACACAGAAATCAACAAATTACATAAAACACTTTTAGAAGCAGAAAACTTACATCCCGTATCTATTCCAGAAAATCTCGGTGGAGTATTGGACAGCAATCAAAACCTTTTTCTAATTTCAGGAATGATTGGTGTAAAAGACAAACGCCGTATTCTCATTTTCAGTTGCGCACACCAAGAAAAGAAAAAGTTGATTGAAATCGGGCAATCATTTCTTGCGATATCAACCATCATTAGCAACCTAGAACAAAGAGTAAACCACGAAGCTGAGCTGCGCTTATTAAACAGCAATTTGGAATCAAAAGTAATTGAAAACACGAGGGTAAATCTTGACCTTTCAAACAACATTGTGGCTCAAGACAAACTGGCAACGATTGGTGAAGTAGCTGCTGGAGTAGCGCACGACTTGAACTCCCCCTTGGGTGCCATTAAAGCTTCGAATACTAACCTCTACTCATTGCTCAGACAGATATTCAAAAATCCGAATGAAATCGACTGGGAGCATGGCCAACTCGCTTTCAAAATATACGACAAAGGACAAAGGGAACTATTTACTAGCGGAATAAAACTAATTCAAAGTGGTCGAGAATTTGAAACGCAATTAAGTTCAAAAATCCAAGACGAAACCCTGCTTTCAGAAATCGCTATGACCTTCGTCAAATGCGGGATTCATAAAGATGAGACGGACCTTATCAACCAAGTAATAGAGCTCGACAGACCGCTTCATTTCTTAAAAAGTCTTCGGCAAATCCAACTCATTGGGATGTTCCAGCAGAGCATTGAAGAGTCAATTGCTCGCGCTAGTGAAGTTGTTTCGAATCTAACCCTATTTGTTCGAGAAGATCTGACCCAAGAAAAGTCCAATATTGAATTAAAATCCAGTATTGACTCTGTAGCTAAAGTCTTTAGGTATCGCACCAAGAACCAAATTCAATTCGTCAATAACATATCGAACGAGGTTCTGATTTATGGTATTGAAGTAAAATTACTGCAATTGTGGTCTAACATCATCAAGAATGCCATTGATGCCCTGGACGAAAGTGACCGTCCAGACAAGTACATTATGGTGAGCAGCAGCACTGATGATTCAGCTTTAACCGTGTGCATAGAAAACAACGGCCCCATGATTGATGAAGAACACCAAAAAAAGATTCTGAAGAAATTTTTCACCACAAAAGAGAAAAAGAAAGGTACTGGTCTCGGTATGAGTATTGTGAAAAACGTGGTCGATGAACATCGAGGGATACTCTCATTTACCTCAACTGAAGAAAAAACGATATTCAGCATTCGTTTTCCATTGAACGAAGCCAATTGATCTGTATCGTAAATCACCGATAGTGCTTTTCGAAGCGGACCAGCAATTTGTTTCCTACCTTCGCCCCGAATATGACAGATGGAAAAAAAGTACTGGTTACTGGAGCTACAGGATATGTGGCTTCCTGGATTGTAAAACGACTCTTGGAAGAAGGGCACCACGTTCATGCTACTGCTCGCAACATCAGCCAGAAAAATAAAACTGCCCATCTACAGTCTTTGGCGGATTCATCTCCGGGAGAGATTACTTTTTTTGAGGCAGATCTTTTAATTGATGGTGACTTTGGAACAGCCATGAAAGACTGTGAAATTGTGTATCACACCGCTTCTCCGTTCATTACCGTGGTGAAGGATGCTCAAAAGGACCTCATCGACCCGGCCTTAATTGGCACCCGCAATGTGCTGCACCAAGCAAGTGCTTGTCCGACGGTCAAAAGAGTCGTTCTCACTAGCTCTTGCGCTGCGATGTACACGGATGCTATTGACTGTAAGAAGGGTCCGAACGGTGAACTTGACGAAAGTATTTGGAACGATACGGCATCCATCAACTATCAACCCTACAATTACTCCAAAACGCTGGCAGAACAGGCCGCTTGGGAAATTGCCGATGCTCAAAACCAATGGAAACTCGTTTGCATCAACCCAAGTTTGATCTTTGGCCCTGCAATGGCTCCAGAATTCAGCAAATCGGAGAGTTTGGCGATCTTCAAACAACTGGCAGATGGAAGCCTAAGTACCGGCGTTCCTCGAGTTGGCATTGGGATTACCGATGTGCGCGATGTGGCCGAGGCTCATGTTCAGGCCGGCTTTAGAGCGGAGGCCAACGGTAGGAATATTGTTTCAGGACACAATACCAACATGCTCGAAATGGCGCGTCTATTGCACGATAAATTCGGCAAAGAGTACAAAGTTCCACACAGCCTCGCCCCCAAATGGTTGCTCTACCTCGTAGGTCCTATGGTGAACAAAGTCATTACCTGGAAATTCGTAAAAAACAATGTGGACGTTGAATGGAAGGCAAACTCCAGCAAAGCGCAAAAAGAACTGGGTGTAACTTACCGACCTTTGGAGCAAACTTTAACCGACACCTTCGAACAAGTCATTGAACAAGGCATTGTGAAATCAAGATAGGCGGAGCTCCTTCTTCCATTCGCTAGTCGGGATAAGCCACCCGTGAATGATAAATGTTCATGAGTTTTTGCTTGAAGATATCTTTGATGATGCTGATCTCTTGGAGCGTAATGCTCGCGTTATCGAATTGCTCCATCTTCATCAAATGTGCAATGATGCTGTTGATTAAACCTTCAATGCGCTCCTCAGAATATTCACCCAAGGAACGGGAAGCCGCTTCTACCCCGTCTGCCATCATCAAAATGGCGGTTTCTTTGGAATAGGGTTTCGGACCCGGGTATCGGAAGTCTTCCTCATTCACTTCGTCCTCCCCCATTTTCTTCAGTGCATTGCGATAGAAATACTCCGTACGGGTCGTTCCGTGATGTGTTCGGATAAAATCGATGATTTCTTCTGGGAGTTTGGCTTTCTTCGCCATTTCAATTCCAATGAGCACATGGTCAATGATGATGCGAGCACTTTCTTCTTCGGGAAGCTCATCGTGAGGATTCATGCCGTGCTGATTTTCGGTAAAAAAGCCCGGATTCTCCATTTTTCCAATGTCGTGATACAAAGCACCGGCCCTCACCAAGAGTACATTTCCACCAACTGCTCTGGTTGCTTCTTCCGCCAGGTTTGCGACTTGTAAGGTGTGCTGAAAAGTTCCTGGCGCCTTTTCATTCAAGTTTCTCAAGAGCGCATGATTGGTATCGCTAATCTCCATCAAACGAATTTCAGAGATAAAGCCAAAGCTCTTTTCGAACATGTAAATCATGGGATAGGCCAAAAGACTCAAAGCTGCATTTCCAGCAAACCATGCGAAAATCCCCCAATGCATTTGCTCCCAACTTCCCTCTTGCACCATGTTGATGCCCACATAGGTGAAACTGTAACTGGCAAAAATCACAATGGCTGAAGCGAAAAATTGCGAACGACGATAGAGATTGGTCATCCCAAATTGCAAGAGTATCCCAGCAAAAATTTGGAGAAAGACAAATTCAAAAGGATCGGGAACGATGAAACTGATCATGAACACCGCTATCACATGAAGCATGAGCGCCGTTCGCGTATCGTAAAAGGTTCTTACAATGATGGGAAGGATGCATAAAGGACTCAAATAAATGTGCAAACCTTCTACTCCAGCGATGGCTTTAACCATGACGACCATCAAAATGATCAGCAACAGAACAAAGCTCACTTTTCCGGCTTGAACAAGACTTTGGGGTTGAAAAAGCCTCAAAATGATGCTGATCGAAACCAAAGAGAGCAAGATGAGGATTGCTTGTCCAAAATTCAACCACCACGACGATGCACTGCTTTGTAAATCTCCCCCAACAGCCATTTTCAAACTTTCCAAAGAACGCAATTCAGAAGCACCAATCACCTGTCCTTTCCGCACAAGCACCTCCCCTTTCACCACTTCTCGGATGGGCTGTTTGAGCTGATTCATCTCGGCGGAAACCAACAATTCGCTTTGATCTTCAGAATACCGGTAATTGGGCAGCATGGCTTTTTCAAAACTTTCCAAGAACCAAGCCTTGCTTTCCCCTGCTGACAATCCCTCTTCTAAACTGTTCAAGGCCAATGAAAGGTCCATGATTCTTCCCCTCTTCTTGCTTTTCAGCACCCCGTTTTTGGACAGCGCAATGCTCTGATCGGGATCTTGGTCTTCAGGACGGAATTGAAGGATCTCCTTTTGATACAACTTCCGAAGACGATCCAAGCCCAAGTCCGATAAACTATCTACCTGCCTTTCCGAGTAAGCTTCCCTTCCCAAAAACAAAGACCTGAACTCAGTCTCAAAGCTACTCGAAACCTGTTTTAGAACATCTCCTTCTACTTCCGTATACACTGGGATTTGCTGACCTTGTAGTCGGGATTTCGCCTGTTCCAATTCCTCTTCTGTACGATGAATCTCGAAAGAATAGGGCGCGAGGACATCTTCATGTTCCCAAACTGCATCCAGTTTTGCCTCAAAACGGAAAGCCGATTCTTTTGGAAAAAGATACAGCAGCACCACAAAGCTGAGCACAAAAAGGAAGATGATGTAGATCAAATTGTGCCTATCACGAAGGTATTCGAGCCATTTTTTCATTCTAAAGCGAAGGTATTATAAGCAATCCAAATATTGATACAAGTAAACAAGGAAGGCGACGAGAAAGGCTGCTACAACGTTCAAAAGCACTCCCGTTCTCACCATTTGAGGAATGGTGATGTAGCCCGATGCAAAAACGATGGCATTGGGCGGAGTGGCCATGGGAAGCATGAACGCACATGAGCTGGCGATGGTCACGGGCACCACCAAAAGAAGTTCGTCCAGCCCCAATCCAACACCAATTGCTGCCACTACGGGGATGAAAATATTCACGAGAGCGAGGTTGCTCATCAATTCTGTGAGGAAAAGGGCTAAGAGGGCAAAAATCATGAGGAGCACAAATACGGGCAACTCACTCCACGTGCTGAAATTCGCAGCGATGTGGTCAATGAGTCCGGATTGCTTGAACGCACTTGCCAAGGCCAAGCCTCCACCAAAGAGCAATAAAATCCCCCAAGGCAATCGCTTGGTATCTTCCCAACGCATGAGAAAGGTATTTTCCTTTTCTTTTTTTCCTGAAGGGATGATGAACAGCAGAATGGCTCCCGAAATTCCAATCATGGTATCGTCGAGTTGAGCTTGTGGAAAAGCTTGATTGAGCAAGGAACGAAAGATCCATGCTGCGGCGGTTAAACCAAAAACCAAGCCTACACGTTGTTGTGCTTTCGACCACCTTCCCAATTTGGCTCTCTCCTCATCAATTACGGCTTCTGCAGCGGCAAACTTTCCTTTGGGCAGGGGTAAAATGACCCTCGTGAGCAGGTAGTAGCTCAAAAACAACATCAGCAAAGCAAAAGGAAAGCCCAAGCGAAACCACTCGATAAATCCGATTTCAATGCCGTATTGCTGCGCCATGATTCCCGCCATGCTCGCATTTGGTGGTGTTCCTACGAGGGTAGCAATTCCTCCAACATTGGCGGCGTAGGCCACACTGAGCGTGAGGACCAAGGCGAAACGCGGACCCAATTTCTGTTCTTCCTTCTCCCCTTTCATCAGCAGTGCAATGACTGAAGTGGCGATGGGCAGCATCATGAGTGTGCTTGCGGTATTGCTGATCCACATGCTCAAGAAAGCGGTGGCGAGCATAAAACCGAGCACGATTTTTCGAAAGCCCGTTCCCGTAGCCGAAATGATGCCCAAAGCAATGCGTTTGTGTACATTCCAGCGCTCCAGCGCTAAAGCAATCACAAAACCTCCAAGAAAAAGAAAAACATACTTGTTCCCATACGGAGTGCAGATTTCTTGCACGCTGCTCACCCCCATCAAAGGGAAGAGCACAATGGGCAAAAGCGAGGTAACGGGAATGGGCACGGCTTCGGTGATCCACCACACCACCATCCAAGCGGCTATGGCGAGGGTATGCATGGCGTCAGTGCTCATTCCTTGAACGGGCATCATGGTGATGAAGAGGAAAAGTAGCGGACCCAGTGCTATTTTTATCCAAGCCAATTTGATCATCTTCACAGCGATAAAATGATGAACAATGGAGCGTGTGTGGACAAGTAGTAGCCATACTTGATGCGCTCCTCAATGCAAATCCAACGCACTTGGCACCCCGAACTGAAACAATAATCTACCCGCATGTTGATTTTGGCGGCGGGATCGAAGGTGTTGTAGGTAGAGAATTCGTTTTGACAGCGCATTTCGGCACTGTGAAAGGTATCTGGCAAGCGCACATCATTCAACTCCTGGTACATTTCTTCATGCGCTTGAATGGGAAAATAACCGAGGAGCACATTCACATCCGCCCGAGAAACCAAGAGGTGCTTGCGAAGATCTCTCAATGCACTCAACTGAATGTCTTGAGGTGCTTTTTGAAATTGAGTATTCACCACACGCATGTTTTTATTGCTTTCGAGGTGATGCAAACCCGCGTAAATGGCAAGGTCCTTTTGCTGATTTTGGGCAAAATCCATCGGCTCAAAAACCTTTTGATACTGCAAAACAAAGGCACTTCTTCGGTAAAGGATGGGCACGTTGCTGTGGCTTTGCGATTCACCTAAAATAAAGGCAAACTCGGGCAAAGCTTCTTGAAGATCGACCAGTTGCTCCTCATCCACATCTTGTAAACCAATGAGGTCGTAATCCTTCAACAAGACCACGATTTCTGGGAGACGTTCTTCCCATGTGAGATCGTCGTATTCTTGGTTGGCGTGAATGAAAAAACTCATGATCGGCACATCTTTGGCCGACAAGTTGAGCGTTAAAACCAGGAGTGAGAGTAAAAAAAGTGCACTTCGCATCTTACGAAGGTATCCAAATGCTTCCAACTTGCAGACGAATTGATGTACTTTTGCGCACTTATGGGAGCAAATAGAAAACGGCTTTTGAAGCGCGGACAGCAATTGGAACTGACCATCAAAGACATGGCATTTGGTGGTGTGGGTATTGCAGAATTGGAAACCGAAGAAGGGCTTTTCAAGGTTTTTGTACAGAACACCATTCCGGGTCAGAAAGTGCGTGCCCGCGTTGTCAAATCAAAACGACGCCATGCCGAATGCAAGCTCGATGAAGTCTTGGAAGCCGCACCCGATGAGCGTGACGTTCCGTTCCAAAGCATTCCCGGTGCTCCCTACGCGCGCTTGCCCATTGAACTGCAGCGCGAATTCAAACAAAAAACCACCTTCGAGCTTTTTAAACGCATTGGCGGTATTGGTGATATTGAGAGCTATTTCGATACTTACATCGAATCGCCCCAAGATTGGCACTACCGCAACAAGATGGAGTACTCCTTCAGTGTGATTCGGTACGATCTGGAGGCGAAAGAAGAACGAGATGATTTCGGGCTGGGCTTCAAACACCGCGGCACCTGGTGGGCCGTTGAGAACTTGGATGCAGACAGTGGCTTGTTTGATGAAGAGCTTGAGTCGAAGCTGAAAGACTTGAGAGTTTGGTGTGATGCAAGCGGACTACCTGCATGGCACCCGCCGAAACGCGAGGGATTCTATCGCTTTTTTGTGGTGAGAAAAAGTCGGCGAACCAATCAATTGCTTTTCAATTTAGTGACCACCTCAGACGATCTTCACCTCTTCGATCGCGATGACTTTGTGGCCAAGTGCGTTGAATTGTGGGGAGATCGCATTGCGGGAATCTTGCACAGCATTAACGACGACAAAGGCGAACGTGTTCAATCGAGCGCGGGAAGTAGCACCTTGATTCACGGTAGAGAAACCATTTCGGAAAGCATCAACGGTTTGAACTTTGAGGTGTCCATGGGCAGCTTCTTCCAAACCAACCCAGCAAGTGCAGAACGACTTTACAACAAAGCCATTGACTACGCCGGCGATTTGAATCAAGGCGATGGGGTGATTATGGACTTGTTTTGCGGAACGGGAACCATCACCCAATTGCTTGCTCGAGGAATCGATCGTGAGGTGATTGGAGTAGACATTGTCGAAAGTGCCATCGAAGACGCTCGCGTGAATGCTCAAATGAACGGTATCTCCAACGTCAAGTTTCACGCTGCGGATGTGGGTAAGTTTTTAAATGAATTCCCAGAATACCAAGGGAAGATTTCAACCATCGTTCTGGATCCACCCCGTGGAGGAATCGCCCCAAAAACACTGCGAAAAGTGATTGCCATTGATGCTCCACGCATGGTTTATATTTCGTGCAATCCAGCAACACAAGCGCGCGACACCGAAACCCTAATTGAAAATGGATACCGCTTGGTGAAATGGTCTTTGGTAGATCAATTCCCCCACACTTCCCACGTTGAATGCGTGGCCCTTTTTGAGAAATAATGGAAGAATTGAATGAAAAATATTGGTCCAAGCGCTACGAGCAAGGCCAAACAGGATGGGACATAGGTTATGCGAGCACCCCCATCAAAGAATATGTTGACCAGCTTTCCAACAAGGATTTGAAGATCCTCATTCCGGGTTGTGGGAACGGACATGAGGCAGCCTACCTCTGGGAGCAGGGATTTAAGAATGTTCATGTGGTCGATCTTTCTGCTTTGCCTTTGGACGATTTGAAAAAACGCTGTCCTGACTTCCCCTCAGAACAACTCATTCACGGTGATTTTTTCGATTTGGAGGAAGATTTTGATTTGATCTTGGAACAGACTTTCTACTGTGCTTTGAATCCAGAGCTTCGACCGAAATATGCCTCAAAAATGCATGATTTGCTTCGCGAAGGTGGACAATTGGTGGGACTCCTTTTCGACTTCCCTCTCACTTCAGAAGGACCACCCTTTGGCGGAAGTGAAGAAGAGTATCGGGAACGATTCACCCCAGAATTTGAGCTTCGAACCCTTGCCAAAGCACACAACAGCATTCCACCGCGCGCAGGGAAGGAATTCTTCATCATCCTCAAAAAAAATAGCTAATTTCGTGGACATGAGCGAAGACAGAACACGCATTCTCGGGACAAAAGAAATTGATCAAAAGATCACCCGAATGGCCCATGAAATCTATGAGCGCCATTACAAAAGCGGTGCTCTCATCATTGTTGGAATCAAGGGTGAAGGAGCAGTTCTGGCTCAACGTTTGTCCAAGATCTTGAAGAACATCAGTCCGCTCGAAATTACCGACATGGAACTGAGTCTGGACAAAAAGAAACCGCTCAACACCGCCGTTTTGAGTGGAGAGCTTTCTGCTTTAAAATCGAAAAGAATCATACTTGTGGATGACGTCCTGAATTCTGGCCGAACCCTGATTTACGCGGTAAGCTATCTTTTGGAATCCGGACCGAAGAGTTTGGGTACCGCTGTTTTGGTTGATCGCATTCATCGCACCTTTCCGATACGTGCAGACTACGTTGGAATGACCTTGAGCACCAACCTGAAAGAACACATCAGCGTAGAGTTTTCGGGCAAAAGCGCTGCTGCTTATCTCGATTGAGCCTGAGCTGCAATCACCGCCATTTTGAGGTCTTCAAACTTCGCCGCACTCAAGCCCAAGGCATTGAAACGAACCTCTGCTTCCTCGTAGTATTCTTGTCGTTCAGATAAATGTTGCTTCACGAAAGCGAGCAATGCTTCCGGACCCTTGTTCGCGATTAGTGGTCGTTTTTCCTTAGCATGGGTCAGCCGATAAACGATGCTTGAGGCATCCATTTGGAGATAAACCGTTACCCCTTGTTGCCTCATGAAGCGCATGTTGTCGTAGTAGCAAGGCGTTCCACCTCCGCAAGACACTAAAACCTGTTCCATTTGCGCCAGCTCATGCAAACTTCTTCGCTCGATTCCACGGAAAGATGATTCCCCCTCTGCTTCAAAAATTTCGGAAATGCTTCTTCTTTCGGCCGCTTCGATGTAGGCATCCAAATCCACAAAAGCCAAGTCCAATGCTTTGGCCAAACGTTTGCCCACGGTTGTTTTTCCCACGCCCATGTAGCCAATCAAGAATACCTTCATGGGACGAAGGTACGAAGCAATTTTGTCGGGAAAGTGCGATCTAGACTGAAAAAAAGTCAGTTAAGGGCCTAAAGTTCTGCCTTTTCGCCATAAAAAACATCTTGGCTTGAGATTTGGGCAGAAGGAAGAAAAAAAAACAATGGATTTAAGTAAATATACCATCAAGTCGCAAGAAGCCATTCAGCGCTCACAAGAGCTGGCAGTGGCCAATGGACAACAATCCATCGAAGTTGCGCACTTGCTAAAAGGAATTCTTGATGTAGATGATCAAGTGAGTCCTTTTCTCTTGAAAAAACTCGACGTTCCCATGGGCGTGCTCCACTCGGTGCTCGACCGCATGTTGGAACGTTACCCGAAAGTATCTGGAGGTCAACTTCAGCTCTCCAGAAACGCAAGTACAGTGCTCTTGAAAAGCGTCAGTGTGGCTGAAAAGATGCAAGATGAATTTGTCTCCATCGAACACCTCCTCTTGGCCATTTTGGAAGTATCTGACGAAACATCTCAAGTCTTGAAAGATCAAGGAGTGAGTAGAAAGAATCTCGACCTCGCCATCAAAGAATTGCGCAAGGGAAGCAAGGTTAGTTCTGCGAGCCATGAAGGCAATTACAACTCTCTTGAAAAGTATGCCCGTCATCTAAATGCCCTCGCGAAGGAAGGAAAATTGGACCCCGTTATTGGTAGGGACGATGAAATTCGTCGTGTACTCCAAATCCTTACAAGGAGAACCAAAAACAACCCCATTGTGATTGGAGAGCCCGGAGTAGGAAAAACTGCCATCGCCGAAGGAATTGCCCACCGCATCATCGATGGAGACGTGCCGGAGAACCTTCAGGACAAACAAATTTACTCTTTGGACATGGGCGCCCTTGTTGCAGGAGCGAAGTACAAAGGGGAGTTTGAAGAACGTCTGAAGGCGGTAGTGAAAGAAGTGCAGTCTTCGAACGGACAAATTGTGCTCTTCATTGACGAAATCCACACCCTTGTTGGTGCTGGAGGAGGCGAAGGAGCCATGGACGCTGCCAACATCTTGAAGCCCGCTTTGGCTCGAGGTGAACTGCGCGCAATTGGTGCCACCACCTTGAACGAGTATCAGAAATACATCGAAAAAGACAAGGCCTTGGAACGTCGTTTTCAGAAAGTGATGGTGGACGAACCCGATCGTGAATCGGCCATTTCTATTTTGAGAGGAATCAAAGAGAAGTACGAAAATCACCATAAGGTGCAAATCAAGGACGATGCGATTATCGCCGCAGTGGATCTATCTCAACGCTATATTTCAGACCGCTTCTTGCCCGACAAAGCCATTGACCTCATCGATGAAGCAGCGAGTAAACTCCGCATGGAGATCAACTCAAAACCGGAAGAACTCGACGAAATCGAACGCAAGATCATGCAGTTGGAAATCGAGCGAGAAGCCATCAAGAGGGAGGGTCAGACCGAAAAAGTGAGTGCACTTGGAGAAGAACTGGCCAACCTGAACGAAAAGAAATCTGGCCTCAAAGCCAAGTGGCAAGCGGAGAAGGACGTGATCGATAGCATCCAAAGTGCCAAGACCTCCATTGAGCAACTGAAAATTGATGCTGAACGTGCCGAACGTGAGGGTGATTTTGGGAAGGTGGCCGAAATCCGATACGGTAAACTCAAAGAAGCAGAGCAAGCCATTGAAGAAGGTAAGAAAGAGCTTTCGGAACTGCAGGCCGACTCAAAAATGATCAAAGAGGAAGTGGATCCGGAAGAAATTGCGGACGTGGTGAGTGCTTGGACTGGAATTCCCGTTTCGAAGATGCTGGAAAGCGACCGAGCCAAGTTGCTTCGTTTGGAAGACGAATTGGGCAAACGGGTCGTTGGTCAGACAGAAGCCATCAGTGCCATTTCCGATGCCGTGCGAAGATCTCGAAGCGGGTTGAGTGATGAGAAAAAGCCCATTGGTTCTTTCATCTTTTTGGGAACAACCGGAGTGGGGAAAACCGAATTGGCGAAGGCCTTGAGCGAGTATCTCTTCAACGATGAAAACTCCATGACCCGCATCGACATGAGCGAGTATCAGGAGCGTCATGCTGTGAGCCGACTCCTTGGTGCACCTCCGGGATATGTGGGATATGATGAAGGCGGACAACTCACTGAAGCCGTGAGAAGAAAGCCCTATTCAGTGATCCTTTTGGACGAAATTGAAAAAGCTCACCCCGACGTCTTCAACATCCTTTTGCAAGTTTTGGACGACGGAAGGTTGACCGACAACAAAGGTCGTTTGGTGAACTTCAAGAACACCATCATCATCATGACCTCGAACATTGGTGCACATAAAATCCAGGAGAACTACAGCAACCTCATTCCCGGCATGGAAGAGGATGTGTTTGATCGAACCAAGATGGAAGTCTTCGAAGAATTGCGTCAGAGCGTTCGTCCAGAATTCCTCAATCGAATTGACGAGATCATCATGTTCACGCCGCTTACCGCTGGCCAAATTCGAAAGATCGTAGAACTTCAGCTACATGGATTGAACGAACGATTGAAATCGGCCAACATTGAGCTTATGAGCACAAAAGACGCTATTGATTACCTCGCCGAAAAAGGCTACGACCCACAATTTGGGGCCCGTCCGGTGAAGCGAGTGGTTCAAAAAGAAGTGCTCAACGAATTGTCCAAGGCACTGCTTTCAGACAAGATTGACAAATCTGAAAAAGTAGTTCTGGATGTGTTTGACGGACAAGTGGTTTTCCGAAAAGCATTGGAAGAAGAAGCGCTGATTGAAATATAAGTTCGTACAGAACGCAAATGGAATCAAAAACGGATCGTGAAGTTAAATTCGCGGTCCGTTTTTTATGTCTCTAAGTCAAAGAATCCAACAACAGGCATCTTGGTCATTTCTTAACCAAAGTCAATGCACAGCGGAAAGTTGCGCTCTAGCTTTGCCTCAAAACAAAGACGGATGAAAAAACTCAACATGATTGGAAGTGCACTCGCTCTAATGTTGGTGTGGATGCATCGAAAACAAATTACTTCACTCAATCAAAAAATCAATCAGACCTAAAACCATGAAAAGAAGCCAGCACATTGACCTGCCCGAAAAAATGAACGCCCTTTTTTGCGAAGCTTATGGCAATTATCAGAACATTCAAGTAAAAACCTGTCCGCTTCCTAAAATTGCTGCGGATGAAATTCTGATTCAAACCGTAGCCTCGTCCATTACCCGTGCAGACAGCCTCATGCGCAGCGGCACGCCAAAGTTTGGTCGCATCATCCTCGGTTGGAAAAAACCCAAGCAGCCCATGATGGGAACGGGATTCTCGGGACGAGTGATTGCAAAAGGGAAGGACGTCAGCCAATTTGATCTTCTGGACGAAGTGTTTGGTGAAACGGCCACTTGCTTTGGTGCAAATGCAGAATTCATCGCCATCAAAGAAAGTGCTGTGGTGCTAAAAAAACCGGTTTTTCTCGATCATCAGTCGGCAGCCTTGTTGTGCGATGGTCCGGTCACTTCCTACAATTTCCTCCATCACCACGCTCAAATTCAAAAAGGAAGTTCCATTCTCATCAACGGAGCTTCCGGCAGCTTGGGCTCTGCTGCTGTTCAGATTGCGAAGGCGAAAGGAGCCAATGTTGTTGGAAGGAGTCATTCCAAAAACAAAGCGAAGGCGTTTGCTTTGGGGGTTGATGAATTTCGAGCTTACGATTTGGAGGGAAAATTTAAAAACTCATCTACGGAAAGCTACGATGTCATCTACGATCCTGCCGGGAAACTGCGCTTCGATGATGCCGCCTCACAACTCGCTCCAAAAGGGAAATTGCTCTCCCCCGTTTTGAGTATGGGCTTCCTTCGCGATGTGATCTGTACTAGACTCTTCAGTCAGAAAAAAGCAAAATTTGAAGCAACCGGACTCAAGAAAGCAGCAGAAATCAAAACCATGATTGCAGCCATTTTAACCTTGATTGAGGACGAAAAACTATTCATCCCTATCGAGCGTGCTTTTGAGCTGAATGAAGCCAAAGAAGCCCATCGTTTGATCGATGAAGGAAAGAAACACGGAAATTTTGTTCTTGCATTTGAGCGCTGATGGAATTCAGAGATGCGAAGCTCCTCAGCTTAAGCCTTGACAGCAAGTCGTTTTCGAATTCGGCTGAGCGATTCTGGGGCAACACCGATGTAGCTCGCAATTTGGTGCTGGGGAATGCGTTGGAGAAGCTCTTTTCTTTCCTTCAAGAGGCGGAGGTAACGCTCTTCGGGGCTTGACATGATAAAAAGATCGTGCTCATCTTGGGCCTTACCCGTCGCCACCTCCACCTCGCGGCGAATGATGTGCTCCAAGCGGGGAATCAACATGCACATTTTCTGTTCAATCTTCTCATCGCCCACTGTAAGCCAAGCATCTTCAGCACACACCAAATAGTGTCTGCTTGGTATTGATTGGGTAAAACTGGTGAAGGAATTGACCGGTTCCATTTCGAGGTAAAAAGCCGTGCTGTGTTCTTCTCCATTCTTCAAATAATAGGCCCGAACGGCCCCATGCAAGACCATGTAACAGTGCTTTGCTACTTGTCCGGGTTCAAGCAGAACCGTTCCTTTAGGGAAGAATTTGATGGTGGTATTCTTGGCGATCAGTTCTACTTCATGATCTTCCAAACCAAAGGATTTCACCATCTGGAGAAAAGCCAGATTTACTTCTTTTTCAGTCATGGGACTAAAGGTAGATTTTCTATCATAAATTAAAAAACAACATGGCATGAAGGAAAAATCGCCTATCCATTTAGGTCGCCAAGAAAGTTCTCGAATCTCACCACCCACTCAAAAAAACTCTCTACACTTACTCTAACTCTTGCATTCTCCTCAGCTCTCCGCTCTCATTCCCACTCTGAAATAAGCTATCCATTTACGTCGCCAAGAAAACGTATTAACCTAAGCATATACTAAAAAAACCTCCCTACTCTTGCTCCAACTCTTGCTCCAACTCTTGCTTTCTCCTCTGCTCTCCGCGCTCATTCTCACTCTGAAATAAGCTATCCATTTACGTCGCCAAGAAGGCTTTTGAATCTCACCACCCACTCAAAAAAACTCTCTACACTTGCTCCAACTCTTGCTGTACTCTCCCCAGCTCTCCCCAACTTGCATTCTCATTCCCACACTCACTCTGAAAAAAAAGCCCGCTCTCAAAATGAGAACGGGCCAATTTCTAAAAGGGCTTTTTTTATCCCTAGCTCCAGGAAGCAATCTTCTCTGAAACGTATTCACCGTTTTCAAGCTTGGCTTTCACCTTCGAGAAGGTTTCAATGGTGTACTTCACATCTTCTAGGGTATGCACCGCTGTTGGAATCAAACGCAGCATGATTACATCTTTCGGTACTACTGGGTAAACCACGATTGAGCAGAAGATTCCGTGGTTCTCACGTAAATCCAAGGTCAAATTGGTGGCTTCTCCCAAACCGCCCGACAAGAATACTGGCGTTACACAAGAGTTCGTGTCACCAATGTTGAAGCCTGCTTCGGTGAGTCCGTTTTGAAGTGAACTGGCGATGTTCCAAAGGTTTTCTTTGTGACTTGAGTCCGTTCTCATCATCTCCAAACGCTTGATTGCACCAATAACGATTGGCATTGGGAGCGACTTAGCGAAGGTTTGTGAGCGCATATTGTAGCGAAGGTACTCAATCACGTGTTCGTCTCCAGCAACGAAGGCACCGATGGTAGCCATGGCTTTTGCGAAAGTTCCGAAGTACACATCGATTTCATCGTGCACACCTTGGTAATCTCCAGCGCCACGACCGTTTTCTCCGATGGTACCAAAACCGTGAGCATCATCCACAAAAAGACGGAAACCGTACTCTTTCTTGAATTTCACAATTTCGGCCAACTTCCCTTGGTCTCCGGCCATACCGAACACCCCTTCCGTTACCACCAAAATTCCGCCGCCCGACTTCTCGGTGAGGACCGCTGCACGCTTCAATTGCTTTTCGAAGCTTTCCATGTCGTTGTGCTGAAAAACAAAACGTTTTCCTTGGTGCAAACGAACACCGTCCACCATGCAAGCATGCGATTCGGAATCGTATACAATAACGTCATTACGCGTCACCAAAGCCTCGATAGCACTCTGACACCCTTGGTACCCGAAATTGAGCAAGAAAGCATCTTCTTTTTGCATGAAATCTGCCAAGTCTGCTTCCAATTTTTCGTGGTATTTGGTTTGGCCCGACATCATTCTGGCTCCCATTGGGTAACCCATACCCCATTCTTTGGCAGCATCAGCATCCACCTTGCGAACGTCAGGATGATTGGCTAGGCCGAGGTAGTTGTTGATGCTCCACACGAGCACATCTTTCCCGCGAAACTGCATGCGGTTTGAAATGTCTCCTTCCAACTTAGGGAAGGTAAAGTAACCATGGGACTCTTTAGCATGTTGCCCGAGTGGTCCGCGGTTGTTTTTGATCCGTTCGAATATATCCAAAGTGATCTATTTTTAGTTGGTGCGAGACAAAAGGCCAAGCACAGTAATTTCTTAAACAATGGGCAAAATTACAACCTTTCCATTTGGCAAACAAGCACCTGAATACCTTGTGAATAAGTTAAAATTTCTTCTCTGTTAAGTGGGTTTTATTTTTCTGGGTGATGAAATGGGATTTTTGAACGATGGTTTTGGATGAGATGAGGTCGATCATTTAATTTATCCTCTGGATGCATTCAATGGCCATGAGGAATCTGGAGTACAACTGGCTGATCATGGGTTTGTCGGCAACTCCGCCGAGTCGCTCACGCTGTTGGACGTGAGCAAAACACCTCCGCTGTTATACGTAAATGCATATAAAAATGATTTTAGGTTTTAGATTATATCTAAATGCATATAATGAAGAGCTTAGCAACCTTTATCAAAGACCGAAGAAACACAGTCCAGTCTAAATAAATATCATGATGGCACCATCGCACATACCTAAATCAATTCAGACAGTTTACTATTCCAAGCTTGAATAGTGATGAAGTGAAATAAGTTCTTTAAGTTCCAAGATCTAATTTCCACGAGTCGAAAACCGCTCATTCTTGATGAAGTTGGATAAAAAAATCTTGCTTTTGGCTGACGGACATAGAGCATAACCACAGAAAACAATCAAACCATGCCAGTATATTTAGATTTAACGAACATCGTGTTCGAGAAACAACTTTTAGAACATAAGTACCCCGGTGGTTGTGATCAGTTCCGGCTTGATTGGGATGTCATCAATCATGAAGCTCACCAAGAAGATGACGAACTCATAAGTCTCGCATCGATGAATTTGGATGAATTCCAAATAGAAAAACTGATTGATAAGGGATTAGAATTTAATTCTGAACTTCAATACTCTTTTGAAAACATTCGAAATCGAATTTTATTCGCTCGCGCTCTTCAACCATCAAATCTTGATCTGAA
>CALKGK010000044.1 GCA_938085105.1 uncultured Flavobacteriales bacterium
TGGGCTTTTGCGCTCTAAATGGATAGGTCGTTCTCCGGGTTGAAAATTTGGGCTACTTAAGCCGATAGCATTTTCAGAGTGAGGACGGAGAGCGGGGAATGAGGAGTTTGAATTTCCTTGTTGATGGGTTTTTGCGCTCTAAATGGATAGGTCGTTCTCCGGGTTGAAAATTTGGGCTACTTAAGCCGCTAGCATTTTCAGAGTGAGGACGGAGAGCGGAGAATGAGGAGTTTGAATTTCCTTGTTGATGGGCTTGTGCGCTCTAAATGGATAGGTCGCTCTCTGGGTTGAAAATTTGGGCTACTTAAGCCGATAGCATTTTCAGAGTGAGGACGGAGAGCGGGGAATGAGGAGTTTGAATTTCATTGTTGATGGGTTTTTGCGCTCTAAATGGATAGGTCGTTCTCCGGGTTGAAAATTTGGGCTACTTAAGCCGATAGCTGAACTCCGCTATTAATTTCACCCTCTCGATACAACACAAAAATGTTGGAACGAATTTTGTCAACATCACCCCCGAAACACTTCAATCAATTTCAAGTGAATTATTAAGCAAGAATTAAATAGCTTTGAAAATCATTTAGACGACCATGAAAAAACTACTTATCCTACTGATCATTTCAGTTTACAGCATTGGAGCAAGTGCTCAAGAGTACAATAAATTCAAGATGGGATTCAAGGCAACGCCCAATTTCTCGTGGATTCAACCCAAAGATAAATACATCGATAGCGAAGGTACCCTCGCAAGAGCAGGTTTCGGATTCATTGCTGATGTCTTCTTCGCCGAAAACTACGCCATCGGTACAGGAATCAACATCATCAACAACGGTGGACGAATTTCATACCTCAGAGATGTGAGCTATACGCCGGCAGGAGAAGAAAATGCAGGTAGATTCATTGTAAGACAAACCCGAGAATTCAAAACAAGATACCTCGAAATTCCACTCACTTTTAAGCTGCGAACCAACGAGATTGGCTACATCACTTACTGGGGGCAATTTGGTCTTGGTTTAGGAGTGAACATCGGTTCTAGTGCAGATGATACTTGGGATTTTGAACTCGAACGTGTTTCTTCAGATGGAAGTATCTCATGGGATAAAACAGAGGTGCCTTCTTTTGATGACGAGAACATTAACATCACTAATGATGTTGGAATAGCAAGGGTTTCCTTAATTATGGCCGCAGGTATTGAGTATAACCTCAGCGGCAGCACTTCGATTTTGGCAGGGCTCGAATTCAATAATGGCTTCACAAACCTCCATCGCGACGAAGAAGGGGTGAAAACCAATGAAAGAGATGAGCCTTTGTTCGAGGGTATTGAACCCCAAACCTTCGATATGAGAAGCATCTCAAACATGTTGCAATTGAATTTGGGGATTTTATTCTAAAAACGAAATGAACAACATCGGCGTAATCAACCACATCACAGAGTGGCTCAAAAGGTATTCAGACGACGCAGGAACGAAAGGTTTTGTGGTAGGGGTTTCGGGCGGAATTGATTCTGCACTGACGAGCACACTGGCCGCCAGAACAGGGAAACCCACCCTCTGCCTAGAAATGCCGATCCATCAAGCAGAAAGCCAAGTTACCCGGGCCGAAGAACACATCGAGTTTCTTCAAAAAGAATACCCTAATGTTACCCGACAAAAAGTCGACCTAACGGCTGTTTTTGACGGACTCATCGATTCATTGCCTTCGAGCGGATCAGCCAACAAAGAGATGGCACTCGTGAATGCGCGGGCAAGACTGAGAATGACCACCCTCTACTATTTCGCTCAATTGAACGGAAGTATTGTGGTGGGAACCGGTAATAAGGTGGAGGATTTTGGTGTCGGTTTTTACACAAAGTATGGAGACGGAGGCGTTGATGTTTCTCCGATTGCCGATTTGATGAAATCAGAAGTCTACGCTTTGGCGAAAGAACTCAATGTGATTCAATCCATCTTGGATGCAGCACCAACGGACGGACTCTGGGGCGATGATCGTACGGATGAAGACCAAATTGGTGCATCTTACCCAGAACTTGAATGGGCGATGGATTTCATCGCAAATGGGGAAAAGGGTGAGATTTCATCCCGACAAGAAAAGGTGCTCGAAATATACAAACGCCTCAACCGCATCAACCAGCACAAAATGCTACCAATTCCAGTTTGTCTTATTCCTGAAACACTGAAATAAGTTTACTCCACAATCTCCCAGCTTCCTGTAATCACTTCTCCCGCATTGCTAGTAAATCGCACCTCGTAAACCCCTACAGGATAGCTTTGCTTGTTCCCTTCACTCGAAGTTGTATACGCTTGCTCAAAAGACAATTGATGAAGACCGGCCTCAAGGTCCAAGTCTTGAGCAAAAATAGCTTCACCGCTTTCATCATGGATAGTGAGTGTCCCAACTTGAGCTTCTGGCAAGAATACCTGCAGTTCAAACGGCTGTATTGGAGCAGGAATCCACTTGTTCCAAGATTGACCAAGATTCTCTTCGTATTTGACTGATTTGCAAACAATCATTGCCTCATTGAGGAGGTTTTCTTGAAGGACTGAAATGTCTAGTTTGTAGAGGCTTCGACCGTGGGTCGCCACAAGCAATTCCTGCTCGCGCTCTGCAATGGCA
Organism: uncultured Flavobacteriales bacterium; assembly: GCA_938085105.1. Taxonomy (GTDB): domain Bacteria; phylum Bacteroidota; class Bacteroidia; order Flavobacteriales_D; family Sanyastnellaceae; genus CALKGK01. The sequence continues at coordinate 2,608 of CALKGK010000044.1, forward strand.
AGGTCGTGAACAGCTACGTTTGGGAAGTTAGGTGCGCTCAGTTTGGAGTAAGAAACACCATCGTCCAAACTCACAAACAATCCTTCGTCATTCCCTATAAAAAGCAATCCTTCCCGCTCGTTTGACGGTAAAATAACGTTCACGGGTGAATTGGGAAGTTGGGTCGAAATCTTGGTCCAAGAAGAACCGTAGTCCGTACTTTTGTAAACGTAAGGAGCGAAGTGATCATTGCGATACCCATTGAGGGTGAGGTACAGCGTACCTTCATGATGGGCACTCCAGCGAACGCGACTTACCCAAAGATCTTGAGGCAATTTCTTGTTCACATTGGTCCAAGTGTTACCGCCGTCCCTCGAAACATGAACATTCCCGTCGTCCGTGCCTAGAGCAAGAAGACCGTATTTAAGTGGGCTTTCATCAATGCTTGTGGCTGTTGCGTAAGGAACGTCTCCACGATTTTTACTCGAGGTAAGGTCTCCACTCAAGGTTTCCCAAGTGTCGCCTTTATCCAATGAGCGATGAAAACGGTTGGAGGCCAAATAAATGACTTCAGGCAGGTGTTTGGAGATTTGAATGGGGGTTTGCCAATTCCATCTTAAGTGTTCTTCTCCCAATTGGTGTTTAGGGTGAATGTAGGTTCGTTCGCCATTAGGATCAATTCGGAAATAATGACCAAATTGATATCCGGTGTAGGCGGTGGTATGGTCTTTCCAGTCGATCTCAACTTTCATTCCGTCTCCCCCCATCAAGAAATCATAAGCGTATTTTCCATCTTGATGCCAAGAGCTGTTCTCTACGTGGTCATTCGGTCCGCGCCAAACACCATTGTCTTGCAGTCCTCCGTAAACGCGATAGGGTTCAGCTTGATCAACGTTTACGGTGTAAAATTGACCAACGGCAGGGGAGTTGCATTTCACGTAATGTTGTCCTCCATCGTATGAGATGTTAATTCCACCATCGTTCCCGTTGATGAGGTGTTGTGGGTTTTTCGGGTTGATCCAAATGCAGTGATGATCCACGTGCACGTTATCTGCATTGATGGAATTCCATGTCGATCCTCCGTCTTCAGATGAAATCATAGGAACTCCAGCCACAATCAAGTGTTCTGGATTACTGGGGTCCACTTCAACCATTCCGAAATAATAGCCATACGAGTAGATGATTTCATTCAAAGCTCCTGTCTCATGCGTGCGGACACATTGAAGAGCGTCACTGCTGAATTTGTACAATTCTAGCCCAACGATTTCCTTGTTGAAGAGTTCGCTGTTTGCATCGTAGAAGTAGTTGTAGATGTCGCTAAGCTGAAGCTTTTTCGATTGAATTTCTTCCCGAAGTACAGCAGGATTGAGGTCTCGCCCAAAATCATTTTCATCTAAAAAGATACTTAAAACGGAGTCAGGCAGTGCTTCGAATTCTTCCATGCTCATGGTTTTGAAGTCTTTTGAATCCAGCGCTTGGTCTTCTTTGGCTGAACTGACCTTGTTTTCGCCGTTAAAGGACTCGTTCTGATTGTCAACACTGGCATACAGTACCCAGCTTTTATCGTCGGCATAGAGAGAAAGGCCTATTCGCCCAACATTTTTACTGGCCACAAAGCCGGGGAATCGTTCGCGTAGTTTCGTCCATGTTTTTCCTTTGTCAGTGGAATGATAGATGTCTGATGCGGGTCCGCCTTCAACAAAGTCCCAAGCTTTTCGTTCGCGTTGCCAAGCTGCTGCAAAGAGTTCGTCATTGAATGGGTTTAGCTCTAAGTCAACAAATCCAGCGTTTTCAACTTCCAATATTTGAACCCAAGTCCGGCCCTTATCGAAACTCTGAAAAAGTCCACCATGATCTCCGGATTTGGTGTATAACTGACCCATTGCAGCCACAAGAATCCGATTTGGGTTGTTGGGGTCAATAATCACTTTTCCAATATGGTGGCTGTTTTCAAGCCCGCGGTGCTCCCATGCTCCGTTAAACCTGCCTTCAGCATCAAGCCAATCTCCCTCAACTTTCGAATAAAACATTCCTTGCCCGGCGTAGGAACTCCTGCTCGAATTCACCTCTCCAGTACCAACCCAGATTGTTTTTTGCTCCCAATTCACATCAAACGCTCCAATGTTTTGAGTAGGAGCCTCATCGAAAATAGGGGTAAAAGAAGTGCCGTTGTTCGCGGTGTACCAGAGTCCACCAGTGGCATAAGCAACAACAAATTCGAGGGTGTTTTCAGGGTTTACCTTCAGATCAACCACCCGACCACTCATAATGCTCGGACCGATGTTTGTGAATTGCATCTCATAACTCAGCGCTTGCAGTTCAATTGTACTTGCTTCGGATGGTCGACTTGTTTCTCTCTGAGCGAAGAGTCCGCTGGATAGCAGTAATAAACAAGTGGTCAATAGGGTGGATGACTTTATCATAAAGATGAGATCTAGCTTATTTCAATTTTGGATTTTGTTGATGACGGTCTTTGTCTCGAATGCTCTTTTTCTCCATGTTTCGATGAAAAGCAGCAGTTAGATCAACACCCGTTTGATTTGCCAGGCACAAGAGTACCCAAAGGACATCAGCCATTTCGTCGCCAAGGTCCTTGTTTTTATCACTTTCCTTTTCCGATTGTTCTCCATATCTCCTGGCGATGATTCTGGCAACTTCACCCACTTCTTCAGTAAGCATGGCCATGTTGGTGAGCTCGCTGAAATAACGGACACCAATGGTTTTTATCCAATGGTCTACTTTTTCTTGGGCTTCTTTAATACTGAGGTCTTCTTGCATGATTTCTTTGTTCCTAGTATTGGCAAGGTAAACAAGCATTCAGCCTGATGCAAATAAGCTTAGAATTAAGTACGGTTCGTTTTACCGCAGAAAAAGTGTTAATTTAGGCCCAACCTTTTCTAAAACAAACTTTTGTTGAATACGCTGACACGTGCGCTTCTTCTTATGTTGCTGTTTTCCGCCTCTTCGGCGTGGTCGCAATGCCTTGATCCAGCTACTGTGGAATCCTATTGCTATGGAAACAGCGAGTATACAGAACTGGTCTATTTTCCCACTACCCCAGGCGTACCAGTAACCATTAATTTTCTTCAAGGTGAGGTAGAAAATAATACATGGGATACTTTTCAAGTTTTTGATGGCCCCGTAGGTGGACCGATTTTACTCCAAAATGGAGGTGTGAATTTGAACGTAGCTGGCGCTAGTGTGACTGCCAGTGTGGGGAATCCAATCACCATTATGTTTAATACTGATGGATCCGTCTCTTGTGCCAGCGGTTCTTTTGTCACGATGATTTTCGAGGTTTTTTGCGGTGGATCGCAAGTGCCGGGCTGTACTGATCCAAGTGCAGATAATTATGACCCAAGCGCTACCATCGATGACGGATCTTGTTTCACGCTGAATTGTGGCGGGAACGTCATTTCAGAGACCTACTGTTATCCAAACGGTGACAATACGCTTTTCTCTTACACTCCCGCTGCACCTGGAGAAGAGGTGCTGCTATCGTTCTCACAAGGGGGGATTGAGTCGGGAACTTTCGATCAGATTGTTGTTTATGACGGCCCAGGTCCAGGATCTCCAATTCTCTATCAAAATGCCGTTGGTGCCTTCACTGATTTGTCGGGGCTTGATTTCCTTTCAACCTTGGGTAATGGAATTAGTTTTACAATTACGTCCGACGGTTCTGTTTCTTGTGGGGCAGGGACCTATGCACAAATGGAATGGGAAGTGTATTGCGCCATTCCTCCGGTGTTTGGGTGCATGAATCCCTCATCTCCCAATTATAACCCTGATGCAACGGTGGATGATGGTTCCTGTGTTCCTTGTATTAACCCAAATCCTCCAGGTTGCCCGAGCATTGATCTCGGACTTGATATTACCTTACCAGAATGTGTTGATCCATGCGTGCCGCTTGATGTAACGGCTGATTTTTTTGATGTTGGTTCAACCACTAGTTATACTGTTGAGGCCATTGATTTCTGTCCACCATATCCCTTTACTGTGGGAACTCCGATATTTGTTGGTTTTGATGATATCTTTTCAGACGTAATACAACTTCCTTTTGATTTTTGCTTCTATGGCAACGTTTTCAATCAAGCGGTGATTGGCGCGAATGGTCTGATTACTTTTGATATCACACAGGCTAATCAAACTTGTGCGTATGCCTTTAGTGCAAATGTCCCCACGCCAAGTGCGCCTGCAGGGCTCACGCAAGGGGGTATTTATAATAATTCCATAAATGGAGTCTATCACGATATAGATCCTGGTCAAGGTGGTTTAATCTCTTATGCCGTCTTAGGGAGTGCGCCTTGCAGAACTCTAGTGGTGAATTTTTATGATGTACCCCACTTTAGCTGCACTTCTATTAGAACTACTCAGCAAATAGTCCTTTATGAAACAACGAATGTGGTAGAGATTTATATCGAGGACAAACCTACTTGTGCTGGTTGGAATAGTGGAAATGCTGTGATTGGTTTGCAGAATGCTACAGGAACAATGGGAATTGTTCCTCCAGGAAGGCAAACCGGAGCTTGGTCAGCAAGTAATGAGGCTTGGAGATTCAATCCTGCAGGGGCAAGTATTGTGAATATTGAATGGTTTCAGCAAGGGTTGGGAGTAGTAGGAACAGGTTCTACAATACAGGTGTGTCCATCTACGGATCTTCAGGTTTTTGTGGCGGAGGCAAGCTACCTTCGCTGTGATGGTGCTGAAGTGGTAGTGAGCGATATTGTTTCCGTCCAATGCGCTTCACTAGTGCTCCCAGTAGAATGGCTCGGTTTTGATGCGAAACTCATCAATGAAGGTGAAGAGGTGCTCTGCTCTTGGCAAACCGCAACAGAACTTGAAAACGACTACTTCACAGTTCAACGATCTCCAGATGGCGAATTGTGGGAAGAAATCGGTTTTGTGGACGGTGCAGGAACTTCTTATGAAGAACATTCCTACCATTTTGTTGACTCGGATCCTTACTCTGGAACAAGCTATTACCGAATCAAACAAACCGATTTTAATGGAGAAACAGACCGCACCCATCGCGCCGTCATTCTTCGAGAAGAGCCCGCTTTGTTTGCTGCTTACCCCAATCCTAGCGATGGTAAATTGCGTTTGACGGGGATAGATGGTGGAGTGCTACAAGTGCTCGATCTCCGTGGCCGAGTAGTGGAGGAGTTTACTTCCTTTGACCAAGAGATCGAACTCAACCCGAAAGCCGAAGGTGCATACTTGCTGAAGTACATTTCTCGCAAAGGAGAATTGAGTTACCAACGAATTCAGGTGTACTGATTTTGAGTTCTCGATCAAACCGTTTTCCTCTGAGATGATGTGATCGTGTCTAAGTTTTTTTTGAAGACCCTATTCCTTGTTTTTGCTGTCCATCATGATGGTCACCGGACCGTCGTTAATGAGCCCAACCTTCATGTCGGCCCCAAACTCACCACTTTGAACTTTTCCTTCCATTAGGTTTTCACAGTGATGGATGAAATCTTCGTACAAAGGAATCGCCCGATCGGGATGCGCCGCCCTGGTGAAGCTGGGTCGGTTGCCTTTCTTCGTTTTAGCGTGAAGAGTGAACTGAGAAACGACCAAGAGTTCGCCGTCAATATCTTGCAGACTTAAGTTCATTTTTCCATCATCATCACCAAAAATCCTCATGGAAATGATCTTGTTGGCGAGCCATTCGATATCGGTCGGATCATCATCTTCTTCAATGCCCAGCAGAACCAATAAGCCCTTTTCAATTTCGCTCTTAATGCTTCCTTCAATACTCACCGAAGCTTGACTCACTCGTTGGATTAGCGCTCTCATGTGCACGAAATTAACGAAATGTGTTTCCAATGGTGAAAAAAAGGTGCTTTTTCGGTGCGGAAGAACCAAGCTCGTTCATTGAAATAGTCCTACTTTTGCAGCAAAGATTTATCGTCATGCAAAGTGCCATCAAGGGAGTCCCAGCAACGCTCGATCAAGCTCAAGAAATGGGCTTGAGACCAGAAGAATTTGATCAGATCAAAGAGATTCTTGGTCGTACCCCAAATTTCACCGAAATGTGTATCTACTCCGTGATGTGGAGTGAACACTGTTCTTATAAAAATTCGATCAAGTGGCTCAAGACCCTCCCGAAAGAAGGTCCGCACATGCTCGTAAAAGCCGGTGAGGAAAATGCTGGATTGGTGGATATTGGTGATGGCTTCGGATGTGCTTTCAAGATTGAGTCGCACAACCACCCCAGTGCTATCGAACCTTATCAAGGAGCGGCTACAGGTGTTGGAGGAATCAACAGAGATATCTTCACCATGGGGGCTCGCCCAATTGCACAGCTCAATTCCCTCCGTTTCGGTGAGCTCAGCAACCCAAAAACAAAATGGCTCCTCGAAGGTGTCGTTAAAGGAATTGGTGATTACGGAAATGCCTTCGGTGTTCCCGTTGTTGGTGGTGAAGTCTTTTTTGATGAATCGTACCAAGTAAACCCTCTGGTGAATGCCATGTCTGCCGGTATTTTGCGTGTGGGAGAGATGATTTCTGCAACGGCAAGCGGTGTGGGGAACCCCGTTTATATCGTTGGTTCTTCAACAGGAAAAGATGGAATTCAAGGAGCTTCATTTGCTTCAAAAGATATTACTGAAGACTCGGCAAACGATCTTCCATCGGTGCAGGTGGGCGACCCTTTCCAAGAGAAATTGCTTCTCGAAGCAACTTTGGAATTGGCGAAAACCGATGCTGTTGTTGGTATGCAAGATATGGGGGCTGCGGGCATCACTTGCTCTACTTCCGAAATGAGCGCTGCAGGTGGTGTGGGGATGGACATCGATCTCGATAAAGTGCCTTTGCGTCAGGAAGACATGAAACCGTACGAAATCCTACTTTCTGAATCTCAAGAGCGAATGCTCGTTGTGGTTGAAAAAGGCCAAGAAGCAATTGTAGAGCAGATTTTTGATAAGTGGGATCTCCACGCAGAACACATCGGAGAAGTCACCGAAGGAGATACCCTCAATTATTACAAAGAGGGTGAACTTGTAGCTTCAGTTCCAGCGAACAGTTTGGTATTGGGCGGTGGTGCACCAATTTACGAAAGAGAATACACAGAACCAGCATACTACGCTGAGTCGAAAAAATTCGATATTGATCAAACCGAAGAGCCTCAGGACCTCGTTATCGTAGCCCGAAAACTCATCGCTCATCCAAACATTGCTTCAAAACAATGGGTGTACAATCAATATGACAGCATGGTGGGGACGGCAAACATGTCGACCAACAAACCTTCAGATGCTGCAGTAGTGAACATCAAAGGAACCAACAAAGCCATTGCCCTCACAGTGGATTGCAACGCGAGATATGTGAATGCAGACCCTGAAAAAGGAACGGCGATTGCGGTTGCAGAAGCGGCGAGAAACATCGTCTGCTCAGGTGGTGAACCATCAGCAATTACCAACTGTCTCAATTTTGGAAACCCCTACAACCCAGAAGTATACTGGCAATTTGTAGGTGCGATCAAAGGGATGTCGGCAGCTTGTACCAAGTTCCAAACACCAGTGACTGGCGGTAATGTCAGTTTTTACAACCAAACAGTAAATCCGGATGGAAGCGCGAAACCGGTATTCCCTACACCAACCATCGGTATGTTGGGTGTTTTGCAAGATAAATCGCTCCAAACTACGCTCGATTTCAAATACAAAGGCGATTTGATTTACCTTCTCGGTGAGTCGAAAAACGACATCAATTCTTCGGAGTACTTGGCCTCCATCCTAGGTGTGAAAAATTCTCCTGCTCCTTGGTTCGATATCGAAGAGGAATACAAACTCCAGGCTTGTGTCAAGTCTTTGATCAAAAACAACTTCATCAATGCCGCACACGATGTGAGCAACGGTGGTTTGTACACCACTTTGGTAGAGATGGGATTGCCGAACGGATTAGGTTTCGACATCGTGTCGGATGCTGACCTCAGAAGAGATGCTTTCTTGTTCGGAGAATCACAATCTCGAATAGTTGTTTCCGTTACTGAAGACTACGAAGGTGAGTTTATCGATCTCGTCGGTCATAACGACGTGAGCCTGACCTTGCTCGGACACGTTACTCAAGGGAAAATGATGGTGGACGGAGATCACTTTGGCTTCGTGGAGGACATTCGTAAGATTTACGAAGAGTCCATTGGAAACGAAATGAAAAAATAACAATCATCAAGTCACTATTGAAGGTCATGGCAAACTTGCAAAGAGCTAAGCATGACTTTCTTATCTTGGGTCGCCTATGAACCTTTTGAAATTTATATTCAGCAAAACATTTGTGAAGCAAATCATCTTCGCTGCACTTTTTTCTGGAGTTCTTCTGGGAGGTTTATACATCTATTTGGGGGTTTATACTGATCACGGAAATCATGTTTTGGTGCCCGATGTAAAAGGGATCAGTGTAGCTTCAGCCGGTGAAAAATTGGCGGAACAAGGACTGAGCTACGTGGTGATTGACTCGGTTTTTGATGAAAATGCTATTCGCGGTGCCGTTTTGGAACAAAATCCTGTGGCTGATGCTCAAGTGAAGCAGAATCGAGACGTTTACCTCACAATCTACCGAAAAACAGCACCAAGTGAAGCGCTGAAGGTAGAAGAAGGAATGAATGCCGGAGTAGCGGAAATCATCCTCAACAATAAGGGGATCAAATACAACATTGAATACGAGTCCAATCAATTGCTCGATGGAATGGTGGTGCGCGTTGAACAGAACAATGAAAGCCTGAATCCCGACGACCGAATCCGAAGAGGAGATGCGGTGAACTTGGTGATTGGTAAAAGTGCTGAAGCGAAAGTATTGGTTCCCCAGTTGCTCGGAATGCCTTTGGACTCCGCTGAAAAAGTCTTGCAAAATGCACAATTATCCCTCGGTTTTCCGTTCTATGAAGGGGATTTGATGAGCTTGGACGATACGCTAAGATGCAGGATTTACAGACAAACACCGACTTCAGCGCCAAACAAAAAGGTGCTTGTGGGAAATCAAGTTGATGTCTTTCTTCGTATCCCTGAAGTAAGTCAGACCCCGCCTGAAATGCCTTAAAAATGCCCAAAACAATGAAAAGCTTCCTCCTAATTTTACTCCTTGGTACAGTTCTGTTTTGTCAAGCACAAGAACAAGAACTCCCCTTGATGTATAGCGTTGAGAAAGCGCTTCATTATGAGAAGGAGAGAAGCTTTACCCCAAAGGAAAATCGTGGAAACGGAGCTTTACAGATTCCTTTTTTCGACGATTTTTCTACGTATTCTCTTCCTACAGATAACCCCGATGTTCCAGAAGACTTGCGCCGTTGGGAAGATGATTTTGCCCACCTCAATCAAAACATGGCCGTACTTCCTCCAACCGTTGGTGTTGCTACACTGGATGGATTGGATGAAACAGGCTACCCCTATCAGTTTTCTGCCGATTCCTATGGTTTGGCTGATGTGCTCACGTCTCGTCCAATTGATTTGGGCGGACTGACTGCAGATAACAGTGTTTATCTCCATTTCAGATATCAATGCGGTGGCTTTGGTAATGCTCCAGACGAACAAGACTCTTTGTTGGTAGAGTTTTTGGCTCCCGGTGGTGGACCAGATGCATGGTTCCAAGTTTGGTCGGTACCGGGCGATTTAGATCCGGAGGTGTTCAACGATGCCTTCATCCCTGTCGATGATCCGCTTTACCTTCAAGATGGGTTTCAGTTCCGTTTCAGAAATTATTCAACCCTTTCAGGAAACCTCGACCATTGGAACATCGATTATGTCTTTCTCAACAACAACATCGATCCTGAGAACTTTGACGTTGTGGAAATCGCTTTTGTTTACCCAGAGTTGACTTTGCTCAATACCTACGTTTCCATGCCTTGGACCCACTTCATCGTTAATCCGGAAGTGCACATGTTGGAAACAACCAATACCCTTTCGAGAAACCTCAGTACTTCTCAGGCCGACAATATCTTTTCCGGATTCAAAGTGGATTACGAAGGGGATGTTCAAGATTTTCCGAACGGGTTTCAAACGGTTATTGTAAATCCTTTTGAGGTTTTTGAAGTGCCCTATTTTGTGAACGATGGTACCACTGAAGATTTTGTTTATGATACTTCAGTAAACGACACTTGTGCGATATTCGATGTGAGTTTTTATCAAAACAGCATTGGTATTCTTGAGGGTGAGAAACTAGGAGTAGTGGACAATGATTCCATCGTCTTTCAACAAGTATTCACGAATTACTATGCCTTGGACGATGGCAGTGCAGAGCGGGCGTATTCTTTGAATGAAACCGGGGCGAAAGTGGCCATGCGATTCAATGTTGAAGTAGAAGATACCTTGCTCGGACTGTTCATCCACTTCACTCCCTTTCAAAATGACGTAAGCGACGAGACTTTCCTTCTGAGAGCTTGGACCAACGATGGCGGTCAACCTGGAAGCGAGATAGGTGAAAATTTTAACTTTCATTCTCCGCAGTATTTCAACGACGGATACAACGTTTTTGCTTACTATGAATACGATGACCCGCTTGTGGTAAGTGGAAACACCTTCGTCGGTTTCATTCAGAATTCGGGTGCACAGCTCAATGTGGGGCTAGACAAAAATACCAACAACAATTCATCCCGTTTGTACTACCAACTGGGCCTTGGTGCCTCTTGGCAAAGCAGCGGTATCCAAGGAACCGTAATGATTCGTCCCGTATTCAGTTCAGGCAAAAGCTTTGTTTGGAATGGAATCGAGGAATTAAGTTCATCGGCAAACATTTACCCCAATCCTTCTCAAGCTAACTTCACCATCGAAAGTGAAGAAGCCATAAAGTCTTTGGAAGTCATGAACGTCTTCGGACAAAAGATCCATCAAGAAGTGTTGAATGGCGAGCAAACTTGCCGTTTGGACGCTTCACTATGGGCAGAAGGAAGCTATTTTATCGTCATAAGAACGTCGAAAGGTGTGATTCGCGAAAAACTGATCAAACAATAATGAGCGAAAATCAAGAAGAGCACTTTAGTGGAGAAATGGAAGACGATGGAGATCTTGTCCATGATTTGTACGAGCACCATCGAATTATTGCAGATAAGGCTCAGGGGGTGCTTAGGATTGATAAGTTTCTGATTGATCGCCTCCCCAATGCTTCCCGAAACAAAATCCAGGACGCCACACGTGATGGTTATATTTTGGTGAATGGGGAACAAGTGAAGCCCAATTACAAAGTAAAGCCCATGGATGTGATTACCGTTGAGCTACCAACTCCCGTGCGAGAGTTTGAGCTTGTACCGGAAGACATTCCTTTGGACATCATGTATGAGGATGATCATGTCATCGTGCTCAATAAGGCTGCGGGAATGGTGGTACATCCGGGTTTTGGAAATTATACGGGTACTTTGGTGAACGCCCTCGCATTTCACTTTGAACAGCTTCCTGCCAATACACAACACGGCATTCCTCGTCCTGGTTTGGTTCACCGCCTAGACAAGAACACCTCAGGGGTTATGGTGATTGGGAAAACCGAAGCCGCACTCACTCATCTTTCAAAACAATTCTACGATCGCACAACGGACCGACGCTACAACGCTTTGGTTTGGGGGAGAGTGGAAGAAGATGGAAGAGTGGAAGGAAACATCGGTCGCTCATACAAAGACCGCAAAATCATGAGTGTTTTCGAAGATGGAGAACATGGGAAACACGCAGTAACTCACTACAAACCTCTGGAAGGATTGCAGTACCTCACTCTGATTGAATGTAAATTGGAGACGGGTAGAACCCACCAAATTCGCGCTCATATGAAGCACATTGGACACCCCTTGTTTGGTGATGCAGAATATGGAGGCGATAAGATTCTAAAGGGAACCACATTTACGCGTTACCGCCAATTTGTGGAGAATTGTTTCAAAATCCAACCCCATCAGGCCTTGCACGCGAAGTCTTTGGGTTTCGACCATCCTGAAACCGGTGAACGAATGCACTTTGATTCGGAATGGCCAGCAGCTTTTCAAGAAGTGGTTGAAAAGTGGAGGCACTACCTTCGCCACCAAAAAGATTGATCTTGGACTAGTTTTCCCGGGATGTGATGATTGATGAATCGAGGAGTTTGCAATCATCGGTGAGTGAGATCACTCATCAGCTAAAAGCTCTTCCAATTGAAGCGTACTGTCTTCCCAAGCACTCATGCTGGCATCAAGTGCTTTCTTCTTCTCTTGGAAAAGATTTAAAACCTTATCAGCAGCGGCTTGATCGGAATAGTCCAAAGAGGCAATTTGTTCTTGCAGTTGGGCCAATTCATTTTCGAGAAGTTCGACGCTGCGCTCATGTTTACCCACAGCGTTGGTCAGTTTTCGTTTCTGACGTTCAAATTCTTTCCGCTCCTCGTAACTTCTCTTGTTGCTCGAAGTTTCTTCCTTTATCTCCACCTTCTTTTTGACATCCGCTTCATAGGCTGCAATGGACAAGGCGCGTTTTTCTTTCAAGAACTCCTGAATGTCCCCGATGTATTGTTTCAAACCTTTAGGAGTAACTTCATACACCATTTCTGTTAAACCGCTCAAAAAGTCACGATCGTGGGAAACCACAATCAAGGTGCCGTCGAATTGTTGCAGCGCCCGTTTCAGCATCTCTTTTGAGCGCATATCGAGGTGATTCGTCGGCTCATCGAGGATCAAGAGATTGTAGGGGTGCAATAAGAGCTTGCAAAGGGCCAAACGCGCTTTTTCACCACCCGAGAGTACGCTCACTTTTTTATCGATGTCTTCACCACTAAAAAGGAAGGCTCCCAACAAAGCGCGAAGTTGTGTTCGAATAGCTCCGGTGGCTTCATCATCCAGAACCTCAAAAACGGTTTTGCTTGGGTCGAGTTGTTCACTTTGATTTTGGGCGTAGTACCCGATGTCAACGTTGTGACCAATGCTCATTTCACCTTTGGCAGATTCTTCTTCCAAGATGATGCGAGTAAGTGTGGTTTTCCCAGCGCCATTTTTACCTACCAAGGCAACTTTTTCTTGTCGAGCAATACTTAGGTTAACGTTTTTAAAAACAGGCTTATCGAAGCTCTTTTCTAGGTTCTCCGTTTTCACAACCACTTTTCCAGATCGTGGAGCGGGAGGGAAGGTGAAGTTGATTTGTGCATTTTCGAAGTTGTCGATTTCAATGCGTTCCATCTTATCCAACTTCTTAATCAAGGTTTGAGCAAAGGCAGCTTTGTTCTTCTTAGCGCGAAACTTTTCAATGTTGCGTTGGGTGTCCTCAATGTATTTCTGCTGGTTCTTGTAAGCCTGTTCTTGTCGCTCCATGTCTTCAGCACGCCACTCCATGTATTTACTGTAAGGTGCTTTGATGTCGTGCACTTTATGACCTGTAATTTCAATGGTGCGATTGGTAATCGTGTCGAGAAAAACCCGGTCGTGAGAGATCAATACAATAGCTCCAGAGTAGTTTTTTAGAAAGCTCTCCAGCCACTCGATGGATTCAATATCTAAGTGGTTGGTAGGTTCATCGAGCAAGAGCACGTTGGGTTGCATGAGGAGAAGCTTAGCGAGCTCCACACGCATCTTCCATCCGCCAGAGAACTCCTTCATCTGGCGATGCATGTCTTCCGGAAGAAAGCCAAGCCCTTGAAGTACTTTTTGTACCTGCTGCTCCATGTTCCCTCCTCCAAGAATAGCAAGGCGATCATTGGCTTCGCTGAGTCTTTGAATCAGTGCGTTGTAGTCATCACTTTCGTAATCGCTTCGTTCACCAAGTTCTGTACTGAGCTGTTCAACACTTTCCTCCAATCTATTGATTTCCTCAAAGGCTCTAGATGCTTCGTATAGAATGCTCGCTTCCTCTTCGTGCTCCATTTCTTGTGGTAGGTAGCCGATGGTTTTCTCCTTGGGGAGCAATACTTGTCCGGAGCTAGCAGAGATTCTTCCTGCGATGATTTTCATCAGGGTAGACTTACCAGCACCGTTTTTACCGATGAGCCCAATGCGGTCTTTCTCAGCAATGAAAAAGGAGAGGTTGGTGAAGAGGTCGCGTTGACCAAAATTGATGGATAGTGATTGAACTGTGAGCATATGGTATTAAAAAGAACGCCCACCTTTTGGGTGAGCGTTCAAATATAAGTCTTGTTGCTTGATTAGTAGTGCCACAAATCGTGTTCTACTGTAAACAACTCTTCTTTGATTCTTTCTGATTCCAACAATGCATCAATTCCTCGGGCATAAGCAGCAATGGAGCGATCGTATACGTTGGCTTCTTTGATGATGTAACTAGAGAACATTCGATTTTGAAAAATCTCTTCGAAGGTTCTTCTTTTCGCATCATTCTGGAAGTTGAATACACTTGCGTTGGCGAAGACGTAACGACATTCTGGGAAGTACAGCCAAAACAAGGTTTTGTAACCCCGCTTGGTTCCTTCATCGTCATAATCCTCTTTCATTGGAGCAATTCCAATGATGCGGACGTAACGTTCTGAACGTTGCTTGTCAAAAATCCAGTCTTCTTTCAACTGATACTGTGTAATATCACGTGAATTTACTGGCTCTTCTACCTCTACAGGAATAGGTTCCCCTGTATCGAGATCTTCGGTCATTTTGGTCACTACTGGACGAAGCACGGAGTCAATCTCTGATTGAGACATCGGATAACGAAATTCATCATCATCGTCCGTTGGTCCGAGGCTGTATGCTGTGAGCGAACCTTCCGTCAAAAGAGCATATTTGATCACGTCGAAAAGACTCTTACGATCAGCAATCTCTTCCAATGGGAAGTACAATGGGTGATTCATCTTCTCTCTCAAGTCGATGATCTGCCACATGCGCTGTGCATACATTACATCTGCTTCACGAAGATGAGGGTAAGGTACCACTCGTTTCGTGGGATTGTGTTCTTTCACATAAGCACCATCGAGTACGGTTTGCACTTGAGCGCTTGCTTGCGAAGAACCAAGGAGTAGAGCAGCTGCGAGTATTCCAAAAATACGCTTCATGTGTTCTTGTTTAAATTAAACTACTTTCAAAGAGATGTTGGCCACTTGTCTTGTGGTTCCATCGGGCAACTTCACTTTAATTTTTTCAATGTAGAGTTTTTGACCCTTACCAACTTTTTTCATGTTGGCTTTCATTTCTTCCGTTACTCTGTTGGAGTTCGAAACTTTTTCAATTACTTGTCCGTCACGTATGAAGATCATGTTGAAGCTTTCTACTTTCACGGTAACATCGAAATCGAAGTTTTCCATTTCTGCACGCACACCAGCTGCAACACCCATATCACCTTTCGGCACGGTACTGTCTGAGGGGCCTTTACCTGCAAAAGAAGGTACGGGATCAGGAATTCTTTTCACACGGAAATCTTTTTTCCCCATGTTCACTACAGATCCGTCGGGCATTTCTGCACTAACAGTAATCACGGCTTCGTTTCCTTTACCTGGCTTCACAACCCATCCATTGGCGTCTTTAGTGAGCGAGTGACCACTACTAATGCTTGGACGAAGTTTGTCGGCAGGTACACCAGGAACGGAGATCTCAACAGGGTTTGGAAGACCACGATAAAATACGTTCATTTTCACAGGAGAGATCACCAGTGCTGGAGAAGCAACTGTAAACTTAGGTACGTAAAAGCTGTAATCTTCATCACCTGAAGGACCGCTATAAACGATTTTCCCTTTGAATTGGTGCTCACCCAAACCAACTTGGTTGGAGGCAATTTTCAATTCTCCAAGTCCATTGCTTCCAACGTCCAATCTCATTTCGTCAGTTACATCGGTCAATTCAGTAGAATCCTGTCCGTCCCATTTCTTATCATCGATATAAAACTTAGGAGGGTTGGTTCCATCGTATGCGGCCAATAGTACATCTGCACGGAAGGTATCTCCCTGAAGGATGTAGCTTGTTTGCGGCACAACCAAAGGCACAAGGTTGGTAAACTTGTATGATTTCCCTTCAATACCGCCCAAAAGTGCACTCAACATATCTGCTTGTGCGTTTTGAACATCAACTTGAAGTTTAGTCATTACAGGAATTACCGCCGCGAGTGGGTTATGAAAGAAATTCTTCGTTTCCCATTTCACTATTTTGTCCGCCTCTTCACTATCTTCATAGGTGAAGATCTTGTCAATAGCGCTCAAAAGTCCTGGAGGTACTTCCCATTGCTTTCCAGTCACCTCTTTGAATTTGATGCTTTTCAAGTAATCTCTGTAAGCCTCAAGTTTCAATTTTAGCTCGTGAGCAGACCATTCGGTCTCTTTTGGAGCTTCTGGTGCACCACCAACGAGTAGAGAGGTGTTCTCTTGGTTCTCATCTTTTTTGGTGATGATTGCATCTCCATTCTCATCTACAGCGTCAAGAGAAACCGTTTCTCCATCTACCATATATTCTTCAAAACCTTCACCGAACTTGAGGGCATTCGCATTGTGCGAAACCGACATTGTTCTAGCTTTCAACTCTTCAATGTATTCCAACAATTCTGTTGATCTCGCTACCACCTCGTCGGCAGCATCTTTGAAGGGCTTGGTTTTTTCAGGGTTTGCAGCGCTCTTCGCAGCGAAGGCACCCATCGTGTCGTTGTTCTTACTGTCCAGGGTTGATTCCGTCTTACGGAGCCCCATGTCTACCAATACAAATGAGTCGAGTACTTCCTTTGATACGTTCATCGCCAAAAGCGCTGTTAGTACCAGGTACATCATCCCGATCATTTTTTGTCTTGGTGTTTCCTTACCACCTGCCATATTCGCTTGTGTTTATTGGGTTAACAATTCGATTATGACTGGCCAGCGCCACCGTTCATTGCGTTCAACATGTTGCTGTACACGCGGTTGAGGCTCTCCAAGTTCTTCGCCAAAGCAGAGATGTTCTCTTTGTACATTTTGGTGTCTTCAACAGAATCGTTAAGATTCGAAACGAGGTCAGACATTCCAGCATACATTTGACGAGACTTCTCGAGTTCACCCAATTGCAATTCGTACATGTTGTTCAATGAAGCCAAGTTTTCGGTCATTTTCTGCAAGTGTTCACCTGCAGCAGCTCCCGCTTCCTGTCCATCTTTCAAACCTGTGAGTGACTCTGAAGCCAAGGCATAAGTATCGGCCAACTCAGAAACTTTTGTGGTTGCTCCACGGAGGGAGTCTGAATATTCTTTTGTTGCTACGGAAGCATCAGTAATATCGCTCAATTGTGAAGCTTGAGTGCTAATAGAACGCATTCCTTGTCCCAAACTTTCGAGAAGGTCAGGGCCAATGTTGGCTTCAGCAAGCATGCCATCCAACTGCTGTGAGATGGAATTGTTTCCACCGCCGCCACCGCCGGCTTCGCGTTGCTCTCCAGAAGCTAATTCTGGGTAAACCAAAGACCAGTCTGGCTCTTCGTGGATCGGTTCGAAAGCCGAGAAGAAGAAAATTAGGGCTTCGATAGTCAAACCTGCAACAAGCATCGCGGATGCTCCAGGCCAGTGTTGAATTTTAAACATCGCTCCAACAATTACGATAGCTGCTCCAATACCGTAGAGCTTAGCCATAAAGTTCTTCCATTTTTTACTTCCAGGTTTCATCTTTTCTCTTGCTTTTTGGTTTTTAATAGGGGTTCTTCTTACGTGCCTTTACACGTTTGGTTCTTAGTTTGCGTTAAAATCTTCTGGGTCTACGTTCTTACCACGTCCGAGGTAGGACATCACACATCTGAAGCCGATGTAAGATTTCGCCGTATCTGAATACTCGTAAGAACGAGTTCCAGTTTGACAGTAATACCCGATGTCTTTCCAGGATCCTCCGCGTATTACCTTTCGCTTCAATGATGGTGGGTCATCATTCTTTGCATGGTATTCGTATTCTGGACTCATGTCGTGAGAGAAGTCATATACGTTCTCATCGTAAGCGGTATTGGTCCACTCAGACACGTTTCCAGCCATTTGATAAAGGCCATAATCATTGGCACTGTAAGATTCGATTGGAACAGTGTAACATCCAGCATCCTCAACGTAATCACCACGCATTGGCTTAAAGTTAGCCAAAGGACAACCTTGAATGTTTCTCATATAAGGTCCACCCCATGGGTAAGGCTGTAATTCCAGACCTCCACGAGCAGCGAACTCCCATTCAGCTTCTGATGGCAAACGGAAATCTTGAACAATGGTTTCTCCATTGTATCTTTTCCATTCGTTCAGAATTTGCGTTCTCCAATAAGTAAATGCTTTAGCCTGTCCCCAAGAAACACCTACCAATGGGTAGTCGTCATAAGCTGGGTGCCAGAAGTAATCTTTCAAAGGAGTGTTGTAACCGTAAGAATAATCGTGAACCCAAGTAAGGGTATCAGGATACACAGGAATGACCTCTTCAATAATGAACTGGCTACGATCTGAGTGTCCGCGCACCGAGTGCAATTGATTGAGTGAGTTCACCTCACCGTATTCTTCATCTTTCCCTGCTTTACGAGCCGCTCCTTGGAAGTCGATCCAGTAGTAACGATACTTCAATTTGTAGGTGTTCAATTGACGAACATCCTTGAATAGATCTGTACCCTGCATGAAAAACTCATCATACAGAAGGTCGAAGATATCTTCATCCTCCCAATCGATTTGCTCTTCCCAGTTCAATATATATCCTTTTCGGATAAAACGGTCGAGTTCTTGTCCTCTCTCGTTTTCTGCAAAGAAGTAACGATCATCATCATTTTGAGCCAATGCATCCAGGTAGAGGGAATCTCTCACATAGTACACAAACTGACGATATTCATTGTTTGAAATTTCATGGATGTCCATGTAGAAGGCTGGGATCGTTACCGTCTTTGAACGAGCGTCCAAAGCATAAGGTACGTCCTGATCACTTGGTCCCATGGTGTAAGAACCGTAGTGGATGTAATTCATCCCATACGGGTTCACCTGAACCCAATCTTCTCGGGGCTGCACTCCCACGAGCTCTCCTCTCGGACCAGAATAACAACTGGCGAGGGCTAGCAATAATAGCAGCGGGTAAAACGACTTTTTCATGATTTCCTTTTGGTTTTACAACTGGTTTGCGAGACCGGTTGATGAGAAGCAAGTTCTAACTTTAAACTACGTAGATATAACTCCGTTTGTTTCAAATTATTATAAAAATCTAGGGTTCGAGTGTTTATTGATCTCAACAATGTTCACAATTGTGAAGCAATAGCTGAGGAAAATCTCGTGAGATCCGTTGCTGTAATTGCTCAAATTTGAGGTAGTTACATCGTAGGAATAACCCAATTTAAAGCACTGGTTTCCACCCTTCTCTTTGGCTTGGCAGTACTCTACACCAACTACAGGAGCAATGGCATCACCAGGGCGATACGTCAAACCACCGTAGAGGAATCCGTCATACAATACATTCACATTGACATCAAGTGCAGTCTTGTTGAAGTCTGACTTGGCCAATAAATTCGTTCTTAATACAAGTGGAGTGCTCGTGTTCAAATCAAAGTTGTAACCACCCATAAAGAAATAGTGGCGAGCAACTCCAATGTTCAACTGTTCCATATCAGCGGCAGTCAAGTGTGTAGAACTCAATCCTACATAATACTTGTCTTGCTTCCAATAGTAAACACCCAATCCAAGGTCAAAGGCATTATCATTCACTCCGTTGTTAGGAATGGTGTTATCCCCTTGGTCAATTGGTCTCCAATCGTTTCCAAGTTGCTTTCCATAAAAGCCCAAAGAAATACCAGCGCTGAACTGTGCTCCATTTCCTGCAGGCATGTGGTAAGCTCCTGAAAGTTTAACTACGTTGTTGGTTTCTTGTCCCAATTGGTCGTTGTAAAAGTTCAATCCCACACCGAGGTTAGTCCCCGCTTTACCACTGTAATTAAACATGGCTGTCTTGGGCTGACCCTCGAGTCCTGTCCATTGAGTGCGATAAAACGCAGACAAACAGTGTGCGTTATTGATACCAGCACTTGCCGGGTTAAACGATAGTTTATCGTTGAACCACTGGGTGAACTGTGGGTCTTGCTGCGCCTTCATGGTGATGGACGCTGCAATTAGAGCAACAAATAACAGGATTCGTTTCATTCCTTTTCCTTGGTTTAATGCAATTTCTGGTTTAGATCTCATTACGAGAAGGTGCTAATTTAACCAAAATTTACAATTCACAAAATCCTATTTCGCTTGTGGCTTTGCTTCGTTCAGCAGCTTTCAACATATCGTTGTTGAACAAACCTAGGTCGAGAAAAAAGAACGGTTTGTAGGACAAAGGCCGAAGGATCATGTCAGTTTTTGGTAGGTTCTCCACCAACGATCGGGCATGTCATCGTTGGTTGCTTGCTGATATTCATCGTAAGAACAAGGCACTAAGTGATGTCTTTCGTACTTGTTTTTGCGCCCAGCGGGATATGGTACGTCCATCCACCATCGGTCACTTCTTGGTGATTTATAGAAGGTGAGTTGATGCTCTTCTGTACTGAGATCCACGATGTATTTGAGATAAGATTCCTTATCCCCAATGGGATAATCCCCTTTTCTAAGCGTAATCCCTTCAATGAAACACCAGATCATTTGAGCTACGAGATGCGCCGTCATTCCTCGTTGATCGAGGTCGGGTCGATACTCATAGATTCCAAATGAGGTCAGCTTATCGCTCATTCCTGCATATCGAGCAATTTGACAGGCTTGTTCGGCATAAAGTCCGTTCGGACCACTGTTCCCAGTACCGGGAGCATCACTAAAGCGGATGGCTGAGAGATCGAAGCTCACGATGTCTGCATTCCTAACCAGGGGTTCTGTGTTCTGAATGTTCGTGTTGATTTCGCCAAGACGGTAAACATCGAAATACATTTTCTCCATCAATTCGAGCAATGCCTTATCAATCAAATACCGCTGATTACCAATGTTGCTGTAATTGAAGAGGTAGTTGGGTTGATGAAGAACAATCTTGTTCAGGTAGTTGCTTGAAGTGAAGCTGCTCGGGTCTTCTCCAAAATCCAAACGCGCGTCGACGGAAACCAGGTTGACGGTTTGTTCCAAGGCTTCGTAAGCGGCGTAATTGGCGTAGGTCAGGTCTTGAGAACCTCCAATCAGCAGCGGGATGATGTTCGCTTTGATGAGGTCTTCGCACACCAGTTTAACCAGCGCATCGGTATCTGCCAGCGCATATCCAGCCTCAATGTTTCCAAGGTCGGCCACTTTAATGTCCTCGTCTAAAGAATGCAGGTCGTACAAGAACTTTCGGATGGGGGAGGTGTCCGAAACAGCGTCTTCCACTCCCGTTCTGCGATGTTCATGAATGCCAAACAGCGCCACTTTGACTCCATCCAATTCAGGGAATTCACCCGGTACATGGATACGCACTTGATCTGAAAAGCGATGGTCTTCCAAGTCAGCCTTCTTCTCCGGGAGAACGATTGGCTTAAAAAAGTCTTCTAAGCTCATTTTTTCGCTCCTTTACGGCGTTTTGGTGGGTTTTTCTCGTGTTCTTCAATGAGGTGTTTCACTTCGTCAAAGCTCAATGCGCTGGCGTCGGTGTCCTTTGGGATTTTGACATTTTTCTTTCCAGCTTTAATGTAAGGCCCCCATCGTCCTTCAAGAACGCGAATGTCAGGATCTTCGTCAAAGGTCTGAATGATGGCTTTGGCGTCTTTCTCTCGCTTTTCTTTGATGAGTTCAATCCCCCGTTCTAGCGTAATGGTGTATGGGGAGTCACCATCGGCTTCTTTGATGCTCACAAATTTGCCGTCATGACGAACGTAAGGTCCGAAACGACCAATGGCTGCGGTAACCACTTTTTCTTCGAACTGACCCAATTGTCTTGGGAGTTTGAAGAGATCCATCACTTCTTCAAAGGTGATAGAGCCAATGCTTTGATCTGGAAGAAGGCTGGCGAATTGTTTGTTTTCATCCTCGGCATCCCCGATTTGTGCCATGGGTCCGAATCGACCAATTCTCACGAGTACAGGTTTACCTGATTCAGGGTGTTCTCCCAAGATACGCTCCCCAGAGGCTCTTTCTGCGTTTTCAAGGGTATCCTCCACTTTTGCATGAAAAGGCTTGTAGAAATCGGCAATCATTTTGTTCCACACGAGTTTTCCGTCGGCAATCTCATCAAACTGAGCTTCTACACTTGCTGTGAAATTGTAGTCGAGAATTCCTTCGAAGTTTTCTACCAAGAAGTCGTTCACAACGATACCAATATCGGTGGGGAAGAGTTTGCTCCTCTCGGTTCCGGTGGTTTCTGTCTTAATTTCTTCCTCCACTTTTGCATTTTCGATGCTCAAGAAGTGGTACTTTCTTTCTTTTCCGTCGCGGTCTTCCTTCACCACGTAACCTCTTTTCTGAACGGTAGAGATGGTTGGGGCGTAAGTACTTGGTCTTCCGATGCCGAGTTCTTCAAGTCGTTTTACCAAGCTTGCCTCGGTGTAGCGGGCAGGATGTTGGGTGAAGCGCTCCGTTGCATTCATCTTCAGCATCTCAAGGGCCTGACCTTCCTTCATTGGAGGAAGCATGTCTTTGGTAGTGCTGTCTTCGTTTTCGTCATCCGTTCCTTCGAGGTATACTTTCAAGAAACCTTCGAATTTGATCACCTCTCCACGGGCCACTAATTGTTGGTCGTTCGTGCTTACAGCGATGGATGCGGTGGTTTTCTCCAGTTGTGCATCGGCCATTTGAGAGGCAAGGGTTCTCTTCCAGATGAGATCGTAAAGTCGCATGTCATTGCGTTCCCCGGTCACACTGTGTTCAGACATATCTGAAGGGCGGATAGCCTCGTGTGCCTCTTGTGCGCCTTTTGATTTGCTTGTATAGCTTCTGCGTTGAGCAAATTCGGCTCCGTAGCTTTTGGTGATTTCTGAAGCGGCAGCATTGAGTGCATCATCACTCAAGTTCACGCTGTCCGTTCTCATGTAGGTGATTTTTCCACTTTCATAGAGTCGCTGCGCAACCACCATGGTTTGGCTTACTGAAAATCCAAGTTTTCTACTTGCCTCTTGTTGAAGGGTAGAAGTGGTGAATGGTGCTGCCGGACTCTTTTTACTGGGTTTTGTTTCCAGTTTGGCAATGGAGAAACTGGCTTCGGTGCAGTCGTTTAGGAATGCTCGGGCCTCTTCAATGGTTTTGTAGCGCTTGGGAAGTTCTGCTTTCAGTTCTGAGCCGTCCACATTAAAAATGGCACTCACTCGGTAGGAACCAACAGAATCAAATTTTTCGATTTCTCGTTCGCGTTCAACGATAATTCTCACGGCCACACTTTGAACTCGTCCGGCAGAAAGGGACGGTTTCACCTTTTTCCAAAGTACAGGTGAAAGTTCAAAACCAACTAAACGGTCGAGGACGCGTCTTGCTTGTTGTGCATTCACCAAGTCGATGTTAACCGTTCTTGGACTTTCAATGGCTTTGAGGATGGCTTTTTTGGTGATTTCCGAAAAAACGATCCGCTTTACTTCTTGGTTTTTCAATTTCAAAGCTTCCTGAAGGTGCCAAGAGATGGCTTCTCCCTCACGGTCCTCATCCGTCGCTAGCCAGATCACTTCTGCTTTTTTTGAAAGCGCCTGAAGCTCTTTGAGTAATTTCTTTTTGTCTTCCGAGACTTCGTACACCGGCTTGAAATTGTCTTCAATATCAATGGCTACCCCTTTTCGTGGGAGATCCCGAACATGACCATAGCTACTCTTAACCGTGAAGTCTTTCCCAAGGTATCCTTCAATGGTTTTCGCTTTGGCTGGTGACTCAACAATGACTAAATTCTTCGACATGAACGCATATTTATTAGGTGGAACAACAAAACTAGAGATGGGTTTCACCGCCGATGATGAATTGTTGTCCGTCTGCAAAGTAAGTACATTCAATCCTTCAATTCCAAGTGTCAGGTGGTAATGACTTTGTAAATTCTTTTAAAGAATTTGTTTTTGTGGGGCTGTCAAATTGTCACCTTGCTCGGATTTCGTTAGCTTTGCACTCCTTGATTTCAATGGGGGATACTTATTAAATACACATGCTTCACGAAGGAAATAAAGTAATCGACGAGTCAAGACAAGGAGAGGTAATCATGTCTCCAAAGGGCTCGAAGAAAAAAGGGAAGAAGCTTTTTCTAGAAAGCTATGGCTGCCAGATGAATTTTGCAGACAGTGAGATCGTGGTGTCCATTCTGGGCAAGGAAGGTTTTGAAACCACCCGAAGTTTGGAACAGGCAGATGTTGTTTTACTCAATACCTGTTCTATTCGCGAGAATGCGGAACAAAAAGTGCGCAACCGTTTGGTTCATTTCAAAAACCTCAAGAAGAAAAAGCCGTCAATGGTGGTGGGTGTTTTGGGGTGTATGGCCGAGCGTCTAAGAGAGCAACTTTTGGAAGAAGAGCACTTGGTAGATATGGTCGTTGGTCCGGATGCCTATCGGGATCTTCCCAAGCTAATTTCTGAGGTTCACGGCGGACAAAAAGCAGTGAATGTCTTGCTTTCAAGAGAAGAAACTTACGCGGAAATTAGTCCGGTTCGCTTGGATAGCAACGGAGTGAGTGCCTTCATCTCCATCATGAGGGGGTGTGATAACATGTGTTCCTTTTGCGTAGTTCCCTTTACGCGAGGAAGAGAACGTTCTAGAGACCCAGAATCCATCGTTGCTGAGGCACAAGATCTTTTTGATCGAGGATTTAGAGAAGTAACACTTTTGGGGCAAAATGTAGATTCGTACAAATGGAATTTGACCAACAAAGGCGAAGTGAAAGATCCGGAAAAGGAAACCGTGAACTTTGCTCAATTGATCGAGAAAGTGGCCTTGGTAAACCCCGATTTGAGGGTTCGTTTCAGTACATCGCACCCCAAAGACATGACGGACGACGTGCTTCACACCATGGCGAAGTACGATAACCTCTGTAAGTACATTCACTTGCCTGTTCAATCAGGAAATTCCGATGTCTTGAAGCGAATGAATCGCGGTTATACAAGAGAATGGTACATGAACCGCATTGACGCCATTCGCAGGATTTTGCCCGATTGTACCATTTCTACCGATATCATTACTGGTTTTTGTGGTGAAACGGAAGAACAGCATCAAGATACCCTTTCTTTAATGAAGGAGGTGTCTTATCAGATGTCATACATGTTCAAGTATTCTGAGCGACCAAGAACTTTGGCGGAAAGAAAATATGAGGACGATGTGCCGGAGGAAGTGAAGAGCCGACGATTGGATGAAGTGATTGCCGTGCACTTGGAATGTGCGAAGGCGGGAACATCGGCCATGGTGGGGAATACCTACACGGTTCTGGTAGAAGGAGTATCGAAGAAGTCAGACAAACATCATTTTGGCCGCAACAGTCAAAACACCATTGTCGTTTTTCCGAAGGGAGATAGTAAAATTGGGACTTACGTAAAAGTAAAGGCCTTGTCCAACACAGCGGTTACCCTTATTGGGGAGTTGCTTGAAACAGAAAGCGAATAAATATGGACGTACAAGCCATCAAACAACGCTTCGGCATTATCGGAAATTCCGCTTTGCTGAATCGAGCCATTGACGTGGCCATGCAAGTTGCCCCCACCGAAATCTCCGTTTTGATCAATGGAGAAAGTGGAACGGGAAAAGAAGTGATGCCCAAGATCATTCATCAATTGAGTGCAAGGAAGCACGGGAGTTACATTGCTGTTAACTGCGGTGCAATTCCTGAAGGTACCATTGACTCAGAGTTGTTTGGTCATGAAAAAGGAGCCTTTACAGGGGCACACGAATCGAGAAAGGGCTATTTTGAAGTGGCCAATGGCGGAACCATTTTTCTGGATGAAGTTGCTGAGCTTCCTCTTCAAACCCAAGTGCGTTTGTTGAGGGTACTTGAAACTGGAGAGTTCATTCGCGTGGGATCCTCTAAGGTGATCAAAACCGATGTGCGAGTCGTGGCTGCCACGAATGTACATTTTGGAGATGCCATTAAGAACAACAAATTTCGGGAAGACCTCTTTTACCGATTAAATCAAGTGCCCATTTACATGCCCCCGCTTCGAGAACGCAGAGAAGATATTCACTTGCTGTTTCGCAAGTTTACCTATGATTTTTCTGAGAAATACCATGTTCCAGCTTTGGAATTGTCGGAAGATGCAGTGGATTTGTTGGAGAATTACCGTTGGCCGGGAAACATTCGTCAGCTCAAAAACATCTCGGAGCAAATATCAGTCATCGAGCAAAATCGTTTCTTGGATGCCGATACGCTTCGTGCCTATTTACCTCATGCCGATGTGAGTCAGAGTCCAGCTTTGGTTAGTGATTCGGGCAATTCAGGGTCCAAAGGAGGAAGTGATTTTACAGAGCGAGAAATCTTGTACAAGGTTTTGTTCGACATGAAAAATGACCTGAACGACTTGAAAGACCTTGTTTTGAAATTGATCCAGAACGACGGTCATCTCGACGCGAACGACAGCAACAGCGAGTTGCTTAAAAAGGTTTTTTACGACGATGGAGATGCGCCTAGCGAACGCTCAGGAGTGCTTCAATTGCCGGAAAGAACCAGTCATTCTAGTGGGAACAAAGCAGTTCATTTGAGCGAGGTGCATGAAGAAGTGGAGGAAACCTTATCGCTTCAGGACACCGAAAAGGAATTGATCCGCAAAGCTTTGCTTAAGCACAAGAACAAACGGAAACATGCCGCGAAGGAATTGGGCATTTCCGAACGAACCTTGTATCGAAAAATTAAAGAGTACAATCTGAAATGATCCGCGCGCGTTCAGTTCAAAAGAAATTTATTCTATGAAAATGAAGGTTTTGACATTTGTATTGTTGGTGCTTACCTGCTTGGGGTCTTGCGGAGTGTACAGTCCTTATGGAGCTCAGACTTCTGGGGCGAAAACCTTTTCTGTCGATTATTTCAAGCCGCAAACACCCTTGGCTAGTCCGGAAATGGCTCAAAACTTCACCGAAGCCCTCAAGGATTTGATCTTGCGTCAAAGCACTTTGAGCTTGGAAGAGAAGGATGGAGAATTACAGTATTCTGGAAGCATTACTGGCTATTCCGTGATGCCCGTTGGTGTGCAGGGGGATGAGGTAGCGAACGTCAACCGTTTGAGCATCACCATCAAGGTGCGTTATGTCAATACTTTAGAGAAAGGCTTGAGCTTTGACCGATCTTTCACCAAGTTTGCCGACTACGATAGTTCTGAGGATTTGTTTTCAGTTGAAGCTTCTCTTTTGGACGATATTAATGATCAAATTACGCAAGATATTTTTAACTCGAGCTTAGGGAATTGGTGATGGATAAAGACCGCTTTTATACCTATTTAAAGGATGGGGTTCAAGGAACCTCGGAGGAGCAGGAAGACCTTCTGGCCATTCTCGAGCAATACCCTTATTTTCAAAGTGCGAGGGTGATGTTGAGCAAGTCGTTTTACCTTAGTGGTCACCATGAATTTGATCAAGTCTTGCAACAAGCGGCGATACACGTCGGGGACCGGTCGTATTTATTTCAAGAACACACCAAAGAATTGCTATCCAATACCATTGCACAAGTGGAAGCTGAAATGGAGGAGTTGCCTTTGGAGACCGAAACACTTGAAGAAGAAGTGAATGCAGACCTTTCGGAACATGAAGAACCGAAAGAAGAACAAGGTATTGAACAAGGGAGTACTTTAAAGGAAGAGGCAGAGCACAGCACCGACGCGGAGGAAGCCATCGAAGTGGAGGAGGATGATTCCCTTCAGCCCGAAGAAAAAGAAGACCACAATACCAAGGAAGACCGGAAGAAGTTCGATGAAATGAATGAGCTAGAGCAGGAAGTTTTGCTCGGAGCTTTGTCTAGCAGTATCTCCCAAGAATTGCGAGAGCATGAGGGAATTGAGGGAAATGAATCTACAAAGGATGAACAAGAAATCAGCGAGCAAGTTGAGCCAGCATCCGTTCCCCTTTCAACATCATTGAAAACATCCATGGAAGAATCCGAAGAAGGATTGAGCTTGTTTGCTTCCTGGATTTATTCGAGAGCGAAAGAAATGCAATATGGTGAAGGAGTTCATGAAGTGAGTTCATCATCCGTTGGTGCAGCAAGTGAGGTAGAGGGAGGAGTTGAGGAGACGGAAGCAAGTACAAAGGCCGAAAGTTCTGAGCCACAATCCAAGGGAGATATTATTGACGCATTCATACGTAATGAGCCCAAAATCACCCCTCGGAGGGCCATGGACGTTGAACCGCCTGAAGTTGTTGCGAAAGCCTTAGTTCAGGACGAAGAATGGGTGACAGAGACCTTAGCTCAAGTCTACGCCAAGCAAGGAAACCTCGGAAAGGCCCGAAAAGCCTATAAATTACTAGCTTTGAAATATCCAGAAAAAAGCGTTTACTTTGCAAACCAAATTAAAAAGCTGGGTAACCAGTCGAACAAATAAGTAATTTCATCGAAGATGGGCATTTTTTTAACCGTAGTTATTTTGTTGGTATGCTTGCTATTGGCAGCCGTAATATTGGTGCAAAACCCTAAAGGTGGTGGACTTGCCACTGGATTCCAAGGGGCTTCCCAATTTGGAGGTGTTCAGAAAACCAATGATTTCCTCGAGAAGTCAACTTGGTATTTAGTAATTGCTTTGTTCGTGCTTTGTCTTTTCTCAGCCAGCGTAATGTCTGGAAGCGGAGAAATCGAAGGACAGTATCAAGAAGATACGAGCATTACCACCCCTGCCATCCAAGATGGAGGAGGTTTGGATACAGAGGCTCCTGTAGAATAAAGATATTTCACCCATTATATCAATGTCAGTATGTCATCACATGCTGACATTTTTTTTGCCCATAACTGAAGTATTGTCGGGTTACGGTGCTTAAAAAGCGGATGGCACAAAATATGAGAATGGGCGGACAGGTAAATAACCTGCATTATTAACTCTAAAATTGTAAACCAATGTCAGTAAACGTAAAGCCCTTGGCAGACCGTGTTCTTGTAGAGCCTGCTCCTGCAGAAGAAACCACAGCTAGCGGGATCATTATTCCAGATTCAGCGAAAGAAAAACCACAACGCGGTAAGGTGATCGCAGTTGGAACAGGCAAGCCTGATGAGCCATTGACGGTAAAAGTTGGTGATACCATTTTGTATGGCAAATACTCAGGAACTGAGTTGAACCTTGAAGGTACCGATTACCTCATCATGCGCGAGTCTGATATCTTCGCCATTGTTTAATTTTCTCATTAACGAACGAACAAAAATAGAATCATGTCAAAAGAAATTTCATTTGATATTGAAGCACGCAACGCACTGAAAGCAGGTGTGGATGCATTGGCCAATGCTGTTAAAGTTACCCTTGGGCCAAAAGGAAGAAACGTTGTCATTGAAAAGAAATTTGGAGCACCGACCATTACTAAAGATGGTGTGTCTGTAGCCAAAGAAATTGAGTTGAAAGATCCCGTGCAAAACATGGGAGCTCAGATGGTGAAAGAAGTAGCATCGAAAACAGCAGATCAAGCTGGAGATGGGACAACTACTGCCACCGTTCTTGCTCAAGCCATGATTACCGCTGGATTGAAAAATGTAGCGTCTGGAGCGAATCCAATGGATTTGAAAAGAGGAATTGACAAAGCAGTAGCTGCAGTTGTAGCTGAACTGCAGAAAGTATCTCGTGAAGTTGGAAGCGACAATAGCAAGATTGAGCAAGTAGCCACCATTTCTGCAAACAACGATAACGCCATTGGGAAGCTCATAGCTGAAGCCATGGCTGTGGTTGGGAACGAAGGAGTGATTACTGTGGAAGAAGCAAAAGGCACGGAAACCGAAGTGAAAACGGTAGAAGGAATGCAGTTTGACCGTGGATACCTCTCTCCATATTTTGTGACCAATCCAGAAAAAATGGAAGCAGAGTTGGAGAACCCATACATGTTGATTTTCGACAAGAAGATTTCGAACATGAAGGAACTCTTGCCCGTACTTGAGAAAACCGCACAAAGTGGTCGACCACTCCTCATCATCGCAGAAGACGTTGATGGAGAAGCACTCGCTACTTTGGTAGTGAACAAAATTCGTGGATCTCTGAAAATTGCTGCAGTGAAAGCCCCAGGGTTTGGAGATCGAAGAAAAGCAATGCTCCAGGACATCGCCACCTTAACTGGAGGAACCGTGATTTCAGAAGAAACCGGTTTGAAATTGGAGAACACGACATTGGCTGAGTTGGGAACTTGTGAAAAAGTGACCATCGATAAGGACAACACTACAGTGGTGAATGGAGCTGGAAACAAAGCAGAAATCAGTGCTCGTGTTAGTCAGATCAAAGCTCAAATTGAAAGCACAACATCTGATTACGACCGCGAGAAATTGCAGGAGCGTTTGGCCAAGTTGGCTGGAGGAGTTGCAGTACTTTATGTTGGTGCAGCTACCGAGGTTGAAATGAAGGAGAAGAAAGACCGTGTAGACGATGCCTTGCACGCAACTCGTGCAGCAGTTGAAGAAGGAATCATCCCTGGTGGTGGTGTTGCTTACATCCGTGCAGCAAGCATTCTTGAAAACCTCACTGGCGACAATGAGGACGAAACCACAGGGATTTGGATCGTTAAGCGTGCGATTGAAGAGCCTTTGCGTCAAATCATCAGCAATGCTGGAGGTGAAGGAGCAGTAATTGTTCAAAAAGTACGTGAAGGAAAAGGAGACGAAGGATACAATGCGCGCACCGATCAGTATGAAAACTTGTTTGATGCCGGAGTGATTGATCCTACCAAAGTTGCTCGTGTGGCCTTGGAGAACGCAGCTTCGATTTCAGGGATGTTGCTGACTACCGAGTGTGTCATCAATGACGTTCCAGAAGAAAATCCAGCTCCAGCAATGGGAGGTGGTATGCCAGGTGGAATGCCAGGAATGATGTAAGAAAGAATCGTTGAAGCTGAGAAAGCTCACGAAGAAGATAAAATGGCCGCTTTGATTTGATCAGAGCGGCTATTTTTTTGTCAGTGTTTTGAAAACATCTTCCATATTCATCGCTTCTTTTTGCAAACCAAGCACACTTCGATCGTTCTTCACGGCCCAATCAAAAATCGCTTGTCGGATATCGGTTCCTCCTTCAGAAATGAAAAGATAAGTATGATTCCCTTTCGCTTCCAAGGACTTCACTCCTGGAATTTGTTTTAAGCTCTCCTCGTTACAAGCTTCGTTGAATTCTACACTTACAGCGTCACGTTGTTTTTGCTGGAGGTTTCTTAAATCGGCGACCGGGGCATCTGCCACAATATCACCGCGATTTATGATGATTGCTCGATTACAAAGTGCTTCAACCTCTTGCATGATGTGGGTGCTTAGCATCACGGTTTTACTTTGCCCAATTTCCTGGATCAACTGACGAATTTCTACCAATTGATTGGGGTCAAGACCAGAAGTAGGTTCATCAAGAATAAGTACCTCAGGGTCGTGAATCATCGCTTGGGCAAGCCCGACACGCTGTCTATAACCTTTCGAAAGTTCCTCAATTTTCTTGTGTTGTTCCAAGCCGAGTCCCACACGTTCAATCATCTCGTCTACGCGTTGAGTAGCATTGGGAAGTTGGTACAATTGGGCAACAAAGAGCAGGTATTCTTTTACCCACATGTCCAAATACAAGGGGTTGTGTTCCGGTAAATAACCTACCTTTTTTTTCACCTCTAAGGGCGATTCCATCACGTCCAAACCACAAACTTCCACCTTTCCTTGAGTGGGAGGAATGAAGCAAGTGATGATTTTCATCATCGTTGTTTTACCAGCGCCATTGGGTCCGAGAAAACCAATGATCTCTCCTTTTGAAATGGAGAAATCCACCTGGTTTAGGGCTTTTTGCTCTCCGTAGAGCTTGCTTAAATTCTGAACAATTATGGACATGAGTGCTGATTTTCCTCAAAAATAGGAAAGACTGAATGAAAGACCTGCTTTAAAGTCGCAATTCAATGCTCATTCATACCTTTGTAAGGCATGGATATGGAAACAGAAAATGGATTAGTGATCAAGTCAACGGGGTCTTGGTATGACGTTCTACGAGAAGATGGCAGCTTGGTGTCTTGTCAAATCAAAGGCAAGTTTCGTTTGAAGGGCCTCAAAACCACCAACCCAATTTCGGTAGGTGACCGGGTTCAATTCATTTTGAATGAAGACAAAACCGGGGTGATTACTCACATCGAGGAGCGCAAGAACTACATTGTTCGGAAATCGGTGAACTTGAGCAAGCAAATGCACATTGTTGCAAGCAATGTGGATACCGCTTATTTACTCGTGACACTGAGTGAGCCGAGAACATCCATGGGCTTCATTGACCGTTTTTTGGTTTCCGCCGAGGCTTATCATATTCCTGTTGTGTTGCTCTTTAACAAGGCTGACATGTATGATGATGAAGAGCTGGATCTGATGGGCTACTACATGGAATTGTATCAAGCCATCGGTTACCCTTGTCAAGCCATATCCGCCCTCGAAGGCGACGGAGTAGAGCACGTTCAGAAGCACATGAAGGGAAAGATCAGCATGGTATCTGGTCATTCAGGAGCGGGGAAATCTACTTTGATCAATCGATTGATTCCTGGAGTAGATATTCGAACATCGGAGGTCTCTGAATCGCACGGGAAGGGAAGGCACACCACCACCTTTGCTGAAATGCATGCCTTGCCTGAAGGAGGTTTTATCATTGATACTCCAGGGATAAAGGGCTTTGGTTTGGTGGATATTCCAAAAAACGATTTGCATCATTATTTTCCAGAAATGTTTGAGCGCTTGCCCGGTTGTCGATTCCACAATTGTTTACATTTGAATGAGCCCGGTTGTGCTGTAAAAGCCGCCGTTGAATCAGGAGAAGTGAATGCAGAACGCTACCACAACTACCTCATGATGTATGAGGATGACGAAACGGCATCTTACAGGTGATACTCATTCTTTCCTGCAATGAAGGGAGGGTTGTATAGACTCTCTCTATTGTACAGCAAAGGAGCATTGGTTTCTAAGCTGATGATGTCTTGGTCTGAAGCCAGAAGTAAAGCGTGTCCGGCAGCCGTATCCCATTCCATGCAAGGGCTGAAGCGAGGGTAGAGATGGGCTTTTTGCTGCGCCAGTGCCATGAATTTTGTGCTGCTTCCTGCTCTTTTGATTTTCACATCACCGTGTTTTTGTTCCAACATAGAGAGGTAGTGCTTTGTTTTTGAGTTCAAATGAGCTCGAGACACTAGAGCGGTGAATTCTTGTGGCAAAGCGTGAACTTCAGAGCGGTGTTTGGGGTCAAAAATAGCGTTGGGTTCGAGAAATGCTTTGGAGTGAAATAGTCCAGTAACCTTTCCTCCCCACATGATCTCTTTGGTTTCGGGGAGTGCGATGACTCCGATGACTGGTCGCTGATTTTCGATCAGAGCAATGTTGACCGTGTATTCTTTGGATCCGCGCACAAATTCCTTGGTCCCGTCAAGTGGGTCAATGCTCCAATAGCGATCCCAATGTTTCCGCTGTTCGAAGTTCGGAAGAACTCCCTCTTCGCTCAGGAGGGGGAGTCCGACGGGAGTCAGGGCCTCACTGATGGCTTGATGTGCTGCTAAATCAGCCTCTGTAACAGGGGAAGCATCGGATTTATAGTTGGTTTGATATCCTTTTGATTTTACAGAAGTTATCGCTGTAGCTGCATTTTGGGCAGCACAAACGGCCTTTTCCAGAAGCTTAAAGTAATCGGTTTCCATGCCGTGAAGTTACATGGATTTCTAAAAGGATGTGTCTGTAGCATACATTAAGGAGAAAATCGAGGGTTTGATCTTCATGGATGGACGAAAGCACATCAAGCCAAAAAAAGGAGTGGCACTTTTATGGAATATGTATATTTGCACCATCTCAAAATACAGGGGTGCCTATCTGGAAAAACGTTTCCTACCGGGCTGAGATCATACCCTTCGAACCTGACCGGGTAATTCCGGGTAGGAAGTGGGTTAAATAAACCGAGCATTGGCTTCCCCTGCCGTGCTGTTATTTAACATTATCTAAATTATTTTTATGAAGAAAGTGAATTCACTTTTGATCCTGATCTTCGGCTTAATGACCATGTCGTCATTCGGCCAAGATTCAAACGTGTTGGGAAGAGTTCTCGACGACCAAGGAGAGCCGCTGCCCTTTGCTAATGTGCTCATTGAAGGCACTGGAATGGGAGTAGCAACTGACTTTGATGGGAATTACCGTTTGGCCGGTGTACCTCCCGGAACCTACACCATTAAGTATACCTTCGTGGGTTATGATCCCGTGACGAAAGAAGGTATTGAAGTAAAAGCAGGAACGGATACCAAAGTTCCAGACGTCAGAATGGGCAATATCTACATTGGGGTTGACATTCTTCCTGCTTTGGACTTGGAGATGGTTCGTGGAAACTTGTTGAACCTCGCCGCTATTGTTTCTATTCGAGGAAATGAGGATGCTCCCATCGCGAAAACGACGGTGAGTTCAAGCGAAATTGAGAAGTTGAACAACGGGCAAGATTTGCCTTACATGGTTCAGAATACTCCCTCCGTTGTTGTGACTAGTGATGCTGGAACTGGAATCGGTTATACCGGTTTGCGAATTCGTGGTTCTGACCAAACAAGGATCAATGTAACCATCAACGGTATTCCTTATAATGATCCGGAGTCTCAAGGTGTTTTTTGGGTGAATCTTCCCGATATGGCCTCGTCTCTTGATAACCTCCAGATTCAACGAGGTGTTGGTTCATCAACCAATGGAGCAGGAGCCTTTGGAGCCAGTATGTCGCTGAACACCCTTATGATTCCAAACCAAGCATTTGCTCAAATTAACAACAGTTTTGGGTCTTTCAATACCATGAAAAACACAGTGGCCTTTGGAAGTGGACTGATTGATGGAAAATGGAAGTTTGAAGGAAGACTTTCTCAAATTACAAGCGACGGTTACATTGATCGCGCCTCTGCAGACCTTAAGAGTTATTACATGTCTGGAGCCTACGATAATGGGAGAACCAGCATTCAAGCTTTGGTTTTTGGAGGTAAAGAGCGAACCTACCAAAGTTGGTACGGTACTCCAGAATCTCGATTGAACAATGATGAGGAAGCTATGCGAACTCACGCTGCGAATGAAGGCTACAGCGAAGCCCAACTTCAGAATCTCTTGAACTCTGGTCGAACTTACAATTTTTACCTCTACGAGAATGAAGTGGATGATTATGCTCAAGACCATTATCAGTTGCATTTGAATCACCGCATTGGTAATTATTTAACCGCTCAGTTGTCTGGACACTATACCTACGGTAGAGGATTCTTTGAGCAGGAACGTTTGGGAGAAGATTTCGAAGACTACGGTTTGCAGCCCATCGTTTTTGGAGCAGATCAGGCATTTACTGCTGATGTTGACGGAGAAGGGAATCCCGTGAATTTGGGCTTTGAGAGCAGTTATCAGAGCAGTGATGTTGAGTTTGTGCATGAAGTGGTGAACGACGCTCAGGGCAACCCGATTTTGGATCCGAACGGAAATGTTTTGGTCAATTCACAAGCAGGGATTTCTCAAACCGACCTCATTCGAAGAAGGTGGTTGAGCAATGACTTTTACGGGTTGACTTATTCTTTGAATTACAAAAGGAATAGAGTGAATGCTGTATTGGGTGGAGCATATAACGACTATGATGGAGATCACTACGGAGAGTTGATTTGGATGGAACAAGCCAATGGGACACAGCAGGGGGATCTTTACTACTTGAATAATGGTCGAAAGAAAGACTTCAATACTTATATTAAATTGGATTACCGTGTGAATGAAAAGTTGAGCATTTTTGGAGATGTTCAATACCGAAATGTGACCTATTTCACCAGCGGAATTGATGCAGACCGAAGAAGTATCTCCGTGGGTGACACTCTTGATTTCGTCAATCCAAAAGTAGGGGCCACTTATAAAGTGAGCCGAAGAGATTGGATTTATGCCTCTTATAGTGTTGGAAATAGAGAGCCTGTGAGGAATGATTACATCGACGCTCTGGACGGACAGAAGCCAACTCACGAGACGCTTTATGATCTTGAGTTTGGATATAAGCGTCGGACAGAAAAATACATGGTGGAGTTGAATTTTTACGACATGCAATATGACAATCAGCTCGTATTGACCGGAGCTTTGAATGATGTTGGGAGTGCAATTCGTACTAACGTTGCGCAGAGTTACCGAAGAGGAGTTGAATTGGCCACGGCTTGGAACATCATGCCCGGGTTGCGTTGGAACGTGAATGCTACTTACAGCCAGAACAGGATTCAGGATTATGAGCATGTGGTGTATGATTATACCAATGGTTTTGATGTTTTGGTGGAAGAGTATTCGGATACGGATATTTCTTTTAGTCCGGACATCATTGCCAACACCGGTTTGGAGTTCAAGTTTTTTGATAATGATCGCCAGAGCTTGAGTGCGGAATGGATCGTGCGTTATGTTGGAGAGCAGTATTTGGACAATACCTCAAATGCTGACCGTGCGATTGATGCGTATTTGTTGAACGATGCTCGTGTGACGTATACCTTGAAGAATAGGTTGTTTAAGACCGCGAGTTTGAACCTGTTGGTGAACAATGTTTTGAATGAACAGTATTCGAGCAATGGGTATACGTACTCATATGTAGTAGGAGAGATGGTTACGGAGAATTTCTTTTATCCTCAGGCAGGGACGAATGTGTTGTTGTCTTTGAATCTTGGATTTTGATTTTTGTTGATTTGAGAAGCCACCCTTTCATTGAGAGGGTGGCTTTTTTTGTTGGCTATCGGCTTAAGTAGCCCAGATTTTCAACCCGGATAAAACCTCTTTGTTTTAGGGTCTAAAAGATCGAACGGTGCTCCGAAGAGCTCATCACTCTCCGCTTTCTACCTTCGCTCTGCATATGCTATCGGCTTAAGTAGCCCATTTTTTATTTGGTTTGAAGGATTGAGTTTGTTTAGGAAAGCCCCACTTCAAACTCTGTGTTTTGATGCATGATTGATATCGGCCAAGAATCCATCATCCACCTGAAAAATAGAGAATAAGGGCGATTCAGCGATTAACTTCTGCCTAAGTCAGCTAAAAGCTCAGGGTTTTGCTCAAATACGGTGCCTATTACAACAATGTCGGCTCCCGCATCAAATGCTGATTTCATTTGGAGTTCTCCTCGGATTCCCCCGCCAACGATGAGTGGTAAGGAACAATGTGTTCGGACATCCTTAATCATCTCTCTTGATACCTCCTGCATTGCACCGCTGCCCGCATCTAAATAGATGCATTTCATTCCAAGCTGTTCTCCAGCTAGAGCAGTTGCAGATGCAATGCTGGGTTTATCGCGGGGTATTGGGCTTGTGTTGCTCATGTAAGAAGCAGTAGTTGCTCGACCACCGTCTATGAGTAAATAGGCAGTTGGAATAATTTCTAAGCCAGAACGCTTTAAATTGAAGGCAGCTTTAACGTGCTGGCCGATTAAGTACTCGGGGTTTCTTCCTGATATCAGACTTAATAGTAAGATTGCATCTGCTGCAGAGCTAATTTGATCATTCGACCCTGGGAAAAGAATGATTGGAATTTTAACTTGATTTTTCACCTCCATCAGTAAGGAATGAAACTGATCTTCCACCAAATGGCTTCCTCCGATCAAAAGAAAGTCTGCATTTGTGTTGGCTGCACTCAAAAGTTTACCGAATGAAGCGGTCAATTGAACTTCATCAGGGTCGAGCAAAAGGGCAAGACCTTTTTTGTTTTGAAGTTTGAAATCGAGAATTTTCTGATAAACCAACATGTTGGCAAATGTAGGGAAAGCACAATCATTTTTCTTTACCGTTCCAGATGCCAGAAGATTTTACGAACTCTAAAGTGTTTTGATTGATCAGCTGGTGTCCTTGATTGAGAAAATGTAGGCGGCTTTTTTCAAGGCCCAATTTCAATAGTTTCCTTCCATGCTTTGGCTTGATTACACTATCTTTTTTCCCCATGATTAAGTTCAAGTCAACCTTCTGTTTTTGCGAAATGAGGAAGATTTGTCTCAAATTGGGTTTGAAGTGCTGAAAAGCTAACCAAGAGTGGTAAATGCGCATTCGGTCTTCAACACGATTCCCCTCTCCTAAATTTACGTGCACAAAACGATGCAGCTTCCCATCAATCAATCGAAACTGTCTTAGAAGATCGGTCAATTTGAGTATTTTCCTAGGGTTTTGGGCTACTGATTGGAATAAGTTTCTGCCGATTTTCGTTCCAATGAGCAATTGGTAAAAAGGGTTGATGTACAAACCATCTGGCGCAAGAAGAAGCACTCGGTCAATCTTGAAAGCATTCATTTCTATAATGGAAAGACAGATTTTGCCTCCAAGACTATATCCAATCAAAGAGAAAGATGCTACTCCTAGCGAAGACAAAAACGCTTTTACAAGTTCTTGGAAGGAAACGAGAGAAACACCGTCTAGAATATCCAGTTCATTAGGCCAGGTGCTTGCTCCGTGATCAAATAGGTGAACGGATACAATTGATTCGTCTTCTCCTACCATCTCCTCAAAAAGTTTCATGTCCTCTAGAGGGCGGTTGAATCCGTGAAATGCCAGTACGGTGGAATTTCCTGTTCCGAATTGGGCATATTCTAGAGTGAAACCGTTGTGATGAAAGAGATTGGGCATAGTCGCGAAGTTAAGAAATGAGAGCTATCGGCTTAAGTAGCCCACTTTTCTGATTCAGAATAGGACAATGACTTTGTGAATGACTGGTTCTAATTTGTTTGTGGTGAGTGGTTTAGTGCTTCGATTCTGTAATTTTCTAAAATGTTATATCGTGAAAATAAACAGCAATTTTCACCTTTTCCGAATCATCTGAATAACGAGAGGAAATGCTTAGAATATCTTATTTACTGCAAATGGGGCTCCGGCTACAAATGTAGGAAATGTGGAAACTTGAAGTTTGGGAGAGGGAAAAAATGGCATCATCGCAGATGTACAAGATGCAGATATGATGAATCCCCAACAGCGAGAACTCTTTTTCATAAAATAAAGTTCCCTTTAACCAAAGCCTTCGGAATGGTGAATGAATTGGTCCTTGAAGAAGAAGGAAGATCTTCAATCGCTCTTGCAGTCAAGTATCGGGTTTGTCAGGAAACTGCTTGGTTCTTTAAGAGGAAGGTTCAACAAGCAATGGCAAGGTTTGAAACAAAGACCTTCATGTCTTCTGCCGAGAAAACAATCTTTATTAGGAGCAGGTCGCTCCTTGGGAAGAATATGCTATTAGAAGCTCAATGGGAGCGTGCAACTCGTATCGACTTTACGTTGAATTCTATTCCTTCGGAAAATGAATCGGCGAATTATTTGGCAACGGCTAAGTCAGTTCTTCAAAAGAAAGTTGGTCAAATTGATCGAGAAATGCGGCCCAATGAAGTCGCTTTAAGACAGCATAAATTAGCTCGAGGCTCGTTTTGGAAGCAGAACTTGATTTTTGGAGTCTCTAATGAACCCCGTGAGGTGGGGGAATACCGAACTGAGCTTGAGGCATGGGTTCGCAAAACTCATTTCCATATCTCAAAAAAGCATCTCTTCTATTATTGCTGTGAATTCAATTTTAGAAAGTGGAAGAAAGTAAGCCTTGAAATAGGACCTAAGGAATTAATAAAGTCCATGGTTCTTCACCCTTGGCTTCGATTCGCAAAAATTTCGGCGACGTAAGCCGATAGCTTCTTTTTTAGGAATGATGAGGTTTATCAACAACTTTCGAGAAGCTTGTGAAAAGTTCCATCCAAATAAGCTTCCTAAACCAAAAGGGTTGTCTAATTTTGTCCTCGGAATCTTCCCCGCGTCATCGCTGTCACCATATTTGAGTGAACGGCTAAAAAAAAAATGCCAAGAGATAAGAGTATACGTTCGGTCCTCATCATTGGAAGTGGCCCGATTGTTATTGGACAAGCATGTGAATTTGACTATTCTGGATCACAAGCCTCGCGTTCTTTAAGAGAAGAAGGAATTGAAGTAACCTTGATCAATTCTAACCCAGCAACCATCATGACCGATAAGGTTGTGGCGGACAACGTATACCTCAAACCCCTGGAACCCGAGTCCATTGAGGAAATCCTAAAACTTCACAACATTGATGCAGTTCTTCCAACCATGGGAGGCCAAACTGCACTCAACCTCGCCATCAAGTGCGACGAAATGGGGATCTGGGAAGAGTATGGTGTGCGCATCATCGGCGTTGATATTGACGCGATTGAAATCACCGAAAACCGAGAAAAGTTCAGAGACCTTATGGGAACAATCGATGTCCCAATGGCTCCTCAGGATACCGCTAAGAGCTTTCTCGAAGGAAAAGAAATTGCACAAAAATTCGGATTCCCACTTTGCATTAGAGCCTCTTACACGCTCGGTGGATCCGGAGCAGCATTTGTTCATACCAAAGAAGATTTTGAACCATTACTCACGAGAGGATTGCACTTGTCTCCAATCCATGAAGTGATGATTGATAAGGCGCTTCTAGGGTGGAAGGAATTTGAGCTCGAGTTATTGAGGGATGCAAATGATAATGTAACCATCATCTGCTCCATTGAGAATTTCGATCCAATGGGAATCCATACGGGTGATTCCATTACCGTTGCTCCAGCACTCACGCTTTCCGATTCAACTTACCAGCGTATGCGAGATATGGCAATCAAAATGATGCGCTCTATTGGTGATTTTGCCGGTGGGTGTAACGTTCAGTTTGCCGTGAGTCCAGATGAGAAAGAAGACATCATCGCTATTGAAATCAATCCACGTGTTTCTCGATCATCTGCTCTCGCTTCGAAGGCTACGGGGTATCCAATTGCAAAAATCGCCGCGAAATTGGCCATCGGTTATCACCTGGATGAATTGAGCAACCAAATTACGGGCAATACTTCAGCCTTTTTTGAGCCAACATTGGATTACGTTGTGGTGAAAATCCCAAGGTGGAACTTCGATAAATTCCAAGGAGCCGATGTGGAACTGGGGCTTCAGATGAAAGCAGTAGGAGAGGTAATGGCTATTGGCCGATCTTTCCAAGAGGCCTTACAAAAAGCATGTCAATCGCTCGAGGTGAAGAGAAACGGACTTGGTGCTGATGGAAAAGAATTGAGAGATCAAGACCAAATCTTAAGAAGTTTAGAGCGACCAAGTTGGGACCGATTGTTCCACATTTACGACGCAATTAAGCTTGGTATTCCGTTCAAAACGATCCAAGAAAAAACCAAAATTGA
Organism: uncultured Flavobacteriales bacterium; assembly: GCA_938085105.1. Classification (GTDB taxonomy): domain Bacteria; phylum Bacteroidota; class Bacteroidia; order Flavobacteriales_D; family Sanyastnellaceae; genus CALKGK01. The sequence continues at coordinate 43,557 of CALKGK010000044.1, forward strand.
CTTTTGGTTCTTAAAGCAAATTGAAGACCTTCTTTTCGTTGAACGTCGAATAGAAAAGCATTCCGTGGATTCAATTCCAAAAGAATTACTTTTTGAGGCGAAGCAAAAAGGCTATGCAGACCGACAAATAGCTCACCTTCTTAAGTGTTTAGAAAGTGAAGTACATACCAAACGAACCGAAATGTCAATCAACCGCGTTTACAAAGTGGTTGACACCTGTGCAGCGGAATTTCCGGCTTTAACACCTTACTTCTATTCTACTTTTGAAGAAGAGAATGAGTCCGTTGTAAGTGATAAGAAAAAGGTGATTGTTCTCGGTTCTGGTCCGAACAGAATTGGTCAAGGAATTGAGTTCGATTATTGTTGTGTTCACGGAGTTTTGGCAGCGAAGGAATGTGGTTATGAAACGATCATGATTAACTGCAACCCCGAAACGGTTTCGACGGATTTCGATACGGCTGATAAGTTGTACTTCGAGCCGGTTTTCTGGGAGCATATTTACGATATCATCCAGCACGAAAAGCCCGAAGGAGTCATCGTTCAGTTGGGCGGACAAACTGCGCTTAAACTTGCAGAAAAGCTGGAAAGATATGGAGTGAAGATTCTAGGAACGTCTTATGAAGCCCTGGATTTGGCCGAAGATAGAGGTAGCTTTTCGAACATCCTTAAAGAGAACAATATTCCTTATCCAAGATTTGGAGTGGTCGAAAATGCGGAGCAAGCGATTGAATTGTCCCGTGAGCTAGGTTTCCCGTTATTGGTTCGACCTTCTTATGTTTTGGGTGGACAAAGGATGAAAATTGTCATCAATGAAGCGGATCTTGAAACTACTGTAGTCAATATCCTTAGAGATATGCCTGATAATAAGATCTTGCTGGATCACTTCCTTGATGGAGCTATAGAAGCAGAGGCAGACGCAATTTGCGATGGAGAAGACGTTTACATTATTGGTGTTATGCAACACATTGAGCCTGCGGGTATTCACAGTGGGGATTCTTACGCAGTATTGCCTCCATACAACTTGGGTGATTTGATTGTGGAGCAGATTCGTGAACAAACAAAAAAGATTGCCTTGGCGTTGAAAACAGTAGGACTCATTAATATCCAATTTGCTGTGAAAGACGACATGGTGTATATCATTGAAGCCAACCCAAGAGCGTCGAGAACAGTGCCATTCATTGCGAAAGCTTATGACGAGCCTTATGTGAATTATGCGACAAAGGTGATGTTGGGTGAGAAGAAAGTGAAAGATTTCAAGTTTGAGCCTAAAAAGTCGGGTTATGCGATCAAGATACCTGTATTCTCTTATGAGAAATTTCCGAATGTGAATAAGGAGTTGGGGCCAGAAATGAAGTCAACAGGTGAGGCAATTCGATTCATAAAAGACCTTAAAGACCCTTTCTTCAGAAAAATCTATTCGGAGAGAAACCTATATTTGAGTAAATAGAAGGGTATGGGTTTTATTCGCTTTGTATTTTATGTTGTTGTAGGGTATATGATTCTTCGTCTATTGAGGAAGTTGTTTACACCGAAAAAAAGGCCTACAAACCGCCAGCACCGGTCAGACAGCTACTCTAAAAAAGGGAGTGACCCAAAGCTCAATACAGATGGAATAGGGGATTATATTGATTACGAAGAAGTAAAGTAAATTGAAAGATCTATTAAAGGCCAGTTAGAAAGCAGATTCGTTTTTTGACTGGCTTTTTGTTTCTATCGTTATCTGTTTTTAAAGCTATCGGCTTAAGTAGCCCAAATTTTTTATTGGCTTGATGTCTGATTTTTTGGGAAACGATCTTTCCTGACTTTACCTAGATCCTAGTCATATTGTTTAGGGTTTTTTACTATTGAATAGTTGTCATGATTTCGGTTTGGGCTACTTAAGCCGATAGCCAAGAAGTCTCATTGGTAAGGCTCCCAAAAAAACGGAACCACGTGTCCTTCTCAAGATCAAGTACTTGTATTTCAGTGGTTTATTCAGGAGTGTGTTTGGGCTACTTAAGCCGATAGCAAAGAATAATGACTGCTCGGAATCATCCATCAAACACACTAGTCCCTTCATCTAGTATTAGCTCAAACCGTTGTTTTTTAGGTTCTTGAGGTGTTTTCCATTTCGGCTACTTAAGCCGATAGCCGTCCGCTCACCCCAAATACCTCACCCATTAAAACCCAATTTCGTTTTCTCTCCACTCTCCACTATCTTTCGCCCCTAAACGCCAAACATCATGAAGTTCCTCACGAAAGCATTACCCCATATTATAGCAATCGTCGCATTCTATATTATCGCTTCCATCTACTTCACCCCGGCGTACAACGATTACGACCTCAATCAAGGAGATATCGATCGTTTCCTCGGTATGTCTAAAGAACTTCGAGACTACCGCGATCAATTCGACGACCAAAGCTTATGGACCAATAGCATGTTCAGCGGAATGCCCGCCTACCAAATCTCCATGCTGCAGCCCAATAACTTACCTCAATCCATCATTACAGGGATTAAAATTGTTTTTCCCGGACCCGTCGGAATTCTCTGGCTAGCGATGGTTTGCTTCTACATCTTGTGCTGTTGCCTTAGAATAAACCCTTGGCTGGGCATGTTAGGAGCAGTGGCCTTTGCCTTGGCAAGTTTTAACTTCCTATACCTGGGGGCCGGACACGCTTCCAAAGTTGCTGCCGTAGCCATCACACCAGCGGTTCTAGGAGGAGTAATTCAAATCTTTCGCGGAAATTGGATCATGGGAGCGGCAATTACCAGCTTTTTCGGCGCAATGGAACTGGCGGCAAACCACCCGCAGATCACCTATTACTTGGCTATTCTCCTCGTTTTTGTTGTCATCTTCGAGTCCATCGCTTTGGTGAGAAAAGGTGAGCCTAAAAAACTCATCAATGGAGCTGCTGCACTCCTCATCGCAGCGGTTTTGAGCATTATTCCGAACATTACCGGACTACTGACCACCTACAACTATAGTAAATTTAGTACGCGAGGCGACTCCGAGTTGAGCATCTCAGCGCCAGGATTAGCTAACGAATCTCCAAAAGAAGGCTTGAACAAAGACTATATCTTGGAGTACAGCATGTCTCGCGGCGAGGTGTGGTCTGTGCTCGTGCCAGATATTAAGGGTGGAGTGAGCAGCGCCATTGGTGGAGACCAAGAACTGCTCAAAAGCGTGCCGAACAACTTCAAACAACAAGTAGCCCAGTCTTCTCGATACTGGGGAGAACAACGTTTTACAGGTGGAGCATTCTATTACGGAGCAATCATCTTCCTTCTTTTTGTGGTCGGACTGTTCTTCACCAAAGACCACCTCAAATGGCCATTGCTCATTGCGTCTTTGTTGGCGGCGATTCTTGCTTGGAAAGATGCTTCTTTTATCACCGATTTGTTTCTGAACTACCTCCCGTTCTTTGCGAAATTTAGAGATACCAAGATGATGTTGGTGCTCTTTCAAATTGCCGGGCCTCTTCTCGCTGTGATGACCTTGAATCAACTCTTTAATGGGGATGAATTAAAGGATGCACAGAAAAAAATGCTGTTCGCTGGTGGCGGACTCGTGTTCTTGATATTGATACTCTTTCTCGCTATTCCGGATACACTTTTCGACTTCATTTCTCCTGCTGAAAAAGATCAATTCTCGAGCTATCTGAATGGAGGTGATCCAGAACAGAGCGCCTTTGTAAAGCAATTTATCACTGAGCTGAAAGACGTGAGAATGTCCATCATGAGAGCCGATGTTTTGAGATCTTTACTTTTTGTGGTGATAGGATTCGGGTTGACGATTGCCTTGGCCCTGAAGAAACTCAAACCAAGCATGGCCATCGGACTCATTGCGCTTTTCACCGTTGTTGACCTCTGGAGCGTTGACAAAAGATACCTCAACAACGAAAAGGCCAAAGGAGGTTATGTGCATTGGAAGAAAAATGAAGATCGATTCTTCCCATTCCAAGCCTCGGTTGCAGATCAAAGCATCTTTGAACAAGAGGTAACTGCTAGAGGAATAGAAGATGAGATTCAAACAGCAGTGAAAAACGCGGAAGACCGAAATGGAAAACGATTCACAAAAAGAGATCTAGCGAAAGAAGAAGCAGCCAAGTTTGGTGAGTTGAACTTCAATTCGAACTACCGTGTGCTCAATATTGGTAACCCTTTCAACGATGCAAGAACAAGCTTCTTCCACAAATCGATAGGCGGATACCACGGTGCAAAGCTCAAAAGCTACCAAGAGCTCATTGACTTTCATTTGAGTCCGGAGATTAACCGATTCATTGAAGTAGCAAATGCAGGCGGACTGGATGCTGCTTTTGCCCAAACGCCTGTGCTGAACATGCTGAACACCAAATACCTGATTGCCGATCCAAATTCACCACCGATTCCGAACAATAGGGCACTTGGAAATGTTTGGTTCGTGGATGAGGTCGAAATGCAGATGTCGAGCGACGATGAGATTGAAGCACTAGGAGAATTAGACCCTGCATTTACCGCTTTGGTGCACGAGCGCTATCAAGATGAAGTAACAGCCTTCGGCACTGGAAGCGAGTCGGACGAGATTTTCATGACGAGTTATCTCCCCAATCAAATTGAATACAGAAGTAAAACCTCTGATTCGCGCTTGGCGGTCTTCTCCGAGATATTCTACCCAGAAGGCTGGGAGGTGAGTATCGATGGAGAACCAGCGAGCTATTTTAGAGCGAATTACCTTCTTCGAGCAATGATGGTTCCTGCTGGAGAGCATACCATTATTTTTACGTTTAATCCCGCGGCTTACAACTCGGGGCGTACCCTCGCTTTGGTGGGTTCCATCTTGCTCGTTCTTTTACTCGGATTTGCCATTTATAAATCGCTCAAATCACCCCGTTTAGAGGATCTTCAAGCGAGCTAATGGTGCAGTGGACGGATTGTATATTACCGCTCATATTTGTGTTCTTTTTTCTCTTCTGCATAGATAAAAGCAAGAAATTAGAGGTAGTGGGTATTCCAAAACGGTGGTTTCAAATCCTCTTCCTCAGCAAAGTGGCTTTCGGAATTCTCTTGTGGTGGATTTACACGTATTACGAGCCATATAAAGGCGCAAGTGATGCTTTCCTCTACTTCAATGATGGACTCATTTTGGGTGAGTTGGCAGAGTCCAATCCACAACACTTTTTCCGCCTACTTTTCGGAATTGGCATCGAAGATCCTGCATTAGAAGTGTACTTCGATAATATGCATCGCTGGTGGTGTAAGAGCACGTATGGTATCGCAAATGACAACCCTACAATCATTCGGATTAACGGGTTGATTGCTTTGGTGTCATTGGGGAATTTCCACGTCCACACCATATTCATGTGCTTCATCAGTACTCTAGCCGCAGCGTTTCTCATCAAAGCTGTTCGGAGCATCGTACACTTGCCGGTAAAAGCGTTGTTTTTTCTCATGCTTTTGGCTCCGTCTTATTTATTTTGGACCTCCGGCGTACTCAAAGAAGCTCCCTTGATGCTAGCTTTAGCTCTATTCCTTTATGCATTTTTTAGCTGGGTGAAGGTATCCTTTAAGTCGCTTAAATATGTGCTTCTGATGGTGATTTCGGGGTACTTCTTGTTTCACCTCAAAGGATATGTCTTTTTGAGCTTAATTCCAGCTTTATCTTTTTGGCTGATTGGAAGTAAGCTGAGTTATTGGCGTTTGGCTTTTCTCGTGGTACATGCGGTTTTTGTCGTAGCGGCGATGTTCGCCGATCGATTCTATTCAGCAGGAGATTTCCTTTATGTGCTGAGCAAGAAACAGACGGATTTCATCAATGTAGCCAATAAACAAGCTGCAGGGAGTCAGATCGAAGCAATTCCCATTAATGGATGGCTTGACTTTACATCCAACTTACCATTGTATTGGATCACCACTTTTTTCCGACCATTCCTCGGTGAGGGAAACTCCTTACTTCAGCATTTTAGCGCATTAGAAACAAGCATGTGTTTACTGCTCCTATTCTTAGCACTGATTTTCAGAAGACATCAAAGCAACGATGAGGGTAGACTGACGCTTTTTGTGCTGTCTTTTCTTCTGATACTTGCCGCTATCATTGGTGCAACCGTTCCTGTGCTTGGTGCCGTGGTGAGATATAAAGTACCACTGCTTCCGTTTTTCGGACTACTCATCGCGCTAATCATAGATCCAAGACCCTTTGAGAAGGTTTGGGAATCTATTCGAAGTGCAATTTTTCCAAGTCAGAATTGAACTCCCTGCCGAGACAGACTCAATCTAGGAAATACGCTCGTTCATGCGCTTCCGGCATTCGGCACGTTTCTCGTTTCCCAAACCAACGGTAGCGATTACGAGCAACCCAACGATAAATGACATCCCGCAAGCCTTTTGGAACAAGAATAAAGATGAAAAGCACTGGCCAAACCCCAGACATTCCCTTTGCAATGTGCAATGCAGCGCTACTTTCTGTAAATAATTTACCCGATTTATAATATATTAACGAGTCCAGCTGCTCATTTTCAAGCAACTCAGGGATCTTTTTTTGAGCCGTGTTTCCTTGTAATGACGCGTATTTGAAGTGATTTTTGTGATCACGCCGATGTACAAAATCCACAACACTGTTGCAGAGCGAGCATACGCCGTCGAAGAAAATGATTGATTCGTTAGAATTCATAGGCAATAAAGTTCCTACTTTCGAAACAATTTAGAAGCACAAAAGTTAAACCTTTAAGGGGCTAAAGTGGCAACCAGAAAAAAGGATCCAGATAAAATGACTTCCAGAACGATGTCGAACTTGACATGCATGCCCCAAAATAATGGCGGCCAAACTTCGGTAAAGTACACCCTTAGTGTCCAAAAAGCATTGGGAAAGAAAGATATCGAATTGTGGGATAGCTTCAGTCCAGACGAATGTGTCATGCTCAAACATGCCTATATCGAAGGAGTGAAGGCATCCACGACAGGAGAAAGCGGTATTCGTTTCGCTCAAATTTGGAATGGAAAGGAAGAACTTTGCGGTGTTGTTGTGGTTCATATCGCTATCGCTGAAAGCAATAACCTCAAAGGAAATACCGAAAAGAAGAATTCAGCACTTCAACAAATGTTGATCAAAGTGCTTACTGGAAACCGTCCCCTCCGATTTAGAATCGCCAGCATTGGTAATCCATTTGCGTCTGGTATCAACGGCTATTATTTCTGCCCAAGTGTAAGTGTGGAAGATTCATGCAAGCTGCTGCATCAGGTTTTGGAAGAAACGCAGGCGCTTGAGAAAAAAGACGATAACTCCATCGTCGCTTATCTCATCAAAGATTTTTCGCGTGGAAGTCAAGAATTATCCCACCTTCAAGAAAGAGGTTTTGCTGAGTTTATGGTAGATCCTTTGATGATGATGCCCATTCTGAGTTCATGGAATTCCTTCGACGATTACCTCTCAGACCTGGTTTCAAAATTCAGAACCAAAGCAAAATCAGCAATCAAAAAAGCGGATGACTTGGAGATGAGATCTTTGTCGGCAAGTGATATCGAACAACACAAAGAACGCTTTGATGAACTCTACCACAATGTGGCAGACAAAGCTGATTTTACCCTTGGTCATCTTCACGTAGATAGCTTCATTCAACTGAAAAAAAACCTTTCAGAGCGTTTCGATGTGTATGGTTTCTTTCTCAAAGGAGAACTCATTGCTTTCCTTTCTGGAATTCATCACGGAAAACTCTATGATGCGCACATGATTGGCTTAGACTATGCTCACAACCAGCAATATGGTCTGTACATGAACATCCTATACAAATTTGTAGATCTCGCGATTCAAGCAAAAGCGGAGAAGTTAAGTTACGGTCGAACAGCGGGAGAAATCAAAAGTACCGTTGGGGCTTTTCCTACCGAGTTGAGCTGTTGCATTATGCACGCCAAAAAGGGACCAAATTTACTCCTTCGCACCTTTTTCAAATTCGTGAAACCGCAAGACTACGACATCCGATATCCTTACAAAAAGAACTTAGAAGTAACCCCTCCGAGCCTCTAAACCCCAACAATGAAAAATCTTTCCGAGGGTGCTTTGCTCGCCATTTTGGCTGCAGTTCAATTCACCAATATTGTCGATTTCATGATCATGATGCCCCTTGGAGATCTCTTTCAAAGAGAATTGGGCATTCAACCTTTTCAGTACAGTATTCTGGTTTCGGCTTACCCTTTAGCAGCTTTCCTTTCCAGTCTTTTTGGAGTTTTCTTCTTAGATAAATTTGATCGGAAAAAAGCCCTTACCGTAGCCTACCTGGGATTTGCTTTGGGCACCTTGTCTTCTGCATTCGTACCCAATACCGACAATGAAAGTTTGAACTACATCCTCTTTGTAGGAACTCGATTTTTTACTGGACTAAGTGGGGGGATTCTCGGTGCTTTGGTTTTGAGTATCATTGGTGATGCCATTCCGTTAGAAAGAAGAGGAAAGGCCATGGGAGTGGTGATGATGGCTTTCTCGCTGGCGGCCATTATTGGGGTTCCTATGGGCTTGATTTTGGTGGAATGGTTTGATGGGAATTGGCATGCGCCATTTCTGATGGTGGGAGGACTTGCCTCCCTGGTGTGGCTCTTTATTTTCTTTAAAATCCCTCCACTTCGGGCACACCTCGAAACGGGAAACCTCAAAGCCCATCCCTTCGAGACCATTCAGCTTGCCTTGAAGAGTCCCAACCAACAAAAGGCCTTGCTTTTTATGGTGATGCTGGTTTTTGGTCAGTTTACAGTGATCCCCTTCATTACGCCGTACATGATCAATAATGTTGGTTTGGCCCAAGATCAAATCATTTACATCTATCTCGTTGGAGGAGCGTGTACGGTTATTTCCTCTCCACTCATTGGACGACTAGTAGACCGCTTTGGTAGAAAACCGGTGTTCTTCTTTATGGCTTTCGGTTCAATTGTTCCACTTCTGCTTACAACAAACCTTTGGCCTTTGCCCCTGTATCTTGTCCTTTGTGTTTCGGCCAGTTTTTTCATCTTCATTTCCGGACGAAACATTCCTGCGAACACCATGCTTACGGCTGTGGTAAAACCACAAAACAGAGGGGGATTCATGAGTTTGAACAGCAGCTGCATGTCTTTGGCCTCAGGAGCCGCGTCCTTGATTTCAGGGAGCATTATTGTGCAAGGCGGAGAAGGAGAACCTTTGCAAAATTACCATTGGGTAGGCTACCTCGCTATTGGTTTTAGTTTGATTGCTGTATTGCTCGCAACACAACTCAAAGAGCTGCCCCAAAATCTTCCAGTGCAACCAAAAAGCGTAGAATAATCAAGCACCTTTTACTTTCAAATTGGGCCATCTATCGTCAAGAACGAATCCACGAGAAAGCTCAATGTACACTCCTTCCATCAAGATCACTTGAACCAAAAGCTGAGCCCTCGTGCTTTTTTTAAAATGATCAGTGAGCCTTTGTCTGACAACTTCTGAACTTAAGATTTCGTCGGAAATATGTGATGGGTGAATGGTGGAAAGCCAATTCTTCTTTTCCAAAATGTACCACTCGGCTTTTTCGTGCAATAGGGAAGGGAGTTCGTGGGCGAAGCAGTACCAGCCAGACGAATATCGATCACTGGCCCATTGATGCGGACGCGCTTTTTGAAGTAAGGTGAAATGGTGAAAGATGAAACCCTTCAAGAAAAGGCGAGACTCAAATTGTTGAACATTCCTTTCTTTCAAAGCTCCTTGAACGAGCGGGTGATGAGCCAGGTCAAATTGCCGATGGAACTTTTCCATTTTGTCAGCAAGACAATCCTTGGCGTTCGGACCAAGAAAGGTGCTCCATTTACTCTGGTTTTTTGAGGACAGATAGAATTTGCAAGCCACTTCGATATGGAACACTTTTTTATCCGCTAAGTCGGCCACAAGGAAGTCCATTTCACCCAAAGTTGTTTTGTCATTCACGACTTGCTTTCCTTCCCAAATCACTTCAAAACGTGCAGAATGATTGAAATAAAAAGAAAGGAGCCGTTCAAACCGCTTGCCCAAAGGTACACGGGGTGGGCGTTCTAGGTGTTCTTTGAGTTCGTAGGGAGCACGATCCAATGCTCGAACCCAATCTTCAGATTCCAAAATCCGATCTTCATACCAGCTTGCGTCGAACACGATGTTTTCATCCCGAAAAGAAAATCGAGAAAGCAAAGGAGGAGCTCCTATCGCCCAAACCAATTCCCGCACTTCCTGAGTTTCTAAAGATTGAATGATGTTGTGAACGTGCGAAGGCATATATTTGTCAAAATTTTGCGATGCGAGTCATAGGAGACATTCCACACCATCAAATGAAAATCACCGTTTTTAGTTGGAACAACAAGTACCACATTAAATTCGAGATTGGTCAGTTTGAACAAACCTACAAAATCGGGAGCATGGACCTGATGGGTATGGATGATATTCAAAAGATGTTGGACGAGGAATTTCTCAATGAGGTAATGCAGCGCTTTTTAGAAATGAGAACGGCCTTTCAAGGGGCTTTTCAACGATTAAATTCATAAACATGTTGAGTAAAATTACATTAGGAATCAGTGTTGTGCTTCTCGCACTTGTGGCGTATTTGTTTGGTCAATTGAACGACCTTAAAGAGAATGCAAATCAAGATTCAAACATCGCTATTTCTGAAGACGCAGACGTAAATACCGATACTTCTGAAGGCAGTGTGCGTGTTGCTTTTGTTCGTGGAGATTCAATCATGTTGAATTATAAATTCGTTGAAGACGAACAAAACAAGCTGATCAAAAAGGCGAAAAGCAGCGAAAACAAACTCCAAAGAAGAATGGGAGAGGCAGAGAAAGAATATCAAAGCCTCGTGGAATACGCAAACAGTGGTTCAGCAACGGAAAAAGAACTCCAAATTACCCAAAATCGGATCATGGAACTGGAATATGAGCTCCAGCAAATGCAACAAGAGGAACAACAGAAAATTGCCCGTGTTGAAATGGAGTTCCAAACAGAACTTTACAACAGAATTAGCGACTACCTTAAGGTTTATGGCGAGGAGAACGGTATTGATATGATTTTCAATTATGAGCCCGCTGGACAAACATTGTTGTATTCTATGGATGCTTTCGATGTCACCCAAGATGTGGTTTCCGCTTTGAACCAACAGTACGAACAAGAGAACAGTAGCGAAGAGTAAAAATGACCACAGCTCAAGCAAAGAAAGAAGAAAACATCGTAGAATACTTGCTCTACGTTTGGCAAATGGAGGATCTACTCAGGGCCGCGCGCTTTGATGAGGAAGTCATTGCTGGATTTTTGGCCCAACAATTTACTGAAGAGCAATATGATCTTGAGTTTGCTTGGTTCAAAGACCTCTCTCAAAAGATGCAACAACAAGGGGTGCAGAAACAAGGGCATATCTATGATGCCCAAGAAGTAATAACAGAGTTGATTTATTTGCATCACTCTTTACTTAATGTGTTTCAGGATAAAGAATACAAGGCTGCACTCAATAATGCCAAAGAGTACCTCGAGGAGTTCTCAACACGAGCAAAAGGGGAGTTCAATAACGAGATTGAGCCCTGCCTCCTAGCGGTCTATGGTTTACTGACTTTGCGTTTGAAGGGGGAGTCGGTTTCAGAAGAAACGGAAGTTGCGATGACCTCGTTCAGAACCTTGTTGGCTTATCTGGCAGACCGCTACAAGAAAATGAGGTCGGGAAAATTACAGGTTAATTTGAATTGATTGCCGCAGAAACAAAGCGCAAGTAAACCGCATTTCCGCCTGATTTACGCTGAGCAACATGCATTCTACCTCCCATAAATTCTAGGTACTTTTCAACCACCTCCAAGCTAATTCCTTCACCAGCCATGCCTTGTGTCTTTGAACGGTCAAGCTGATCACTCGATGGTATTTGTTCAAAATTCTTACCGGTATCTAAAATGCTGATGCTGATTTCTTCCTCCGAGGGTTGTAAAATTTCAATGCTGATTTTTCCGTCTTTGGTATGCTGAACGGCATTGCTCACGGCAATTCGAATACATTCGCCAATAAGGAAACGATCTCCCACGAGATAAGCGCGGTCCAAAAGTCGTTTTAGCTCAAAGTCAAGCTCTTTTTGTGCTACTTCTCGTTCTAAAGTGTGCCCAATATCTTCAAGAATAGCATCGATGGAAACCGATTCGAATTCGTTGTTGAGGTCGTGCACTTCAAGTTTAGCCGTTTCGATCATGCCCCGGGCAGTTTCCAAAAGACGCTGAGCACTAATTTTGATCATGTCCACATACTCCAAGGTCTCTTCGTTGTCCAACTCCTTTTCCATGATCTGGGCGAGTCCGAGAATACGGTTGATGGGTGCTTTCAGCTGATGATTAGCCCTTGAGAGCAGCTTCTCCCTCAAATGAACCAGTTGCTTGATTTGCTCACTCAGTTCGTCAATGGTGTGATCAATCTGGTCTTCCTTACTCTGATTTAAGCAATGCACCATATGGTACAAAATGCCTTCACTGATAAAGGGAGTCGTAGTAATGTGAAATTGAAGCTTGTTCTTGAATTTGTCACTGAAGATTCCCACAAAACTGAAGGACTGTTTCTGATGGAATCGTGGTGTTTCACTTTGAACTTCGAACAGTTGCAATAGGGGGGTGCTGAAAACACTGCTCGCTCTTTTCTTGAGTTGTTTTTGAACTGAACCATTGCTCACAAGAATGTTTCCAGATTCATCACAAATAAAACAAGGGATGGCGAGGTTCTTGATGAATTGGTACTCCCTGCTCAGAACTTCGGTGTATTGCTCAAGTGGGGCTGCTCCTTCTTTGATTACTCCAGTAACACCGGTAATATACACTTCATGCATGCGGCGAGATACGGTGATGGTGCTTTTGACCCAAAATTGCTTGCCACCAGTGCGGTAGGAGAATACTCTTGATATTTGCTTGGCTTCTTCCCTGGTTTGGATGGCTTCAAAACGTTTTAAGCCCATGAACTCACTCATTTCACGAGAGAGTTTTTTACCCCCTTCTCCCGTAGGTCGCATATTGCAGTCCTCAGGATGAGAGATCATGATCAACTTCTGTTTGCTGAAATTTACTACCCAATAGGAGTTTTTTCCAGAGTCAACCTTGATGTCCATGTTCTTGTACTTCACGTGGGAAATATAGTGAAGAAGCAGTAAAATTTGTGATTAAGACAAAAGTCGTTGCCTCAAAATGAATTCAAATTGCTGGTTCTGACGCTCCAACTGCTCCAATAAATGATCCTTTTCTAAACTTGCCATGATCTGACTGGCAGCGTCTTGAATGTTTTGCTTGATTTCACTGTAGTTGAAAGGGCGACGTAAGATTTTGCTCACCTTTCCTCGGTTCACTGCAGCAATCATGTCCTCCCAAGATCCATCTTCGCTGCAAAGGATCCTTCCCACTTTTGGGAAATCTTTTGCAATGGCTTCCAAAAAAGCAATTCCATCCATTTCAGGCATTTCCTTGGTAGAAATAACAAGATCAACATGTTCTTCTCTTAAAACATTGTAAGCATCAATAGGAGTGGCCGCCAAAAGCACATCAAAATGAGTGTTCATGTTGTGATCAAAGGCTTCCAAAGCTGCTTTGTTCGTGTCCAAGTATAAAAGAGTGGTTCTTTTCGTATTCATCGCATTCATAGGTTATCGTCCTCCATTTACGCAAGCTCGTAGAAAAGGTTACTGCCATTTCACTGCTTTCATGTTGATAACTTTGCATTGGGATGACCTTTGCTTGGTGATGTTATGCGAACTTCGTAATAGCCACAAACCAAAGCCAAATGAAACAGAGTGACCGACCTAGTGCTTTGAAGGGCTTTACAAAAAGTACGGTACGCCCTCTCTTTTTGTACAATGCCACTGATGATCTAGAAATAATCCGTTCGTTCAAAGCTGACGAAAACATCCAAGTAGTTGACGAGATATACAGTCAACTCGCAGAACTCATGGAACTGAGACACCCTGTCCGGGATCTTGAAGATTGGGAAATTAAGGCCAAAGTAGAAGGTCATCTCAATGGAAGAGATTTGGATACCTATGGTGTTTGGGTTTACTACCCTTGGCTCAAAACCATGGTACACCTCCTCGATGAAGAAGAGTTTGCCGAGGTGAGAACCAATCGTAACAAGTACAAAATTACTGCCGAAGAACAAGCGCTCCTTTCTCAAAAGAGAATTGGTGTTGTAGGTTTATCAGTAGGTCAATCCGTTTCCCTCACCATGGCCATGGAACGCGGCTTTGGGGAATTGCGAATTGCAGATTTTGATGAACTTGAACTCACCAACCTTAACCGAATTCGAACAGGTGTTCATACCCTCGGGCTCCCTAAAACAACCATCGTTGCAAGGGAAATTGCAGAGATTGACCCCTTCCTTAAGGTGGTGGTCTTCGCCGACGGAATTACCGATCAAAACATCGATGAATTCATGGGAGTCAATGGCAAAGCGGAACCCCTCGATCTTGTGATTGATGAATGCGATGGTTTGGACATCAAAATCCTTCTACGAGAAAAGGCAAAATCCATGAATATCCCTGTTGTGATGGACATGTCTGACCGCGGAACACTAGATGTAGAGCGTTTTGATGAAGAAGAAAACTACCCGCTCCTGCATGGACTCATAGGAGATGTGGATTACAGTGATGTGAAGAACTTAGGGACCTACGAAGACAAAATCCCATACCTCCTCCCAATGATCGACCCAAGAACCTTGAGCAAGCGACTCAAAGCTTCCATGGCAGAGGTGGGAACGAGCATTCGAACTTGGCCCCAATTGGCTTCAGCCGTTACCTTGGGTGGCGCCTTGGGTGCCGATGTTACTCGAAGAATACTCCTCGAAGCAGATCAAGGCTCTGGTAGATTTAGGATTGATTTAGAAGAACTTACTTCGCGTGAAAACGCTATAGACCTTCAGGCAGTAGAAAACCCTTCGCTCATGAAAAGAACGGAGGTGGAAGATGAATTGCTGATTGGCTTGGAACAACTCGATGTTAAGGCTTCTCCAAATCGAGTAGTTTTGGAAGAGAAAGAGGCGTTGAATTACTTTGAAGAATTGAGAAAGGCGCCTTCATCGGGGAATACACAACCTTGGAAAGCCCATTACGAAGATGGGATCTTTTACTTTTTCGCCACTTGTGACCTAAATTCACTCACCAATAAGGAGAATCACTTGGGTAAAGTAAATCTTGGTGTGCTTGTAGCGAATTTTGAAACGCTCATCGCTAAAGACTACTTGCTTCAAGAAGAACATATCGTTGAGACAAATGAAGGCTTCCTCGCTTGGGTAAGTTTACAAAAACGAACTTCAGAACCTTCGTGGAAAGCAGCTTATGCATCTTTGTTGCACCTTCGTTCAACGCAAAGAGACGAGCGCAAAGAACACATCTCAGAGGCCGATTTTAAATCCTTTCAAAACGATGTGGATGAATTGCTAAAACATTTCCCTGGGGTGAAAATGATTCATCGAAAAGATCCACAAGAAATTTCGGTGGTGTGCTCCAGCATTGAACAGGCCGATATGGCCCGATTCCTCAATCAGGAGATGCACGAAGAACTTTTTATGCACGAGTTGGCCTACAGCAAAGAAGATAAACGAGGTATTGCTGTGAGCGATCTCATGCTCGATCTTAAAAACCAAGTCGGACTTGAATTGGTGAGCGACCCAGCAGTGGTGAAACTCCTGAATGAATGGGAACGGGGTGGTGCCCTCGGAAAACTGACCCGTGAAAAGGTGATGGATTCCGATGCCATGAGCCTCATTTCGGTAGATCAAAACATGGAAAACGCCCTCTACATTGGCGGTAAAGCCGTTATGTACATCTGGCTGCTGTGCGCCAAACATCAAATTGCGGTACACCCGTTCACTTCTCCAGTGTTTTTAGGCCCGCTCGCAAAAGATGAAAAATTTAAGGCCGACTTCCCTTACTTGCACCAACTGGTAAGCGAGTCGCGTGAAATGCTTGCTCAAGAGTATCGATTGGAAGCAACAGATCGCCCAGTGTTTTTAACCCGACTCTTCCGCTCTTCCCTAGCGCCTGGAAGCACCTCACAACGAATCGCCCTCAAGGATTTTGTCTATGGAAAGAGTTAGGTTCGCCGGGTTCAAAGCCAATGAATTCAAAGAAGGCTGCGAGGAATTTGCCCGCGGACACGTGGCTGTGCTTCAGAAGTACAAAATCACGAACATTACCACCAATAATCTACAGTGGTTCACCCACCCAGGGATGTTTGTGATTAGTGCTAAAAATACGAAAGGTGAAGTCATTGGGGGCATCCGACTCCAGAGCGTTTACCAAGGGTATAAACTACCAGTACAAACAGCTATTTCTTATTTGGATGATGGTGTAGACGAGATTGTGAACAGCTATCCAAAGTACAAAACAGCAGAGATTTGCGCCCTGTGGAACAGTGCAGATTACGCTAAACAAGGAGTGAGTAAACTGCTTTTTCACGCGGCAATAGCCCTATGTCCTTTGGTAGGAATTGAAACTTTAGTAACCATTTGTGCAGAATATACCGTAAAGATGGTGGAAAACGTGGGGTTTAAAACGGTGCGTTCCATTGGCGAAAATGGACTATTTAGCTATCCAACTCCGGAATACAAAGCGCGAATGCTCGTGCTGGAAGACGTGGTTGGTATGCCCGATTGTGAAGAAGAAGTACGAAAACACATGATGACCCTCAGAGAACACGGCTTCGATTTAGAACTCAAATCTCCCACGGGCTATAATTTTACCATCACCTATGAATACAGGGAACTTCCAAGTCAAGGAAATCAATTCAAAATGGGGTAAGCAGACTGTACTTTTGCTAGTACTGGTCATTATCCACTCTTCTTTGAGTGCACTCGATGTGAACCAAAAGGATTCTCAGGGGTCTTTTCTTGGAGAGAATATTCTCTTACTTGAGAAGCAGTCGCCCGATTTAAGCATTCAAGACATCATCACAAGAGATGATTTTGTAGCCTCTGATGTGCCCGTTCCCAATTTTTTCGTTTCAGATTACGCACAATGGGCCAAAGTAGAACTCAGTAATTCAGGAGAAGCTCAAGAGTATCTGATTGAGCTATCGCAGCCCACGCTTGCAGAAGTGAGCTTCTTTTTTGTGAAAGATGGAGTTGTTCTCGATCAACTTGATGCTGGGCTCAGCGTGAATGCATCGGAATGGTACAAAGAGAGTGTGAATTTTATTTTCCCTTTCACGCTAGATCAAAACGAGGAAGCCAGCATTTACATTCGAACTAGAAGCGGGGATCAGGTGGCCATGCCTTTGAAGATTTTTGAACGGGTGAGCTACCAAGAAGCCTTATTCGATCAGACCTTGTTCTTTGGCATTTACGCGGGTATTTTCTTGGTGATGATGCTCTATAACATCTTCGTTTACTTCAGTACGCGAGATCGTTCTTACCTGCTTTATGTGTTCTACATCGTTGTAGTAGGACTCACCCAAGCAAATTATCTGGGCTACCTCTTTCCTCTCATTTATCCATCGGTTCCTGACCTTGCCGTTTTCGGAACGTATTTCTTTGGTGCGTTTTCGGGTGTATTTGCCGTCGTGTTCATGCGCTATTTCTTGCGCACAAATAAACGAACCCCAATGCTCGATCGTGGGTTCAAGATCTTTGTATCGATTTACTTCATTGCCACTTTCTTAGCCGTTTTTGAATACCACAATCTCAGCTACCAAATCATTCAATTGAACGCCATGCTGTTGGCGGTATTTATGATTGTAGTGGCTACACGTTTAGCTCTTCAAGGCTATCGAGATGCGAAGTTTTTCCTCATTTCTTGGAGCAGTTTTCTGCTCGGTGTATGCGTGTTTGTAGCGAAAGACTATGGCCTCTTGGAATACAGCTGGTTTACTTATAATGGTATGGTACTGGGCTCAGCCATTGAAGTGATTTTACTTTCCTTCGCCCTGGCAGATCGAATCAATCAGTTGAAAAAGGAAAAAGATCAAGAACAAGCAGCAAGGTTAATTGCCATCGAAGAGAACGAACGCATGGTGCGCGAACAAAACATCGTGCTCGAAGCAAAAGTGGAAAACCGAACAAAAGAACTGGAACAGAGTAACAACGAACTCAATACCACACTTTCCAATTTGAAGGAAGCTCAGTCGCAACTTGTAGATGCTGAAAAGATGGCGAGTTTGGGGCAGATGACAGCCGGAATTGCGCACGAGCTCAATAACCCAATCAACTTCGTAAGCTCCAATGTGATGCCGCTGAGGAGAGATTTGGACGATGTCTTTGAAGTGCTCAGTGCCTACGAAAAGCTGAAACCAGAAGACCAAAACTTAAAGCGTGCTTTTGAGGAAATTGAAGAACTCAAAGAAGACATTGAACTAACTTTCATTAAAGATGAGATTTCTTCCTTGTTGAATGGAATAGAAGAAGGAGCTAATCGAACAGCAACAATAGTAAAAGGTTTAAGGGTGTTTTCTCGCTTGGATGAAGATGCGCTGAAAAGAGCCGATGTCAACGAATGCCTCGATTCTACACTGATTGTCGTAAAAAGTGCCATTGATGGAGATGTGGTCGTCGATAGAAACTTCGATGAGTCGCTTCCAAGGATCAATTGCTACCCTGGCAAACTGAACCAAGTATTCATGAACATCATCACGAATGCAGCTCAGGCCACCAAGAAAAACGGAAAAGAGGAAAAAAAGGTGGAAATCAGTAGTTCTCATGATGATAACTTCGTTTATATTCGAATTTCAGACAACGGAGTGGGGATGGACGAAAAAACAAAAGCCAAAATCTTTGACCCTTTCTTTACCACCAAAGAGGTAGGGGAAGGGACTGGTCTAGGTCTTTCAATCGTTCTAGGAATCATGAACGACCACAAAGGAAAAATTGAAGTGAATTCTACCTTGGGAGAAGGCACTGAATTTCTTTTAACTTTGTCTCGGTCCTTATGACCTAACACTAACTAATGGGAAACGATAAGCACAAGATAAATGTCCTGTACCTGGACGATGAAGAGAATAATTTAACCTCCTTCAAGGCGAGTTTTCGTCGGGAATTTAAGGTGTTCACAACCACTTCTGCGAGCGAAGCCGTGCAGATTTTAACAGAGAACGACATTCACGTAGTGATTTCAGATCAAAAAATGCCCAACATCAGCGGTGTGGAGTTCTTTGAGCTGATCATTCCCGATTTTCCAGATCCGATTCGTATGCTCCTCACAGGGTATGCAGACATTGAGGCGGTCATCGACTCGATTAACAAAGGTCAGGTGTATCGATACATCTCAAAACCTTGGAACGAGCAAGAGCTGCGCATCACAATCAATAATGCTTTTGAGCTTTTTGATTCCAAGCGTCAACTTCAAATTAAAAACCAAGAGCTCGAAAAGGCATACAGCGAATTGGAGAAATTGGTTTACAGCGCTTCTCACGACTTGAGAGCTCCTTTGGTGAGTATCTTAGGCATCCTAAAACTTGCCCGAGCAGAAGGGGTGGAAGGCTCTGCAAAAGAGTACCTTCACATGATTGAGAAGACAGTAGGGAAACTCGATCTTTTTGTGCAAAACCTCATCAACTACCATCAAAACATGAAGAACGGTCAGCTTCTGGCTAACGTAAACTTCGATTTGATGTTCGATGAAATTGTGAGTAATTATAGACATTTCGATGGAGCCTCAGATGTTCGCTTCATTAAAGATATTCAGGCAGAAGGCAGTTTTAGTCTTGATGAAATGAGATTGAAGATGGTACTGAACAACTTCGTCTCCAATGCCATCAAGTTTAGAGACCGCACGAAGCCTGATCCATTTATTAAACTGACCGTACAATCCGAAGACGAAAACCTTGTTATTTCTTGTGAAGACAACGGCATCGGGATCGAAGAAGAACTCCTTCCTCGTATCTACGACATGTTCTACAGAATCACAGAAGATAACAACGGCTCGGGAATTGGTTTGTACATTGCAAAAGAAGCTTCTGAAAGAATGGGAGGAACGATTAAAGTCGATTCGAACATTGGTTCTGGAAGTAAATTTTTGATCATCATTCCGAAAAACTAATGTCAAAAGAACTCCACATCATCTTAGTTGACGATAACGATATTGATATCGTGGTCAATTCAAAGTTGCTGAAGTTGGCTAATTTTAGCCAAAACATTACTTCCTTCAACTCAGGAAGAGACGTGCTTCACTTTCTTGAAGAAGACCAGTCGTCGCTCACAGAAAAGACAAACATCCTCCTGCTGGATATTCAAATGCCAACCATGGGCGGTTTTGAGTGTCTTGAAAAGATCATGGCACTGCCTGAAAGCGTCTTGAGTAGCCTGAAGGTGTTCATGCTTTCTTCTAGCATCGATCGAAACGATATCGAAAGGGCAGAAAAAAATCCAGCGATCCTCAAAGTACTTGAAAAACCGCTGGATGTGTATCTTCTAAAAAGACTGGTGGAAGCTCACGCTTAAGCTCCTCAGCTGAAATATCTGAAATCCTCTCCGTCTTCAATGCGTAAAATGCTTTCGTAAATCAAACGAATCACATTTTCTACGTCTTCTTTACTAACGCTTTCAACCGTGGTGTGCATATAGCGCAAGGGTAAACTTATGAGCGCACTTGCTACTCCTTTGTTTGAATAAGCAAAAGCATCGGTGTCAGTCCCCGTTGCCCGAGATGCTGCTGCTCGCTGAAAAGGTATCTTATGGTCTTCTGCCGTAGTGATGATTTTCTTCAGAAGATTGTTCTGCACTGCAGGGCCATAAGTCAATACAGGACCTTTTCCACAAGCCAAATCACCTTGCTTGATCTTATCAATCATCGGTGTTTGGGTGTCGTGCGTTACGTCGGTGATGATGGCTACGTCGGGTTCAATGCGTTCAGCAATCATCTGTGCTCCACGAAGGCCAATTTCTTCTTGCACCGCGTTGGTGATGTAAAGACCGAAAGGCAATTCCTTTTTATTCTCTTTCAACAAACGCGCAACTTCCGCAATCATGAAACCTCCCATGCGGTTGTCAAGCGCTCTACCAACGTAGTAACGATTGTTGAGTTCCATGAGCTCGTCGTCAAAGGTGATGACCGACCCAACGTGCACTCCAAGCGCTTCAACTTCTTCCTTGGAGGTACAACCGCAATCCAAAAAGATGTTTTCCAATTTTGGCGGACGTTCATCTCCACCTCCTCTGGTGTGAATTGCAGGCCAGCCAAAGACTGCTTTTACAATGCCTTTGTCTGTATGGATGTTTACTCGCTTAGACGGAGCAATTTGATGATCCGATCCACCGTTTCTTCGAACGTAAATGAATCCGTCTTTGGTGATGTAGTTCACAAACCAAGCAATCTCATCGGCATGGGCCTCAATCACTACTTTGTATTTCGCTTTTGGGTTGATAACGCCTACCACACTGCCGTAGGTATCGATCATGACCTCGTCGATATACGGTTTGATGTATTCCAACCAAAGTTTTTGTCCTGAACTTTCAAAGCCCGTTGGTGAAGCATTGTTCAGGTATTTGTACATGAAGTTTTCGGATTTCTTCGTGATGATTTTCTTTGCCATGGTTTTCCTCTGTTTTGAACAAAAATAGTGTTCTTTTGTCGTTCAAATGATCGTATTAACACGATTCAACAAATGGATTCATTAACACAAATTGTTCTCGGTGCTGCAGTGGGAGAAGCTGTTCTAGGGAAGAAGATTGGAAACCGCGCTTTCGTTTGGGGAGCAATTGCAGGCACAGTGCCTGATTTGGACGTCATCACCAAGCCCTTTTTGCCCATGGTAGAAGGCTTATCTTGGCACCGAGGTTTCAGCCATAGTTTACTTTTCTTCTTCCTAGTATCGCCAATTTTAGCCTGGATTGCCGGCAAAATACATGCAAAGAGAGCGGTTCCCTTCAAGTCTTGGCTTTGGTTTTTCTTCATGATAACCTTCACCCACGCCTTGCTCGATTGCTTTACTTCTTGGGGAACACAGTTGTTCTGGCCTCATCCTTGGCGAATTCGATTCAACAATATTTTTGTCGCAGACCCACTTTACACGGTGCCATTTCTGATAGCAGTTATTGCCGTACTTTTTTTCAAAAGAAATAACCCGTGGAGAAGTAGGGTCAATTGGCTAGGTATTGGCTTGAGCTCTACCTACATGTTGCTCACGATTGCATTCAAGGGCTTCATTTTTTTTGAGTTGAAGGCGGATCTTCTAAGGAAGCACACGAACTATGTGCAAATGACAACCCGACCCGCTCCCTTGAATACCATTTTATGGATTGCCAATGTGGAACTGGAAGAGGAGTATTTACTCACCTACCGTTCTTTATTGGATGATGAAAACGACCCCATCGAGTGGGTGAGCTTGAAGAAGAACTGGTTCCTGCTGGATGAGTATAAAGACAATCAGGACTTGCAGTTGCTCTTGTACTTAACACAAGGTTTTTACACAGTAGAAAAAACAGATACCGGTTTTATTGTCAACGACCTGCGCTTTGGTCAGCAAGGAGATTTGGGAGAAGACGGTGGGGATTTCGTTTTCAAGTATAAAATTACCCCACAGGCAGACGGTAGCTTGGACATGGAACAAATTGATCCACCAAGGCCAAGCCTCGAAGAGGGGAAACCCATGATGGATCAATTGTATAAAAGGATGATGAGCGAGTAACTCAAAATGAGTGCTCAACTATCTTTTCACGAAGCGTAAACTTTTTACCGAGCCTTCTTCTGAGTAAAGACGAATCAAATACACTCCGGCCGGCAAGTCCGCAACGCTAAACTGAATGCGATTCTCCCCTTGCTTGGTTCGAATGTTCCCCAAAGCTTGAACAACCTTTCCATCCAAGGATAAAATGTCGAGCTCAACCCCAGAATTGTTTTCTGAGCTGAAATCCAAGGTAAGGTGATTGGAGCTTGGATTAGGGTAGGCTTTGATGCTGCTTTCCAATTCGTTTATGTTATCCACACTCACGACCCCTTGGAAAAGGTTGATGTTGTCAACGAAGATGTTGTTCCCATTGTCGTTTTCAAACCAAAGTTTGTAGCGGAAATTCTCTACCAAGTCATTCTGAGAGAGCGTAACATTGGCAAATACCCATTCATTTTCACCACCAGGTACAAAGTACTCGGTGCTTTCATTTGCACTCATCAGGTCGATTTCACCTCGCCACTGTTTTCTTAAACTCCACGTTTCACCACAGTCGGTGCTCACGTAAAAGCGCAAACGGTCATCATTGTCTTCGTGCATTTGAACATAAGAGTAGTACAGGGTGAAAGAAACGGTATCAGTTCCGCTGAGGTCAATGGGTTCAGAGATGAGCTCGTACTGTCGTTTTTGATCCAACTGAGCATTGGGGATAAATGCCGATTGGTTCCCTTGATAAGCTCCTTCATTGCTGATTTGCCACTCGGTGGAGGTAATCTCGTCACTCGTGGTCAAAACCCAGTTACCTTCGTCAAAAGAAGATATTCCCTCGAACCCTTCAAAGTAGGGGAGTGCTAATCCTTGGTTGGTATAAATTTCAAGGCTACTTTCTTGGGTGATGGACGAGGTTCCGTTGGCGTTCTCAACGCTCAAACTGATATCGTAGACTCCTGCTTCTGGCCAAGTAACTTCAGGGTTCTGCTCGTTTGAAGTGGAGGGTGTTCCCCCTTCGAAGGTCCAGGTCCATGATGGGTAATGGTTCAAAGACTCATCGAAAAACTGAACGGAATTTCCCTCACAAAGTGTATTTCTTTCAATGCTGAAGTTGGCAACAGGAGGCTCTTGTCCAATTTCGAAAAGATCACTCACCCAAACTCCTCTGCCATACGTGCCAGCATAAAGTTTTCCGGTGTTCACTTGAATCTCTACTTCATTCACAACGGTGATCGGTAGTCCCTCCATGAAGGGTTGCCAGGTAGCTAGTTCAGGATGTTTGTGGTAAACTCCCACGTCCCCAGCAACGTAAATACTGCCTTCCAAACTCGGGTCTTCAATGATGCTGTTCATGGGTACGTTGGGTAGCCCTTCTCCAATGTTCTCCCAGGTGGTTCCGCCATCCGTAGTTTTGAATACTTTTTGTGGGGCAGCAAATCCACTCACACAAGCGTAAACAGTATTCAGGTCAAATGGACTCGCTTCCAAAGAGGTGAGTGCTTGACTGGTGATGGGGAAGCTGACCTCCGTCCAGGTGTTTCCACCATTGCTGGATTTATAAATGTTATCATAGGAAGCGGCATAAACGGTGTTTCCATTGACGGGAGAAATCTCAATTACACGAAGGGTTTCATTCATGTTATTGGAAACTTGAACCCAACCAGCTCCTCCGTTGCTTGTTTTCCAAACGTTTTGATATCCGGCATACATCACATTGGGGTTACTAGGGTCTATTTCCCATGGTGTGGTCCAAGCACCGTCGTCATCAATCCCAGAGGCCGCCCAATTAAAATCTGCTCCTCCGTTGGTAGATCGATAAAGCGCTCCAAACTGCGAAGAACAATATACCCGATTCTCATCGCTCGGGTGAAAAAAGCACTGCATCCCATCTCCACCCTGAACGTGAAACCACGTGCTTCCAGAATTGAGCATCGTACCGTTGTCTTGCAATCCTGTGATTACCTTGTTGTCTTGAAGTTGAGAAACTCCAATTCGGTAGCATTGGCTGACTTCCAATCCAAAACTTCGGTTAGTAAAGCTATTCCCGTAATTCGTAGAACTCCAAAGTCCACCATCGGTAGCAGCATAGAATCGATTACCAAAAAATTCAAGTTGATGAATGTCGGCATGCACATAATTTGTCCCTGGCGTATCGTAAATCCAATAAGCATTCATATCAAAACTGCTTCCGCCATTGTTCGATTCCCAAACATTCACACCTCCTACAAAAACATTGTTGGCATTGATGGGAGATACCGCAAGAGCTAAATCATACCACCCTTGTCCGCCTGAACCTGCTCCCTCAATATCGCCAGAAAGGATGTTTGGCGAGTCCGTTCTCAATTCAAAACTTAGCCCTGCATCTTCAGATCGGTAAACGCCAAGTAAACCATTGGTGCTGTTGTTGGTCAAAAGAGCATAGACCATGTCTGGCTCGTCTGGAGATACGGCAAGTGAAATTCTCCCCACTTGGGATGAGGAGGGCATCCCATCATTCACAGAGTCCCAATCTTCGCCACCGTCTTCGGAGCGGTAAACCCTGTTTCTTCCTGCGTAGATGATGTCTGGGTTGGTGGGGTGAAATTCAAGGTCACGAACTCCACCATTCAACACCATGTACCAGACCAAACCTCCATTGTTGGTCTTCCACAATCCACCACTGGTTGCAGCAAACAGAATTTCAGGATTGTTGGGGTGCATCATCAAACGATGAACGCGTAGGTTTTGATTGAGGTTCCAAGCCAGTCCAGTGGTGTTCCAGCTGGCACCTCCATCGGTTGATTTTAAAACTCCAACGCCGTAGGAATCTTCAGCATTGGCATCACCCGTTCCGATGTAGATGATGTCTGTGTTTTCTGGGTGAATGGCTATTCCGCTCACGCCTAAGGTTGGAAGTTCGTCTGTTAGTGCTTCCCATGTTCCACCGTTGTCTTCCGTTTTCCATAGTCCACCTGCTGGGGTTCCCACATAAATAATGGAGGAGTTTTGTGGGTCAGGCAGCACGGCGTTTACTCGTCCATTTCCAGGTGCATAGGAATAATTAACCCAAGCGTCGGGACCAATTGATGTCCAATTCGCGTTCGACTTGGCACTGGCCTGTGTAGATTTCTTTTTTGATTGTTCTTTCTCCCAAGCTTTGTTGAGGTAGGAACTCATTTCCGTCCATGATGTACCTCCATGAACTCGAGGAGCAACGAAATTCTCCCATCTGCGGAAAAGGTTGTAGCCTTGTCCTTTTTCAGGGGTTTTATTTTCCCACTCCGATTCAAAGGACGCTCTGATTTCTTCAAAACTAGCTCCGTTTTCACGAAGGTTGATCCACTCTTGGGAATGCGCCACGCCGGCGAAAAGGAAGAGGAGTATGGCAAATTTAAAGGATAGAAATTTCATCATCTCCCAAAGATAAGCCCGGGAGTTTAAAATTGCTGTGGTATTTTTCCCTATTCGTGGGAACTTATGGACGTTATCTCACCAAAGTTACCGCTCCAGACACTTCAATTTCTTCGTTTTTATTCTTACAAGTTGAGCTGATGGTCATGATGTAGTAGTACACTCCCTCACTAGCTTGCTCTCCGGTGTCGATTTCTCCAGACCAAAAACAAGCATCGTCTCTAACTTTGTTTCCCCAACGATTATAAACCTCAAGGTAGGTTTCAATGGAAGGATGAGAGCACACAGGATAACCCGGGTCGTCTTTTAAATAAGGACGAAACGATTGGTTCTTGGCGTCACTATTGGGAGAAAAGATGTTGGGGAAGGAAAGGTCATTGGGATCCAAAAAGGGAATGCGTTCAACCAAGGTTGCTGCATAAACAGGGCAGCCCTCGTAGTCTACCGTAACGCTCACAACTCCTTCATCACCGAACTGAATAGAACTTGCATTTCCTTCACTGGCGCTCCATTCGTGTTCATATCCTTCCAAGCCCGTACTGAGTGAGATGGTGTCGCCAATACAAGCGCTTAAACTCACTGGCAAAAGTTCGCTAGGAGTGTTGACGAAGAAAACGCTAATGGTGGCTGAACTTTGATTACAAATGTTGTCTACGGTATAGGTGTATTCTCCGCTGTTGCTTACTTCAAGGTCATCACTACTTCCGTTGTCCCATGATCCTCCAAAATAATCGGGAGTTTCGAGTACGGTGCTGGGTTCATCGCAAAGGGTTAAGGATTCTGGTAGACTTACAGGGTCCGAGTTGAGTAAGGTCACTATGAGCGTGTCGCTATCCGTACAGGCTTGATTGGCTAGAGTCAGAATGTATTCCCCTCCGCTTGAAATCACAATGCTTTCCGTGTTTTCATTTGTACTCCAAGAGTAGCTCAATGCTTCTCCACCTGAGACTTCTATGGTTTCCCCAGAACACAAAACGAGGTCTTCCGGTAATTCAGCTTCGGGGTATGCAATTACATTTACTTCACTGCTCAGTTCAATGATGCTTTCTCCTTGGTAAACGGTGGTGCTCACGTTGTAAACTCCTGGTTCTGGATACACATAGAAAGGAGTGAATGAATTTGAACCCGCTTCTGGTAAGTTGGGGTCTCCGAAATTCCAAGAAAGGCTGTCGGGAACGTTTGAGCCGCTCAAGCTGAAGAAAGCGGTGTCTCCCAAGCAAAGATTTTGTGGAATGACTTGAAATGCTGCTGCTGGTATGCCGCATTGAGGGTTGATGAGGTTGGGGAAGAGGGTAAGGTTGCCAGAAATTTCGGTGATAACTCCATTTTCAAGGTCGGCATCAGCGCCAATAAGGTCGGGAGCGTTGAGTCGGTCGATTTCTCCATTACTCTCATCAAAGATGTAGAGCTTGTTGTCCGGACCAAGCTTGATGTCTGAAATCAAGTTGCTATTGACATTGATCGTGTTCGCTGTAGAACTGATGGTATTCGGATTCCAGGATTCAATTTGATATTGTCCCAGAGTGTTGTAATTCGAAACAGAATATAGGATTTCACTGTTGGGAGAAAACTCCAATTCCGTCACGTCCACAAAAGAGCCGTTGTTGTTTACAGAACCGCTCAGAGGATCAAAAACGAGGCCTTCATCAGCATCAAACCGAAAGAGTGCAAAGTAATGTCCCTTGAATGACGCAGCAATTTTACTGCAATCGTTCGATATGGCAGCGTCGTCCAGTTCAGAATTCCATCCTGCCCACAGGTAGTACTGGCTGAAGAAAGAATGCTCCTCAATTCCATCTTCATTCACTGAGTACACGGTAATATTCAGGTCGTCTGATTGTCCTGCCGCGTTGTCCAAAACAAGCAACCAATAACCACTTTCATCCCCTTTTGTTGCACTCAGAAGGAGTCCGCCATTTCCTCCAAAAGTTAATTCTTTTTCTAAGGGAACGACCGCACCAAGACCATCGTCCATCGTCATGTCAATTACGCTATAATCCATCCCCGTACTTCCACTGGACTTGATGAGGTAGTACCTGTCTGGCATGCTTGGGGGAGCGGGTATGATGATGGAGTTATCGCGCAAAAGAGTAAGGTCTCCAAAAAGCATTTGGTCACCATTTTGGTTGTACACTGCGGTATTGTCAGAGTAAAATAAAAGGTTCCCATCTTCGTCGCTAATAGCACTTGGAGTATCGTTTGGCAGAACTGCACCATTCGTCGTAGTGATACTTGGTGTGCCAGTAAAGTCTAGGTCATACCCATCACCAAAAAACCAATGGCTGTTGAACTGCGCAAAAGTGGGCGTTGAAACGAAACAATAAAGCATCAAAAAAAGGAGCGAGAGACGAAGTTGCATTCTTGGGTAGATTAAGTTCAGTGGTTTAATTATCAAAGAGATGCAAAAGTTCACTAAGAGGTTGCTTGAAAAGAGGAAAATCTTGAAATGCAAAAAGGTCATCCGAAGACAACCTTTTTGAAATAAGTATGAAATGTAATTTGTTCCTGTTTTAGAAACAGTATTTGTTGGCATCGATAACGGCCTGTGCAACCACTCGTCTGGACTCCTTTACATTGAAGGGTTCCATTTTGGTGAATCGCTTCATTCCGAGCATCATCATTCGCAATTCATCTCCTTCAGCGAAAGACATCAAGGCCTCTCGACCTGCACGGTTGATGGTCTCCGAAGCCTCATACATGAAACTTCTCATGATCTCCAACTGTACCTTGAGTTCTTCAGCACTTTTGGTTTTCGATAGTTTTTCTACGCGCAAAACAACGGACTCGGCAGCATACAACTGAATGGCCATATCTGCGATGTTCATCAAGATTTCTTGCTCTTTGGCCAAGCTCATTGCGAGTTTTTGTGCTGCAGCACCGGCCACCATAAGTACCGCTTTTTTGAATCGACCAACCACTTCATGCATGCGTTCAAACTCGTTGTCTGAAGGAGCACCGAAATCAGGGATTCCCATGAGTTCGTTGGCAACCTTCATTGCAGGTCCCATCAAATCCAATTCTCCTTTCATGGCTTTTTTCAGGAGCATATCTACCGTCAACATTCGGTTGATTTCGTTTGTTCCCTCGAAAATTCGATTGATTCGAGAATCTCGGTACGACATCTCCACGCGTGTTTCTGCTGAGTAGCCCATTCCTCCATAAATCTGCACAGCCTCGTCAGCCACATAATCCAAAACTTCAGAACCAAAGACTTTCAGCATGGCACATTCTGGAGCGTAAGATGCAATCCCTTTCAAAGTGGCTGCGCCTTTGTCCATTCCCCCCTCAACCAAATGATTGATTTCATCTTCAATGTTTTGAGTTGCACGGTAAGTCGCCGATTCCACCACATACGTTTTAATGGCCATTTGAGCGAGTTTATTTCGAATCGCCCCGTATTTACTGATTGGTCGACCAAATTGCTCGCGTTCGTTGGCGTAGTTGGCAGCATAAGTAATGACTCCTTTGGATCCCCCCATAACACCACCGGCCAATTTGATCCGACCAATGTTCAAGATGTTTACAGCAATCTTAAATCCTTTTCCACGCTCGTAAAGCAAGTTTTCTACCGGCACCTTCACATTGTTGAAGAAGACTTGGCGGGTTGAACTTCCCTTGATACCCATCTTTTTCTCCTCTGCATTCAAAGTGATGCCTTCCATGTCTTTGGTGAGGATGAAAGCAGATAGATTTTCGTCGTCACCGATTTTAGCAAACACGGTGAATACATCTGCAAAACCGGCATTGGTAATCCACATTTTCTGACCGTTGATGATGTAATGTTTTCCATCTTCCGTCAAAGTAGCTTTGGTCTTGCCACTGTTCGCATCAGATCCTGAACTTGGTTCTGTCAAGCAGTAGCATGCTTTCCACTCACCAGAAGCGAGTTTGGGAATGTACTTCGCTTTCTGTTCCTCATTTCCGTAATACAAAATAGGAAGTGTTCCAATCCCAGTATGTGCTCCGTAAGCTACAGAGAAGCTATGCGCTTCACCAAGGGCTTCGGTGCAGAGCATGGAGGTTTTGAAGTCCATTCCCATTCCACCCAATTCCTCAGGAACAGAAATGCCGAGCATTCCAAGTTCACCTGCTTTTTCAAGCAATTGTGGCATTAATCCTTCTTCTTGTACTTCAATGCGTTCCAAAAGAGGCACAATCTCTTGATTCACGAAGTCCAAGCAAGTTTGTTTCATCATTGTTTGCTCTTCACTCCATTCTTCAGGAGTAAAGATGTCTTCAGCGCGAACGTCTTTAATCAAGAATTCTCCGCCTTTCAAAGCTGTTTTTTTTGTTTCTGTACTCATCTTCGTCTTCTTTTATAGCATTTCAAATACTCCAGCAGCACCTTGTCCGGTTCCCACACACATGGTTACCACTCCATACTTCTGTTCGCGTTTTTTCAATTCATTCATCAGCTGAACGGTCAGCTTTCCACCGGTGCATCCAAGTGGGTGACCCAACGCAATGGCTCCACCGTTCACGTTTACAATGGACGGGTCAATGCCCAATTCTCTCACCACAGCAACACTTTGTGAGGCAAAGGCTTCATTGAGCTCAAACAAGTTGATGTCTTGGGCAGACAATCCTGCTTTTTCCAATGCTTTTGGCACAGCGTAAATCGGGCCAACGCCCATAATCCTCGGCTCCAATCCGGCGACATGATAGCTTTTCAATCGCGCAATGGGCTCAACGTTCAATTCTTTGAGCATTTTTTCAGAAACCACCATTACAAAAGCGGCACCGTCTGAAGTTTGTGATGAGTTTCCGGCGGTTACTGAGCCGCGTGCATCGAACACCGGGCGCAGTCTCGCAAGACCTGCCATATTGGTGTCAGGCCGAACTCCTTGGTCGGTATCCACCGTGTAGGTTTTGCTGGCTTGCTTTCCATTCTTCACGAAAATTTCTTCCACTTCGATTGGTACGATGTCGTCTTTGAACCTCCCACTTTCGATGGCTGCAGCAGCTTTTAGGTGGGAGTTCATGGCAAATTCATCTTGCTCTTCCCTAGATACTTTGAAATCGCGAGCCACCGCTTCTGCGGTGAGCCCCATTCCCCAATACCAACTTGGGTGTTCTTTCGATACTTTCGCATTCGGCACAATTCTCCAGCCTCCAAATGGGATGGGCGACATGGTTTCAATTCCTCCTGCGATGATGCATTCAGCCATGCCAGAGTGAATCTTTGCAGCGGCGATAGCGATGCTCTCTAAGCCAGATGCACAGTAACGATTGATGGTAACTCCTGGAACTTTTTCAGTATCCAAGCCCATCAAAGAAACCATCCTACCAATGTTGAGTCCTTGTTCTGCTTCTGGGGTGGCATTTCCAACAATCACATCGTCGATGCGTTCTTTGTCGAGCTGAGGGAAATCTCCCACTAGTTTTCGAATAACTTGCTCACCGAGTTCATCGGCGCGCATGAATTTGTATAATCCTCGGGGTGCTTTACCTACTGCGCTTCGGTATCCTCCTATGATGTATGCGTCCATTTTTATTTCTTCTTTTCGGTGATTAGTTTCTTAAGATTTTTCCTGTTTGAAGCAAGCTTTGCATTCGCTCCAAGGTTTTGCGTTCAGCACACAATTCGATGAATGCTCTCCGCTCCAAATCGAGCAAGTATTGTTCGTCCACTTCGGTGATCTCACTCAATTCACCACCACACATCACTGTACCGAGCTTTTGAGAAATGAGTTGGTCGTGCTCAGAAATGTAGTTTCCAGACTTCATGCTATGTGCACCAACATAAACGATTCCAATGCCTTCCTTTCCGAGAACTTTGATGTCTTTTCGTTTGGGAGGCATCGCATATCCTTTCTGTGCCATCAATAAACAAGCACTTTTCGCATAGGCGAGTTGTTGATCTCTAGAAACGATAACTTCGTCAATTCCTTCACGCAAGTACCCGAGTTCAAAGGCTTCTTTGGCTGAAGTAGATACTTTGGCCTGACCAACGGTGAGGAATTTGTTGCGAAGCGTATTGATGCGGATATCACCTTCTTTCATGGCATCCGAAGTGCGCAAAGCAAATTCCTTGGTTCCACCACCACCAGGGATGAGTCCAACACCGAATTCAACCAGACCCATATACGTTTCTGCATGGGCAACCACTTTATCGGAATGCATGCTCAGCTCACAAGCTCCACCCAAGGCCATGTTGTGCGGTGCAACTACAACCGGAATGTTGGAGTAACGAACGCGCATCATTGCGTTTTGGAAGGCGCGAATAGCAAAGTCCAATTCATCGTATTCTTGCTCTACGGCCATCATGAATATCATTCCCACGTTCGCTCCAGCAGAAAAGTTTTGTCCTTCATTGTAAATCACTAAGCCACGATAACTTTCTTCGGCTAAATCGATGGCTTTATTAATGCCTTGAATCACTTCCCCACCAATGGTATTCATTTTGGTGTGGAACTCCAGGTTCAAGATGCCATCGCCCAAATCTTTAATGGTGGTTCCGCTGTTCTTCCAAACCACTTTGTCCTCACCCAAGTTGGAGAGTACAATTCTGTTTTCTTGTCCGGGTATCGCCTGGTAAGCTTTGCTTTTGTGATCGTAGTATTCTTTGACACCATCCACAACGCGGTAGAATGTTTTGGCGCCAGAAGCTAACATTTCATCAATCCAAGAAGCGTAGGCAATTCCACGTTCCTTCATTTTTGCAATGGCTGCTTCAGTGCCTACAGCGTCCCAAGTTTCGAATGGACCCAATTCCCATCCAAAACCAGCGCGCATGGCGTCATCAATCTTGTAGAGTTCGTCAGCGATTTCAGGAATTCGATGAGAAACGTAAGCGAATACAGCACAAAACGAGCGTTGATAGAATTCTCCCGCTTGATCTTTCCCGTTGAACAAGACTTTGGTCCGCTCACGGAGGTTATCGATGCTCTTCGTGAGTTCCAAGGTTGGGAACTTTACTTTTTCTTGAGCGCGATATTCCAATGTCTCTAAGTCGAGCACCAAAATTTGGCTTTTGCCTTTTTCGTCTTTTACTTTTTTGTAGAATCCTTGGCCCGTTTTAGATCCGAGCCAGTTGTTTTCTACCATCGTGTTCACGTAGCTAGGGATCCCAAAAACATCTTTCTTTTCGTCGTTCGGACAGTTTTCTCGTACTCCATTGGCAACATGTACCAAGGTATCTAAGCCTACAACATCGCAAGTTCTGAAGGTGGCTGATTTGGGACGACCCATCACTGGGCCAGTGAGTTTATCTACAGCTTCAACACTCAAGCCCATTTCGGCAACGGTGTGAAAAAGTTCTTGAATGGAATACACCCCAACTCGGTTGGCAATAAATGCCGGGGTGTCTTTACAGAGTACCGTAGTCTTACCCAAGAAAACCTCTCCATAATGCATGAGGAAATCGATCACGCTTTGATCGGTTTTCGGGCTTGGGATGATCTCCAATAATTTGAGGTATCTCGGAGGGTTGAAGAAGTGCGATCCGCAGAAGTGCTTCTGGAAATCTTCGCTTCTACCGTCCAAGAGCATCCCAATCGGAATCCCCGATGTATTAGTGGTAATGAGTGTTCCCGGTTTGCGGTATTTTTCTACTTGTTCGAACACTATTTTTTTGATGTCCAAACGCTCAACCACAACCTCAATGATCCAGTCGCAATCTGCAATTTTGGACATGTCGTCTTCCATGTTCCCCGTAGTGATGCGCTTTGCATAGGATTTACTGTAGATCGGAGAAGGATTGCTTTTCAGTGCGAAGGTGAGGCTATCATTCACAATACGGTTTCGAACTGCGGGGTCTTCGAGGCTTTTACCACTTGCTTTTTCTTTATCGGAGAGTTCTCTCGGCACAATGTCCAGCAGGAGCACTTCGGTTCCAATATTGGCAAAATGACAGGCGATTCGAGATCCCATTACGCCGGATCCCAGTACTGCAACTTTGTTTATTTTTCTCATTATGAGGGTGTTTAAGTCTTATTTTTCTTCAAAAATGTGGTTTTCTTCGAGCAAGGCATTCATGGTGTTCATCACTTCAAAAAAGTGAGTGAGTTGTTCTTCGCTCAGTTTTTCTCGTACCGCCGTGTTGAATGCGAGAACCACAGCTCTTGCTCGTTCGCGCTCTTTCTTTCCTTTCTCAGTTAGTAGGACACGAACCATTCGTTTGTCCTTCGGGTCGTTCACCCGAACGATAAGTCCATTGTCTTCCATGCTCTTTAAAGTGCGGGTGAGACTTCGGGACTCCATGCCCATTTTCGGTCCCAACTTGGTACTTGGAGTACCTTCTTTTTCAATGTTCAAGAGGACATACCCAATCGACATTGTTCCACCATATTTGGCAGCTTCAATGTTGTAAGCCCGTGAAATTTTGGACCAACTCCAGCGGATGTGAAAATCAATGGTTTCTTCTGGCTTCATATTCTTCTGTACGCCAAGTTAAGAAAAATGTTATGCATGCATACTATTTTAACAAAACTTTCTTTTTGAAAATGTGCAGGTGAAAATAGGTCTTGAATTTCAGGGGTGCTCGTATATAGAGAAGGTGACCATATTTACTCTTTTCATCGGGTTTCGTTACGCTTTACGAAAGAGCTTATTCCATTTTTTTGGAAGTAAGCAGGGAATTTGGTTCAAGCGCCTTTTGACATTTAGCCATGTCGAAATAAGGATACGCAGGCATTGTCTTTCCTTTAAAGAAGGGAATGTCCACTATTTTTTTCTGGGCTGTTTTACACTGAGTGCTTTTGCCGTTTCTTTGTAGTCCATTACTTAAGTCAATCAAAAGAAATGAAGAATTGGAAGGACGATCAATTGTTAGTTGAGGCGCTAAGAAAGAGAGAAGATGCTCCTTTATTAGGCATTTATGAAAGCTATCGAAATGAGTTTTTGTTATGGTCTCAGGCTTCCTATTCCACAGATTATGATCAAGGGAAGGAGGTGTTTCAAGATGCCATTATAACATGGTATGATAGCCTTGTTAATGAGAATAATCTTGATTTTGCATCAGTTAAAGAAGCCATCTTCGCGTTGGCCAAAAGCCAATTGATTGATCCATCAAGTAGCGCATTGCCTTCGCGATTTCATTTTAGCGAAAAAGAAGTGAAGCAGCTCAAATCCACCCTTTCATCACTCGATTCAAAACTAAATTTAGAACTCCAAGAGCAGCTCTCCATCGAGGAGTTCGAGGAGCCGGTAAAGAAGGTTACGGTACTGCAATATTTGGCTGCAGCTGCGGTCTTTGCTTTGGCTTTCGGGCTTTGGAATCACTACAGTTCTCAAGATATCCTGAATATAGAGGAATATTGGATTTCGGAGCCAGGACTTCCCGTGAAGATGAATGCGTCTGGACCCTTTGATGGTGCGATGAATGCTTATAAGTTGGGAGAATACCGAGCTGCTGAAGAAATGCTTCGTGCCATAGATTCCGACACCAGTGAGTACTTTTTGGCACATACACGCTATCTGCTCGGCGATAGCAAAGCGGCGCAAGAACATCTTCTTCAAGTCCCTGAGAACTCTGTTTTCCACCACAAGTCCATCTATCTTTCCGCACTCCTCGATCTCAACGAAGGCAAGCACACCTCGGCGAAAGAAAAGCTTCAAACCCTCACCCAAGACCCAACCCTCTCCCCAAAAGTCCAAGAACTCCTCCACAAAGCCCAGCACTGAAAAGGACGTGCCGCGCCCGTCCCCCGTACCCAAAACAGGCGACCCCGCGAGTCCTCAAAAAACCGAGCCCCGCGAGCCCCCCTCTCAAACCGAGTCCCGCGAGCCCCCAACCTCAAACAATCCCACCATCCCGCATCTCAATCTTACGATCGGCCATGGCAGCGAGTTCTTTATTGTGGGTAACGATTACGAAGGTTTGCTGAAACTCATCGCGAAGCTGAAAGAATAAATTATGAAGGTCTTCTGCATTTTTTGAGTCAAGATTCCCTGAAGGTTCATCGGCAAAAACAATGTCCGGCGAGTTAATCAAGGAACGAGCTACTGCCACTCGTTGCTGTTCTCCACCAGAGAGCGCAGAAGGTTTGTGGTCGATGCGATGTGATAGCCCTAAAAACTCAAGCAATTCTTTCGCCCTTTTTTCTACCGCTTTGTCTTCGGCTTTACTCATATAGCCGGGCAAACAAACGTTTTCCCAAGCGTTGAACTCAGGCAAAAGCTGATGGAATTGAAAAATGAAACCGATGTGCTTGTTTCTGAATGCCGCGAGCTGACGATCGCGATAGGTACTCAGGTCTTCTCCATGATAAAGAATCTTGCCAGTATCTGGTCGGTCCAAGGTTCCTAAAAGCTGCAAAAGTGTCGTTTTCCCAGCTCCTGAGGCGCCAACGATGGAAACCACTTCCCCTTGGGCAATGCGCAAGTCAATTCCTTTGAGTACTTCAACATCACCGTATCGCTTATGTATTCCTTGTGCTTCAATCATGAATGGCAAGTTTACGCAATTTTATTCTTGAGAAGAAAGCAAGACGCACAGCCCAAGCTTCGCTCTTCAACAATAAGACGAACTTTTAACTAAAGTAGGGGAGGTTTAACTTTTGAATTCAAGAACTAAGAACTACTTTTGACGGCAAATTCGAATCGCATGAACATCCACGAATACCAAGGAAAATCTATTTTGAAAAGCTTCGGTGTAGCTATTCAAGAAGGAATCGTTGCCGATACTCCTCAAGAGGCGCTTACCGCAGCGAAAAAACTTACTGAAGAGACGGGCACTGAATGGTACGTACTCAAGGCGCAAATCCATGCAGGTGGTCGCGGTAAAGGTACAGTAACAGAAACAGGCTCAAGAGGGGTTGTCCTCGCAAAAGGAATCGATAAGGTTGAAGAGATTGCTAAAGGTATTCTCGGTGGTCACCTGGTAACGGCGCAAACAAGCGATACCGGGAAACAAGTAAATAAGGTCTTGGTTGCTCAAGATGTATACTACCCAGGAGACAGCGAGCCAGAAGAGTATTACATGTCTGTATTACTTGATCGTTCAAGCGGAAAGCACATCATCATGTATTCTCCAGAAGGAGGAATGAACATTGAAGAGGTAGCTGAGAATACCCCAGATAAAATTTTCAAGGAAGAGATTGACCCAATGTTGGGATTGCAAGGATTCCAGTCAAGAAGAATTGCTTTCAACCTCGGTTTGAGCGGAATGGCGTTCAAGCAAATGAATAAATTCGTTCACGCACTCTACGCAGCATTTATTGGTTGCGATGCAAGCATGTTCGAAATCAATCCTGTTTTGAAAACTTCTGACGATAAGATCATCGCCGTAGATTCTAAGGTTACCTTGGATGATAACGCGCTATACCGTCATAAAGACTACGCTGAAATGCGTGACAAAACAGAAGAAGATGCAACAGAGGTTGAAGCCGATGAAGCAGGTTTGAACTTTGTGAGCTTGGACGGAAACGTTGGCTGCATGGTGAACGGTGCTGGTTTGGCGATGGCGACCATGGACATCATTAAATTGTCTGGTGGAGAGCCTGCTAACTTCTTGGATGTAGGTGGAACTGCGGATGCTGCCCGTGTTGAAAAGGCATTCAGAATTATCCTTAAAGACAAAGCTGTAAAAGCAATCCTCGTAAACATCTTCGGTGGTATCGTGCGTTGCGATCGTGTTGCTCAAGGTATCGTTGATGCATACAACAACATCGGTGAACTTCCAGTTCCATTGATCGTTCGTTTGCAAGGAACCAATGCCAAAGAAGCAAAACAATTGATCGACGATTCCGGACTGAAAGTTCACTCAGTGATCCTATTGCAAGAAGCGGCCGACAAAGTTGCCGAGGTTCTCGCATAAGTTTAGATCAACTCAAGTTATTTTAAGCCCTGCTGCGCGTCGCGTAGCGGGGCTTTTCCTTTCTGAATAATTCTACACGATTCTCAGGGGCTTAACTTTTGGTTTGAAGGCGGTGTTTTGTGTGCAATTGACTGATGATGAGTCTTTTGTTGACGTATTGAAGTAGGAAGTAG
Source organism: uncultured Flavobacteriales bacterium (assembly GCA_938085105.1). Classification (GTDB taxonomy): domain Bacteria; phylum Bacteroidota; class Bacteroidia; order Flavobacteriales_D; family Sanyastnellaceae; genus CALKGK01. Next base: position 81,379 of record CALKGK010000044.1, read on the forward strand.
TGAAGAGTTTGTGTGTGAAGTATTCTAATTTGTGGATGAAATCGGAATTCTGATTTGCCCTTTATATCTTTAAACCTGAGAACTTTAACTACTGCTTTGCATGATCGAGTCGAATTATAAGCCAGATAACCGTGTCGGCCTCTTCGAGGAATTCTGTAAATACTACTCTACCCAATGGAAATGTTTGGGTTTGGTGTTTAGTCTGCCTTCCACTCCCCAAAGCTATAAACTCAGTAATGAGCAAGAAGATTTCTTCCACCCGGCCAGGTTCAAAGCCATTGCATTCATCATCATCTTTCCTCATAGCGCCTTGAGTAAACACGCTTGTGAAATTATTCAACTCCCGATTGATGAGATTTCTTCCATTTTGATGGACATTAATGCAACGTTAAACCAGATGCTTCTCCCACAGTATGCACGAAAAAGAGCCTACATTCAGCCGAAACTTCATGAGCATCATATCAAATCGGTAGACCAACATCTCTTTCGGTCCCGCTTGTTGGGAATGTTTGGATACAAAAGGTCGAAACCAAAGAAACAATTCAGAACCTATTCCGAAGTCAGTTCCACAGCAAAAACAAACCTACTCATGGAACAAATGATGGAGTGGAAGGCGAACAATGAAACAGAGGTGCACCGAAATGCGGAGAAACTGATTGCAACTTTGTGGTTTCACCAACGCTTGGGCGACGTAAATATGAAATTGATTGAAGAAATTATTCAGCGTTTGCACCAAATGAAATTCGCACACCTTAGCGAAGGCGAACCATCATGATCCCATCACGAATGCCTAAAAGAAGATTCTCTACCCGATCGTCATCCTGAATTCGAGCATTCAACTCTTGCATTTTGATGGTGTCTTTGTCGTTTTGAGCATTTTCATCGACAACTTTTCCAGACCACAGGACATTATCAACCAGAATGAAACCACCCGGACGAAGCAAATTGATGCTCATCTCATAATAAGAAAGGTAGTTGTCTTTATCGGCATCAATAAATATGAGGTCATAAGGTCCTTCCAATTGAGGAAGAATCTGTAAAGCTTCTCCAAGATGTCGGTGAATTTGATGCCCTTTTCCGCTCAACTCCCAAAACCGATCTTGCATTTCACACAACTCTTCATTCACTTCAATGGTGTGTAAAATTCCGTCCTCTCTCAAACCTTCAGCCAGACACAAGGCAGAAAAACCGGTGTAGGCTCCGATTTCTAAAATACGTTGTGGGGAAATCATTTTACTAAACATCGCCAAAGCTCGGCCTTGAACATGTCCCGAAATCATTCTCGGAACCAAAACCTTTCTCCATGTTTCTTTCTCAAGTTCATCCAGCAGCGACCCTTGTGCAGAGGTGTGATCGGCGATGTATTGTTCTAATTCTTCTGAAATGAAGTGCATTCAATCTTTAATTACATGGAGTTCCAAAAGCGGAAAGCAAGATCAATAAATCAGCGGAGTTAACCGAACCATCATTGTTCAAGTCATCTTCGCAATTTACAGAACATCCAAATCCAGAGAGCAAAATTAAGACATCTGACACATCTACATTACCCGATGAGTTCAAATCTACGATACAAATAAAGACTTCCTCACCATCAATGTTTCCATCACAGTTGTTATCAATGTTTTCTCCCGTACCAGGAGCTTCGGGATACTTGCTGGCGTTGCTATCATCGCAATCGGTATTGTCCAAAACAAATCCATCAGGCAAAGCGCATGCAGTGACTGTATTGAACAGATCACCAAACCCATCTCCATCATTATCTGCAAAGTACACAGTAGCTCCTCCTGTGATGTTCGGGTCAGTGTCGTCACAATCCGTTCCGCCGTATTCAAATGAGCTTTCCCCGTCCATGTCCTGGTCAAAGTCGTTCAATCCATCGCAGTTCTGGTCGATTCCATCATACCAAATCTCCACCGCATCTGGATTGATGTCCGGGTTGGAGTCGTCACAATCACTCAAAGTAGTAAATCCATCGCCATCCACATCAACAATCCCAGCACATTGATTGAAGCCTTCAAGACAGTTGGTGGCAATACAATCGGCACAGGCAGTTTCAGAACCAAAAGCACATTCAAAGAAACAGTTGCTCGTCGCGCATTCCACTTGCTCGGCAAAACAGCCAATACAAGAAATACTCAAGGCAGTTTGGGCTTGCATACACGAGGTTAAACAGCCTTCGGGATCTGACGCAAAAACACAATCGGCGCCGCAATCTGCAGCAACACCCTGAACAAAGTCATTGTTTTCGTTTAGATATTGGAGGTCGTTAGCGTCACAACTGTTCTGAGCATGAGCGAAAAAAGAGATGAAAAGAAGAACCAAGGTGAAGAGTAAAGTAGTTTTCATAAGACGTGGTTTAAGCAGGATGCTCAAGTTAATCAAAAAATCTTCCATCGAGTACATATATATAGTGTGTACTTTTGGGAGGTGAATAGACGAAAACGACAAGTTCTCCTTTTAGGACTCCTCACTCTCATGGCGATGCCCCTTATCGGAGCAGGACTTCTGCATTTCCTTAGTGATTTCAGTTTTGAAGATAGGCTCATCAGCGATGTTGTTTGGTGGAAACAGGTGCTCATCGGGATTCCTTTGGGACTAAGTTGTGCTTGGGGAGCCAAGTGGATGATTGATTTGCCTTCCATGCGTCACACCAAAATCGAGGCGAATACCATGATTGCGAGTTTACGATTGTCGAAAACGCAAATGGTATTGCTCTCTTTTTGCGCTGGAATAGGAGAAGAATTGTTATTTCGTGGAGCAATTCAGGCTTTGTTGCTTCCTTTTAATTTTGCGCTCGCGATTCTTGTGACAAGTATTTTCTTTGTAGCCATCCACGGTTACCTCAATCCCAAAGCTGGAAAAATGGTCTGGTATGGCACTTACCTCGTAGGTGTGGTGTCGGTTTGGGGTGTTTTGACGGAAGAAATTGGAATAATCGTGGCCATCGTTGCGCACACCATCGTCGATATCTATTTATTCTTCAGCGTGGCAAACGAAGCTCAAAAATCTGAATTACCTTTGTTCCATGAGCAAAAAGCGGAATAAAGATCGAGTAAATGTGGTGTACAGCACCAATCCCGATTTCTCCTATGAGCACCAAAAGGACGATGAAGAGGAAACTTTGGCTCCAAAAGACCAAAAGCTCTACGTCAGTTTAGACCGAAAACAGCGCGCCGGAAAAGCCGTAACGCTGATCGAAGGCTTCGTAGGTTCAGAAGAAGACCAAAGAACATTGGCCAAAAAACTGAAGAATACCTGTGGTGTGGGAGGATCGACAAAAGACTACGATATCCTGATTCAAGGAGATCAAAGAGATAAAGTTTGTGCAGCTCTCGAAGCTGATGGCTATAAAGTGAAAAGAAAAGGAGGATAATGGAAACGTATTTCGCAAAAACACTAGCAGGGCTCGAGGAAGCACTTGAAAGTGAACTCAAGTCATTGGGCGCAGAAGAAGTTCAGGTAGAAGTGAGGGGAGTTTCTTTCAAGGCAGATCTAAAAACGATGTACCGCATTCACTTGTGTTCGCGTTTATGCATCCGTGTTCTTCAAGACCTAACCAGCTTTTTCGCCAAGGATCCAGACGACCTCTACAAGAAAGCCATTCGATACAATTGGAAGAAGGTGATCGATGTCGACGGTACGTTTGCCATCGGCGCAGTGAGCACTGGGGAACATTTCCCACATTCCAAATATGCATCATTGAAGCTGAAGGATTCCATTGCCGATCATTTCCGAATGAAAAAGGGACGCAGACCAGACATCGATGTTAAAAACCCAGATGTCCAACTTCACCTCCACATTCGAGACCAACAAGTGACCATCGCAATTGATCTTACAGGAGAATCGTTGCACCACAGAGGGTACAGACCTAAAAATGCGCGGGCTCCTTTGAACGAGATTTTAGCTGCAGGAATGCTAACTCTTGCAGGCTGGAACAGTGAACATGACTTTTTAGATCCCATGTGTGGAAGTGGAACCTTGCTCTTGGAGGCAATGCACATGTCGGCAAACGTACCATCACAATGGAAACGAGATCATTTCGCTTTCATGAACAGCATGGACTTCAGTGAAGACCTTTGGATGGAGCTTCGAAAAGAAACCGAAGCTCAATTTATACGCCCAAAAGTGAAGTTCCAAGCCAGTGATTTGGACTTTGCAGCAGTACTTCAATTGAAAAGTAGCCTGAAAGAACTGCCTTTTGAAGTGGATGTTGAAGTGAAAACAGGCAACTTCTTCGAACTTACCCCTCCAGAAAAGCCGATGTTCATCATCATGAACCCGCCTTATGGAGAGCGAATCCAAACCGATGGAGAGATTGAAGAACTGTACATCGAGATCGGGAATGAGCTGAAGAAGAACTATTCCGGTAGCACTGCATGGATGATTTCGTCCGATTTGCAAGCTTTGAAACGTGTCGGACTGAAACCCGCAAAGAGAATTCCACTGAAAAACGGTCAGCTCGATTGCCGTTTTGTTGGATTTAACCTCTTTCGAGGGAAGCGAAAGGATCAACTTCAGAAACAAGAAGATTAAAAAGAAAGCCTCAATTCAAATTGAGGCTTTTTTGTACGTGCAAATTTCTGAAAGCTAATTGATGCCATCCGCCCGAAAAACGCTAAGGATGATAACAAAGTGCTGTCTATAAAGTATTCACTACCTCTTCCTAGAAAAGGAAGTACTCCGTATTTTTAGAACATGAAGAAAACGGTATTGATTACAGGAGCCACGGCTGGATTTGGTGAGGCTTGTGCTCATCTTTTTGCAAAGGAATCCTGGAACCTCATTATTACGGGAAGAAGAAAAGAACGTTTGGAACGATTGGCGAAAGCAATTTCAGAGCAGAATCAGGTAGAGGTTTTACCACTCTGTTTTGACGTTCGAAACGAAGAAGAAGTGAAAAATGCCATCTCACAAATCCCAATAGAGCTCCAAAACATCGATGTCCTCATCAATAATGCCGGTCTTGCACTTGGAAAAGGCAGTTTCGATCAAGGTTTGAGTGAAGACTGGAACACCATGATTGACACCAACGTCAAAGGACTCATGTATGTGAGCAAAGCCGTGATCCCCTTTATGAAGAATTCGAAGAACGGACATATCGTGAACATTGGTTCCATTGCGGGAAAAGAAGTGTATTCCGGAGGAAATGTCTATTGTGCGAGCAAACATGCGGTAGATGCACTGAGCAAAGCTATGAGAATTGACTTGCTTCCCTATGGCATCAAGGTGACTCAAATTGCCCCGGGCGCCGCAGAAACGGAGTTCAGTTTGGTGCGTTTTAAGGGAGATGAAGAAAAGGCAGGGGCGGTTTACAATGGCTTTGATGCTTTGAAAGCCGAAGACATCGCAGAAACAGTATGGTTTGCTGTGAGCAGACCTCCACACGTGTGCTTGAATGACATCCTCATCATGCCAAAAGCACAAGCCAATTCAACTACTTTATTGAAAAAACAATCGTGATGCGTCAAACAATACTCCTTGCAATCATCATTGCACTAGCTTCCTGCAATTTCGCAAAGGAAGAAGTAGACCTCATTATACACAACGGGAGCATCCATTCACTCGACCCAAACAACCAAGTTTTTCAAGCCATTGCGATCAAAGATGGGCGGATTTTAGATTTAGGTGCTGAACGTGCTATATTAAATAGGTATAAAGCACCTCAGATGATTGACCTCAAGTTGAAACCTGCTTACCCTGGTTTCATCGATGCACATTGCCACTTTTTAGCCTATGGTAGAGTACAATCCGAAGTCGATCTCACCGGTACTTCATCATGGAACGAGATTTTAGAGCTGATCAAATCTGCAGAACTGGCCCCGGGAGAGTGCCTCAAAGGAAGAGGATGGGATCAAAACGATTGGATCAACACCAATTTCCCCAACAAAAACGCATTGGATAGCCTGTTTCCCGACAATCCTGTAGTACTCTCACGTGTTGATGGACACGCATCCATAGTGAATCAAGCAGCCTTAGATCTCGCAGGTGTGGATGCCACAAGCAGTATTGACGGCGGGCAACTCGTAATGGAGAACGGAGAACTTACGGGCGTCCTAATTGATAATGCCATGGCTCTGGTCGATGATCAACTCTTGGCAGCGAGCTTTGAACAAGACAAACAAGCACTGATCAGAGCTCAGGAAGATTGTTTCAGCGTTGGATTGACCACAGTGAGCGATGCCGGTTTGATGAAAAATGACATCGAGACCATTCAAAGGCTTCATGCTTCGGGAGATTTGAAGATGCGCATCTATGCAATGCTCAGTGATAATCAAGAAAACATCGATTACTTTTTGCCTCAAGGTCCCATCCTCAGTGACCTGTTGAGTGTTCGCGCATTCAAGTTTTATGCAGACGGAGCTTTGGGATCGAGAGGGGCGTGTTTGTTTGATCCCTATTCAGACTTACCGAAGCATCAAGGCTTCTTGCTTGATAGTGCCGAGCACTTTCGTCAAAGATCAGAAGAGATGTATCAAGCCGGGTTTCAAATGAATACACACTGCATCGGAGACAGTGCCAACGCATTGATGCTAAACATTTATTCAGATATCCTTGAGCCAGGGAATGACAGAAGGTGGAGAATTGAACACGCCCAAGTTCTGCGTTCGCAGGACCGGAAGTACTTCAGCGAATACAACATCATACCATCGGTACAACCAACACATGCTACATCAGACATGCCTTGGGCCGAATTAAGACTGGGAAGAAACAGAATGCGAAGGGCTTATGCTTACAAATCGCTGCAAGAAGAACTCGGTCTACTCGCACTCGGTACTGATTTTCCCGTTGAAGGTATCAATCCACTCAACACCTTTTATGCTGCCGTGAGCAGAACCAATGCACAAGGAGAACCCAAAGGTGGTTTCTTACCTGATGAGAAACTCAGTAGGGATGAAGCCCTTAGAGGAATGACGCTCTGGGCCGCAATCTCCAACTTCGAAGAGGAGAACAAAGGTTCACTGGAGAAAGGAAAGCTTGCGGACCTCGTGGTACTTGATCAGAATTTGCTCACTTGCCCGGATAGCCTTCTATTGAACACACAAGTGCATTACACTGTACTTGGGGGAGAAGTGGTCTTTGAGAAATAGGAGAGGAGTGATAGCAAAGAGATGAGTAAACGCAGGTTTTAAGCTCGCAGAACTCAGTGCAAAATGCAATGCGAATTGAGAACTTGCGTAGAGATTAGCGGTTATAAAAGAAAAGAAAGTAAATGAAGCGAATGAATTTGGCCCTGGTGGCGTTTGTTGGAGTGTTTGTCGTGAGTGTGTTCGTTGCCTATTCTATATTAAAGAAGGACAGCACCTTGCCCATTTACCAACCCGGAGATATCAACCCAGCTTTGGTGGATGAGAGTGTGAGGAACAATCAAGATCATCACGTACTTCCTTTTGAGCTTGTGAATCAAAATGGAGAGGTAGTCACAGAAGACAAGTACAAAGGTAAGATCTATGTTGCGAATTTCTTCTTTGCGCGCTGCGTAACACTTTGTCCAGAACTCAGTAAGCAGCTTTCTCGTTTACAGACTTATTACGGTGAAGCAGAAGAACCTTTATTGATATCACATAGTGTAACACCACAAGCCGACAGTGTATCTGTATTGAGAGCTTATGCTGATCGGTTTCAAGTAGATGATAAGCGTTGGGACCTATGCACAGGAGAGAAACAACATATATATGAGCTAGCGAGGAAGAGTTACTTTGCTGTATTGGATGAAGGAGATGGAGGGATGCAAGACTTTATACATACAGAGAACTTTGTACTTGTAGATAGAGAGGGAAGACTTCGAGGCTTTTATGATGGAACCAGTACGGAGGAAGTCAATAAGATGATATTAGACATTGAAATATTACAATCATCATACCTGGAGTAATTTATTTTTTGTGCTTGTGAACTGAACATCAAGTCCTTGTAAAAGTATGGTGAAAATAAGTTGGCGGAATGCTTGTGGGTATGAAACTAGCCACTATCTTTGCACCCGCTTTTGAAACACAGAGCAACGTTCTTTAAACATTGTATAGAGGTAACATCAAAAGAAATTTGAAAATTAATTTCATTGAGACTTGCGAGTATAGAAATTGTCACTACCTTTGCACCCGCTTTTGAAACACAGAGCAACGTTCTTTAAACATGGTGTCCGGTAGCTTCAAAAAGAATTTGAAAAATAATTCGAATCGAACTTGCAGGAATTAAAAAACTCATTACATTTGCACCCCGCTTTTGAAAAACAAAGCGGACGTTCTTTAAAACGATGGAAATGGTAGCTTAAAAAGAATTTGAAAAATAATTCAATTGAGGCTTGTGAGTAAAGAAAAGTTAAATACCTTTGCACCCGCTTTTGAAACACAAAGCAACGTTCATTACAGACGAAAAGCAAAGCAAAAATATTTTTCGAAATTAGTTTGCAAGTTGATTAAAAAGTTTCTTACCTTTGCGCCCCGCTTCTAGCGAAGCGAGCGTTCTTAAAAGGTCGGAAGTTAACAGTGAGAGAGAGAAAAAAACTTTGAAAAAAGTTTTGAGGAAAAGAAAAAGAAGTTACCTTTGCAACCCGTTTAGAAAAAACGAAATTACACGAAGCGCAAATGAGCGCCGAGAAAATAAGTTCTTTGATATGATACAGCAGCCTAGTCAACGTCAATTTTGAGGCAAAAATAAGATTAAACTTTTTACAATGGAGAGTTTGATCCTGGCTCAGGATGAACGCTAGCGGCAGGCCTAACACATGCAAGTCGAGGGGTAACAGGGAAAAGCTTGCTTTTCCGCTGACGACCGGCGCACGGGTGCGTAACACGTATGCAACC